>NZ_JBFUMS010000017.1:0-127862 GCF_054049255.1 Roseateles sp. P5_E4 | reverse complement strand
ATACTGGTATTGCGGGCCGAGCGCTGGGCCTGCCATGGGCCAGAGGCCCATGGCCTTCCGTAGGCACAAGCAGTCCGCAGGGACTGCTTGTGTCCGACTCCAGTTCATCGAGCCGGCCCGCTTGGCGATGCTTGCGGCTCGATGCCGCAAGCATCGCCGTCCCCTCGGGGAACCAGCTGGGCGCGCCCGCGTACAGCAGGGCGAGACCGGACGAGGGGCGTTATTTCGGTGCCAGGCGGATCGCGCCGTCCAGGCGGATGACCTCGCCGTTCAGCATGTCGTTGGTGACGATCTGGTGCACGAGCTTGGCGTAGTCCTCGGGCTTGCCCAGGCGGCTCGGGAAGGGGACGCTCGCGGCCAGCGCGTCCTGCACCTCCTGGGGCATGCCGAACAGCATCGGCGTGCCGAAAATACCTGGGGCGATGGTCATGTTGCGGATGCCGTTGCGGGCCAGGTCGCGGGCGATGGGCAGCGTCATGCCGACCACACCGCCCTTGGACGCCGAATAGGCCGCCTGGCCGATCTGTCCGTCATAGGCCGCGACCGACGCCGTCGAGATCAGCACGCCGCGCTCTCCAGTCGGTTCTGGCTCGTTCCTGGCCATGGCCTCGGCGGCCAGGCGGATCATGTTGAAGCTGCCGATCAGGTTGACCGTGATGGTCTTGCTGAAGGCCGCCAGCGGGTGGGCGCCATCCTTGCCGACTGTCTTGATGGCCGGCGCGATGCCGGCGCAGTTGACGAGGCCGACCAGCTTGCCCAGGCCCGTGGCTGCAGCGACGGCAGCCTGACCATCAGCCTCCTGGCTGACGTCGCATTTGACGAAGAGGCCACCGAGCTCGGCGGCCACGGCCTGGCCACGTTCGGCCTGCAGATCGGCGATGACGACCTTGGCGCCGTGGGCCGCCAGCATGCGGGCCGTGCCTTCACCGAGGCCCGAGGCGCCGCCGGTGACGATGAACACCTTGCCTGCAATTTCCATGATGAGGATCTCCTGGGTATGGGGAACGGTTGACGTAAACGTCAATTGTGGACGACAAAAAAGCCGCGGGGCATGCGCGCCGCGGCTTGTTCTTGGGGTGAGAACGCTCAGGCCAGCGCGGCCAGGGCCTTCTTCATGATGTCGTCGACCGAACCGACGCCTTCGATGCGGCGGTACTTGGGTGCATTGGCATCGCCCGTGGCGGCCCACTGCGAGTAGTAGTCGACCAGAGGCCGGGTCTGGGCCGAATAGACATCCAGGCGCTTCTTGACCGTCTCTTCCTTGTCGTCCTCCCGCTGGACCAGCGGCTCGCCGGTCTCGTCGTCCTTGCCTTCGACCTTGGGTGGATTGAACTTGACGTGATAGGTGCGGCCTGAGGCCACATGCACGCGGCGGCCGCTCATGCGTTCGATGATGGCGTCGAAGGGCACGTCGATCTCGAGCACGTAATCCAGCTTGACGCCGGCAGCCTTCATTGCATCGGCCTGAGGGATGGTGCGCGGGAAGCCGTCAAAGAGGAAACCCTTGGCGCAGTCGTCCTGGGCAATGCGTTCCTTGACGAGGCCGATGATGATGTCGTCGCTGACCAGCGCGCCCGAATCCATGACGGCCTTGGCAGCCAGGCCCATTTGTGTGCCGGCCTTGATGGCGGCGCGCAGCATGTCACCGGTGGAGATCTGCGGAATGCCGAATTGCTTGCAGATGAAGGCAGCTTGGGTGCCTTTGCCGGCGCCTGGCGCGCCCAGAAGGATCAATCGCATGGGTCTCCTCGTCTCGTCAGGACTGTGAAAAAGTCCTGCATAAATCAGCGGTCAAGTATCGCATGCGGCCTTATCTGAGCCTGACGCCGCAGACCCGCGTCAACCCTCGATGAGACGCCTCACGCGCTCCAGATCCTCGGGTGTGTCCACGCCTGGTCCGGGCCGCTCGTCGCTCACATGCACGGCGATGCGCTCGCCGTGCCAGAGCACGCGCAACTGCTCCAGCGACTCGATCTGCTCCAGGGGGCTGACGGCCAGCGTGGGGAAGCGACGCAGGAAGCCGGCGCGGTAGGCATACAGGCCGACATGGCGCAGCGCGCCGTTGGGCTGGCCGCCGCCGTCGCGCCACCAGGCGATGGGCGCGCGTGAGAAATACAGCGCACGGCCGGCCTTGTCGGTGACCAGCTTGACGACATTCGGGTTCGCGAACTCAGAAGGATCGGTCAGCGCATGCGCGACGGTGGCCATCACGCAGTCGGCCTGGGCGGCCAGCATCAGTGCGCAGGCGTCGATCATGGCCGGTGCGATCAGCGGTTCGTCACCTTGCACGTTGACGACAACGGCGTCGTCAGCCAGCCCGAGCTGCTCGACGGCTTCGGCGAGACGGTCACTACCGGACGGATGGTCGGCTCGCGTCATCAGCGCGCGCACACCGTGGGTGGCGCAGGCGGCCGCGACTTCGGGCGCATCGGTCGCCACGACGATCTGGCTGGCACCGGACTCGGCCGCGCGGCGCGCCACGCGCACGATCATCGGCAGGCCGGCAATGTCGGCCAGCGGTTTGTTCGGCAGCCGCGTCGATGCCAGGCGCGCGGGGATGATGACGGTGAAGCTCATTGGTGCACCCTTCGGCCTGCGGCCTTGCCTGGCCGACAGCGCGGCCAGGCGTTCGCCAGGCATGGGATGCCCACAGGGCATCTCATGTCCGGGCTCACWCCCGCCAAGCGGGAGCGAGCTTGCTTGGGGCGGCCCGGCGCGGCGCTCACGGTGCCAGCACGACCGGTGGCGCGGGGGCGTCCGGGTCCCAGGCCTTGGCCTCGCTCTCCAGCATCAGCGGGATGCCGTCGCGAACGGGGAAGGCCAGGCGGTCGGCGCGGCAGGCCAGGGCCGGCAATTCCAGTCCGGCACCTTCACGCAGCAGCGTCAGCGGCCCCTTGCACAGCGGGCAGACCAGCATTTCGATGAGGCGTTGATCCATCAGGCGAGAGCGAAGAGTTTTTGCAGTTGGGTGTCCAGCGCGGCCTCGAAGCCGGCACCGGGCGAGAAGTCTAGCGCCACGACCCAGACGGGCAGGGCGCCGACGCGCTCGGGCGGCAGCTTCACGGCGTCTTTCTCGGTCAGCAGTACGGCGGCCGCGTCGGGGGGCCAAGGCAGGCTCGCGAAGTCGGCGTGGTCGGGCAGGGCCAGGCTGTCAAAGCGCAATCCAAGCGCTGCCAGCATGTCGAAGAAGCGCTGCGGCCTTGCCACGCCGGCAACGGCAAGCAGCCCCGGCCGCTCGCGCAAGGCCAACAGCGTGTCCATCTGCGCCGGTTTGCCGGCCCACCAGTCGGCCAGCGTCACCGCGCCAGCCAGGCGGCGCCCGGCGACGAAGCCGGGCAGGGCGGTGCTCGGCTGCGGCGCGTTGTAGACGACGAGCTCGTCGGCCGCCAGCGCCGCAGGCGGCTGGCGCAAGGGGCCCGCGGGCAGCAGGCGGCCATTGCCCAGGCCGCGCTCATCGAAGACCAGCAAGCTCAGGTTGCGCGGCAGCCGCCAATGCTGCAGGCCGTCGTCGCTGACCAGCAGTTGCAGCCCGGGCTCGGCAGCCAACAGGGCGCGCGCCGCGGCGACGCGGTCGCGGCCGACCGCCACCGGCACGCCGCTGCGCAGATGGATGAGCAAGGGCTCGTCCCCGACTTCACGGGCCGTCGATACACCAGTGACGAGACGCACGCCGTCACTCTCGCGCCCGTAGCCACGCGAGACGACGCCAGCGCGCAGGCCGCGCGTGCGCAACATCGCCAGCAGGGCCAGCGTCGTCGGCGTCTTGCCGGCACCGCCGACGATCCAGTTGCCGACGACGATGACGGGCACAGGCAGCGTTTCGACGCGCTTGAAACCGATGGCATAGGCCAACCGGCGCAGCGCCAGCAGCGTGCGGTAGAGCCAGCTCAGCGGCAGCAGGGCGACCGACAGCGGCCCGCCGATCAGCCACTCTTGCTGGAGGCGGTCAGCGAGCGTCGGTTTGGGCAGCGAAGGTGACACGCGTCAGGCCGACGCGGCGCGCGGCGTCCATCACGTTGATGACGGCCTGGTGAGGCGTGGCGGCGTCGGCCGAGATGATCAGCGACGCGTCGGCGTTGCCGCCGGAGGCCTGGCGCAGCGCGGCGATCAGGATGTCCACGGAGCGGCCTTCCACCGGCTGGCGGTTGATGACGAAGCGGCCATCGGCGGCGATGCCGACGATGACCTCCTGCGGCCGGTCCTTGAGCTTCTCCGCATCGGCCGAGGGCAGGGTGATCTGCAGCTCGGTGAACTTGGAGTACGTCGTCGACAGCATCAGGAAGATCAGGATCACCAACAGCACGTCGATGAACGGGATGAGGTTGATCTCCGGCGGCTCGCGGTGTGGGGAGCGGAATCTCATGATGTCAGTTCATCCGTTGTGTGCAGCGCCTCACGCCGCGGACCGGCGCCGGGCCGCCCCTAGCCGGCCCGCAGGCGATGTGCTTGCGGCTCAATGCCGCAAGCATCGCCGTCCCCTCGGGGGACCGGTTGGGCGCGCCCGCGTTCAGCGGGGCGAGACCAGACGAGGGGCAGTCCATTTCAGGCTGTGTAGCGGCGCAGTTGGCCCAGCAGACGGTCTGCAGCGGCTTCAAGCTCCAGTACATATTCCTCGATGCGGCCGCGGAAGTAGCGGTAGAACATCAGCGAGGGGATGGCGATCATCAGGCCGAAGGCCGTGTTGTAGAGGGCGATGGAGATGCCATGCGCCAGCTGGGCGGGGTTGCCGCCGCCGGGCGTCTGGCTGCCGAAGATCTCGATCATGCCGACCACGGTGCCCATCAGGCCCAGCAGCGGCGCGGCCGTGGCGATGGTGCCCAGGGTGTTCATGTAGCGCTCGAGCTGGTGCACGGCGCGTCGGCCGGCAAATTCGAACACCAGGCGCAGCTTGCCCTCGGGCATCTGCGGCTCGGCCGTGACGGCGCGCAGGCCGGAAGCCAGCACCTCGCCGAGCAGCGAGTTTTCGGCCAGGCGGTCGACCATGTCGGGCGCGGGCAGTTGCTGGGCGCTGACGTTCATGACGTCCTCCAGCAGCCGCGGCGGCAGGATGCGGCTGGCGCGCAGGCTGGACAGCCTTTCGATGATCAGGGCCAGGGCCACCACGGAGCACAGGAGCAAGGGCCAGATCGGCCAACCGGCGGCTTGTATGATCGAAAACAAGGGCGTCCCCGTCGATGAAAAGGCCAGCAGGCCGGTCACAAAAACGGCCGCTGACGGCCGGATGAGTGCGCGGGATTATGGCCCCAGCCTTGCACGCCTCGGCCGATCTCCGCCACTGCGAAAGCGTTCTCACAATCCACCGTTACTGTGGATAACTTTGTGGGCAACGCAGCGGCGCTGGCCTGCAGAGGCCGTCAAATCAAGGCCTTGGACAAGTTGCCTCAAGTTTGAGCAGTGGAATTCGAATTGAAAAACAAGGCCTTATGTGCTCATGACAGCTCTGTGACGGGCGAAATGAGCCGAAATTGCCCGCCAGCCCAGTATTGGCGCGGCTGTGGACTTCCCGGCCCGCGCCGGCATTGGGTTTGCGCGTGATTGAGCCCCGCGAAGCCGCTTCAAATCGTCGTGTCTGGGGCGTGGCTGGTTTGCTGGAGGCGGTGAGCCAGAGCCTGGCTGAGCGCTTCTCGGTCGTCGCCGTTGGCGGCGAGATCACTGGCTTCACGCGCGCCGCCAGCGGCCACTGCTATTTCGGACTGAAGGACGCCGACGGCCAGGCCGCCAGCCTGCGCTGCGCGATGTTCCGCCGCGCCGCCGCCATGCTGGACTTTGCGCCGGCCGAAGGCGTGCTGGTCGAGGTGCGCGGCCGCGTCGCCGTCTACGAGCCGCGCGGCGAGCTGCAGTTCGTCGTCGAGGCCATGCGCCGTGCCGGTGCCGGCACGCTGTACGAGCAGTTCCTCGCGCTGCGGGCGCGGCTGACGGCCGAGGGCCTGTTCGATGCCGACACCAAGCGCGCGCTGCCCACCCACCCGCGCCGCATCGGCGTCATCACGTCGACGGCCGGTGCAGCCCTGCACGATGTGCTGACGGCGCTGGCGCGGCGAGCGCCCCAGGTCGAGGTGCTGGTCTACCCGAGTCCGGTGCAGGGCGTCGAAGCGCCACCGGCGCTGGTCGAAGCGCTGAGGCGCGCCAACGAGCGGGCCGAGGTCGACGTGCTGCTGCTGGTGCGCGGCGGCGGCTCGCTGGAGGATCTTTGGGCCTTCAATGACGAACGTGTCGTCCGCGCGGTGGCCAATTCGGCCCTGCCCATCGTCTGCGGCGTCGGCCACGAGACCGACGTGACACTGTGTGACCTGGCCGCAGACCTGCGCGCGCCCACGCCCACGGCCGCCGCCGAGCTGGCGGCGCCGTCGCGCGCCAGCCTGCTGCAGCACCTCGGTGCGCTGGAGCGCAGCCTGACCCTGCGCATCGACCATCGCCTGCAGACCCTCGCCCAGCGCCTGGATCGACTCGCGCTGCGCCTGTCCCGCCCCAGTGACGTGCTGGCCCGCCAACGGCGCCTGCTGGATCTGCTGGCCCAGCGTGCCGGCGCGGCGCCACGCCGGCGCGTCGAGTTGCAAGGCCAGCGGCTGACCCACCTGGAGCAGCGCCATGAACGCGCGCACCACGAGATCCTGGCGCGCCAGCACACCCGGCTGGACGCGCTGCAGGCCCGGCTGCAGGCCCTGGACCCGCAGCATGTGCTGGCGCGTGGCTACGCCTGGCTGGACGACGGCGCCGGCGGCGCGGTGACGTCCGTGCATGCCTTGCTGCCCGGCGCCGAGGTGCGCGCAGTGCTGGCCGACGGCAGCCTCGACTTGCGCGTTCTGGGGGTACAGCCTTCGCCGCAGGGGTGATTGGCTCTCCCTACAATCTTTGCGTTTCCCTTCCCCCCAACACCTGAGGACTCCACGATGGAACACACGCTGCCCCCGCTGCCTTACCCGATCGACTCGCTGGCCCCGCACTACAGCAAGGAAACGCTGGAGTTCCACCACGGCAAGCACCACAACGCTTACGTCGTGAACCTCAACAACCTGCAAAAGGGCACCGAGTACGAAGCCCTGACGCTGGAAGAGATCATCAAGAAGGCACCGAACCCGGGTCCGATCTACAACAACGCCGCCCAGATCTGGAACCACACCTTCTTCTGGAACTGCATGAAGCCGCAAGGTGGCGGCGAGCCCAGCAGCGCGCTGGCCGACGCCATCAACGCCAAGTGGGGCAGCTATGCCGCCTTCAAGGAAGCCTTCGTCAAGAGCGCCGTCGGCAACTTCGGTTCGGGCTGGACCTGGCTGGTCAAGAAGGCTGATGGCTCTGTCGACATCGTCAACACCGGCGCCGCCGGCACGCCGCTGACCGGCGCTGACAAGGCGCTGCTGACCGTCGATGTGTGGGAGCACGCCTACTACATCGACTACCGCAACCTGCGCCCCAAGTTCGTCGAGACCTTCCTGAGCAATCTCGTGAACTGGCAGTTCGCTGAAGCCAACTTCGCCTGAGCGATTCGCCCCGAACAAAGGCCGGCCGATGCCGGCCTTTTTCGTTGGTTCGGCCTTTCGGGCCGAGCGCTGGGCCGCTCCCGAGCCGGCCCGTGTTGGCGATGTGCTCTCGGCTCGATGCCGAGAGCATCGCCGTCCCCTCGGGGGACCGACCAGATGCGCTCGCGTTCAGCGACGCGCAACTGGGCGAGGGGCGCCTATTGCGACACCTGAATGACGTGCCGCACCAGCGGATAGACCTGGTGCTGCCAGCGTCGCCCGCTGAACACGCCGTAGTGGCCGACGTTGGGCTGGATGTAGTGGGTGCGCATATAGGCGCGCAGGCTGCTGGCGAGGTCCTGGGCGGCCAGCGTCTGGCCGACAGCGCAGATGTCGTCGCGCTCACCCTCCACGGTCAGCAAAGCGGTGCGGCGGATGGCCGCCGGGTTCACACGCCGGCCCCTGAAGAACATCTCGCCGCGTGGCAGGTCGTAGGTCTGGAAGACGCGCTCCACTGTTTCCAGGTAGAAGTCGGCCGCGAGGTCGGCCACGGCCAGGTATTCCTCGTAGAACACGCGCGTGACCTCGGCCTTGTCGAACTCGTCGGCGACGAGGTGCTTGTAGTAGTCCTTGAAGGCGTTGGTGTGCCTGTCCTTGTTCATGCTCATGAAGGCCGACAGCTGCACGAAGCCCGGGTAGACGCGCCGCCCCGCGCCCGCGTGCTGCCAGGGCACATGGCTGATCAGGTTCTTCTTGAACCACGAGATGGGCTTGCTGGTGGCGAGTTCGTTGACGGCGGTGGGGCTGACGCGGCAATCGATGGGGCCGGCCATCAGCGTCAGGCTGGCTGGCGTGGCAGGGTGGTCGTCCTCGGCCATCAGCGCCACGGCCGCCAGTGCGCTGACACAGGGCTGGCAGACGGCCACCACGTGGGCCTGCGGGCCGATGGCGGCCAGGAAGTCGATCAAGTGGCCGGTGTACTCGTCCAGCCCGAAGCGGCCGGCCACCAGCGGCACGTCGCGCACGTTGTGCCAGTCGGTGATGTAGACATCATGGTCCTGCAGTAGCGTGCGCACCGTCTCGCGCAGCAGCGTGGCGAAGTGGCCCGACATCGGCGCCACCACCATCACTTTAGGTTGCTCAGGTGCGCCTTCCTTGCGAAAGCGCAGCAGCGTCGCAAAGGGCGTGGTCAGCGTGGCTTCTTCGGTGACAGGCCAGCGCTCGTCGCCGCTGACGATCTCGCCAATGCGCCAGGGCGGGCGGGTGTGGGTGATCTGAGCCAGCTCGAAGACCTTGCCTGCCGCCGACCACTGGCGCGCTGGCAACCAGCTGGCGTCAGCAATGCCGGGCTGCTGCAGGAAGGGAATCGACATGCGCGTGGCCATGCGCAGCGGCCACAGCAGATCGGTATGGGCCTGGTAGGCGGGGTACATGGTTGCTCCTGCAAGGCCGGTGATGCCAGGAGCGACGCAAGGAGCGCGCCAGCATGGCATGGGCCTTGCGTCGATGGGGTGCCCAGACCGAGAAGGAGACGCCATGCCTGTTGCCACGCCGACCCGCCCCGCCGCCAAGGCGGTGAAAACCGCTCCAGCACCGGCGCGAAAATCCAAGGCCGCGACACCCGCGGCCACGCTGACGCTGAGCAGCAAGAACTACTCCTCGTGGTCGCTGCGCGGCTGGCTGCTGACGCGCTTCGCCGGCCTGGCCTTCGATGAGATCATGGTCTCGCCCGACGATGAGGATGCGCGCAAGGAACTGCTGCTGCTGGCGCCCTCCATCCGCGTGCCCTGCCTGCGGCATGACGGCGTGACGGTCTGGAACAACATGGCCATTGCCGAGTATCTGAACGAGCTTTTCCCCAAAGCCGGCCTGTGGCCCGCGGACCGCGTCGCGCGGGCCCATGCGCGGGCCATCTGCGGCGAGATGAACTCCGGCTTTGCCAATTTGCGCGCGTCGCTGCCCATGAACCTCAAGGGCCACTTTCCGCGCCACAAGATCTGGGCCGGGGCCAAGCCCGACATTGAGCGCATCACCGAGATCTGGACCGACTGCCTGGCGCGCTACGGCGGCCCCTATCTGTTTGGTGCCAAGCGCGGTGCGGCCGACGCCTTCTTTGCGCCGGTCGTCACGCGCTTCATGACCTATGACGTGCCGTTGAATCCCGCCTGCATGGCCTATTGCAAGGCCATCAGCGCCATGCCGGAGCTCAAGGAGTGGACGGCCGCGGCCCGGCTGGAGCCGGACGAGATCGAGCAGCTCGACATGGATTTCTAGGGCCAGGTCGAAGGCGCCGGCACTTCACAAGGCGCCGGCGCGGCCACCGTCTTGAAGTCCGCCGGCGAGACGATCTCCAGGTACTCCATGTCCGGCGAGTAGTCGAACAGGTAATGCACGATGCCGGGGCGCTGGTGCACGCAGTCGCCGGCCTCGACGAGCGTCACCTGGTCGCCGTACATGAACTTGGCCCAGCCCTTGGTCATCAGCACGATCTGGAACTCCGCCTCATGGCGGTGCCATCCCGTGCCCTTTTCAGGGGCCATGTTCGCCTTCACAAGGTGCGCGATGACCTTGCCCGCCGTGGCCTCGGCCACGCCCAGGTCGCGGTAGAGGAAGAAATCTCTCAGGCCGTCGGGGCGCCAGGGCGTGTCCCCGGGCTTGACATGGGAGAACTGTGTGGCGGACGCGTCGTTGGCGGCGTCCACGGGTATCGACAGATCCGACATGAGTGACCTCCTGAAGTGCTGCAGGCGGTGGAGCACACGCAATATGTGTTCCCGCAAAAGCTTGACCCAGGTCATGGGGGCGGCGGGGCGGGCCATCTAGATTGGCGGCGTGAGTGCACCCCCTCCCGGCTTGTGTGCGGCTGATGCCGACGCCCGCCTCCTCGCCCCCTTCACGACCTGGCCCGATGGCCCGGGCGGTGTGGCGCTGTCGCAATTCCAGGTGGCGGGCATGCATTGCGCGGCCTGCTCGGGGTTGATCGAAGCGGCGCTGCTGACGCTGCCAGGCGTGCGCGGTGCCAGTGTCAATCCGGCGTCGGCCCGGCTGGCCTTGCAGTGGTTGCCTTCACAGCTCACGCTCGCCGACGTGCTGGCCGCGCTGCAGGTGGCGGGCTACCGGGCCACGCCCGACGTCGCAGCGCCTGCGCGCGAGCTGCGCCGGCAGGAAAGGCGGCAGGCCCTGTGGCGGCTCTTTGTCGCCGCCTTCCTGATGATGCAGGTCATGATGATGGCGACGCCGGCCTATGTCGCCGCCCCGGGTGAGCTCAGCGCCGACCTGGACCGTCTGCTGCGCTGGGCCAGCTGGGTGCTGACGCTGCCTGTCATGGTCTTTTCGGCCGCCCCCTTCATGGTTGGCGCCTGGCGGCAGCTCAGGGCAGGGCGGCTGGGCATGGATGTGCCGGTGGCGCTGGGCATCGCCGTCACCTTCGTGGCCAGCACCGGGGCCTTGTTCGACCCCGGCGGGCCTTTGGGCCACGAGGTCTACTTCGATTCGCTGACGATGTTCGTCGCGCTGCTGCTGCTGGCGCGCTGGTTCGAACTGGGCGCGCGGCATCGCGCGGCGGATGCGCTGGAAGCGGTCGCCGGCGCGTTGCCAACGGCGGCCGAGCGGCTGCGTGATGACGGCAGCAGTGAACGCGTCGCGCCCGAGGCGCTGCGCGTGGGTGATCGCATCCGCGTCGCGGCCGGCGAGGGCTTCGCGGCCGACGGCCGTGTGCTGTCCGGCCAGGGCTGGGCCGACGAGGCCCTGCTGACGGGCGAATCCGCGCCGGTCGCCAAGACGGTGGGCGATGCGGTCGTGGCGGGCAGCATCAACCTCGACGGCCCGCTCATCGTCAGCGTGCTGCGCGTGGGTGCAGACACGACGGCGCAGGGCATCGTGCGATTGATGCAGCAGGCCCAGAGCCAGCGGCCTTTTGTCAACGGCGTGCTGGACCGCGTGGCCGCGGGCTTCACGGCGGTCGTGCTGCTGCTGGCGCTGCTGGCGGGCGTCGGCTGGTGGTGGCTGGATCCTTCACGCGCCATCGCAGTGGCCGTGGCCGTGCTGATCGTCACCTGCCCCTGCGCGCTGACCCTGGCCGCGCCTGCGGCCTGGCTCGCGGCCAGCGGCGCGCTTGCTCGGCGCGGGTTGCTGCTGACGGACCTGGCGGCGCTGGAACGGCTGTGCGCCATCGACACCGTCGTCTTCGACAAGACCGGCACGCTCAGCGAGGACCGGCTGCAGCTGCGTCGCCACTGGGCCCTGGGCGCCGATGCCGACGCGTTGCTGAACGTCGCCCGCAGCCTGGCCGGGCTGTCGCGCCACCCGGTGGCGCAGGCGCTGGCCGACGGAAGTGCCGGCAGCTGGGCGGACGTGCGCGAAGTCGCCGGCCGCGGCGTGGAGGCGCGCGACGCGACCGGCCGGGTCTGGCGCCTGGGTGCGCCGGCCTGGGTCAGCGCGCGGCCCGATCCGGCTGCGCGGCTGGCGTTCGGCCCCGTGGGCTGCGGCGACTGCGTGCTGTGGCTGGACCTTGCCGAGGCGCCACGCGCCGATGCCGCGGCAACGATCAAGGCCTTGCGCGCCCAGGGCAGGCGCGTGCGCCTGCTATCGGGCGACCAGCCGGCGGCGGTCGCGCGCATGGCGGCGTTGCTGGACATTGCCCACTGGCGCGCGGGCGCCACGCCCGAGTCCAAGCTTGCTGCGCTGCGTGACTGGCAGGCGCGCGGCGAGCGCGTGTTGATGGTCGGCGACGGCATCAACGACGCGCCGGTGCTGGCCGCGGCGGACGTGCGCATCGCCATGGGGCAGGGCGCCATGCTGGCGCGCGGTGCCGCAGATGCGCTGCTGGTGTCCAACCAGCTGATGGCCATCCCGCAGGCGCTCGCGCTGGCGCACAGGACGCGCCGCGTGCTGCGTCAGAACCTCGCCTGGGCGGCGCTCTACAACCTGGCCTGCGTGCCGCTGGCGCTGAGCGGCTGGCTGCCGCCGCTGGCGGCGGGCCTGGGCATGGCAGCGAGTTCGCTGTTCGTCGTGCTCAATGCCCAGAGATTGGCGCGCTGATGGACATCCTGTATCTCCTCATCCCCTTCTCGGTCGTGCTGGTGCTGCTCATCGTGGCGGTCTTCGGCTGGGCTGTGCACTCCGGGCAACTGGACGGCTTCGAAAACGAGGCTGAACGCATCCTGCTTGACGAGGATCAAGGCGTCTAGAAGCCCCCGCGCGAAGAATCGTTTGCATCAGACTGAAGGAGTCGCGATGGCGAACGAAAAGGCGCTGGCCACCACTGGGGCGGTATACGAAGACGGACCGGTACGCGCATTTGCGCTGGCCGCCGTTCTGTGGGGCGTGGTGGGCATGCTGGTGGGCGTCATCATTGCGGCGCAACTGGCCTGGCCCGATCTCGGCGCAGGCATCCCCTGGCTGAGCTACGGGCGGCTGCGGCCCCTGCATACCAACGCGGTCATCTTCGCGTTCGGTGGCTGCGCACTGATGGCGACCAGCTACCACGTCGTGCAGCGCACCGGCCAGACCCGCCTGTTCGCGCCGGGCCTGGCGTGGTTTCACTTCTGGTGCTGGCAGCTGGTCATCGTGGCTGCGGCCATCACGCTGCCGCTGGGCTTCACGCGCGGCAAGGAATATGCCGAGCTGGAATGGCCCATCGGCGTGCTGATCACGATTGCCTGGGTGGCCTACGCCATCGTGTTCTTCGGCACCGTGGGGCGCCGCAAGATCCGTCACATCTACGTGGCCAACTGGTTCTTCGGTGCCTTCATCCTCGCCGTGGCCCTGCTGCACCTCGTCAACGGCGCGGTGATCCCGGTCAGCTTCTGGAAAAGCTATTCGGCCTACGCCGGTGTGCAGGACGCCATGGTGCAGTGGTGGTACGGCCATAACGCGGTGGGCTTCTTCCTGACCGCGGGCTTCCTCGGGATGATGTATTACTACATCCCCAAGCAGGCCGAGCGCCCCGTCTACAGCTACCGCCTGTCCATCGTCCACTTCTGGGCGCTGATCTTCACCTACATGTGGGCGGGCCCCCACCACCTTCACTACACGGCGCTGCCGGACTGGGCGCAGAGCGTCGGCATGATCTTTAGCCTGGTGCTGCTGGCGCCGAGCTGGGGCGGCATGATCAACGGCGTCATGACGTTGTCGGGTGCCTGGCACAAGCTGCGTGACGACCCCATCCTGAAGTTCCTCATCGTCGCGCTGTCGTTCTACGGCATGTCGACCTTCGAGGGGCCGATGATGTCCATCAAGACCGTCAACGCGCTGTCGCACTACACCGATTGGACGGTGGGCCACGTGCACAGCGGGGCGCTGGGCTGGGTGGGCCTCATCTCGATGGGCTCGCTCTACCACCTGATCCCGCGCATGTTCGGCCGCACGCAGATGTACTCCAAGCGTGCCATCGAGCTGCACTTCTGGATCGCGACGCTGGGCATCGTGCTCTACATCGCCGCGATGTGGATTGCCGGCGTCATGCAGGGCCTGATGTGGCGCGCGGTCAACCCCGACGGCACGCTGGTCTACACCTTCGTCGAAAGCGTCAAGGCGACCTGGCCCTTCTACGTGATCCGCCTCAGCGGCGGCCTGCTCTACCTCGCCGGCATGCTGATCATGAGCTGGAACGTCATCAAGACCGTGCAGGCCGGCAATTCGCAGTCCGTGCGCATCCCGGTCCCCGCGCTGGCTCACGCCTGAACTGACATGCAGCCCCTCGTCCAACGAGTACGTTGGCCGGTCCCCCGCGGGGACGGCGATACCTGCCGGTTCGACCGGCAGGTACGTCGCCCAACGCGGGCCGGCTTGGGAGCGGCCCGGCGCTCGGCCCGCAAATTTCAAGCGCCGCTACACGCGGCGGAGCAAATGACATGAGCACACAAACTTCATCCGTCTCCGGCCACCAGCGCATCGAGACCAGCAACCTGCTGATGATCGTGCTGGTGCTGCTGACCGTGCTGGTTGGCGGCGTCGTCGAGATCGTGCCGCTGTTCTTCCAGCGCTCCACCACTGAGGCGGCGCCAGGCCTCAAGCCCTATACGGCGCTGCAGCTGGCCGGGCGCGACATCTATCTGCGCGAGGGTTGCTACAACTGCCACTCGCAGATGATCCGCCCGCTTGCCGCCGAGACGCTGCGTTATGGCAAGTACTCCACCGCGGGTGAATTCGTCTACGACCATCCCTTCCAGTGGRGCAGCAAGCGCACCGGGCCCGACCTGCATCGCGTCGGCGCCAAGTACAGCGACGACTGGCATCGCATCCACCTGAACAACCCACGCGACCTGGTGCCCGAGTCCAACATGCCGGCCTACCCCTGGCTGGCAAATGCACCGGTGGACGCAGCCGGCATGCCGGCGCGCCTCGCGGCGATGCGCATGCTGGGCGTGCCCTACACCGAGGCGGAGGTGAAGGCCTCCTCCCAGGACGTGACGGGCAAGACCGAGCTCGACGCGCTGGTGGCCTATCTGCAGGTGCTTGGCACCGCGAACAAGTAAGGAGCCCGCACCATGGGCATCAACGAACTCCGTGTGGCCGTGACCCTCGTGTCGCTGGCCGTCTTCCTCGGCATCATCGCCTGGGCCTGGCGCGGCCGCTTCGACGACGCCGCCCGCCTGCCCCTCGAAGGAGATGAGCAATGAGCGACTTCTTCAACGGCGGCTGGTCCCTCTTCATCGCCATTGGCACCATTGGCGGCCTCATCTTCTGCGGCATTCTGCTCATCATCGCCAGCCGCCGCCAGGTGATGGCCTCGGACAACACGACGGGCCACGTCTGGGACGAGGACCTGCGCGAGCTGAACAACCCGCTGCCCGCCTGGTGGATGGGCCTGTTCGTGCTGACCATCGTCTTCTCCGGCATCTACCTGGCGCTCTATCCAGGGCTGGGCAACCAGGCCGGCAAGCTGGGCTGGACGAGCCTGGGCGAGCACGCCAACGACCTGGCACAGGCGCGCGCCACCATGGCGCCGGTCTATGCCGCCTTCGCCGACAAGACGCCGGAGCAGCTCGCCAAGGATCCCAAGGCCCATGCCATTGGCGAGCGGCTGTTCGCCAACAACTGCGCGCAGTGCCACGGCGCCGACGCCAAGGGTTCCAAGGGCTTCCCCAACCTGACCGACACCGACTGGCTGTGGGGCGGCTCGCCCGAAACCATCACCGAGACCATCACCAAGGGCCGCGAGGGCAACATGCCCGTGATGGCGCCGGCAGTGGGCGCGGCGGAGGATGTGCGCAACGTCGCCCACTACGTGCTGTCGCTGTCGGGCAGCCCGCACAACGCGCTCTACGCCCAGCTCGGCAAGCCCAAGTTCACCGCCTGCGCGGCCTGCCACGGCCCCGGCGGCCAGGGCAACCCGGCCCTGGGGGCGCCCAACCTGAGCGACAAGGTCTGGCTGCATGGCTGGGGTGAGGAAGCCGTCACGGCCATGGTCAACAACGGCAAGCACAACGTGATGCCGGCCCATGGCGAGCGGCTGACGCCCGAGCAGATCCGCGTGCTTGCGTCCTATGTCTGGGGTCTGTCGCAGTCGCAAGGCGTCATCGCTTCCCCCTGAGTCCCATGCCTGTTCCCTCCGCGCCCGGTCCGGGCGATGCCGTCCAAGTCATCCGCCTCTACAAGTCGGAGGACAAGATCCACCCGCGGTCGGTGGACGGCTTCTACGCCCGCTGGCGCTGGGCCATCGTCGCGCTGACCCAACTCGTGTTCTACGGCCTGCCCTGGCTCAGTTGGGGCGAGAGGCAGGCCGTGCTCTTCGACCTGGGCTCGCGGCGCTTCTACATCTTCGGCCTGGTGCTGTATCCGCAGGACTTCGTGTACCTCACGGGCTTGCTGATGATCTCGGCCTACGCGCTCTTCCTGTTCACCGCCGTGGCCGGGCGCCTGTGGTGCGGCTACGCCTGCCCACAGACGGTCTACACCGAGCTGTTCATGCTCATCGAGCGCTGGTTCGAGGGCGACCGCAACGCGCGGCTGCGGCTGCAAAAGGCGCCGTGGTCCTGGACCAAGCTCTGGCGCAAGGCGGGCAAGCAGTCCGCCTGGATCGCGCTGGGCCTGTGGACCGGCTTCACCTTCGTTGGCTACTTCACGCCCATCCAGACACTGGCGCGCGAGGTCCTCGCGTTCGGCATGGGACCGTGGGAAACCTTCTGGGTGCTGTTCTACGGCTTCGCCACCTACGGCAACGCCGGCTACATGCGCGAGCAGGTCTGCAAGTACATGTGCCCGTACGCGCGCTTCCAGAGCGCGATGTTCGACCGCGACACGCTGATCGTCAGCTATGACCCGGAGCGCGGCGAGCCGCGCGGCAAGAACGCGCAGCGCGGCAAGAAGGGCGAGGTGCGCAGCGCCGCCGCTCCCGTGGGGGACTGCATCGACTGCAACCTGTGCGTGCAGGTCTGCCCGACCGGCATCGACATCCGCGACGGCCTGCAGTACGAATGCATCGGCTGCGCGGCCTGCATCGACGTCTGCAACGGCGTCATGGACAAGATGGGCACCGCGCGTGGCCTCATCCGCTATGACACCGAGAACGGCCTGGAGCAGCGCCTGACGCGCGCGCAGCGCTGGCAGCACGTGCTGCGCCCGCGCGTGCTGATCTACACCGCCGTGCTGCTCGTCATCTGCACGGCCCTGATGTGGAGCCTGCTGTCGCGGCACAGCTTCCGCGTCGACATCGTGCGTGACCGCGCTTCGATGGCCCGACTCGTCGAGGACGGTTGGATCGAGAACGTCTACCGCCTGCAGGTCATGAACGCGACCGAGTCGCCCCAGCGCTACCGCATCGAAGCCGAGGGCCTGCCCGGCCTGGCGCTGACCCAGGCCGCCACCGTGGACCTGGGCCCCGCCGAGGCGCGCTGGGTGGCGGTGGCCCTGCGCGTGCCGCCCGAGACGGCGCAACAGCTCAAGGCTGGCGCCCATCCCATGCGCTGGCGCATCAGCCGCTTCAGCCGCATCAGCGATGACACCGGTGGATCGGCCGCCGAGACCGTCGTCGAGAAGTCCACTTTCGTGCTGCCGCGCTGACGGCGAGGAGAACCCCATGTCCGCCCTGAATCCCTCCTCCGCCTGGCGCGAGCCCATGGTCTGGCTCGTGGTCGGGGGCCCGGCGATCGTCGTCGTTGCCAGTTTCTTCACGCTGGCGCTGGCCATCCGCCACCCCGACCCGCCGCTGGAGCTGCACCGCACCGCCCAGGCTGCCGATGCCACCGAGCCCGCCGACCTGCGCGCCCGTGCCGGTGATGCGGTACCGGCCCTGGTCGCCCGCAACCATGCCGCCACGGGCACGGCGGGCCTGAAGAGATGAACGGCGCCGCCGGCCCCACGCGCATCAAGCGCTTTGCGATGGCCGTGGCCTGGTCGTCCTTCCTTGCGGCTGGCGTGCTGGAGGCCCTGGTGTTCGCCGTCGTCGACCCGGCCGACCTGCGCTGGTTTGGCACTGCGCCCGTGCAGTTGTCGACCCAGGCCGTCTACACCCTCAGCTTCCTGATCTTCTGGGCCGTCATCGCCTTGGGCGCCAGCCTGGCGTTGCTGCTGATCAGCCTGCCCGGCGACGAGGTCAAGCCTGGGCGTCACGCGCCTGGCTGGCCTCGCTGAGCCCGGCGCCTGCCACCACGCGTGCGTTGCGGTCATGCGTCCAGTAGGCCCAGGCCCAGTCCACCAGCACGACGAAGCGGTTGCGGAAGCCGATCAGGAAATAGACGTGGGCGAACAGCCAGAACAACCAGGCCGGCAGGCCCGAGAAGCGCAGCGACCCGGCCGGCGTGCCCAGGTCGACGACGGCGCTGTGGCGGCCGATGGTGGCGAGGTTGCCGTAGTCGCGGTAGCGAAAGGCCTGCGTCGCCTCGCCGCGCAGCCGGCGCTGGATGTTGGCGGCGGCGTGCCGGCCCATCTGCTTGGCGCCGGGTGACACGCCGGGCACGGGCTTCGGAGGCTGGCCGGGCGCGTGGCTTTGCGCGGCGGCGAGGTCGCCGATGACCTGGATATTGGCCTGGCCCTTCAAGCTCAGGTCAGGCTCGACGACCACACGGCCGGCGCGGTCCAGCGTGCAGCCGGTTGCATCGGCCAGCGCACGGCCCAAGGGCGAGGCCGCCACGCCGGCGGCCCAGACGACGCAGCGGCTGTGCAGGCGCTCCGGGCCGGTTGGCGTCGTGATGTCCAGCCCCTGGGCGTCGATGCCGGTCACACGGGCGTTCAGGCGCACGTCCACGCCGAGTGCGCCCAGTTGCTCGCGGGCGCGTTCGCTCAAGCTCTCGGGCATGGCCTGCAGCACACGCGGGCTGCCCTCCACCAGCAGCACGCGCGCCTGTCGTGGGTCGATGTGGCGGAATTCACCGGGCAAGGTGTGGCGGGCGATCTCGGCGAAGGTGCCGGCCAGTTCGACCCCGGTCGGCCCGCCGCCGACAACGACGAACTGCAGCAGGGCGGCACGCTGGACGGGATCGTCCTCGCCATTTGCTTCGCGTTCGGCGGCCTCGAAGGCCAGCAGCACGCGGCGGCGAATCTCGAAGGCGTCGCTCAGCGTCTTCAGCCCCGGCGCGTGCTCGGCCCAGTCATCGCGGCCGAAATAGCTGTGCGTGGCGCCAGCGGCGACGATGAGGTGGTCCCAGCGCAGCGTGGCGCCATCCTTCAGCGTGGCGGTTCGCGCGGTGGCGTCGATGGCGACGATCTCGCCCATCAGCGTCGTCACATTGCGCTGGCCGCGGAAGAGGTGGCGGATGGGCGCCGCAATCGACGGCGCCGACAGGCCCGCCGTGGCCACCTGGTAGAGCAGGGGCTGGAAGAGGTGGTGGTTGGTCTTGTCGACGAGGGTGATGTCGACGTCGGCGGTGCGCAGGGCACGCGCCGCCTCCAGGCCGCCGAAGCCGCAGCCGATGATCAGGACTTGAGGACGCATGGACAGCCATCCTACGCTCGGTTTGTTGCGCCGCAGCATGACTGTTTTTCAAATGGCGGCAGGCCGGTTGCATCGTGATGCAAAGCCAGCCGGCGAGGTCCGATCACGTGCCGTTTGCGCACCTAGGATGCGGCGCCCAAGATGTCCTCCGCCACGCTGGCCGCTGCCTCCTCCGCACCCGAACCGACCTGGCAACGCCCGCGCGGCGGTGGCCTGCGCGGGCTGTCCTTCCACCAGTGCCTGCTGGCCGCCTTTTTGCTGATCACGGCGCTGCTGGGCGGCGCGGCGGCCCAGGCCATGTTCGCACTCGAGCATGTCGCCCTGCAGAGCCGCGAAGCCGCGCAGGACGCCGCCAGTCTGAGCGCCCAGGTGCAGCGGCTGTCCGAACGCACCGTGGCCATGGAGCGCAGTGCGCGGCAGTTCCTGGTGCTCGACGACGCCAGCCTGCGCGAACGCTTCCAGGCCGCCTGGGCAGACGCCAAGGCCACGCAGGCGACATTGGCCGGCACGCTGACCGAGCCGGCATCGAAGCAGCTGTTCGCCGACTGGGGCAGGCAGGCCGAAGCGGCCTGGGAGGTGCTGCAGAACCCAGGCCCGACCCGCACTCGCTCCACGGCACTGCGGCGGCTGACACCGGTATTCGCGCGCCTGCACGGCCTCAACGAGACCCTGACCGAGCAGAGCCAGCGCGCCGTGGACCGCCGCAGTGACGCGGTGCTGGCCGAACTGGAGCAGCAGCGCCGCCTCATCAGCGCCCTGGTGCTGGGCGCCATCGCGCTGGCCGTGCTGCTGGCGCTGGGTTTTGGACACTGGCTGCTGCGGCCGCTGGCCCATGTCGAGGCGGCCATCGGCCGGTTGGGCGACAACCGCTTCGACGAGCCCGTGGAGGTGCGCGGCCCGGCCGACCTGCGCCGGCTCGGGCGCCAGCTGGAGTGGCTGCGCCAACGCCTGGCCACGCTGGAGTCGGACAAGACGCGCTTCGTGCGCCACATCTCGCATGAGCTGAAAACGCCGATGGCCTCCATCCGCGAAGGCGCGGCCCTGCTGCGCGAGGGCGTTGCCGGYCCGCTGACGCCGGATCAGACCGAGATCGTGCGCATCCTCGGCGACAACAGCGCCGCCCTGCAAGGCCAGATCGAGGACCTGCTGCGCTACCAGACGCTGGCCTCCAACTCTCAGCAACTGCAGCGCCGCGCGACCGACCTCAAGGCGTTGCTGGCGCGTGTGGTGGATGAACAGCGCCTGCTCTGGCAGACCCGGGGCCTGCAGGTACGCATCGACGCCGCAGCCTGCAACGCCCTTGTCGACGACGCCAAGCTGGCCATCGTGCTGGCCAATCTGCTGGCCAACGCGCTGCGCTTCAGCCCGCCCGGGGGCGTCATCGTGCTGACCCTGGAGCAGGACGACCGCAAGTTTTGCATCGACTGCATCGACGCCGGTCCCGGCGTGGCAGCCGAGGATGCCGAGCGCATCTTCGACCCCTTCTACCAAGGCCGCAACCAGGCGCCCGGTGCGCGCCGCGGCAGTGGCATCGGCTTGTCCATCGTGCGCGAGATCGTGCAGGCCCACGGCGGCAGCTGCCGGCTGCTGGCCAGCGAAGGCGGTGCCCATTTCCGGATTGAGATACCCCATGCGAAGACTGCTTGAGATTGGCTTATTGCTGCTGCTGGCCGCCTGCCAGACGGCCCCGCCAGCGCCCGTGCCGGCTCCGCCGCCCCCTGCGCCTGTCTGCCCGGAGCTGCCCGCGCCACCGCCGCAGGTCGACGATCTGAAGGCGCTGGTCGGCTATGCCGAGGATCTGCGCAAGGCGCTGGCCCTGAACCAGGGGCGCAGCAGCGCAGACCAAGCCCAGGCTGCGGCGCAGCTCGACCTGATCGCCAATGCGACCGACGCGTCGGCCGAACCGATCAAGCCGCTGGCCACGCTGATGGCCACCCGCCTGGCCGAGCAGCGGCGGCTGCAGGACAACATCGACAAGCTCAGCCAGCAACTGCGCGAGAGCCAGCGCCGCAACGAGCAGCTCAACGAGAAGCTCGAGGCCCTCAAGGCCATCGAGCAGACCCTGCCGGGCAAGCCCGGTGCTCCGCGATAAAGGGGCAGCAATGACCACGCAAGCCACCATCCTCCTCGTCGACGACGACGCCGACCTGCTGCGCCTGATGACGATGCGGCTGACCGCTGCCGGCCATGCCGTGCAGGCCGTGGCCAGCGCCGAAGCCGCGCTCGCCCACCTCGCCGTGCGGCTGCCGTCCCTCGTCATCACCGATGTGCGCCTGCCGGGGTTGGACGGCCTGGCCCTGTTCGACGAGGTGCGCGCCCGGCACCCGTCGCTGCCGGTCATCCTGCTGACCGCCCACGGCAACATCCCCGATGCCGTCGAGGCCACGACGCGTGGCGCCCATGCCTATCTGACCAAGCCCTTCGATGGCAAGGGGCTGCTGGACAAGATCAACCAGGCGCTGCGGGTGAACGTGACGGGGCCGGCGCCGCTTGACGGCGATGCTGCGTGGCGCAGCGAGATCATCAGCCGCAGCCCGCGCATGGCCGAGGTGCTGTCCGAGGCGCGGCTGGTGGCAGCGACCGACGCGAGCGTGCTGATCTCGGGCGACAGCGGCACCGGCAAGGAGCTGCTGGCGCGCGCCATCCACCGCGCCAGCCCGCGCGCAGCGAAGCCCTTCATCGCGGTGAACTGTGCCGCCATCCCCGAGGCGCTGCTGGAATCCGAGCTGTTCGGCCATGTGAAGGGCGCCTTCACCGGCGCGCAGGCACAGCGCCAGGGGCTGATCCCTGCGGCGCAGAGCGGCACGGTCTTTCTGGACGAGATCGGCGACATGCCGCTGGCCTTGCAGGTGAAGTTGTTGCGCGTGCTGCAGGAACGTGTCGTGCGGCCGGTGGGCAGCAACGAGGCGGTGGCGGTGGACGTGCGTGTGCTGTCCGCCACCCACCGTGACCTGGAGCTCGCCATGGCCGAGGGCCAGTTCCGCCCCGACCTCTATTACCGGCTCAATGTCGTGCAGCTGCGCCTGCCCCCGCTGTCGGAGCGGCGCGAGGACATCGCGCTGCTGGCCCAGCACTTCCTGCAGACCTTGGCCGAGCGGCACCGCCGGCCGGTCAAGGGTTTTGCGCCGGATGCGCTGGAGGCGTTGGTGACCGCGCCCTGGCCGGGTAATGCGCGCCAGCTCTACAACGTCGTCGAACAGGTCTGCGTGCTGGCCATGGCGCCGCTGGTGTCGCTGACCCAGGTGCAGCGCGCGCTGCAGACGCCGTCGCTGGAGGTGCTGAGCTACCAGCATGCCAAGCAGCGCTTCGAGCGCGACTACCTCAATCAATTGCTGAAGCTGACCTCGGGCCATGTGGCCGAGGCCGCGCGCCTGGCCGACCGCAACCGCACCGAGTTTTATCGCCTGATGCAGAAGCACGGGCTGGATCCGCAGCTCTTTCGCGCCGACCCCCTAGCTGCCGCGTCGGATTCGGGCGACAGAAAACCGTCAGATGAATCAAGCACTTAGGCCGGCATCGCCATGCGGCGTCGCCGCCCGGCGACAAAAAGGCCCGTGCTTGTCGTTGCTGAGGGGCCCCGTCGCGCCGGGTTTTGTCCTAAGTCGTTGATCTGCTGAGGAAATTTGAAACTGGCACGGGCCTTGCGCTGAACCTGTTCGTGGTGCCCCCCGGTATCGCTTTCGATTCACGCATCCTCAGGAGATCTGCATGCGACAAACATCCACCTTCGCCCGACTGCTGTCTGCCGCCTTGATGGCTGGTAGTGCCACTGCAACCTTTGCCGCTGACCAAGCACCGGCGACGCCGGCCCCGGCCGAACAGGTTGCTCAGGCGCAAACCGCCGGCGACACGACGATTGCCAGCCAGGCCCAGGCCGTATTGCAGCAGGACAAGGATCTGGCAGCCCTGCCGCTGACCGTGAGCAGCAGCGCTGCTGGCGTGGTCGTGCTCAAGGGCGCGGCACCCAGCGCCGACCTGGCCCAGAAGGCCATCAAGCTGGTTCAGGCCGTGCCCGGCGTGAAGGAAGTGCGCAACGAGATCAAGGTCGGCTGACCGCCGTTTCCTCGATCTCGAGGCCCTGCGCGCCCCCGCAGGGCCTTTTTTCGTCTGGCTTCAGCAGCGGCTGTTGTTCACCAAGACCTGAAGCCCGGCCTGGTCGAGGATGCGCAGCTGGCGCTGCTTGACCTCCAGCAGCCCGTCCTCCTGGAATTTGGAGAAGGTGCGGCTGACGGTTTCCAGTTTCAGGCCGAGGTAGCTGCCGATCTCTTCGCGCGTCATGCGCAGCACGAGGCTGGATGCCGAGAAGCCGCGTGCCTGCAGGCGCTGGGTCAGGTTCAGCAGGAAGGCCGCCAGGCGCTCCTCGGCCCGCATATTGCCGAGCAGCAGCATGACGCCGTGGTCGCGCACGATCTCCCGGCTCATGATCTTGTGAAAGGAGTGCTGCAGCACGCTGAATTCGCGTGACAGCTCCTCCAGCTGGGAATAGTGGATGACGCAGACGGACGAGTCCTCCAGCGCGACGGCGTCGCAGTGGTGACGGTCGCTGCTGATGCCGTCCAGGCCGAGCAGCTCGCCGGCCATCTGGAAGCCGGTGACCTGGTCGCGGCCATCCTCGCTGCCGACGCGGGTCTTGAAGAAGCCGGTGCGCACGGCGTACAACGCTTCAAAGCTCTCGCCGTTGCGAAACAGATACCCGCCGCGCGGCACGCTGCGTCGCATCGCGACGAGGCCATCCAGGCGGGTCAGGTCGGCGGCCCGCAAGCCCACAGGCAGGCAGAGCTCGCGCAGATTGCAGCTGGCGCAGGCGACCTTGAGCGGCTCGAGCGCGGCGGTGGGGCAGGGAAGACTCATGGGTTGGCATTCTTGGACCGGGCCGGCACTGCGCGCTTGACCTGGATCAAGGCCGGCGAGCCGCGGTATCGGCACAGTTGCCGCATGGCTGCTGTGACCGAAAGACCGCTGGACCCCGACCTCCTTGACGCCAACATCAGGCGCCACGACGTGGCCGGCCCGCGCTACACCTCCTACCCGACGGCCGACCGCTTCGTCGAGGCCTACCAGGCACCCCAGCACCTGCAGGCCCTGGCACAGCGCGGCGCGGCCCAGCCGCTGTCGGTCTATGTGCACATCCCGTTCTGTGAGCAGCTCTGCTACTACTGCGCCTGCAACAAGATCATCACCAAGCACCACGAGCGCGCCCAGCCCTATCTGGCCGCGTTGAACCTGGAGATGGACCTGGTGGCCGAGGCCCTGGGTGGCCACGCGCCCGTTTCGCAACTGCATCTGGGCGGTGGCTCGCCGACCTTTCTGTCGGACACTGAACTGAGCGTGCTGATGGATGCGTTGCGCCGGCGCTTCAAGCTGCTGCCTGGCGCCGAGTTGTCCATTGAGGTGGACCCGCGCACGGTCGACCTGGCGCGCCTGGCGCACCTGCGCCGGCTCGGGTTCAACCGCCTGTCCTTCGGCGTGCAGGACTTCGACCCGGCCGTGCAGAAGGCCGTGCACCGCGTGCAGCCGCTGGCCTCTGTCGCGGCCCTGATGCGCGGGGCGCGCGAGCTGGGTTTCGCCTCCATCAGCGTCGACCTGATCTATGGCCTGCCGCTGCAGACGCCGGCGTCCTTCGCGCGCACCATCGCCCAGGTCGCCGAGCTCCGGCCCGACCGCATCGCGATGTATGCCTATGCCCACCTGCCGCAGCGCTTCAAGCCGCAGCGCCGCATCGTCGCCGAGTTGCTGCCGCCGGCGGGTGACAAGCTGGCCATGCTGTCAGGCGCGATCAGCGCGCTGCTGGGCGAGGGCTATGCCTACATCGGCATGGACCATTTCGCGCTGCCCGACGACCCGCTGGCCGTGGCCAAGCGCCAGGGCCTGCTGCACCGCAACTTCCAGGGCTATTCGACGCAGCCTGATTGCGATCTCATCGGCCTGGGCGTTTCGGCCATCAGCCGCGTCGGCGCAACGTATGCGCAGAACGCCAAGACCCTGGCCGAGTATGAGGATGCGCTGAACCAGCGCCAGCTGCCCGTGCAGCGCGGCCTGGCTTTGACCCGCGACGACCTGTTGCGCCGCGCCGTCATCATGGCGCTGATGTGCCAGGGCCGGCTGGAGTTCGAGTCCATCGCGGCGTCCTATCTCGTCGACGTTGCCACCTACTTCGCGCCGGAGCTGGAGCGCTTGTCCCGGCTGGCCGACCAGGGCCTGGTCGAGCGGCAACCCGACGCTTTGCAGGTCACGCCGCTGGGCTGGTATTTCGTGCGCGCCGTCGCGTCGGTCTTTGATCGCTACCTGCAGGCCGACGCCAGCCGCGAGCGCTTCTCCAAGATCATCTGATGGATGCGGCCCTGGTCCTGTCCGCCACGCTGATGGGGCTGGCAGGCATGCCGCACTGCGCGGCCATGTGCAGTGCGCCTTGCGCCCTCGCCGCGGGGCACCGGCCCGTGCGGCTGCTGGCCGGCCGACTGTTGGGTTATGCCGCCGGGGGTGCGGTGGCGGCAGCGTCCGCCCAGGCGCTCGCACGTGTCTCGCAGAGCGTGACGCTGCTGCAGCCCGCCTGGGCCTTGCTGCAGGCGGCACTGCTGCTGTTCRGCCTGACGCTGTTGGTGCGTGGCCGCGTGCCGGCGTGGCTGGGCGCCATGCGCTGGCGCCCTCAGCCGCGCCATGCCTTCGCTACCGGCATCGCCTGGGTGGCCATGCCCTGTGGGCTGCTGCATGCGGCGCTGCTGCTGGCCGGCTTGTCAGGCTCGCCCTTGAGCGGTGCCGTGGCGATGGCCGGCTTTGCGCTGGCCAGCACACCGGGCCTCGTCATCGCGCCGCTGTGGCGGGCGCGGCTGCTCAAGCGGGGCACGGGTGGTGAGGTACTGGCGCTGCGCCTGGCCGGGCTCATGCTGGCCGCGGGGGCGGCGTGGGGGCTGGTGCACGGCGTGTGGCAGCGGCTCCTGCTGGCCTGCTGAGCCGGCCATAAACTCGCCGGGTTTCGTTTCCTAGTCTCGTCTCTTGCGCGGAGCCCACACGTCATGTCCCAACACATCAAGGTGCCTGAAGGCGGCCAGAAGATCACCGTCAACGCCGACTTCACGCTGAACGTGCCCGACCAGCCCATCATTCCCTACATCGAAGGCGACGGCACCGGCCTGGACATCACGCCCGTCATGCTCAAGGTGGTGGACGCGGCGGTGGCCAAGGCCTACGGCGGTGCGAAGAGGATCCATTGGATGGAGGTCTACGCCGGCGAGAAGAGCACTCGCGTGTACGGCCCCGATGTGTGGCTGCCCGAAGAGACGCTGCAGGCCGTGAAGGAATACGTCGTCTCCATCAAGGGGCCGCTGACCACGCCCGTCGGCGGTGGCATCCGCTCGCTGAACGTCGCCCTGCGCCAGGAGCTGGACCTGTATGTCTGCCTGCGCCCCGTGCAGTATTTCGACGGCGTGCCCAGCCCGGTGAAGGAGCCGCACAAGGTCGACATGGTCATCTTCCGCGAGAACTCGGAGGACATCTACGCCGGCATCGAATACGAGGCCGAGAGCGACAAGGCCAAGAAGCTCATCAAGTTCCTGCAGGACGAAATGGGCGTCAAGAAGATCCGCTTCCCAAACACCTCGGGCATCGGCATCAAGCCTGTCAGCCGGGAGGGCACCGAGCGCCTGGTGCGCAAGGCCATCCAGTACGCCATCGACAACAACAAGCCCAGCGTCACCATCGTGCACAAGGGCAACATCATGAAGTTCACGGAGGGCGGTTTCCGAGATTGGGCCTATGCGCTGGCTCAGAAGGAGTTCGGCGCCCAGCCCATCGATGGCGGCCCGTGGTGCAAGTTCAAGAACCCGAAGACGGGCAAGGACATCACCATCAAGGACAGCATCGCCGACGCCTTCCTGCAGCAGATCATCCTGCGCCCGGCCGAGTACAGCGTCATCGCCACGTTGAACCTGAACGGCGACTACATCTCCGACGCACTGGCCGCGCAGGTGGGCGGCATCGGCATCGCCCCGGGCGCCAACATGAGCGACTCCATCGCGATGTTCGAGGCCACGCACGGCACGGCGCCGAAGTACGCCGGCAAGGACTATGTGAACCCCGGCTCCGAGATCCTGTCGGCCGAAATGATGCTGCGCCACATGGGCTGGATAGCAGCCGCTGACCTCATCATCAGCGCGATGGAGAAGGCCGTCCTGAGCAAGAAGGTGACCTACGACTTCGCGCGCCTGATGGACGGCGCGACGCAGGTGTCGTGCTCCGGGTTCGGGCAGGTGATGATTGACCAGATGGAGTGACACGGTTTCGCCCCGAACGCCTAGACTTTGGGCATGCCGGACTACATCAACACCTACGTTGACGAAAATCAGCTCCTCATCTACGAGGGGGCGGACTTCGACGAGGTGTATCTGGCTGACCGTTCGGGTGAGCGCGGTGCACAGGTGTGGTGTTGGACTCGTCGTGAGACGGACCTCAACAAGGCTAGCTGGCTGCGGCTGATCGTGTCGGTCGATGACAAGGATTCCGCTGCCGCCGTGGAGCGGGTCCGTGGCGCGTTGAAGCCGAATCCTGTGCCGGATCCGTTTCGCAAGCCCGTGCCGCATTGAGGGCGCCGGCTTTTGTTGCCAGGTGCACAAAAAGAAACCCCGGCGCTCAGGCCGGGGTTTGGGGCGACCCGTGGTGCTTCACGTGTCGCCTGTCAGAAGCTTTGCAGGAGCAAACGCCTGGTATCAGACTGTAGTAAATATTTTGGTCGTTGGGCTGGCTGTTTCATTGCGGAATACCCGCCAGCGTGAAATCGCAACGCGTCATGAGGCGTTGCAAGCAAAACGGGGCGCCGATGGCGCCCCGTTTCTTCGTTCAGCGGTCGATCAGCTGGCCAGCGATTGCAGCGCCGCATTGAACGTGGCGCTGGGACGCATGACCTTGTCGAGCTTGGCAACGTCCGGCAGGAAATAGCCGCCGATGTCGGTCGGCTTGCCTTGGACGGCCTTCAGTTCCTCGGCGATCTTGGCCTCGTTGGCGGTCAGCGTCTGGGCCAGTGGCTTGAAGCGGGCCGCCAGTTCGGCGTCCTCGGTCTGCTCGGCCAGGGCCTGGGCCCAGTACAGCGTCAGGTAGAAGTGGCTGCCGCGGTTGTCGAGCTCGCCGGTCTTGGGGCTGGGGCCCTTGCCGTTGTCCAGCAACTTGCCGGTGGCGGCATCCAGGGCCTTGGCCAGCACCTTGGCCTTGGCGTTCTTGGTCTTCATGCCCACGTCTTCCAGGCTGACCGCCAGCGCCAGGAACTCGCCCAGCGAATCCCAGCGCAGGTGGTTTTCCTCCACCAGCTGCTGCACGTGCTTGGGCGCCGAGCCACCGGCGCCGGTTTCGTACATGCCGCCGCCAGCCATCAACGGCACGATGGACAGCATCTTGGCCGAGGTGCCCAGTTCCATGATGGGGAAGAGGTCGGTCAGGTAGTCGCGCAGGATGTTGCCGGTGGCGCTGATGGTGTCCTGGCCGCGGATGACGCGCTCCAGCGTGTAACGCATCGCGCGCACCTGGCTCATGATCTGGATGTCCAGGCCGGTCGTATTGTGCTCATGCAGGTACATCTTGACCTTGGTGATGAGCTGCGCCTCGTGCGGGCGGTAGGAGTCCAGCCAGAACACCACCGGCATGCCGGAGTTGCGGGCGCGCGTGACGGCCAGCTTGACCCAGTCGCGGACGGCGGCGTCCTTGCACTGGCACATGCGCCAGATGTCGCCCTGCTCGACGTCCTGGCTCATCAGCACCTCGCCGGTGGCGAGATCGGTGATGTTGGCCACGCCGTCCTCCGGGATCTCGAAGGTCTTGTCGTGCGAGCCGTATTCCTCGGCCTGCTGGGCCATCAGGCCCACGTTGGGCACCGTGCCCATGGTGCGCGGGTCGAAGGCGCCATGCCATTTGCAGAAGTTGATGATCTCCTGGTAGATGCGGGCAAAGGTCGACTCCGGCATCACGGCCTTGACGTCCTTCAGGCGGCCATCGGCGCCGTACATCTTGCCGCCGCTGCGGATCATCGCGGGCATGGAGGCGTCGACGATGACGTCGTTGGGCGAATGGAAGTTGGTGATGCCCTTGGCCGAGTCCACCATCGCCAGTTCGGGGCGGTGTTCGTGGCAGGCGTGCAGGTCGCGCTTGATCTCGTCCTGCTTGGCGCTGGGCAGCGTGGCGATCTTGGTGTACAGGTCCACCATGCCGTTGTTGACGTTGATGCCCAGTTCGTCGAACAGCTTGGCGTGCTTCTCGAACGCGTCGCGGTAGAAGATGCGCACGCAGTGGCCGAACACGATGGGATGGGACACCTTCATCATGGTGGCCTTGACGTGCAGCGAGAACATCACGCCGGTCTTGCGCGCGTCCTCGATCTCTTTCTCATAGAAGGCCAGCAGGGCCTTCTTGCTCATGTACATCGAGTCGACGACCTCGCGGTCCAGCAGCGAAACCTTGGCCTTGAGCACGATGGCCTTGCCGCTCTTGGTGATGAGCTCCATCTTCACGTCGCGTGCGCGGTCCAGCGTGATCGACTTTTCACCGTGATAGAAGTCGCCGTCATGCATGTGCGAGACGTGCGAGCGCGAGGCCTGGCTCCAGTCGTCCATGCGGTGCGGGTTCTTGCGGGCGTATTCCTTCACCGCCTTGGGCGCGCGGCGGTCGGAGTTGCCTTCGCGCAGCACCGGGTTCACGGCCGAGCCGATGCACTTGTTGTAGCGCGCGCGGATGTCCTTCTGCTCATCCGTCTCGGGCTTTTCGGGGTAGTCCGGGATCTTGTAGCCCTTGTCCTGCAGTTCCTTGATGGCGGCCTTCAACTGCGACACCGAGGCGCTGATATTGGGCAATTTGATGATGTTGGCTTCCGACTTCAACGTCAGCTTGCCCAGGGCGGCCAGGTTGTCGGGCACGCGCTGCTCTTCGGTCAGCAGTTCCGGGAACTGGCCCAGGATGCGGCTGGCCACCGAGATGTCGCTGCTGACGACGTCGATCCCAGCCGACGCCGCGAAGGCCTTGACGACCGGCAGCAGCGAGGCAGTGGCCAAGCGGGGGGCTTCGTCGGTCAACGTGTAAACAATCTGGGTCTTTTCGGCGGTCATGAGCGTGTTCCGGTAGATGGCAATCCGTGCTGCACACAGCGCCAGGAGGCGGCGCGCAACACGTAACTCTAGCAAGCCGGGCGCGCGCTTGCTGCGCGAGCCCGGCGGCGCCAATGCAAAAGCCCCGTGGCGTCAGGCCACGGGGCTTTTGATTTGTGAGCTCAGCTCAGGACGCCAGTTGCGGCTGTTGCTGCTGCTCGGCGGCGCGTGCGGCTTCCATCGGCGTGATGTTCTGCGCAAGCTGGCCTTTGGGGCCCTGCACCAGGTCGAACTGCACCTGGCTGCCCTGCTTCAGCGTCCGAAAGCCTTCCATCTGGATCGCTGAAAAATGGGCGAAGACATCATCTCCGCCAGCTTCCGGCTCGATGAATCCGAAGCCCTTGGCATCGTTGAACCACTTGACTTTGCCCAGTGCCATCATCTTGTCTCCATTCTTTGTGGCACCTCCTGGGGAGGCGGAGGCAGATTCTGGTAGCGCAATAAAAAGCGTCAATTCGGGACCTTCCCGGCCGGGTTCACCCTCAGAACCTTCCGCCCTGCGCTTGCAATTTCCAGGAGCGTCGCCAACTGCCCGCGGTCGGCGAGGGGAAGCCCCCGTCGATAGAATCCCGACATGCCTGTGCTCCCCGTCTTTTCACCGCGAAACCAGTCGCCCCCGCCCCCGCCCGCGCCCCCTCTGAAGCCGGGCAAGGACGAAGGCGAGGGCGCGGTCGTCGTCGAGCGGCAGACCCAGAAAACCGAGCCCCCCCGGCTCTACCAGGTCCTGCTGCTGAACGACGATTTCACGCCGATGGAGTTTGTTGTCATGGTTCTGCAGGAATTTTTCCGGCATGACCTCGATACGGCGACGCAGATCATGCTCAAAATCCACCACGAGGGTCGCGGGGTCTGCGGTGTGTTCACCAAGGACGTCGCCGCGACCAAGGTGGAGTTGGTTCTGGCCGCCTCACGGCGTGCCGGCCACCCCCTGCAGTGCATTATGGAGGCCGCATGATTGCGCAAGAGCTTGAAGTCAGTTTGCACATGGCGTTCGTCGAAGCACGCCAGCAGCGGCACGAATTCATCACCGTCGAGCACCTGCTGCTCGCTTTGCTCGACAACCCCAGCGCCGCGGAGGTGCTGCGCGCCTGCGCGGCCAACCTGGACGACCTGCGCAAGAGCCTGACGCAGTTCATCAAGGAAAACACGCCGATGGTGGGCGGCAGCGACGAGGTGGACACCCAGCCCACGCTGGGCTTCCAACGTGTCATCCAGCGCGCCATCATGCACGTGCAGAGCACCGGCAGCGGCAAGAAGGAAGTGACCGGCGCCAACGTGCTCGTCGCCATCTTCGGCGAGAAGGATTCGCACGCCGTCTACTACCTGCACCAGCAGGGCGTCACGCGCCTGGACGTCGTCAATTTCATCGCCCACGGCATCAAGAAGACCGATCCCGAGCCGCCCAAGAACCCCGAGGGCCAGGCCCCCGGCAGCCAGGAAGGCGAGCGCGAGGAAGGCGAGGGCGGCAGCGCCAAGGCGTCGCCGCTGGAGCAGTTCACGCAGAACCTGAACCAGCTGGCCAAGGACGGCAAGATCGACCCGCTGATCGGTCGCGAGTCCGAGGTCGAGCGCGTCGTGCAGGTGCTGTGCCGCCGGCGCAAGAACAACCCGCTGCTGGTCGGCGAGGCCGGCGTGGGCAAGACGGCCATCGCTGAAGGCCTGGCCTGGAGGATCACCGAAGGCGAAGTCCCTGAGGTCCTCGCCGACGCCGTCGTCTACTCGCTGGACATGGGCGCGCTGCTGGCGGGTACCAAGTACCGCGGCGACTTCGAGCAGCGCCTGAAGGCGGTTCTGAAGGCGCTGAAGGACCAACCCAGCGCCATCCTCTTCATCGACGAGATCCACACGCTGATCGGCGCCGGTGCGGCCTCGGGCGGCACGCTGGACGCGAGCAACCTGCTCAAGCCGGCGCTGTCCAGCGGCGCGATGAAGTGCATCGGTGCGACCACCTTCACCGAGTACCGCGGCATCTTCGAGAAGGACGCGGCGCTGAGCCGGCGTTTCCAGAAGATCGACGTCGCCGAGCCTTCGGTCGAGCAGACCATCGAGATCCTGAAGGGGCTCAAGAGCCGCTTCGAGGAGCATCACTCGGTCAAGTACGCCCTGGGCGCGCTCCAGGCGGCCGCCGAGCTGTCGGCCAAGTACATCAATGATCGCCACCTGCCGGACAAGGCCATCGACGTCATCGACGAGGCCGGTGCTGCCCAGCGCATCCTGCCCAAGAGCAAGCAGAAGAAGACCATCACGCGCGTCGAGGTCGAGGACATCGTCGCCAAGATCGCGCGCATCCCGCCCGCATCGGTCAACAGCGATGACCGCAGCAAGCTCAAGACGCTGGACCGCGACCTGAAGAGCGTCGTGTTCGGGCAGGACCCGGCGGTCGACGCGCTCGCCGCCGCCATCAAGATGGCGCGCTCGGGCCTGGGCCGGCCCGAGAAGCCGGTGGGCTCCTTCCTGTTCAGCGGCCCCACGGGTGTCGGCAAGACGGAGGTCGCCAAGCAGCTTGCCTACATCCTGGGCATCGAGTTGATCCGCTTCGACATGTCGGAGTACATGGAGCGCCATGCTGTCAGCCGCCTGATCGGTGCGCCTCCGGGCTATGTCGGTTTTGACCAGGGCGGCCTGCTGACCGAGGCGGTCACAAAGAAGCCGCACTCGGTGCTGCTGCTCGATGAAATCGAGAAAGCGCACCCGGATGTCTTCAACGTGCTGCTGCAGGTCATGGACCACGGCACGCTGACCGACAACAACGGGCGCAAGGCCGACTTCCGCAACGTCATCATCATCATGACGACCAACGCGGGTGCCGAGGCGCTGAACAAGGCCACCATCGGCTTCACCAACTCGCGCCAGCAGGGCGACGAGATGGCCGACATCAAGCGCCTGTTCACGCCGGAGTTCCGCAACCGCCTGGACGCCATCGTGTCCTTCCGCCCGCTGGACGAGGAAATCATCCTGCGTGTGGTCGACAAGTTCCTGCTGCAACTGGAAAGCCAGCTGCAGGAGAAGAAGGTCGAGGTCAGCTTCTCCGACGCGCTGCGCAAGCATCTGGCCAAGAAGGGGTTCGATCCGCTGATGGGTGCGCGGCCGATGCAGCGCCTCATCCAGGACACCATCCGCCGCGCGCTGGCCGACGAGTTGCTGTTCGGCAAGCTGGTCGATGGCGGGCGCCTGAGCGTGGACGTGGACGACAAGGGCGAGACGGTGCTGGACATCCAGCCCACGCCGCCCAAGCCGGCCAAGGACAACAAGCCCAAGGCGGAGCCGGCGACGGCTTGAGTTTCAGCGCTCAGACGGAAAGGGACGCTGCGGCGTCCCCTTTTTCGTTCAACCAGCCGGGTCCTGTTTGAAGAAGCCGGCCAGCAGCTCGTACATCGCCGGCTCCTCCGCCCGCATGGCGGCCGGGGCGACGAAGAAGGCCTCCACGGCGACGGCGAAGAATTCCTCGACGGCCTCGCCGCCGTAGGGGTCGATCAGCGTCTCCTCGCCGGCGTCGATGCGGGCGCAGAATTTCTCCCATTCGGCGTCGATGACCGTGGTCCAACGCTCGCGTTCGTCGGCGTCCAGCGGGGGCGCGCCGTCAGCCAGCCCATCTCGCATGTCGATGACGTGGGCGAACTCGTGGATGACGACGTTGAAGACCGCGTCCGCGCCGAACTCGGCCGGGTCGTCGCTGACGGCGATGGCATTCCAGGTCAGCATCAGCGGGCCGCCTTCCATGGCTTCGCCGGCCAGCTCCTCGTCGTACTCGTGGACGACACCGTCCTCGTCCTCAAAGCGCCGCTGCGCCACGACTTCGCCCTCATGCATGACGATGCCGACGAAACCGTCATACCAGGACAGGCCCAGCCGCAGCACGGGCAGGCAGGCCTGGGCCGCGACGGCGACGGCGACTTCGTCGGTCACCTCGAAGCCGCCGACACCGTGGAACTCCTTGGTCGACAGGAAAATGCTCGACAGCCGGCGCAGCTCGGCGAGGTCGTCCTCGCCGCGCTGGGCCAGGAAGGGGTAGCGCAGCAGGGTCAGCTGCCATAGCGCATCTGGAATCGCATGGCGTTCGACGGCGCGTTGCTCACGCCAGTTGCGCAAAGCTTTCAGGATCACAGGGAAAGGCGTTGCAGACCGGCTGCGGACAGGCGGATGACGTCGCCGCGCGGTGGGGTGCCATCGAGGTCCCAGTCCGACAGCACGACGCGCCTGAGCCCGTCGCCCAGATCGTGCTCGGCAGGGCGGTGTGTGTGGCCGTGGATCATCGTCGTCGCGCCGGCTTCGTTCAGCAGCGCGCGGCAAGCCTCGGCGTCAAGGTCGGTGGCCATCAGTTGCGCGGCTTGCGCCGCGCGGCTGCCTTCGCGCATCTGGCGCCCCAGCGCCTGGCGAGCTTCGAGCGGCTGCGCCAGCACCTGGGCCTGCCATTCGGGCGAGCGCACCTGGCGGCGGAAGGCCTGGTAGGCGGTGTCGGCAAGGCATTGCGCATCGCCATGCGCCAGCAGCCAGCGCTGGCCAAAGGCATCGAGCACCGTGGGATCGGGCAGGGCGGCCATGCCGGTGTCCGCCAGCAACTCCGCGCCGACAAGGAAGTCGCGGTTGCCGTGCATGAAGAAGAGGTCCAGGCGCCGCGACGCATCGTGCAGTAGGCGTACGACGCGGGCCTCGAAGGGCTCGTTCCGCGCGTCGTCGCCGACCCAGACCTCGAAAATGTCGCCGAGCAGCAGCACCGCTTGCGCGGGCGTCTGCGCAAGGTGCTGCTCAAGCCGGGCCAGCGTGCCCGGCGTGTCCGGCCCGAGGTGCAAGTCCGACAGCAGATCGATCTGCCGCCACTGCGCCGGGGCCGTCAGCGTGTGGATCAAACCTCGACGGCTTTCTCGATGATGACGTCTTCGACCGGCACGTCACCATGGCCGCCACGCGTGGCGGTCTTGGACTTCTCGATCTTGTCGACGACGTCCTTGCCCTCGATGACCTTGCCGAAGACGGCATAGCCCCAGCCCGACGGGCTCTCGGACTTGAAGTCCAGGAAGCCGTTGTTGGTCGTGTTGATGAAGAACTGCGCCGTGGCCGAGTGCGGCGCGTTGGTGCGCGCCATGGCCAGCGTGTAGTGGGCGTTCTTCAGGCCGTTGTTGGCCTCGTTCTGGATGGCCGCCTCGGTGGGCTTTTGATTCATGCCGACCTCAAAGCCGCCGCCCTGGACCATGAAGCCCTTGATGACGCGGTGGAACACCGTGCCGTCGTAGTGGCCCTTGCGGACGTAGTTCAGGAAGTTGGCGACCGACAGCGGCGCCTTCTCGGCATCCAGCTCAATGAGGATGTCGCCGTGGTTGGTGGTGAGTTTGACTTGGCTCATTTTTTGACGGGCTCAACGAGAGCCTTGGTGATGAAGATGGGCTTGACCGGGAAATGCTGGTGCATGCCGTGCGGCGTGACCTCGACGGCGCGGATCTTGTCGACGACGTCCATGCCCTCGATGACCTGGCCGAAGACGGCATAGCCCGAGGCCGGATTGTCCGGTTCGCCGTCGAGCATGGGGTTGTCCACCACGTTGACGAAGAACTGCGAGGTTGCCGAGTTCGGGTCGTTGGTGCGCGCCATGGCGATGCTGCCGCGCACATTGGTCAGGCCGTTGTGCGACTCCAGCGGGATGGGCGGCTTGGTCGGCTTCTGGTTCAGCTTGGTGTCGTAACCGCCGCCCTGGATCATGAAGGTTGCCATGACGCGGTGGAAGACCGTGCCGTTGTAGTGGCCGGCCTTCACATATTGCAGGAAGTTGGCGACCGACTTGGGCGCCTTCTGGGCGTTCAGTTCGATGCGGATGTCGCCTTCGGTGGTCTGCAGCTTGACGGTCTGGGCCTCGGCGCCCAGCGTGGCCAGCAGGCCGGCGAGAAGGAGAGGAAGGATTTTGGTCATGGGAGGCGAGTGGTTAGCGGGTGCGCAATTCGCGGGTCAGGGCCAGCGTGCGGTTGATCTTGCCGGCCAGCGTGTCGCTGGGCATCAGGGCCGACTTCTGGGCACGCTGGTAGGCGCGCAGAGCCAGGCGTACCAACACATCGCCCAGATTTTCCTGGGCCTGGGCATGGTCGGGATGCAGGCGCAGGGCCTGCTCCAGCGCGGCCTTGGCTTCGTCGAGTTCGCCGGCGGCCGCGTGCAGTACGGCGAGATTGTTGTAGGGGTCGGCCAGGTCGGGGAAGTCCTGCGTGAGGCGGGTGAAGATGGCCGTCGCCTTGGCAGGCTCGCCCAGTTCCATGCGCATGACACCCAGGGCGAAGCGCAGTTGCAGATCATCAGGTTGACGGGTCAGGGCCTGCTCGACCTGCTCGACGGCCTGGCTCTTCTGGCCGGCCAGCCAAAGCCGCTGGGCGCTGGCAAGGTCGTCGGCGCGAACCGGCGTGGTTGCCAGCGCCAGGATCAGCAGGCAGGGCAACGCGAGGGTGGGGAAGGGCAGGCGCATGAGGGTTGTAGCGGGGGGCGGCGTCAGGGTCGGCCGCTATACTGAATTCATTCTATGAGCCCCGCCTGGGCGGACCCGGTGCGGGGCTTCTTGTTGGTGGCTGCTGCCCTCGTTTTTCATGTCCCTGCGCGTTCACAACTCCCTCAGCCGAGATCTCGAAGACTTCCAACCGCTCGTGCCTGGCCAAGTGCGCATGTACGTTTGCGGCATCACGGTCTACGACCTCTGCCACATGGGGCATCTGCGCATGAACATGGCGTTCGACGTCATCTACCGCTGGCTGCGTGCCAGTGGTTACGGCGTCACCTATGTGCGCAACATCACCGACATCGACGACAAGATCATCAAGCGTGCCGTCGAGCGCGGCATCACCATCCGCCAGCTCACCGAAGAGATGAGCGCGGCGATGCACGAGGACTTCGCCGCTGTCGGCCTGCTGCGCCCGGACCACGAACCGCGCGCGACCGAGTACGTGCCGCAGATGCTGTCGCTGATCGAGCGCCTGGAAGAGCGTGGCCTGGCCTACCGTTCTGATACTGGCGACGTGAACTACGCGGTGCGCAAGTTCGAAGGCTACGGCAAGCTCAGCGGCAAGAGCATCGATGACCTGCGCGCCGGCGAGCGCGTGGCCGTGGACGACGGCAAGCTGGACCCGCTGGACTTTGTGCTCTGGAAGGCCGCCAAGGCCGAGGAGCCGGCGGACGCCAAGTGGGCAGCTCCCTTCGGCGAGGGCCGCCCGGGTTGGCACATCGAGTGCTCGGCAATGAGCTGCGCGCTGCTCGGCGAAAGCTTTGACATCCACGGTGGTGGCACCGATCTGCAGTTCCCTCACCACGAGAACGAGATCGCCCAGAGCGAGGGCGCGGGCTACCCCTTCGCGCGCTACTGGCTGCACAACGGCTTCCTGAACGTCGATGGCGAAAAGATGGCCAAGAGCCTGGGCAACTTCTTCACCATCCGCGACGTGCTGCAGAAGTTCGACGGCGAGACGCTGCGCTTCTTCATGCTGCGCACCCACTATCGCCGGCCGTTCAACTTCAGCGATGCCCACCTCGAAGACGCCCGAGCCGCGCTGACGCGCCTGTACACGGCGTTGGACGCCGTGCCGCCGTCCGAAGTCGCCGTCGACTGGAGCGAGCCCAGCGCCGCTGCCTTCAAGACGGCGATGGACGAGGACTTCGGCACGCCCGGTGCCATCGCCGTGCTGTTTGACCTCGTCAACGAAGTCAACCGTGATCGCTCACCCCAGCGTGCCGGCTTGCTGAAGGCGCTGGCCGGCGTGCTCGGCGTCCTGCAGCAGGAGCCGCGCGCCTATCTGCAGGGCGGCTCGGGCATTGACGACGCGGCCTGGATCGAGGCGCGCATCGCGGCCCGCGCTGCCGCCAAGGCCGCCAAGGACTTTGCGGGTGCCGACGCGATCCGCGCCGAGTTGACGGCCAAGGGCATCATGCTGAAGGACGGTGCCGACGGCACGACCTGGGTGAAGAGCTGATGCCGCCCGAAGTGATCCCGGCCTATTGGGACGAGGCCTGCAAGCACCTGGTCAAGCGCGACCGGGTCATGAAGAAGCTCATCCCGCAGTTCGGCGAGGCGCGGTTGCAGAGCCGCGGCGACGCCTTCGCGACGCTGGCCCGCTCCATCGTCGGCCAGCAGATCTCGGTCAAGGCCGCCCAATCGGTCTGGAACCGCTGGATCGCGCTGATGACCAAATTCCAGCCGACCGCCGTGCTGGGCCTGGGTGTGGATGAGCAGCGCGCTGCCGGCCTGTCCGCCCGCAAGGTCGAATACCTGCGCGACCTGGCGGAACATTTCGACACTGGCCAGGTTCATGTGCGCCAATGGGCGCAGATGGACGACGAAGCCATCATCGAAGAGCTCGTTGCCATTCGTGGCATCGGCCGGTGGACGGCCGAGATGTTCTTGATTTTTCACTTGATGCGCCCCAATGTGATGCCCCTGGATGACATCGGCTTGTTGAAGGGCATCAGCCAGAATTACTTTTCGGGCGAACCTGTCTCCCGCGCCGAGGCGCGCGAAGTCGGCGACGCCTGGGCACCCTACCGTTCGGTAGCGGTTTGGTACATTTGGCGCAGCCTCGACCCGCTGCCTGTGGACTATTGAGGTCATTGTTCAACCACCCAGAGCGGGCCGCACGCCGGGACGCTCCAAAGCCGACAGACACCCGTCAAGGGATCAGCCGGCGTACTCACCGGACGAGGGGATCCATTGAGCAAAAAACATTTTCTGGAATTCGAGCAGCCCATCGCCGAGCTCGAGACCAAGATCGAAGAACTGCGCTATGTGCAGAGCGAGTCTGCGGTCGACATCTCCGAGGAGATCGATCGCCTCTCCAAGAAAAGCCAGCAGCTGACCAAGGAGGTCTACGCCAACGTCCTGCCCTGGCAGGTCTACCAGATCGCCCGCCACCCGCAGCGCCCGCAGACGCTGGACTACTGCTCGGAAGTTTTCACCGAGTTCCAGGAACTGCACGGTGACCGTCACTTCGCCGACGACGCAGCCATCGTGGGCGGCATCGCGCGCTTCAACGGCCAGGCCTGCATGGTCATCGGCCACCAGCGCGGCAGCGACGCCAAGGAGCGCACGCTGCGCAACTTCGGCATGCCGCGCCCCGAGGGCTACCGCAAGGCGCTGCGCCTGCTGAAGCTGGCCGAGAAGTTCGGCCTACCGGTCTTCACCTTCATCGACACCATGGGCGCCTATCCTGGCATCGGTGCCGAGGAGCGCAGCCAGAGCGAGGCCATCGGCCGCAACATCCTCGAGATGGCGCAGCTCGAAGTGCCCATCATCGCCACCGTCATCGGCGAGGGCGGCTCGGGTGGTGCGCTGGCCATCGGCGTGGCCGACCAGGTGCTGATGCTGCAGTTCGCGGCCTATTCCGTCATCTCGCCGGAGGGCTGCGCGTCCATCCTGTGGAAGAGCAGCGAACGCGCCTCCGAGGCGGCCGAGGCCCTGGGCATCACGGCTCACCGCCTGAAAGCGCTCGGCCTGATCGACAAGATCGTCAGCGAGCCGGTGGGTGGCGCGCACCGCGACGCCAAGCAGATGGCGTCCAACCTGAAGCGCGCGCTGAGCGACGCACTGCGCCAGGTCAGCGACCTCAAGACTCGTGAACTGGTGGACCGCCGCTACGAGCGCCTGCAGGCCTATGGCCGATTCGGCGACACCAAGAACAGGTGATGCGGTCGCCGTCGCCTTCAGCGGCGGCCTGGATTCCACGGCCCTGTTGCATGCGACCGCTCGCGCGGCGCAAGGCAGCAGGGTCGTTGCCCTTCATGTCCACCACGGCCTGCAGCCGCAGGCCGACGACTGGGTCGCGCATTGCGAGCGCGTGGCGCATGAGTTCGGAGCGGCCTATGTCTGCACGTGGCTGAGCGGATCGCCGGCGCGCGGCGACAGCGTGGAGGCCTGGGCTCATGCGGGCCGGCATCGCGCCCTGCACGACATGGCTGTTGCGGCGGGGGCCGACCTGCTGCTGCTGGCCCATCACCGACAGGACCAGGCCGAGACCTTCGTGCTGCAGGCTTTGCGCGGCGCCGGCACGGCGGGCCTTGCTGGCATGCCCAGGGCGCAATGGCGCGACGGCGTCTGCTGGGCACGGCCCTGGCTTGATCAGCCGCGCGACCTCATCCGCGCTTACGCCGAGCAGCATGGGCTCAGCTGGATAGAAGATCCGAGCAATGCCGATGCGCGCCATGCCCGCAACCGACTGCGCCAGACGCTGTGGCCGGCCTTTGCGGCGGCCGAGGCGGGCCTGGCCCAGTCGGCGCGCTGGGCGCAGCAGGCTGAGGAACTGGCTGCGGAAGTCGCGGCATCCGACCTTGCGGAGCTCGCGACCGCCGAGCGGCTGGATCTGGCCGCCGTGTTCCGCCTGTCGCCCGCCCGCGCAAGCAACGCGCTACGCGCCTGGCTGTCGCGGTACGCGAGCGTGCCGGCCAGCCTGGTCGAGCGCCTGCGGTCTGAATGGCATTCGGGCGCCACGCTGTCCTGGCCCGCGCCCGGTGGTGCCGTGCACGCCTATCGCGACGGCCTCTACTGGGCCGCCGAATCGGCCGCCCCGCCGCCTGCGTCGATGCTGAACCTGAGTCGCCCCGGCCTGCATCCTCAGCCGGCCTGGCAGGGCGCATGGCTCGTCGAGCCGGCCTCGCCCGGCATCGCGGTGGCGCGACTCGCCCAACTGACCCAGCGCGCTCGCGCCGGCGGTGAGCAATTCCAACGGGCCCCGGTCTCTGTGCAGCGTGCCCTCAAGAAGGCCTGCCAGGAAGCCGGCCTGCCGCCGTGGCGGCGCGGCGGGCCTCTGCTTTTTGACGCGCAGCAGCGCCTCATTGCCGTCGCCGGGCTTGGCATGGACGCCCGTGCCTTCGCCGATCAAGATGAGCCGAAGCTGTCCTTGCGCTGGCTGGAGGACGCAGCCTTGCCGCAGAGCGAAGGCGAAGGTGGGACTGCCGCTTAAAATCGGGGGTTTGCGAGCATCCGTCCCGGCAGCTCACTCTTCCAGCCTTCGCTCAAACACATGGCTCTGATCGTCCACAAGTACGGCGGCACCTCGATGGGGTCCACCGATCGCATCCGCAACGTGGCCAAGCGCGTCGCCAAATGGGTGCGCGCCGGCCACCAACTGGTGGTCGTGCCCTCGGCGATGAGCGGTGAAACCAACCGCCTGCTCGGCCTGGCCAAGGAGCTGTCACCGGCCAGCATGACGCCAGCCGTGATGCGCGAGATGGACGCCATCGCCGCCACCGGCGAGCAGGTCTCCGTCGGCCTGCTGGCCATTGCGCTGCAGGCCGAAGGGCTGGAAGCGGTCAGCTATGCCGGCTGGCAGGTGCCGGTGGCCACCGACTCGTCCTTCACCAAGGCCCGCATCGAGAGCATCGACGATGTCCGCGTGCGTGCTGACCTGGCCGCTGGCAAGGTGGTTGTCATCACCGGCTTCCAGGGCATCGACCCGGAAGGCCACATCACGACGCTGGGCCGCGGGGGTTCCGACACGTCGGCCGTGGCGATTGCTGCGGCGATGAAGGCTGCCGAATGTCTGATCTACACCGACGTGGACGGCGTCTACACGACCGACCCGCGCGTGGTGCCCGAGGCGCGGCGCCTGAGCACCATCACGTTCGAGGAAATGCTGGAGATGGCCTCGCTCGGCTCCAAGATCCTGCAGATCCGCTCCGTGGAGTTCGCGGGCAAGTACCGCGTGCCGCTGCGCGTGCTGTCCAGCTTCACACCCTGGGACATCGACATCACTGAAGAGGCCGCCTCCGGCACGCTGATCACTTTCGAACAAGAGGACGAGAACATGGAACAAGCCGTCGTTTCGGGTATTGCCTTCAACCGTGACGAGGCCAAGGTGACGCTGCTCGGCGTGCCCGACAAGCCCGGCATCGCCTTCCAGATCCTGGGACCCGTGGCCGAGGCCAACATCGACATCGACGTCATCATCCAGAACGTCTCCCACGACGGCAAGACCGACTTCTCCTTCACCGTGCACCGCAACGACTACGCGCGCACGATGGAGCTGCTGCAGAACACGGTCGGCCCGGCCACCAACGCCAGCAAGGTCGTCGGCGACCCCAAGATCTGCAAGGTCTCCATCGTTGGTATCGGCATGCGCTCGCATGTCGGCGTGGCCAGCAAGATGTTCCGCGCGCTGTCGGAAGAGGGCATCAACATCCAGATGATCTCGACCAGCGAGATCAAGACCAGCGTCGTCATCGACGAGAAGTACATGGAGCTGGCCGTGCGCGCATTGCACAAGGCCTTCGACCTCGATCAGGAAGCCGCTACCGCGGCCTGATTTCTGTCTGAGATTGCTCCGCACTGGTATAGAATGCGGGGCTGTGCTGGAGACGTGACCGAGTGGCCGAAGGTGCTCCCCTGCTAAGGGAGTATTTGCGCTAAAACGCGAATCGAGGGTTCGAATCCCTCCGTCTCCTCCAAACACATCAAAGCCCGTCCTCGTGACGGGCTTTGTCTTTTCGGCGTTCAACAGGCGCTTTTGGGCGATTCGTCACGAATTGATCGTTTCAAGTCCAAATTTGCCAAATCTCCCGTTTATTCGGTTATTTATGATCGCCACGTGGCGGTCAAGACAATAAATCGGGTGAGGCAGGGCTTCGCTACCCTGCTGGTGCTTGCCGGGGCGCTGCTGGCCGCTGCGGCCGCGCGCGCCGTGCAGCCCATCACTCATGCTCTGCCGGTGTCGCCGACCACCGTCCGGCTTTTCGTGCCCTTCATGGCCGGCGGTGAGGCCGACGGCTCGGCGCGCAATTTCGTCCAGAGCGCGACACGCGTTGGCGGCGTGGGCTTCGAGATCGTCCATCTGACGGCTGAATCGGGCGCCGCAGCAGGGCGAGCTGTCAGGCAAGCCGCGCCCGATGGCCTGACGCTGTTGCTGGCCCGGGTGGGCAGCATTGCCATCCTGCCGGCGCTGTCGCCACGCACGGCCGCGCCATTGAGTGACTTCACGGTGTTGGCCGTGCTCGACCAGGCGCCGCTCATCTGCGCCGTTCGCAGCGGCACGCCCATTGTGTCCATGCGCGAGTTGCTGGCAGCCATCGCCACGACGCCAGGGCAGCTGCGCTACAGCACGGGCGGTGCCGGCACCCTGCAAAACCTGGCCGTGCGCTATCTGTTGGCATTGAACGGCCTGCCGGGCGACGCGGCCAAGCCGGTGCATTTCGGCCAGGACTCACTGGCCACCCAGGCCCTGCTCAACGGCGAGGTGGATTTCAGCTGCAACACCGCGCGCAGCATCATGCCGGCCGTGCAGTCGGGCGCCCTGCGTGGATTGATGACGACGGCCCACGGGCGGCTGAGGTCGCTGCCGCAACTGCAGAACGCCGCCGAGCTCGGCCTGCGCGATATGCAGCAGTTGCAGGGCTGGTCGGCGCTGCTCGGGCCGGCGGGCATGCCGGCCGAGGCCGTTCTGCGCTGGCGCGCACTGCTCGACAAGGTCGCTGCTGAGCCCGAGTGGCAGGCCGGCACCGAAGCGCTGAGCGCGTCGGCCCGCATCCACGCAGTCAAGGACCCGACGCAGTACTTGCGCCAGCAGGGGCAGTTCTACGAGCGCCTCGTGACGACGCTGGAGGCCCGGCAATGAGCCCGGACAGCCCCTCGCACCGTCGGCTCTGGCCCTGGGTCGTAGACGCGGCGCTGGTCGTGCTCATCTTGGTGGTGGGCCTGGCAGGCAGCGTGGGCGCCTATCGCTCGCTGGCGCTGAAGGCTGAGGGCCAGCAGCGCGAGCTGTTGAACGCCATGGGGCAGAGCGTCGTCAGCGCTTTTGACCTGCAATTGGTGAAGGTGGTGGAGACGCTGCAGGCGGCCAGCCGGATGTTGTCGGCCCAACCAGGGCTGACGCGCGCTCAATTCGCACGCTATGGCGCCGGCCTGGTCACCGATTCCTCGGCCCTGACCCTGCTGGAGTGGCAGCCCGTCGTGCCGCATGCGCAGCTGGCTGAGTTCGAGAGGCAGGCGAATCTGGAGCAACCGGGCTATCGCGTCGTCGAGCCGGCGCCGCAATACCAGGGCGATGGGCTCATCGCCGCGCGCGAGCGCGACATGCATGTGCCGGTGCGCTATTCCTGGCCCGAGAACGGCTCCGCCGTTGGTGTGGACATGGCCTTCGACCCGCGCCGCATGCGCTCCAAGCTGCTCGCCCGCGATGCCGGCGTGCCCATCGCGTCCGAGACATTTCCGTTGATCCGGCTTGGCCAGCAGGCGGCCGCCATCAGCGGCTTCGCGGTGTCCGCGCCGGTCTACCGGATCACGCAGCCGGCGGGCGTCGAGGCGCGTCGCCGCGAGCTGACGGGCTTCCTGGCCGGCGTCATCGAGCTCCCGACGCTGATGGCCGAGGCGGCGCTGCGGGCCGACGCCAATGGCCTGGATGTCTTCGTCTTCGACCAGGAGGAGAAGCACCGGCTCATCTATTCATCGGCCGGCGGTGAACCCTTCCAGTCCGACGAGCGCGACACGGCGCTGAGCATCGACGTGGGCGGGCGCCCCTGGCAACTGGTGCTCAGGCCCCGGCCCGGCGTGCTGGCTGGGGAAGGTGACAGGACACCGCTACTGGTCCTGGCCGCAGGCAGCCTGGCAACGCTGCTCGTCGCGTTGGCGGTGGCGCGCAGCCTCGCCGTCAGGCGCCACCTGGAGCGGACGGAGGCGGACCTGGCCGAGGATCGCCAGCGCATGGCCAACGTGCTGGACGGCACGGCGGCCGGCACCTGGGACTGGCATATCGACACCGGCCGGCTCGACATCAACGAGCGTTGGGCCCGGATGCTGGGCCGCAGCCGCGCCGAACTCGAACCTGTGACGAGCACGACCTGGGAAAGACTCTGCCATCCCGGCGACCTCATCGAGTCCAACCTGGCGATGAAGCGCCATTTCAGCGGTGCGGACGAGCGCTACACCGCCGAGTTCCGCATGCGCCATGCCGATGGCCACTGGGTCTGGGTGCAGAGCAACGGCAGCGTCTTCGAGCGTGACGCCCAGGGGCGCCCGCTGCGATTGGCCGGCACGCACATGGACATCTCCCGCCGCAAGGCTGACGAGCAGCGGCTGTATGACGATGCCCGCGCCCTGGAGGCGGCAAACCGCCAGTTGCGCGACCTGGCCATCGTCGACGCCCTGACCGGCGCCTTCAACCGGCGTCATTTCAATGATGTCTGCCTGGCCGCCCTGGCCGGCGCCCAGCGCGGCCAGGCCGTGGCCTTGTGCATGCTCGACGTGGATCATTTCAAGGCCTACAACGACCGCTACGGCCACCAGGCCGGCGATGCCGTCCTCAAGGCCCTGGCGCAGACGCTCAAGGACTCCCTCAAGCGCTCGACCGATGCGCTGTTCCGCCTGGGCGGCGAGGAGTTCGGCGTGATCTTCTCGGCCACGTCGGCCGAGACGGCCGAGCATTTCGTCAGCCAGCTCAGCGCTGCCCTGCACGCCCTGGCTCTGCCTCACGAGGGCAGCCCTCAGCGCGTTGTGACCGCCAGCTTCGGCCTGGCCTGGTGGGCCGCGCCGAGCTCCAACCTGACGCCGGAGGCCATGTACGCCGCGGCCGACGACGCCTTGTACGAAGCCAAGCGCTGCGGCCGCGATCAGATCGTCATTCGCTGCTTCCTGGCCGGCGAAGGCGAAACCCGAACGTCAGAGCCGATGGCGCTGAGCGACCGTCAGGCGTAGCGCGTCGCGCGGCCCTCGCGCACGAAGGCCCAGAGCTCCAGCCCCAGGCCGCGCGCCGTCGCGATGGCCAGGCTGCTGGGAGCCGACATGCAGGCCAGCAGGCCGACGCCGGCCATCGCCGTCTTGTGCACGAGCTCGAAGCTGGCCCGGCTGGACATCAGCACGAAGCCTTCACGCGGATCGGTATCGCGACGGGCGAGGGCGCCGGTCAGCTTGTCGAGTGCGTTATGGCGGCCGATATCCTCGCGCACCAGCAGCAGTTCACCGCTGGGCAGGCACCACGCCGCGCCATGCAGGCCACCGCAGCGCGCATTCAGCACCTGCGCGGCGGGCAGGGCGGCCAGGGCCCGGTCCAGCGCCTGCGGGGCCAGCGTTGGCGCGCTGACGGCGGCGGGTTGCAGCGCGCCAAGCAGGGCCAGGCTTTCGACGCCGCACAGGCCGCAGCCGGTGCGGCCTGCCAGGGTGCGCCGGCGCACCTTCAGGCGCTGCTCGCAGGCGGCGGTCACCGTCAGGGCCAGTTCGATGCCTTCGGGCCGGGTCTCGATCTCGACGTCCAGCAGTTCGCGCCGCGACGTGAACCAACCTTCCGCGAGGCCGAAGCCGAGGGCGAAGTCCTCCAGATCGGCCGGCGTGGCCAGCATGACGGCCTGCGAGATGTCGTTGACCGTCAGCGCCACGGGCACCTCGGCGGCGACCTCTTCGTCAGTCGCCGTATTCAGGGGTTTCAATGTCCGCAGCGCGGCCTCGGTTTGCATGGCGGCGATGATAGAAGCCTCGTTTTGCTGGAGCCACCGTGTACCTGCCCGCCCATTTCAAGTCTGCCGACCTCGACCATGCATTGCGCCTGATCGCCGAGCATCCGCTGGCCTTGCTGATCGGGCCGGATGCGCAGGGCGAGAGCTTCGGCAGCCATCTGCCGCTGGTCGTCGTGCCGCAGCAGGACGGCCTTGTGCTGGAAGGCCATATGGCACGCGCCAATCCGCACTGGGGTTGGCTGTCACAGCAGAAGAGCCTGCTGGCCGTCTTCAGCGGCCCGAGCGCCTACATCAGCCCGAGCCACTATGACGCGGTGCAGAACGTGCCGACCTGGAACTATGCGGCACTGCATGCCTATGGCGACATCGAGTTGATCGACGGCCAGGTCGACAAGGATGGGCTGCTGAAGCGGCTTATCGGCCGCTTCGAGCCCGAGTACGCCGAGCAGTGGCGTGGCCTCAACGAGGACTACCAGCGCAAGCTGCTGGGTGCCATCGTCGGCTTTCGCATCCGCGTGACGCGCTGGGAACTCAAGCTCAAGATGAGCCAGAACCGCGCGGCGGTGGAACGCCAGCGCATTCGCGAGGCGCTCGCGGCCTCCGAGCGGGCCGAAGAACGCGCTACGGCTGAATGGATGACGCGATTGGAGGCTTAGACAGGGACCTCTTCGCCCAGCGCCCGGCGCAGCGCCATCGCGGCATGCGGCGCCCGCTCCTTGGCACCGCTGATGAAGTAGACGAAGACATCGCGCGGCGCCGTGCTCGCCGTGGGTGCGGGTTCGATGCGCGGCACGCCCTCGGGCTCGCCGCCCTCGCTCCAGATGCGCGCCGACCCAGCCAGTTGCGGGAAGACCTCGGGCTTGCAGCCCAGCGCCTCTTCCGAGTGCGTGCGCATGATGCGCGTGTAGACGAAGTCGCCCGTCGGCTCGGCAATCGGCGGGTAGTCGTCGGACTCGGTGAACACCGTCGCGGCCTTGTACTGGCGGGCCAGCGCGAGGTATTCGGGGCACTGGAAGCTGGCATGGCGCACGTCCAGTGCATGGCGCAGCTTCAGGCCATCGACTTGAGCAGGCAGCAGTTCCAGGAAGGCCGTCAGATCGCCAGCGTCGAAGCGGTGCGTCGGCGCCAACTGCCAGACGATGGGTCCGAGCTTGTCGCCGAGCTCGGCGATGCCGCTGTCGACGAAGCGCTTGATGGAGTCTGCCCCGTCGGCCAGCACGCGGCGCTGGGTCGCGAAGCGGATGGCCTTGAGCGAGAACATGAAGCCGGCGGGTGCCGTATCGCGCCACTTGGCGAAGGTGGCGGGCTTCTGCGCGCCGTAGTAGGTGCTGTTGATCTCGATGGCCGTCAGGCGTTGGCTCGCATATTCCAGCTCACGGGCCTGCGGCCAGCCCTTGGGATAGAAGTTGTCGCGCCAGGGCTCGAAGTTCCAGCCGCCGATACCGACCCTGATGGTTCCGTTGCTCACGCCGACTCCTGGCTGATGGCTGTATGAAAAAACAGTCTATCGGCCAGGGTGCTTGCATTGCAAGAGGGCTTACATGCCCGCGTAGTTCGGCCCGCCGCCGCCCTCGGGCGTGACCCAGACGATGTTCTGCGTCGGGTCCTTGATGTCGCAGGTCTTGCAGTGCACGCAGTTCTGCGCGTTGATCTGCAGCCGCTCGCCGCTGCCGCCCTCGTTGGGCACGAACTCGTAGACGCCCGCCGGGCAGTAGCGGCTTTCGGGGCCGGCGTATTTGGCGAGGTTGACCTGCACTGGTACCGAGTTGTTCTTCAGCGTCAGGTGGGCGGGCTGGTTTTCCTCGTGGTTGGTGTTGGAGATGAACACCGATGAGAGGCGGTCGAAGGTCAGCTTGCCATCGGGCTTGGGGTAGCTGATGGGCTTGCATTCGGCGGCCGGGCGCAGCGACTGGTGATCGCCCTTGTGGTTGTGCAGCGTCCAAGGTGGGTTGTTGATGCCGAGCTTGGGCAGCAGCCACTGCTCGATGCCCGTCATCAGCTGGCCGGTCGTCTTGCCCTTCTTGAACCAGAGCTTGAAGTTGCGCGTCTGCTGCAGTTCCTCGTTCAGCCAGCTCTTCTCGAAGGCTTCGGGGTAGGCCGTCAGCTCGTCCTGGGCGCGGCCGGCGTCCAGCGCGGGTGCCAACGCCTCGGCGGCCAGCATGCCGCTCTTGATGGCTGCGTGGCTGCCCTTGATGCGCGCGGCATTCAGGTAGCCGGCATCGCAGCCAATCAGGCAGCCGCCCGGGAACACCGTCTTGGGCAGGGCCTGCGGCGTGCCGTTGTTGATGGCGCGGGCGCCGTAGCCGATGCGCTTGCCGCCTTCGATGTGGGCGCGGATGGCCGGATGGGCCTTCCAGCGCTGCATCTCTTCAAACGGGCTCATGAAGGGGTTGTCGTAGTCCAGGCCGATGACGAAGCCCAGCGTGACCTTGTTGTTTTCCAGGTGGTAGAGGAAGCCGCCGCCGAAGGTGTCGCCCTCCATCGGCCAGCCGGCCGTGTGCACGACCTTGCCGGGTTGGGCCTTGTCCGCCGGAACCTCCCACAGCTCCTTCACGCCGATGGCGTAGGTCTGCGTGTCCTTGCCTTCGGTCAACTTGAACTTCTCAAGCAGTTGCTTGCCCAGATGGCCGCGCGCGCCTTCGGCAAACACCGTGTACTTGCCGAGCAGTTCCATGCCGAGCTGGAAGTGGTCGGTCGGCTCGCCGTCCTTGCCCAGGCCCATATTGCCGGTGGCCACGCCCTTCACACGGCCCTGTTCGTCGTACAGCACCTCGGCGGCGGCGAAGCCCGGGAAGATCTCGATGCCCAGGCCTTCCGCCTGCTGCGCCATCCACTTGACGACGTCGGACAGGCTGATGACGTAGCAGCCGTGGTTGTGGAAATTGCGAGGCACGAGCCAGTCGGGCGTGCGCTGGCTGCCCGTCTCGGACAGAAACAGCACGTCGTCGCCGGACACGGCCTGGTTCAGCGGCGCGCCGAGTTCCTTCCAGTTCGGGAACAGCTCCTCCATCGCACGCGGGTCCATCACGGCGCCCGACAGGATGTGGGCGCCAGGCTCAGAGCCCTTCTCCAGCACGACGATGTTGGCATCGGGCTTGAGCTGCTTCAGGCGGATGGCCGTAGCCAGGCCGGCCGGGCCGCCACCGACGATGACCACGTCGTATTCCATGGACTCGCGGGGGCCGAACTGGGCGAGGATCTCTTCGGACGTCATGCAGGTTCTCCGTCAGCTTTTGAATTGCGCGCGATTCTAGAGAGGCTGGATTGCGAATCGAACGATCGTGCTTTTTTAGGTTGGGCGGTCTAGACCGGTAGGATGGACGCAACCCACTCGGAAGGCAGTCCCATGAGTTACTCCATCAATCTCGAAGGCCGCGTGGCCTTGATCACCGGTGCGTCCAGCGGCCTGGGCGCGCAATTCGCCAGGACCCTGTCCCAGGCCGGTGCCTGCGTCGTGCTGGCGGGCCGGCGAGTCGAGCGGCTGAAGGACCTGCGCGCCGAAATCGAAGGCAATGGCGGTGACGCCCATGTGGTGCAGCTGGACGTGACCGACGTGGCCAGCATCAAGAGCGCGGTGGCCCACGCGGAGACCGAAGTCGGCACGCTGGACATCCTGATCAACAACTCCGGCGTGTCCACGACGCAGCGCCTCACCGACGTCACCGAGAACGACTACGACTACGTGATGGACACCAACACGCGCGGCGCCTTTTTCGTCGCGCAGGAGGTGGGCAAGCGCATGCTGGCCCGCGCGCGCGGCTCGGCGCCAGGCACCTTCATCGGCGGGCGCATCGTCAACGTCGCGTCCATGGCCGGCCTGCGTGTGCTCGGCCAGATTGGCGTCTATGCGATGAGCAAGGCCGCGGTCATCCACATGACGCGAGCGATGGCGCTGGAGTGGGGCCGCTACGGCATCAACGTGAACGCCATCTGCCCGGGCTATATCGACACCGAGATCAACCACCACCACTGGGGCACCGAGCAGGGCAAGAAGCTGGTCGACATGCTGCCCAGGAAGCGCGTCGGCCAGCCGAAGGATCTGGATACGTCACTGCTGATGTTGTGCGCCACCGAAAGCCATTTCATCAACGGTGCAGTGATCCAGGCTGACGACGGCTTCGGAGTTTGATGTTGAAGCGAGACCTGACCCCGCTGGAGGCCCGCGTCCTTGCCGTTCTCGTCGAGAAGGAAAGCACCGTACCGGACAGCTATCCGCTGTCGGCCAATGCATTGACCTCGGGCTGCAACCAGAAAACGGCGCGTGACCCGGTCATGGACGTCAGCGAAGCCGGGGTGCTGGCCACCGTGGAGGAACTGAAGGCCTTGCACCTGGTCACGACGGTCAGCGGCAGCCGCGTCGTGCGCTACGAGCACAACTTTGCGCGCGGCATGGGCGTGCCCGGCGCCGCGATGGCGCTGCTGACCCAGCTGATGCTGCGCGGCCCGCAGACGGCGGCCGAACTGCGCCAGAACACCGAGAGGCTGCACCGCTTTGCCGATGTGTCGTCGGTGGAGGGCTTTCTGGAGGAGCTGTCTGAGCGCGAGCAGCCGATGGCCGTCAAGCTACCCCGGGCACCGGGTGCCCGTGAGGCACGCTGGGCCCACTTGCTGTGCGGCCCGGTCGCGTCCGTAGAGCAAGCGGCGGCCTTCGCTCAACCGCGCGATGAAGAGATCGCCTTGCTGCGCGCCGAGGTCGCCGCGCTGCGCAGCCTCGTCAACCGCATCGCCGCTGACCTCGGCATCACGCCGTGAGGTATCTCGTCCCTGTCGACAAGAAGCTCACCTATGAGGTGCGCATTCCCATGCGCTGGGGCGACATGGATGCGATGGGCCACATCAACAACACGCTGTATTTCCGCTACCTGGAGATCGCGCGTGTGGACTGGCTGACGCAGATCGGCGCCGCGCCCAATCCGGGCGGGCAGGGGCCGGTCATCGTCAACGCCTTCTGCAACTTCTATCGCCAGCTTAAATGCCCGGGCGAGGTGCTGGCCAGCCACTACGTCAGCGACGCGGGCCGCACCAGCTTCGAGACCTGGATCACGCTGGAGCGCGCCGACGAACCCGGCGTCATCTGCGCCGAGGGCGGCGCGACGACGCTGTGGTTCGACGCCCAGACCGACAAGGCCATTGCCCTGCCGGACTGGGTGAGAAACCTCGTCACCTGAAGGCGTACTTCAAGCTGGCGTAGATGTAGCGCCCGCGCGAGTCGGTGTAGCTCGGGTCGTAGCCGGACAGGAAGAACCAGGCCTGCTGCGAGAACGGCGGCGCCTTGTTGAGCATGTTCTGCACGCCGACGCGCAGGGTGGTCGACTTGCTGGCCTCCCAGCCGGCCGACATGTTCCACAGCGAATAGGCCGACACCTTGCGATCGGGCTTGCCGATGATGTGCTGGTCGTTGTAGCCCTGCAGATAGCTGTTGGACAACGTCATAGACACGGGGCCAGTTTCCCAATCCAGGCTGACCGTGTGGCGCCAGCGCTGCACGACGCCGTCGTTGATGAAGACGCCCAGGTTGCTGACGAAGGGGTCGCCGTCGCCGGTCTGCTGCTGCGACTTCAGCGTCAGCGTGCCGTTGATGCGCAGGCCGAACTGCCCGAAGTCGGTCTTCAGGCCGCTCAGGTTCACGCCAAGGTCCAGGCCGGAGATGCGCTGCTTGCCGCGGTTCTCCTTGAAGAGGTCGACGGCCTCGATGGCGTCGTCTTCATCGCGGTGGACCAGGCTGCCGTACTTGGCCAGGTTGCCCAGGATGACGTCCACGCCCAGTGTGCTGATCAGGTTGGTCTTCTCGATGTTCCAGTAGTCGGCATTCAGGCTGACGCCGCGCCGGGGCTCGAAGACGATGCCCAGCGAGAACTGGCGCGATTTCTCGGGCTTGAGCTTGGCATTGCTGAAGTTGCGCGTGACCCAGATGTCCGAGCAGTCGGTGGGCGTATTGGTGGGGTCGGCTGCCAGGCAGACCGGGTCCACCAGCGTGGCCGAATTGCCTTCGGTGACGGGGCGGTACAGGTCCGACAGGCTGGGCGCGCGGAAGCCCCTGCCGATCGAGGCGCGCAGCAGCAGCTCCGGCATCGGCACGTATTTCAGGCCCAGCTTGGGGCTGGCTGCGCCGCCGCTGACCTGGTAGTGCTCATAGCGCAGCGCGGCCGACAGCTCCAGCTGCTTGGTGATGGGCGCGCTGAGCTCGCCGAACACGGCACCGACCTTGCGCGACTTGCCGAAGTCGGAGTCGGGGCCTTGCGTGGTCTCGCCGAGGATGAGGTCCTGCTTGAGCGCGTCGGACTGGTGGTAGTTCTGCTTCTCGCGCCGGTACTCGCCGCCGATGGCCACGGCCAGGTCGCCGCCCGCCAGCTTCGTCAGCGCCTTGGAGGCCTTGAAGTCCAGGCTGTCCATGTTGCCGGTGGCGTGGCGCACCTCGCCGCGGATCTGCGACTTCTCATACAGCGCCAGGCCGGCGGCGCTGGAGGGGCCAAAGGCATTCAGCGTGCCGTTCGCGAAGCCGTCCAGGATCATCTGCTCGTTCAGGTAGCCCTGGAAGTCCCGGTCGGAGACCTTGCTGGTGCTGTGGTTCAGTGCCCACTCATAGTCCCAGCCGCTCACCAGGCCGGTCATGCCGGCCACGACCCGCTGGGTGGTCGACACCAGCTCACTGGTGCGCAGGCCGGCTTCGGACAGGCGGGTGCGCACGGTGATGATGCGTTCCTCGTCGTCGGCGTCCAGGCTGTTCAGCGCGCTGCCTGCAAAGGCCGGCACGCGCGAAACGTCCATGTCGGCGTCCACGCGGTTGGGCGTGCCGGTGTAGAGGGTGCGAGCCCTTGCCAGCGACACCTCGGCAAAGGCCTGGTGGCCGCCACCGAGGTTGAAGATGCCGCGGCCGAAGATGCTGCTTTTCTTCGACTTCGGATACAGCTCGATATCGCGCATGTAGTCAAAGGTGCAACCGTCCGCGCCACCAATGCCGTCAGGCAGGTAGAGGCTGGCGGGCGGGTTGCAGCCCGCGGCGGCGGCCGGGTTGACGGTCTTGGAGTCGATGACCGTGCTGCCGTTGCTGCTGTAGCCCTCGCCGATCAGCGTGTCGCGCTGGTAGTTGGACAGCCGGATATTGCCGGGGAAGCTCGCGCTGGACAGCAGGTCTGGCAGCCGGCCGGGGATGTCCAGGTCCTTGATGAACTGGCGCTTGGACGCGTTCAGGCTGCTGGTCTTCTGCACGTCGATGACGCCGAAGACATTGAAGCCGTCGCGACCGAAGTCGCCGAAGCCACCGGCCACGGTCGCCGAGCGCTTGGCCGCGCCGTGGCCTTCGGTGGTGCTGCCGGCCAATGCGTTGATTTCGATGCCGGAGAAGTCCTTGCGGGTGATGAAGTTGATGACGCCGCCGATGGCGTCCGAGCCGTACAGCGACGAGGCGCCGTCGAGCAGGATCTCGACGCGCTGGATGGCGGCGGCCGGGATGCTGTTCAGGTCCACGCCGGCCGCGTCGCCGGGCGAGGCGAAGTTGGCCACGCGCCGGCCGTTCAGCAGCACGAGGGTGGACGACACGCCCAGGCCGCGCAGGTTGGCGGCGTTGAAGCCCATCTGGTCCCGGAAGCCGCCATAGGCCACGCTGCCGCCGTCGGTCAGGTTGTTGGCGCTGGCGCTGATGCGGGCGATCAGCTCGGCGGCCGTCGTCACGCCGGCCTTGTCGATTTCGCCCCGCGTGATGACCTGCACCGGCAGCGCTGTCTCGCCCTCGATGCGCTTGATCGCCGTGCCGGTGATCTCGACGCGCTCCAGCGTCGACTGGGCCTGGGCAGCGCAGCTCAGCGCAAGCAGGGCCGCTGCAGCAGCAGTGACGGCAATGCGGGAAGGGCAGGGGGTTTTCATGGGCGGCTCTCCGTGGTTCGGGCGAGTCTAGGCACGGCGGCGCTAGCTGCCGGGCTCCAAGCCGGCGATTCGTCTCGTGCGCGCCACGCCCTCGTCGTTCGAATTAGGGGCGAACGGTCATCGGCGCTCTGTCATCATGCGCGGTCTGACCAAGGAGGGGTGTGGGCATGAGGGCATGGATCTGGGCCGGTGTGGCGGCAATGGCGGCAGCCATGGGCGTACAGGCGGCTCCGCCGGCGACGGCACCGGCGGCGAGCGCGCCGCAAGGCTTCAGGCTGCTGCGTCCGTCGGCGCCGGCCTCGGCATCGGCACCACGCGCTGCGGCACCGGCGCCCGCCAAGGCCGCGTCGGCCGTTCAAGCCGGTCCGGCACAGGCCTCAGGGGCGCTGCAGCCGCTGCCCGAGTCCGAGCCCGCCATCCGCGGCTATGCCGTGCCCATCGGCGGCGCACTGAAGGCCGACAACGAAGAGGTCTGGCAACGCATCGTTCAACTGGCCGGCGGCAAGGGCGCGCGCTTCGTCGTTTTTGGCACTGCCAGTGAGGATCCCGAGGCCAGCGCCAAGCAGATCGTGGATCTGCTGCAGCGCCGAGGCGCGGTGGCCGAGGCCTTGCCGGTGGCGCCCAAGTTCCTGTGGGTGGACCTGAGCAAGGTCGTGCGCGACCCGGCCCTGATCGCCAAGGTCAAGGCCGCCAAGGGCATTTTCTTCACGGGCGGCGTGCAGGAGCGCATCGTCGATGTGCTGCAGCCCGGTGGCCAGAGCACGCCCATGCTGGAGGCGATCTGGGACGTCTACCGCAAGGGCGGCGTCATCGCCGGCACTTCGGCCGGAGCGGCCATCATGAGCACTGTGATGTTCCGTGACCCGCCCAGCAACATCAACATCCTCAAGGGCCGCTTTTCGGATGGCAAGCAGATCGATCGCGGGCTGGGCTTCGTCGGCCCTCATCTGTTCGTCGACCAGCATTTCCTCAAGCGCGGCCGCTTCGGCCGCATGATCCCGCTGATGATGGCCAAGGGCTACAAGCTCGGCCTGGGCGTGGACGAGAACACCGCCGCCATCATCCGCGGTGACGAGATCGAGGTCATCGGCGACCGCGGCTGTCTGGTCGTGGACCTCACCGAGGCCAAGAGCGATCCCTCGCTGGGCGCTTTCAACGTGCAGGGCGCTCGCCTGTCCTACCTCGAGCACGGCGACCGCTACCACCTGCGCGCGCGCTCGGCGACGCCGTCGGCGCCCAAGCTGCGCGGCGAGTTGCACGACGCCGAGTCGCCTAACTTCAAGCCGAGCTACATCGACGATGTCTTCCACCTCGACATGATGGGCGACTCGACCATCTCCAACGCGATGACACGCCTCATCGACAGCGTGCGCAAGGAGGTCAAGGGCCTGGCCTTCGACGTGCTGCCGCGCACCAACGACCCGCTGGCCGAGCTCGGCTTCCTGTTCCGGCTCTACAAGGGCTCGGACTCGCTGGGTTGGAGCACCGAGGAATTCGGCGGCGAACAGTTCACGGTCACCAACCTCTACCTCGACATCAGCCCCGTGCGCCTGCCGATGCCGCTGTATGGCGGCTGGTCGGGGCCGCCCAAGCCTGCGACCAGCCTGCCCGCCACGAGCGTTCCCGCAGCGTCGGCGCCCTCAGGCCAGTGAATCGGCAGCCGGTTGCAGCGCTTGGTCACAAGCGTTGCTTTTCCTCGGGCCTGACCCGGTGTCGGATTGCGCGGGAGCCTGCCAAGATGTCGGGCTCGTGAACTGCGCCAGCCCGGCACCCATCTTGCCCAGCCACTCCCCCGTCGGCACCGTCATCGTCATCGGCGGCGCGCTCAAAGCTGACAGCGACGCCGTCTGGCAGCGCATCGTCGACGAGGCCGGGGGCGCCGGTGCGTCCATCGCCGTCTTCCCGACCGCGGCCTATGAGCCCGAGCGCGTTGCGGCCCAGATCGCCGCCGCGCTGGAGCGCTGCGGCGCGCGCGCCGAGATCATTCCCGTCGCCCCCAATCTAGAAGAGGGAGATCTGCAGGGAACGCTGCACGATACGGCCCTGATCGCCCGCGTCGCTGCCTGCCGCGCCGTCTTCTTCTCCGGTGGCGCCCAGGAGCTCATCGTCGACACGCTGCAGCCGGGCGGCGAGCCGACGGCCATGCTGGCGGCCATCCGCCAGGTCTTCGAGCGCGGCGGCGTCATCGCTGGCACCAGTGCCGGTGCCGCGGTCATGAGCCGCATGATGTTCCGCGATGCGATGGACAGCCTGGCCGTTCTCAAGGGCCAGTGGCGGGCGGGCCTGGAATACGACCGGGGCCTGGCCTTCCTCGGCCCCGACCTGCTGATCGACCAGCATTTCCTCAAGCGCGGCCGCATCGGCCGCATGCTGCCGGCCCTGCAGTCCCTGGGCTGCCGCCTGGGCCTCGGTGTGGACGAGAACGCGGCCGTCGTCATCAAGGGCGGGCAACTCGAGGTCATCGGCGGCAGCGGCGCCGTCCTTGTCGACCTCGGCGACGCGACACGCGACGCCGCGCTGCCGGCCTTCAACCTGCAGGGCGTGCGCCTGTCCTATCTCGACCATGGCGACTGCCACGACCTGGCCAGCGGCGAGACGACGCCGGCGCCGCACAAGCAGCGCGAGCCCCGCATCGACCCTGGCGCCCCGGACTTCAAGCCGCGCCTGCAGTCCGACCGGTTCTTCCTCGACATCCTCGGCGACGGCTGCATCCTCGGCGCGCTGACGCAGCTGCTGGACGGCCCCGAGCCCGAGGTGGGCGGCCTCGCTTACCGCGCCCGTCCGCACGCCGACGATCCGGCGCCCGACGTGGGCTTCGAGTTCCGGCTGCGCCGTGCCCCTGGCTTCGTGGGCTGGCGTAGTGCCGTCCGCGGCGGCGGCGAGGACTACACGGTGCTGCAGGCCCGACTGGATGTCATCCCCGTGCGGGTCGCCAAGCCGCTGTTCACACCCCTCGCCGCCGAGGGGCAGCCCGTGGTCGAATCGGCGTTGGCGAGCCGGCCCGGCTCGAAGGAGAGTGGTGATGGCGACGGTCAGCGGTGAGTTCACGGTGGGGATGACGGCCCAGGCTGCCGAGGCGGCAAGTCCGGCCCTCGGCCGCATGGTGCTGGACAAGCAATATCGCGGCGCCCTCGAGGCCCGTGGCGCCGGCCAGATGCTGGCCACGCACGGCAGCATCGCCGGCTCGGCGGCCTATGTGGCGCTGGAGACCGTGACCGGCAGCCTGGAGGGCCGCGAGGGTAGCTTCGCCCTCGTGCATCACGGCCTGATGGAGCGCGGCACGCCCAGCCTCGCCATCACCGTTGTGCCAGACTCCGGGACCGGTGCACTGGCCGGCCTGGTGGGCCGCATGAACATCCGCGTTGAAGGCCACCAGCATTTCTACGATTTCGATTTCACGCTGCCTTAAGCTTGAAACCTGGCCTGAAGCAAGGAGACACCATGAAGAAGATCCTGCCCCTCATCACGCTGCTGCTGATTGCTGGCGCCGCCCAGGCCACCGACGTCGGTGTGTCGGTGCAGATTGGCCAGCCTGGTTTCTACGGCCGCATCGACATCGGCAACACCGCGCCGCCGCCTGTCATGATGGCTCAGCCTGTCTGGGTGCAGCGCCAACCCGTGCATGTCGCGCCCGTCTATATGCGCATCCCGCCGGGCCACCAGAAGCATTGGGAGAAGCATTGCGCCCAGTACAACGCTTGTGGCGTGCCGGTCTACTTCGTCAAGGAGGACTGGTACCAGGAGCGTTATGCCCGGCCGCAGAACGACAACGACCAGGGCGGGGATCACGGCAAAGGCAAGGGCCACGGCAAGGGGCATGGCAAGGGCAAGGGCCACGACTGATCGAACTGCCGGCGCTGGCCGCGACACAATCGTGGCCATGGCAGACACCGATCCCCGGCCCGAAGGCTTCCAGCGCGTCAGCGCCGCACTTGCGGCCCTGGCCCATCCCCACCGGCCGCTGTGGCTGGACGTTGCGGCCCGCACCGCCCAGGAGGCCGCCGACGCCCTGGGCGTGACCCTGGGCCAGATTGCCAAGTCCGTCGTCTTCCGCCGCAAGGCCGATGACGCGGCCGTCCTCGTCATCACCTCGGGCGACAGGCGTGTCGACGAGGCCAAGCTCAAGCCCCACACGGGCGCTCTGGGCCGCGCCGACGCCGACTTCGTCAAGGCGCGCACCGGCTTCTCCATCGGTGGCGTGTCACCGGCCGGCTTCGCACCCAGTGATGGCGCGGCACCCCCTCAACTCTTCATCGACCGCGAGCTGTTCCGCTTCGACATCATCTGGGCCGCGGCCGGCCACCCGAACGGCGTGTTCAAGCTGACGCCCGGCGAGCTGGAGAAGCTGACGGGCGCGCCCGTCATCGACGTTGTCCAGGCATGAAAGCCGTCGCCGCGTCGCCGTGCGTGAACGTCTGCCAGATGGACGCGGCCAGCGGCTGGTGCCGCGGCTGCGGGCGCAGCATCAATGAGATTGCCGGCTGGGGCGGAGCGCCCGAGACCGTGCAGCGCCACATCCTCGACCAGTTGCCCGAGAGGCGCGTCGAAATGCATCGCCACGGCCTTTGGCTGGGGCCCTGGCCCCACAGCGAGGAACAGGATCGATGAAGCGGCTGACCTTCTATTTCGACCCCATCTCGCCCTACGCAGCCCTCGCCTTCGAGGCCCTGCCCGAAGCGCTGGCGGGCCACAGCGTCGAGGTCGTCTACCGGCCCATCCTGTTTGCGGCCCTGCTGCAGGCCCTGGGCCAGAAGGGGCCAGCCGAGATCGAGGCCAAGCGGCGCTGGACCTTCCGCCAGGTGGCCTGGCTGGCGCATGCCCAGGGCCTCGTGCTGGATCCGCCGGCCCAGCATCCCTTCAACCCCTTGCCGCTGTTGCGGCTGGCCTGGGCCTGTACGGCGCCGCAAGGGCAGCCGGGCGACACGCCGGGGCGCTGGGTCGTCGAGCAGCTGTTTCATCACGTCTGGCGTGGCGCCGGTGCCGATGCCAGTGACGCCGCCCGCATCGCCGCGCTGACCGAACGCCTTGCGCCCGCGCAGGATCCGGCCGGCGAGGCCGTCAAGCAGCGTCTGCGCAGCGAGACCGAGGCGGCACTGGCCCTGGGCGTCTTCGGCGTGCCGACCGTCGAGTTCGAAGGCCGGCTGTTCTGGGGCCAGGATGCGCTGCCGATGCTGCGCGCAGCGCTGCAGGACGACCCCTGGTTTCGCAGCGGCATTTGGGAATCGGCGGCCCAGGCCCGGCCCGGCATCACCCGGAAACACTGAGCGCGGACCAAGAACAAGCCCTGCGGCTTGTTCGACGCCTCGCGAAGGACTGCCGGCATGCAGGCCGGCAGACATGATTCAAAACGTCTCAGGATTTACCCGCGAGGGTCATCTGATCTCGCATTGAGAAATGCTGACTGCGGGTTCCTGCGGAGTTTGTCAGCCTCGATTCAGACTGGCGTCAGAACACGGTCAGAGGCGGTGTGAATAGTCGCGGTGAGGGAAGCCTGTGGGGCGGCCCGACAACTGATGGAGACATATCAATGGCAACTGCGACTTCGACGGCCGCGACGCCGATGACCAAAGAGGAGAAGAAGGTCATCTTCGCCTCCTCGCTGGGCACGGTGTTCGAGTGGTACGACTTCTACCTTTACGGTTCGCTGGCGGCCGTCATCGCCAAGCAGTTCTTTGCCGGCCTGGATCCCAGCGCGGCCTTCATCGCCTCGCTGATGGCCTTTGCCGCCGGCTTCATCGTGCGCCCCTTCGGCGCGCTGGTGTTCGGCCGCCTCGGCGACATGATCGGCCGCAAGTACACCTTCCTGGTCACCATCCTGATCATGGGCCTGTCGACCTTCATCGTCGGCGTGCTGCCCACCTACGCGACCATCGGCGCCGCGGCCCCGGTCATCCTGGTCGGCCTGCGTCTGCTGCAGGGCCTGGCCCTCGGCGGTGAGTACGGCGGTGCCGCCACCTACGTGGCCGAGCATGCCCCTCACGGCAAGCGTGGCGCCTACACCTCGTGGATCCAGACGACGGCGACGCTGGGCTTGTTCCTGTCGCTGATGGTCATCCTCGGCGTGAAGAACTCGATGTCGGACAAGGACTTCGGCGAATGGGGCTGGCGCATTCCCTTCATCGTGTCGATCCTGCTGCTGGGCGTTTCGGTGTGGATTCGCCTGTCGATGAACGAATCGCCCGCCTTCCAGAAGATGAAGGCGGAGGGCAAGACCTCCAAGGCACCGCTGTCCGAATCCTTCGGCCAGTGGAAGAACCTGAAGATCGTGCTGCTGGCGCTCTTCGGCCTGGTGGCCGGCCAGGGCGTGGTCTGGTATTCGGGCCAGTTCTACGCGCTGTTCTTCCTGACGTCGGTGCTCAAGGTGGACCTCACCTCGGCCAACATCTGGATCGCCATCTCGCTGCTGCTGGGCACGCCCTTCTTCGTCATCTTCGGCACGCTGTCGGACAAGATCGGCCGCAAGCCCATCATCATGGCCGGCCTGCTGCTCGCCGCGCTGACCTACTTCCCGCTGTTCAAGGCCCTGACCGCTGCGGCCAACCCCGACCTCGCCAGGGCCCAGGAGACCGCCAAGGTCACGCTGACCACCAACATGGCCAGTTGCTCCTTCCAGGGCAGCCCGCTGGCACGCGAGGTGGACTTCACCAGCGCCTGCGACATTGCCAAGCGTGCTCTGGCCCAGTCGTCGGCCAGCTCCGAGACCATCGAGGCTCCCGCAGGTGCACCAACGGTCGTGAAGGTCGGCGAAAAGGAAATCGCCGTCCCGACCGCCACCAAGCTGACCGAGCACAAGTTCGACGAAGCCAGTACCAAGGCCATCGCCGGCTTCAAGAAGGAGCTGGGCGAAGCGATGAAGGCTGCCGGCTATCCGGCCAAGGCCGACATGGCCAAGGCCAATGTGCCGATGGTCATTGCCATCCTGTTCGTGCTGGTGCTGTACGTGACCATGGTCTACGGCCCGATCGCGGCCATGCTGGTGGAGATGTTCCCGACCCGCATCCGCTACACCTCGATGAGCCTGCCGTACCACATCGGCAACGGCTGGTTCGGCGGCATGCTGCCCTCCATCACCTTCGCGATGGTGGCGCAGAACGGCAACATCTATCACGGCCTCTGGTACCCCATCATCATCGCGGCGGCGACCTTCGTCATCGGCGTGCTGTTCGTGCGTGAGACCAAGGACGTGGACATCTACGCCCGCGACTGATCATGTTTTTCCCGGGGAGTTCCCGGGATGTCTACACGAGGCCGGCTTCATGCCGGCCTTTTTCGTTCTGGCTAGCCCTGCTTGTCGATGGCAGTCTGCCCTGCGACGATGCCGCTGATGCCCAAGTCCAAAGACCCTTCCGACAGCAGCGCTGGTGAGCAACGCCGGCTGCAGATGGTCGACATCGCCCGCCTGGCCGGCGTGTCGGTGTCCACGGTGTCTCGGGCCTTGAACGGCAGCGAGCTCGTCAATGCCGAGACGCGCCAGCGCGTCGCCGAATTGGCCCGCTCGCTGAACTACTCGATCAACTTCGGTGCGCGCAATCTGCGGCTGCAGGAGAACAAGACGGTGGCCGTCGTCGTGCCCTACGACGCCAAATCCCGCCAGCACATCTCCGACCCCTTCTTCCTGTCCATCGTCGGCTCCATTGCCGACGCGCTGACCGACCGCGGCTACGACATGCTGCTGTCGCGCGTCGACGCCGAGCGGCTGGACCTGGCCTCGCACTGGTTCGACTCCGGCAAGGCCATTGGCGTCGTCCTCATCGGCCAATGGCGCCACCACGACCAGCTCAACGACATGGCCGCGCGCAAGCTCCCGCTGGTCGTCTGGGGCGGCGAGATGCCGCAGCAGCTCTACTGCAGCGTGGGTGGCGACAACGTGCTGGGCGGCACGCTGGCCGCGCGTCATCTGCTGCAACTGGGTCGACGCCGCATCGCCTTCGTGGGCGACGCCAATCTGCCCGAGGTCTGGCTGCGCCGCCAGGGCTACGCCCAGGCGCTGCGTGAGGCGGGCCTGGACGTCGACCCCGCGCTGGAGCTGGCCGCGCCCTTCGAGCCCGGCGTGGCGACCGAAGTGCTGCGCGAGTTCTGTTCTGCACAGCGTGGCTTCGACGGCGTCGTCTGCTGCAGCGACGTGCTGGCGCTGCTGACCATCCAGGCCTTGCGCGCCGTGGGCCGCAGCGTGCCGGGCGATGTGGCTGTCATCGGCTACGACGACATGCCGTTGGCCGCCTACTGCGACCCGCCGCTGACCACCGTCCACCAACCGGTGGCCGAAGCGGGTGCTGAGCTGGTGGAAGCACTGCTGGGCCAGCTGCGTGGCGAACGCGCCGGGCCGCGCACGATGCCGGTTTACCTGACGCTGCGCGAGAGCGCTCCCCACGCCTGACGGCAGCACCCTGACCGCGCGGCCCGCGCCGCCCGGTCAGCGCAGCTGTGGGTCGGAGCACGGCTGCCTATCGTTTTCATTCTGTCAAATATCAGTACCAATGATGTTTGTCGAATACGTGTTTCTACTGAAATGCAATCGATTGCAAAACAAACGACGGCGACGCAGAATGGCGGCACGGATCGGCGCTCGACAGGGCGGCCAAGCCGCTTCGCCCCGCAGAGGGCGCTCAAACACCGACACCAGGAGACTCCATGCCCAGCCCCCATCCGACCGCCGCGCGGTCCAGCCGCCGTCCGTCTCTGCAACCCCTGTCCGCCGCCGTGGCCCTGGCGCTGTTGAGCGTGGCCGCGCAAGGCCAACAGGTCGCCGCTACCGCCGCTGAATCGGCCGACGGCCTCAAGCTCGACGCCGTCGTCGTCACCGGCACTTCGACGGCCAAGTCCAAGATGCGCTCCAGCGTGGCCATCTCGACCATCGAGAGCGAAGGCGTCGCGGCCGTCACCGCCGCCAGTGCCACGGACCTGCTCCGGGGCGTGCCCGGCATCCGCGCCGAGGCCAGCGGCGGTGAGTCCAACGCCAACGTCGCCGTGCGCGGCATCCCGGTCTCGGCCGGCGGCGCGCGCTACATCCAGTTCCAGGAAGACGGCTTGCCCGTGCTGCAGTTCGGCGACATCGCCTTCGCCACGCCCGACACCTGGATGCGCGCCGACGCCGGCTTCGAGCGCCTGGAGGTCGTGCGCGGCGGTTCGGCCGCGCTGTTGGCCACCGGTGCGCCCGGCGGCATCATCAACTTCATCGGCAAGACCGGCCTGGAGCCCGGTGGCAGCCTGCAGCTGACCAAGGGCCTGGACTTCGACCAGACCCGAGTCGACTTCGGCTACGGCGGTCGCCTGGCGGCCAAAACGCGTTTCTTCATCGGCGGCTTCTACCGCGTGGGCGACGGTGGCCGCAAAGGCGCCGACGGCACCGAGAACGGCGGTCAGGTGCGCGCCAACGTCACCTTCGAACTGGAGGGCAAGAGCTATGTGCGCTTCAGCCTCAAGCACCTGGATGACCACAGCCCGACCTTCATGCCTACGCCGGTGAAGTACGTGAACGGCAGCATCCAGGAGATTCCCGGCCTGGACCCGCGCCGCGCCGCCTTCTACGACGTCGCCTGGCCGCTGGACAGCACGCTGACCAACACCAACAGCCGCGCCACCAGCAACATCCGCGACGGCCTCACTGCCAGGAGCGACGCTTTCGGCGCCGACCTTGACCTCGACGCCGGCGGTGGCTTTCGCCTGCAGAACAAGTTCTCGTGGAGCCGCAATTCGGGTCGCTTCATCGGCATCTTCCCAGGCGACGACGTGGCCGCCGCGCCGGCCGGCACCACCCTGGCCACTGGCCCCGATGCCGGTGCGGCCTACACAGGCAACAAGTTCACGGCCGTCGTCTTCAACACCAAGGTCGACAACGCCGGCCTGATGGCCAACGACCTGAAGTTCTCGCGTGACTTCGAGCTCGGCGGCGCCGCCAAGCTCAGCGCTGTGGCCGGGCTGTACACCTCGGTGCAGCAGTTGGACCTGACGTGGAACTTCAACCAGTACTCGCTGTCGGCCAGCGGCGAGGGCGCCCGCGTGCTGAACGTGCCCGGCGTCGTCAACGGCTCGCCGGGTTTTGGCGGCTGCTGCAGCAACACGCAGGACAGCAAGTACACGACCAACGCACCCTACGTGGTGCTGAACTACGAGGCCGGCCCGCTGTCGGCCGACATCGGTGTGCGCCGCGACAACCAGAAGGCCAGCGGCGCCTACTACCAGTCCAACGCCGGCGTCAGCTACGACCTGACCAAGCCCAACGCCATTGATTACGACTTCGGCCGCACCTCGTATTCGCTGGGTGGCAACTATGCGCTGAGCAAGGATCTGTCCGTCTTCGCCCGCTATTCCGACGGCGCTGCCTACAACGCCGACCGCATCACCTTCTTCAACAACCCCAACCTCGTCAACGGCAAGAGCCCGACCATCCCGACCAACAAGGTCAGGCAGGCGGAAGCCGGCGTGAAGATCCGCGGCGGTGGCATGAGCCTGTTTGCCACGCTCTTCCACGCCAAGACCGACGAGGTCAACGTCGACGTGACGACCAACCCCATCGTCGCCAAGGCCAACAGCTACCGCAGCAACGGTTTGGAACTGGAAGGCTCGGCCCGTTTTGGCGTCGTCAGCGTGCTGGGCGGCCTGACTTACACCGACGCGAAGCAGGCCGACGGCCGGGCTCCCAAGCGCCAGGCCAAGGTCGTCTACCAGCTCACGCCCACGGTCAACCTCAACGATGCACTGAGCTTCGGCGTCAGCATCGTCGGCACGTCCAAGAGCCTGGACGATGGCCCCACCGGTGCGCTGACCATCACGCTGCCGGCCTACACCGTCGTCAACGCGTTTGCCAGCTACGCGCTCACCGACCGCGCGACGCTCTCGCTGGCGGCCAACAACCTCTTCAACGAGCTGGCCTACACCGAGAGCAACGACGGCCGCGGCGCCGCGCGTGCCTACACGGGCCGCACCGTGAAGGCCTCGCTGCGCTACAGCTTCTGAGCGCGATGAGTCCCATCCTGGTACTGGGCGAGGCCCTCGTGGACGAGTTCCACGACGGCCCGGTCGCCGGGGGCGCGCCCTTCAACGTGGCGCGCTCGCTGGCCGCGTTGGATGTGCCGCTGCGCTTCGTCAGTCGCGTCGGTGCCGATGATGCGGCGGGCCGCCTCGTGCTGGAAAGTGCAGCGCGCTACGGCCTCGCCATCGACGGCATCCAGCGCGATACGACCCGTGCGACTGGACGCGTCAGCGTGCATGAGGATGCGGGCGGCGGCCATCGCTTCGAGATCCATGTCGACGCGGCCTGGGACCACCTCGAAGCGCCGGCCGTGGGTGACGCCGGCATCGTCTACTTCGGCAGCCTGGCCCAGCGCCACGCCGTCTCGCGCGCAGCCATCCGCGCCACGGTCAAGCGCATGGCCGGCCCGCGTCTGCTGGATCTCAATCTGCGCCCCGGCACCGACACGCCCGAACTGGCCGCTGAAGTGTTGATGCTGGCCGACTGGGTCAAGCTCAACGAGGACGAACTCGGCTGCCTGCTCACCTGGTTCGAGCCCACGCTGCCGGCGCTGATGGCCCGCTTTGCGCTGCAAGGCCTGGTACTGACGCGCGGCGCCGCCGGCTACGTGCTGCACGGCGAGCACGGCCGCGTGCTGGCGACAGGCGAGGGCGTGGCCCAGCCGGCTTTCGTCGACAGCGTCGGCGCCGGCGACGGCTTCACGGCGGTGTTGCTGGCCGGGCTGGCGCTGGGTCGTGACCTGGGTGCGACCCTGCACCTGGCCAACCGTTACGCCGCGATGATCTGCGGCGTGCGCGGTCCGCTGCCGCCAGACCCGGCAGCGCTGGCCCCCTGGCGCGAGGCCTTGCACGCGCTGCCGGCCGAGGAATGAGATGAACAAGCCCCACCTGTCGCCGCATTTGTCGTTCACGCAGATCGTGAACATGAACATCGGCTTCCTCGGCATCCAGTTCAGCTTCGGCCTGCAGCAGGCCAACATGAGCCCGATCTACCAGATGCTGGGCGCCGACGGCAAAAGCCTGCCCTACCTCTGGCTGGCCGGCCCCATCACCGGCCTGCTGGTGCAGCCCCTCATCGGCGCCATGAGCGACCGCACGACGCACCGCCTGGGCCGGCGCACGCCTTACTTCCTCATCGGCGCGCTGATCTGCTCGCTGGGCCTGCTGGCCATGCCCTTCAGCCCTGCGCTGTGGTTCGCGGCCGGCCTGCTGTGGATCCTGGACGCAGCCAACAACGTGACGATGGAGCCCTACCGCGCCTACGTCAGCGACCGGCTTCGCGAAGAGCAGCACGCCAGCGGCTTTCTCACGCAGGCCTCGTTCACCGGCCTGGCGCAGACGCTGGCCTACCTCACGCCCAGCCTGCTCGTTGCCTTCGGGATGAACAAGGACGCTTTGGGCGCCAACGGTATCCCGGTCGTCACGACGCTGGCCTTCGTCATCGGCGCGCTGCTGTCGTTCACGACGGTGTGGTGGTCGGTGCGCCGCGTGCCGGAGCTGCCATTGCTGGCCGAGGAGATCGCCCGCCTGCGCGCGCTGCCCCATGGCCTGGGCGCGACGCTCACCGAGATCTGGGCCGCGCTGCGCGACATGCCAGCCACGATGCGGCGGCTGTGGTGGATGGCGCTGCCAGTGGTACGGAATGATGTGCTACTGGATCTACATCGTGCCGACGCTGGCCGCGACGGTCTTCGGCACGGACGACCCGCACAGCGCCGGCTTTCGCGACGCGGCCTTGCTCAACGGACAGGTCGGCGGCTTCTACAACGCCGTCGCCTTCGTCGCCGCCTTCGCGATGGTGCCGTTCACCAAACGCCTTGGCGCGAAATGGGTGCATGCCTTCGCACTCGCCTGTGCGGCCGCCGGCATGTGGGCGCTGCCCGGCATCCATGACAAGACCTGGCTCTTCCTGCCCATGGTCGGCATTGGCCTGGCCTGGGGTTCCATCATGGGCAACCCCTATGTGCTGCTGGCCGGCAGCATCCCGCCCGAGCGCGCCGGCGTCTACATGGGCATCTTCAACATGTTCATCGTCATCCCCATGCTGATCCAGGCGGTGACCCTGCCCTTGTTCTACGACGGCCTGCTGGGCGGCCGGCCCGAGAACGTCATTCGCCTGGCCGGCGTGCTGCTGGCGCTCGCTGCGCTGTGCGTGCTGGCAGTCAAGAGTCCCAAGTCCTCATGAAGAACCAAGTCCAGCTCATCACCTATGTCGACCGCCTCGGCGGCCAGCGCGACGGCGCCGACCTGGCACGGTTGCACAAGCTGCTCTGCGAGCCGGGCTCGCCACTGCACGGCGTGTTCGGTGGCGTGCACCTGCTGCCGTTCTTCCATGCCATCGATGGCGCCGACGCCGGCTTCGACCCCATCGACCACACGCAGGTTGACCCGCGCCTGGGCAACTGGGATGACATCAAGGCGCTGACCAAGGATCTGGACGTGATGGCCGACGTCATCGTCAACCACATGTCCAGCGAGTCGCCGCAGTTCCTCGACTACGCCGAGAAGGGCGAGGCCTCGGCCTACGCGGGCCTGTTCCTGACGCTGGACGCCGTCTTCCCGGAGGGCGCCAGCGAGCGAGACCTGCTGGCCGTCTACCGCCCCCGCCCCGGCCTGCCGCTGACCTATGCCACGCTGAAGAACGGTGAGCGCCGCATCCTGTGGACGACCTTCACTGCCGCGCAGGTGGACATCGCCGTGCGCCACCCCCAGGGCCGCGCCTACCTCGCTGGCATCCTGCGCACCTTTGCCAGCAACGGCATTCGCATGGTGCGGCTGGACGCCGTCGGCTACGCCATCAAGAAGGCCGGCGGCAGCTGCTTCATGATGGCCGAGACCTTCGACTTCATCGCCGAGTTCGCGGGCGAAGCGAGGGCGCTGGGCATCGAGGTGCTCGTCGAGATCCACGCCTATCACCAGCGCCAGATCGAGATCGCTGCCAGGGTCGACTGGGTCTACGACTTCGCGCTGCCGCCACTGGTGCTGCACGCCTTCAACTTCCACACCGCCGCCGCGCTGAAGCGCTGGATCGACATCCGCCCGACCAACGCGCTGACCGTGCTCGACACCCACGACGGCATCGGCATCATCGACATCGGTGCCGACGCGAGCGACCGCGCGGCCCACCCCGGCCTCGTGCCGCCCGCGGAGCTGGACGCGCTGGTGGAGCGCATCCACGCGGCCAGCGGCGGCGAGAGTCGGCGCGCCACCGGGGCCGCGGCCAGCAATCTCGACCTCTACCAGGTCAACTGCAGCTTCTTCGACGCGATGGGCCGCAACGAGACGGCCTATCTGCTGGCCCGTGCCATCCAGTTCTTCCTGCCCGGCGTGCCGCAGGTCTACTACGTCGGCCTGCTGGCCGGCCACAACGACATGGCCCTGCTGGCACGCACGCAGGTCGGCCGCGACATCAACCGCCATCACTACAGCGAAGGTGAGATCGCGCGCGACTGCGAACGCCCCGTGGTGCGCCGGCTCATCGAGTTGATCAGGCTGCGCAACCAGCACCCGGCGTTCTGCGGCGAGTTCCGCGTCGAGCCCAGTGGCGACGACGAGTTGCACCTGCGCTGGCAGCAGCACGGCGAGTGGGCGGCGCTGCGCGTCAACTTTCGCGACCTCACCCACGAGTTGAGCTACGGCGGCGAGGGTGGTCGCCGGGAGACCTTCGCCTTCAGTTGAGCGTCAGCCTCGGTCGCCAGAATGCGCCGCAGTACAAACCTGTGGAGACCCGAGCATGTGGAAGTTGATCGTCGGCTTCATCGCCTTTGCCGCGCTGGCGCTTTTCATCCTGACCAAGAGCGGCGGCAACATCGACCTGAGCGGTGAGAAGCATGACGTGACGGGTGGACACGAGCCTGCCGCTTCTGCAGCGGCTTCGGCCGCCGTCGCCGCTGCGGTCGAGGCGGCGTCCGCCCCGGCCTCTGGCGCGTCGCAGTAAGCCTATGCCGGCTCGCCGCTGGCGCGTTGCGGTGCGTTGAGCGGCAGCCGCATCAGCATCTGCGTGCCTTCGCCCGGCGAGGAGCGCACCTCGATCTGGCCGCCCAGCACATTGGTCACGATGCTGTGCACGATGTGCATGCCCAGGCCTGAGCCGCCGGTGCCCAGCTTGGTGGTGAAGAAGGGGTCGAAGATGCGCCGCCGCACGGACTCGTCCATGCCGCGGCCATCGTCCGTCACGCTGAGCTCGACCTGCTCTTCGTCCAGCGCCGTGCAATAGACCTTGACGTGCCCCTGTGCCGCGCTGTCGAAGCCGTGCAGCAGCGCGTTCATCAGCAGATTGGTCAGCACCTGGCCGAGCGCGCCGGGATAGCTGTTCATCACCAGGCCATGGCACAGCTCGGTGTCGATGACGAAGGGCGTGTGCTTGAAGCTGGGCTCGACCATGACGAGCACGTCCTCGACGACCTTGGCCAGGTCGAAGTCGCGCCTGAGGTCGGCCGTCTGGTCGATGGCCACCTGCTTGAAGTCGCGCACCAGGTCGGCGGCCTTCTGCACGTTGCGCTGCAGGATGTCCTGGCCGCGCCGCGTGTCGCGCGCCAGTTCCTCCAGCGTGCTGCGGCGCATCTGCACGCTGCCCGACAGCATGGCCTCGAGCTGCTTGTAGCGGTCGTCCAGGGCCGACACCACGGTCAGTGCATTGCCCAGCGGCGTGTTCAGCTCATGGGCAACGCCCGCCACCAGGCGGCCTAGCGAGGCGAGCTTCTCCGACTCGACCAGCTCGCGCTGCGCCTTCTGCAGCGTTTCCAGCGCCTCGGACAGTTCGGCATTGCTGGTCGTCAGCTCGGCAGTGCGCTGGGCGACGGTTTCTTCCAGGTTCACGTTGTGCTGGCGCAGCGCCTCGAAGGCCGATAGCAGGGCCTGGCGCATGCGCTCCATCGCCACGCCCACGCGTGCGATCTCGTCGGCGCCGGCCACACGCAAAGGCTGGTCCAGCCGCCCGGCCGCCAGCGCCTCGGCTGAGCCGGTCAGCTCGGTCATGGGCCGCATCACATAGCGCTGCAGCACCCACAGCATCAGTGCCAGCGACAGCGTCAGCGTCAGCATGCTGCGCCAGACCGTGCGCCAGACCTCGGCCTGCTTGGCCTGCAGCAGCGGCGCGGCGCTCATGCGAACGGTCAGCTTGGCGATCTCGCGGCCGTCGCGCTGGATGGGCCGGGTCTGGCTCAGCACCAGATCGCTGTCGCCCTGCTCGCCAGCGCGCTGCTGCGACAGGAAGGGGGCCGACGACGCCGGCTCGACGACCTGCACCGACACGAAGCGTGGATCGTCCATCTGCGCCTTGACCATGGGGTCAGCCAGGTCCGGCGAGACCTGCCAGACCGGCTCGGCCAGCGACAGGGCCATCACCTCGGTGGCGCGTGACAGGTCGCGCTTCAAGTCCTCCATCGCGGTGGCGCGGGTCTTCTGGCCGTCATAGAGCAACACGGCCGTTGTCGGCAGCAGCAGCCCCAGCAGCAGGGCCAGCACGACGGCGAAGGTCAGGGAACTGCGCTGCCAACCGTATGCAGGTGCGGGCGTGCGGGGCAAGGCGATAGGCGGCAAGGGGCTTTCCGGCATGGGCGGCGCGGAGACGAGCGCTGGCAGCGCGAACACGGCACCGAGGCGGCCAGAGTGTAGGCCCGCCAAAAGCGGTGCAAATGCGCATTCAGACCCGGTGGAGGGCGGGTTTTTCCTGGGGGAGAGGGGCTGCTGGGGGCGGGGGGGCTGGCCCCACAATCCGCGGCCATAAACGCGCCCCGGTGGCGCTTGTCCTGGAGAAAAACAGTGAAGCGTTGGGTTGGCCTGGCGGCCTTGTTCGCTGCCTGTATTGGTATGAATGGCGCATTCGCGCAAAGCACCCTGCGCATCGGCATGGTGGCGGGCTTTTCAGGGCCCGTGGCCGGCATCGTGCAGGAGAGCGCCGAGGGCGCGAAGCTGTACTTTGACTCGGTCAATGCCCAGGGCGGCATCAAGGGCCAGAACATCGAGCTCGTCACGCAGGACGACAAATACGACCCGGCGACCGCCGTGGCCGCGGCCAAGTCCCTGGCCAACCAGGGTGTGCTGGCGCTGATGCTGAGCCGTGGCACCGGCCCGACCGAGGCCCTGCTGCCCGTGCTGAAGGAGAACAAGCTGCCGCTGATCGCGCCCGCCACTGGTGCCATCAGCCTGCGCGAGCCGGTCCAGCCCTGGGTCTACCACTTGCGCGCCAGCTACCAGAAGGAGGCGGAACGCGCGGTCAAGCACCTGGCCGGCATTGGCGTCAAGCGCATCACCATCGTGCAGGTCAACGACCCCTTCGGCAATGACGCCGGCAAGGGCGCCATCAAGGGCCTGGACGACATCAAGCTGCGCGCCATGTCCAACCTGCGCTTTGACCGCAACAAGCCCGATCTCGCGCCGACGATGCAGGCCATCGCCAAGGCCGGCATCGAGGCCGTCGTGCTGATCGGGCCGGCCTATGCGGTTGTGGAGGGCGTGCAGGCGCTGCGCGCGGCCGGCTCCACGGCGCACGTGGCCACGCTGTCCAACAACGCCGCGGCCGATTTCGTGAAGGCGCTGGGCAACGACAGCCGTGGGGTCATCGTGACCCAGCTCTTCCCCTACGAGCGCTCGACGGCCAACCTGATGGTGCGGGAGGCGCTGAGCCTGGCCAAGTCCGCCGGCCGCAACGAGCTGACGCCGGCCCATGTTGAAGGCTTTGCCGCGGCGAAACTGATCGTCGAAGCCCTCAAGCGCGCACCGGGCAAGGAGATCACGCGCGAGAGCCTGGCCAAGGCGCTGGACGGCGCCCGCATCGACCTGGGCGGCCTGCAGGTGCACTACTCCGAGAAGGAGCACAGCGGCCTGGAGTACACCGACGTGTCCATCGTGGGCGAGGACGGCAAGTTCAAGCGCTGAACTCGGCGCGCAGCACCCTCGACCGCGCGATGATGCGGGCCTGTCAAGGCCGCGCATGGCGATCGAGGAGCTGACATGGATCTGGGTTTGAAAGGCCACTGGGCGCTGGTCTGCGCGGCGAGCAAGGGCTTGGGCCGAGGCTGTGCCGAGGCGCTGGTGGGTGAGGGCGTCAACGTCGTCATCACGGCACGCGGCGAGGCCGAGTTGCTGGCGACAGCTGATGCGCTGCGGGCCCTGAACCCTGACGCTGAGGTGCGCGCGGTGGCCGGCGACATTGCCACCTCTGAGGGCCGAGCAGCGGCGCTCGCGGCCTGCCCGCGGGTGGACATCCTCATCAACAACGCCGGCGGCCCGCCGCCCGGGGATTTCCGCGACTGGGGCCGCGAGCAGTGGATCGCCGCGCTGGACGCCAACATGCTGGCACCCATCGAGCTCATCAAGGCGACGGTGGATGCGATGGCTGCGCGCGGCTTCGGTCGCATCGTCAACATCACCTCGGGCGCGGTCAAAGCGCCCATCGACACGCTGGGTCTGTCCAACGGCGCGCGTTCCGGCCTGACGGGTTTCGTCGCCGGCGTGGCCCGCCAACCGCGCCTGGCCGGCGCCAACGTGACGATCAACAACCTGCTGCCGGGTGCCTTCGATACCGACCGGCTGAAGAAGGGCTTCGCCGCCGGCGCCGCCAAGGCGGGCGTCAGCGCGGATGAACTGGCGGCCAGGCGCCGCGCGGCCATTCCCGCGCGGCGCTTCGGCAACGCCGCCGAGTTCGGCGCCATCTGCGCCATGCTGTGCAGCGCCCAAGCCGCCTACCTGACGGGCCAGAACATCTTGCTCGACGGCGGCGGCTACCCGGGGACATTCTGATGAGGTGGCTCAAGCGCATCCTCCTTGCCCTGCTGGCCCTCGTGCTGCTGCTCGCTCTGGCGCTGTGGCTGACCCTGCGTGGCAGCCTGGCCCAGCTCGACGGTGAACGTGCCATCGCCGCCCTGAGTGCGCCGGCCGAGTTGCAGCGCGACGCGCGCGGCTACCTGACCATCACGGCCGAGAACCGCCTGGACGTGGCCCGGGCCCTGGGCTTCGCACACGCTCAGGAGCGCTTCTTCCAGATGGACCTGATGCGCCGCAACGCGGCTGGCGAGCTGTCCGCGCTGGTGGGCGCGAAGGCGCTGCCGCTGGACAAGTCGCGCCGCCTGCATCGCTTCCGCCACCGTGCTGAAGCCGGCATCGCGGCCTTGGCCGCAGATGAGCGCGCGCTGCTGGACGCCTACGTGAGCGGCGTCAACGCTGGCCTGGCCGGCCTCGGCGCACGCCCGCCCGAATACCTGCTGCTGCGCCAGCAACCCCAGCCCTGGGTCGCGGCCGACACCGTCCTCGTCGCCTATGGCATGTACCTCGACCTGCAGGGCGCCCAGGGCCGCGACGACGTCGCCACGGGCTTGCTGCGCGAGGCCGTGCCGGACGACTGGTATGCCTTCCTGACTCAGCACAGCGCCGACTGGCAGGCCGCCATGGACGACAGCCGCGTGACTGCCGTGCCCCTGCCAGCGGGGCCGCTGCCGGCCGCATTGCGCGCTGCCAAGACGGCCTGCAGCGACTGCAGCCTGCGTGACGCCCGTGACATCGGCAGCAACAACTTCGCCGTCGCGGCCGCGCATGGCGCGGGCGGGCGGGCCATCCTGGCCGACGACATGCACCTGGGCCTGCGCTCGCCCGGCACCTGGTTCAAGGCGCGCATGAAGTGGAAGGACGCGGCCGGCAGCCATGACGTGGCTGGGGTGACCCTGCCCGGCGCGCCGCTGCTGGTGGTCGGCAGCAATGGCCACGTGGCCTGGGGCTTCACGAACACGACCTCCGATTGGGCGGATGTCGTGGCGCTCAAGCTCAATGGCGCTGGCACGCATTACCTGGCCGGCGGCGCCGAGAAGCCGCTGCAACGTGCCGTCGAGCGCATCGAGATCGCCGGCGAAGCCGCGGTCGACCATGTCGTGCTGGAAAGCGAATGGGGCCCCGTCATGCCTCAAAAGGCAGCGAGCGGGCAGGCCTATGCGCTGCGCTGGGTGGCCCATGACCACGAGGGCATGAATTTGCGCCTGATGCACATGGAGACAGCCGCCAATGTCGACGAGGCCGTGCAACTGGCCGCGGGCGCCGGCATGCCGGCCCAGAACCTGCTGGTGGCCGACGCCGGCGGGCGCATCGCCTGGACCGTCATCGGCGCGATGCCCAAACGCGTCGGCGCCGAGGATATGGACCGCCCCCAGGACTGGAGCGACGGTCGCTCGCGCTGGCAGGGCTATCTTGGCGCGGCCGAGCAGCCGCGCATCGTCGACCCGGCCGACGGGCGGCTGTGGACGGCCAATTCGCGCATGGTCGGTGGCGAGGCGATGAAGCTGCTCGGCAACGGTGGCTGGGATCTCGGCGCTCGCGCCCAGCAGATCCGCGATGACCTGCGCGCCCAGGACAAGTTCGACGAGGCCGGCCTGCACGCCATCCAGCTCGACCACCGCGCGCTCTTCCATCAGCGCTGGCGCAAGCTGCTGCTGGAGCAGGTGCTGACGCCCGACTTCGTCACTGCCAACGGCCTGACGGACTATCGCGTCGAGGTCGAGAAGGGCGCCGACGCGGCCCGACCCGACGCGGTCGGTTATCTGCTCGTGCGCTCCTTCCGGCTGCAGGCGCTGAAAAACATCTTCGACCCGCTGGCTGGCCTGTTGGAAGCGCAAGGCGCGAAGCTGTCCGACCTGAAGCTGGTGCCCGAGACGCCCGGCTGGGCGCTGATCCAGGCGGCGCGGCCTGACACCCTGCCAGGCAGCTTCAAGACCTGGCCCGAGCTCCTGCAACGCGCCGTGCTCGACAGCCGCCAGGAGCTGCTGAGCAAATACGGCAGCCTCGCCGCAGCCACCTGGGGCGCCGACAACCCCACCAGCGTGCGCCACCCGCTGAGCGTCGCCGTGCCGGCGCTCTCAAGCTGGCTGGACCAGGCCTCCCAGGGCATGGCCGGCGACAGCCACATGCCACGCGTGCACAACCACGGCCATGGCCAGAGCGAGCGCATGGTGGTGTCGCCCGGCCATGAGGAAAGCGGCATCCTCGTCATCCCGGGTGGCCAGAGCGGCCACCCGATGTCGCCTTTCTACCGTGGCGACCATGCCGCCTGGCTGGCCGGCGAGGCCCTGCCTTTCCTGCCCGGCGAGACCGTGCACCGGCTCGTGCTGCGCCCCTGATCCAGGCGACCCTATTCCCGCGGAATGGGGACGCCAGCCGAACCGCCCGCTGGGCACAATCCCTGTCACCCGATAACGAAGCGAGGATCACGATGAACAACAAGACGCTCAGCAGGGCCGTGCTGGCTTCTCTGGCTTTTGCCGCGATGGCCGCGCAGGCCCAGGAGGCGGGCTCCAATGTCGAGAAGTGCCCCAAGAAGCTCGGCGTGCTGGCCGTGGCCGAGCCCCAGCACGGCTGGAACCACCTGTCGCACTACGGCCTGGGCTCCCCTGCATCGCTGCTGCGCATGATGGTGCAGCAGTCAGGCTGCTTTGACGTCGTCGAGCGCGGCGTGGCCATGCAGAACCTGCAGCAGGAGCGCAATCTCGCCGCCGCCGGCGAGATGCGCCAGGAATCCAATGTCGGCAAGGGCCAGATGCAGGCGGCCGACTTCGTCATGACGCCCAATGTGCTGGTGGCTGCCAGCAACACCGGCGGTGTCGGCGGCGCCATTGGTGGCCTGCTGGGCAACCGGCTGGGTGGCATTGGCGCCATCGCCGGCGGGTTGAAATTCAAGGAGGCCAGCACCAGCCTGCTGATCGCCGACGTGCGCTCCAGCATCCAGGTCGCTGCCGCTGAAGGCAAGGCCACCAAGACCGACTTCTCCATCGGCGGCTGGGGCTACGGCGGCGGCGCGCTGGGCGCCGCGGGCGGCTACACCAGCACGCCCGAAGGCAAGCTCATCGCTGCCAGCCTGCTCGACAACTACAACAAGATCGTGCTGGGCATCCGCGACCAGCAGAGCCTGATCCGCACCGGCAGCGCCGCCGGCGACGCGAATGCGGGCGCCTCCACGCAGGCTGGCGCGCCCGTTCCCGCGGGCCAGATGCTCGTGGCCAAGATCTCCAACGTGAAGGCCTACGCCGCCCCGTCGCGCGACAGCAAGGTCGTCGCCACGCTGAACCGCAGCGATGAACTCGTTGCCACCGGCGAGGTCAAGGACGGCTTCGTCAAGGTCGACGCCGCCAACTTCAGCGGCTGGGTACAGCGCACCCTGGTGTCGCCGAGCGGTCGTTGATGAAGGTCGCTCTCGTCACCGGTGCCGGCTCCGGCATCGGCAGGGCCGTGGCCCGCGCTCTGGCCGCCGAGGGCTGGACGCTGGCGTTGATGGGTCGTCGCGAGGCGGCCCTGCGCGAGACGCTGCCGGATGCGCTGGCCCTGCAGACCGATGTCTGTGTCGAGGCCCAGGTCGACGCCGCCTTCGCGACGCTGCGCGAGCGCTTCGGCCGGCTGGACCTGCTGTTCAACAACGCCGGCATCTCCGCGCCGGCCGTGCCCATCGATGAGCTGACGGTGGCGCAATGGCGCGCAGTCGTCGACACCAACCTGACCGGCAGCTTCCTCTGTGCCCGGGCGGCCTTCGCGCTGATGAAGGCGCAATCGCCGCGCGGCGGCCGCATCATCAACAACGGCTCCATCTCGGCCCATGCGCCGCGGCCGAACACGGTGCCCTACACGTCCACCAAGCACGCCATCACCGGCCTGACCAAGTCGCTGAGCCTGGACGGCCGCGCCTTCGACATTGCAGCCGGCCAGATCGACATCGGCAATGCCGCCACCGAGATGACCGAGAAGATGACGCGTGGCGTGCTCCAGGCCAACGGCACCATGGCGGTGGAGCCGCGCATGGACGTCGAGGACGTGGCCCGCGCCGTCGTCTACATGGCCGGCCTGCCGCTGTCGGCCAATGTGCAGACGATGACGGTGATGGCGACGAGCATGCCGTTTGTCGGGCGGGGTTGACGGCTCGCCCATGACGACGCTGGTGTTGCTGCCCGGAATGGACGGCACCGGCAAGCTGTTTCAACCCTTGATCCGCGAGCTGCCTGCCGATTGGCGGGTGATCGTCCTGAGCTATCCAGCGGATGCACGGCTGGGCTATGAGGAGCTGACGTCGCTGGCGCGCGCGGCATTGCCGCCTAGCGGGCCTTTGGTGCTGCTGGGCGAGTCCTTCTCGGGGCCTGTCGCCATCCAGTTGGCGAGCGAACTGGGTCCGCGTGTGCAGGCGTTGATCCTGTGTTGCACCTTCGTTCGCAATCCTCGCCCAGGGCTGTCCTGGCTCAGCAGGTTTATGGGCGGCCTGCCTTCTCCAGCGTCGATGCCGGCCGTGGTTTCGTCGCGTGTGATGCTGGGCGGGCAGGCGCCGGCCGAGTCGCGCAAGCTGCTCGCACAGGCCCTCGCGGCGTTGCCCGCAGCGGTGCTGCGCGCCAGACTCAAGGCCGTGATGAAGGTCGACGTCATCCAGCAACTCATGCAGGTTCGAGCGCCAGTGCTTTACCTTCAGGCGCGTCAAGACCTCCTCGTTCCGCGCGATGTCGCGATGGACCTGCAACGAGCGCTGCCGTCTCTCCAATTTGTCGGCCTCGAGGGGCCGCATGGGCTGCTCCAGGCCACCCCCAGGGCCGCCGCCGCCGCTGTACGGGCGTTTCTGGAGCAGGGTGGGTGACGATTGTCACGGTCCCCGCAAGCCTTCAGCGTTCAGAATAAGGGCATGTCGTTGTTCCGCCTGCTTCTGCGCCTGCTGATGATCGCCACCGGCGCCCTCATCGGCCTCGGTCTCTTCCTGATCGCCGTGCTGGCCTTCCTGGCCTTCCTGCTCGTCAGCTTGCTGACCGGCCGCAAGCCGAATCTGCAGTTCCGTGTCAACAAGAACCCGTGGGCGCAGCGCCGCCAGCCGGCGGGAGAAGTGGTGGACGTCGAAGCGCGTGAAGTGCACGACGCCGCGCCACTATCGTTGCGCTCACCCGACCAGCGCTGAGCTATTTCAGTTCCACGGGTCCGTACCAGGTGCGGGCCGACGCACGGCTGTTGTCGCTGTCGGTCATGACGGCCATCGACGTCAACGGGCCCGGCGCCTCGCCGAAGGCCAGGCGGAAGTCGGCGGCCAGGTCGCGCCGATGCTCGCGCCAGCGGCGCAGCTCGGCCGGGCCGGAGTCGACGACGATCTTGCGGATGCGGTCGCTGCGCGGGTTGATGACGACGGTGCCCACCGGCAGCTTGCTGTCCCAGACATACATCAGCGTCGCATAGGGCGGCACCTCACCGGTCAGCGCCTGCGCGAGTTCGAACTTCATGCGCGTGCGCAGCGGCAGTTTGTCGATGTCGCCGGCGAAGCCGAAGATGACGCGGGCGACGGCGTCCTCGTGGTCGATGTCCGAGACATTGGCACCCGGGATCAGGCTTTGCACCCACCACGAGAAGCTGACCTCGCCGACGTTGGGCGGCGCCGGCTCCAGCCGCTTGCGCCAGATGCTGGCCGAGCGGTCCGAAGCAGCTTCCAGCGCGGGGCGGCCGTCCTTCTCCGTCCAGCTGTACTGGGTGAGCTTCTTGCCGGGCAGGGCCAGCGGCTGCCAGCCTTCGGCGGCTGGAGGCGGGGCGACGGTCGTGGCGCAGCCGGCCAGCAAGGCCAGGGCGCTGAAGGCGAGTGCGCCGCGCATCACCAGGTCTTGCGCTGCAGCTCTTCGAGGATCTCGCCGTAGATGCGATAGCGGCTGGCGCTGATCAGCCCCGCTTGAACCGCCGCGCGCACGCCGCAGTCGGGCTCGTGGATGTGGCTGCAGTTGGCGAAGCGGCAGTTGGCGTGCTCGCGCAGGTCGGGCATGTAGCGCCACAGCTCGGCGGCGTCGATCTGGCGCAAGCCGAATTCCTGGAAGCCGGGCGAGTCGATCAGCGCCGTCGTGCGTGTCTCGTCGGTCCAGTACCACTGCGTCGTCGTCGTCGTGTGGCGGCCGGAGTTCAGCGCCTGCGAGATCTCGCCGATCTGGGCCTTGGCGTCTTTCACGAGCAGGTTGATCAGCGTGCTCTTGCCCGTGCCACTGGGGCCGAGGGCGAAGGTGCGTTGGCCGGCCAGCCAGGGGTCCAGCGTCGCGCGGGAGCCCTCGGGGTCGGCCTTCAGCGCGACCTCGAACATCTTCAGGCCCATGGCGCGATAAGGCGCCAGGCGCTCGCGGGCCGAATCGGTGCCCGGCAGGTCGGTCTTGTTCAGCGCGATGGCCATGCTGATGCCGGCGGACTCGGCGGCGATCAGGGAGCGCGTGAGCTGGCTCTCACTGAACACCGGCTCGACAGCGATGAGGACAAGCAGCTGGTCCAGGTTGGCTGCGAAGCTCTTGGTCTTCCACTCGTCCTGGCGGAACAGCAGATTGCGCCGAGGCTCGACGGCTTCGATGACTCCCTCATCGCCGGAATCGGCGAAGCGCACCTGGTCACCAACGACAGCCTCGCTCTTCTTGCCGCGCGGGTGGCAGACGAAGCGCTTGCCCTCCGAGTCCTCGACGATGTAGTGGCGGCCATGGCCGCGCACGACAAGTCCCAGGTCCAGCGCCTGGAATTTACTCATGTACCGGTCGCTTCGGGCAAGGCGCTCACTTGTGCCGCACAGATCGCGTCATTCAAGGTCAGCCCGCCGCGCGAATGCGTCGTGAAGCTGACCGTGCAGGCGTCGTAGCCGACCAGCATCTCGGGGTGATGGTCCTGCGCATGGGCGATCTCGGCGACCGCGTCGACGAAGGCCATGGTCTGGTAGAAGTTCGCGAAGCCGAAGCGTCGGCCGATCAGCTTGTTCTCGGGGTCGGGCAGCCAGCCGGGCAAGGCGGCCAGCACGCGGTTGCGCGTGTCGGCATCCATCAGCGGGGCCTTGGGGTCACATTGGGCAAGCAGCAGATCGTTCATGAGAGGGGCCTCTTGAGGGCTCGGAGATCGGTGCGAGAGGGTCTGCGCGGGTGCAGGGCTAGGCGTGCGACGCCGCCTGGGCTCGTGCCCAGGCCAGGCGCGCAACGACGCCATGCGCCCGCGCAGACCCTCTCCCGAAGGGTTGGCACTCAAAAACCCGCGCGCGGCGTTGCGAAGCCTCGCTGGGGGCGACCCCAGCTTCGGCATCGCGCCTTGCTCGCGGGCTTTTGAGTGACAACGCATCCGACCTCCGAGCCCTCAAGAGGCCCCAAGCGCTGCAAGCCTCTCAGCGGCCGGTGGGTGGGAGTAGTAGAAGCGCGCGTAGACCGGGTCCGGCGTCAGCGTGCCGGCATTGTCCTCGTGCAGCTTGAGCAGGGCCGAGGACAGGTCGGCGCCACTGGCCTGGGCGCGGGCATAGGCGTCGGCCTGGAACTCGTCGCGGCGCGAGAAGTGGCTCGCCAGCGGCGTCACGAAGAAGCCGAACACCGGGCCGGCGAGCAGGAAGAGGATCAGCGCCAGCGCGTCATTGGGTGCGTCGAGATTCGGCGTCGCACCCAGGCCCAGGTAAAAGGCCGGCTGTTGCGCCAGCCAGCCCAGCAGCGCAAAGCCGGCCAGGCTCATGGCGAACATCAACACGATGCGCTTGGTGATGTGCTTGTGCTTGAAGTGGCCCAACTCATGGGCCAGCACGGCCTCCACCTCGCTGCCGTTGAGCTTGGTCAGCAGCGTGTCGAAGAAGACCACGCGCTTGGCCGGGCCGAAGCCGCTGAAATAGGCATTGCCGTGCGCCGAGCGTCGGCTGCCGTCCATGACGAACAAGCCCTTGGCCGCAAAGCCGCAACGCGCCATCAGCTTCTCGACGCGATCCTTCAGCGCCAAATCGGTCAGCGGCTCAAACTTGTTGAACAGCGGTGCGATGACGGTCGGGTAGATGACCATGATGAGCAGGTTGAAGCCCATCCACGCGCCCCAGGCCCACAGCCACCAGAGCGGGCCGGCCGCGCCCATCAGCCAAAGAATGAGGGCGACGATGGGCAGGCCCATCAGCACCCCCACGGCGAGGCCCTTGGCCATGTCGGCGAAGAAGAGCTTGAGCGTCGTGCGGTTGAAGCCGAAGGCCTGCTCGATGCGGAAGGTGGACCACAGCTCCCAGGGCAGGTCCAGCAGCGACCCCGCCAGCACGAAGACGGCGACCAGGCCGAGCTGGTAGCCCATGCCTTGCCAAGCTTCGGGCAGCATGCGGCTGGCTTCCAGCGCCCAGCTGTTCAGAGCGTTCAGGCCGCCCAGCAACGTCCAACCGAGCAGCACGGCCGCATTGAAGGCCAGGGCCAGCAGGCCGAAGCGGGAGCGGGCGACGGTGTAGTCCGCCGCCTTCTGATGAGCCACCAGCGTCACGCTGCCTGCAAAGGCTGCCGGGACCTGGCCGCGATGGGCGGCGACATGGCGGATCTGGCGAGAGGACAGCCAGAACTTGACGAGGGTCGAGGCGGCGAGCGCGGCCGCAAAAGCAAGGGACAACAGCAGGGGAGACATAAGCCTCAAGTTTAGGCTGCGAGAATTCCGCATCTTCAGAGTGAGCCCAGCATGTCCGACACCCTTGCCCTCAGCGAAAACAACCTGATCTGGATCGACCTCGAAATGACGGGGCTGTATCCCGACACCGACCGCATCATCGAGATCGCCGTCGTCGTGACCGACGCCAACCTCGAAAAGCGCGTCGAAGGCCCTGTCTTCGCCGTGCATCAGAGCGACGCGACGCTGGACGCGATGGATGCCTGGAACAAGGGTACCCATGGCAGGAGCGGCCTCATCGACCGCGTCAAGGCCTCCACCGTCTCCGAGGCCGAGGCCGCCGCCCAGACCATCGCCTTCCTGAAGCAATACGTGCCCAAGGGCAAGAGCCCGATGGCCGGCAACAGCATCTGCCAGGACCGCCGCTTCCTCGCCAACTACATGCCCGAGCTGGAGAGCTTCTTCCACTACCGCAACCTGGATGTGTCCACGCTGAAGGAGCTGGCCAAGCGCTGGAAGCCGGCGGCGCTGGAGGGCTTCAAGAAGGCCCAGGCCCACACGGCCATGGCCGACATCCACGAGTCCATCGACGAGCTCGTCCACTACCGCACTCATTTCCTGAACCTGGCCTGACCGGGCCGCACGGCGCTTGCTGCACGCCGCTTTCGACTTCCCCCGCCACCCGCTGGCCCGCGAGGACGGCGAGCGGCTGCGCGGCTGCTGGGCCACGCCGCCGACGCGCTGGTTGCGGGCGACGCGGCTGGATGAGGTGCATGGCGTCATCGCCGAGGCCGAAGCCGCGGCACGAGCCGGCGCCTGGGTGCTTGGGGGGCTGCGTTACGAGGCCGCCGCGGCTTTCGACACCGCACTGAAGACGCACGGCGCCACCGCGCCGCTGGCCGAGTTCGCTGTCTACGAGTCGCCCCCTGAGCCCTGGCCGGAGCTGCCTCCGGCCTACAGCGGCTTCCTGGGCTGGAATGACGCCGAACCGGACGGCACGGCAGCCATCGAGCGCATCCGCACCTACATCCGTGACGGCGATTGCTACCAGGTCAATCTGACCACCCGGCTGCGCGCGGCGGCCGGCGCGCTGGACGCCGAGCAGCTCTTCCTCGCCCTGCACGCCAGCCAGCCCGGCGGCTTCAGCCTGTTCTTGCGCGAAGCCGGCGCGGCCAGCGTGTCACCCGAACTCTTCTTCGACTGGCGTCCCGTGCCCGGTGCCAAGGCGAGCTGGCTGCTGGCGGCCCAGCCCATGAAGGGCACGGCGCCGCGCGGCCGCGACCGTGTCGACGACGAGGCGGCTCAGGCGCACCTGCGCACCAGCGAGAAGGAGCGCGCCGAGAACCTGATGATCGTGGACCTGCTGCGCAATGACCTCAGCCGCGTCGCTCAGCTCGGCACCGTGCGCGTGCCGCGTCTGTTCGAGCTGCATGCGCTGCCAACGGTCTGGCAGATGACGTCCACCGTGACGGCCGTCAGCCGCGGCGGGTTGACGTTGGCCGATGCCTTCGCGGCACTTTTCCCCTGCGGTTCGGTGACCGGCGCGCCCAAGATCCGCGCGATGCAGATCATCCGCGAGCTGGAGCCGACGGCGCGGGGTTGGTACTGCGGCGCGCTGGGCCTGATCCAGCCCGGCGGCGTTGCCACCTTCAATGTGCCCATCCGCACTGTCGAGTTCCACGGCGAGGCGCTGACTTGTGGCATCGGCAGCGCCATCACATTGGACAGTGAGCCTGCTGCCGAAATCGCCGAATGGCGGGCCAAGTCGCGCTTCCTGGCCCGCGCCGAGGCGCCCGTCGAGGCGCTGGAGACGCTGCGGCTGGAGGGCGGCGTGGCGGTGCGCGGCGACGCTCACCTGGCCCGCATGCAGCGCACGGCGCGCCACTTCGGCCTGCGCTTCTCGCTGGCCGAGGCGCGGGCCCACCTGAAGGCAGTGGCGGAGGCCCACGCGCGAGGCAGCTGGCGCCTGCGCCTGACCGGCGACGCCGAGGGGCGCCTGCATCACACGCTGGCCGCCTTCACTCCGATGGCCGAGCCGGTGCTGCTGGCGCTGGCCGATCAGCCCATTCCCACGCTCGGTCCCAGTGCCGAGTTCCTGGCCCACAAGACGACACGCCGCGAGCTGTATGCCTTCGACAAGCCAGCCCAAGCCTTCGACGTCATCCTCTGGAACGAGGCGGGCGAGCTGACCGAATGCAGCTTCGGCAACCTTGCCCTGCGGCTTGACGACCAGTGGCTCACACCGCCGCTGGCCGCCGGGGTGTTGCCCGGCGTGCTGCGTGCTGAGCTGCTGGCCCTGGGCCGTCTCAAGGAAGCACGGCTGACCCGGCAGGATCTGGCCCGTGCCGAGGGCCTGGCCTTCTTCAACAGCCTGCGCGGCTGGCTAGTTGCCGAGTTGACGTAAGGCCCGCATCAGCGCCATCGCGTCCTCGCCCGGCCGCGCTGGCAGCTTGGTGTAGACCGAGCTGTCCGCCGTGCGCGCCATCAGGCCTTGGGTGACGAGATCACGGCGTAACGTGCAGTAGTCGCCGAAGCAGTGCCAGGCCGTCAGGATCTGGTTGACCTCGCGCTCGCGGTAGGGCCGCTTGGCGTCGAAGCGCATCCACAGGCCCCACAGGGCCATCAACTGCAGCGAGCGCTTGACGGGCAGGCGCTGCAGCCGGCCCTGATCGTCGAACAGGCGCATCGTGCGGCGAACGATGTCGCTGTGTTCCGCACGGGCAGGGGTGGTGGTCCGCGGCAGGACCGGCGGACGCGCCTTCAGCATCTGCAGATTGCGATGCCCGGCCGCGCGAGCCAGCATGTTCAGCAGCGTCTGGTGGCCCGGCGTGGCGGGGTGCGCCAGCAACTGCGTGCGCAGGGACTTGGTGAAAGTGGACAGGTCGTCCACGACGAGAGGCAGGGATTCACGGGCCATGATGGCACTCCATGCGCACGCCAACGACGAAAGAGGCTGGGCTTGCCGACTTGCAGCCAGGGCGCACGCGAGGTCCACGTGAACGAAGGCGGTATGCGTGGCAGGTTCAGCTCGCGGCGGGTGCCGCGCGGCAAGGCCTGGGTGTTCTGCCGACCCGGGCCGCAAGTGTGCCAGAGCGCACACCCGCGCCTCAGGGGTGGCTTCCGTGAAAACCCTGATCTGTGCTACAGTCGCGGCTTCGCTCGGTTCCAACCGAGCTTCGTACGTCTCCTCTGACCTCGTTCGGCCCGTAGTTCATACGGCTTCTCGAACACCCCTCGTGGATCGGTCGGCGGCGATGAAGCCGTCGCTTTGACTGTTCCCCCGTGCCGCACCCGACTGCAACCAGCAGCCCGAGCCGCCCGACACGAGCTTTCTCCCAGCGACTTTGACTGCTGAACGGCATGGTCTGTTCAGCGCCTGCGTGTCCGCCCTCACTGATTTTCGGGCGGCATGGACGGGCTTTTGACTGAAAGAACGACATGAGTTTCGATACCCTGGGCCTGAACGAAGTGGTCCTGAAGGCCGTGAAAGATTCCGGCTACGAGAACGCCACCGACGTGCAGACGCTCGCCATTCCCGCTGCCATCGCCAACAAGGACCTGATGGTCTCGGCGCGCACGGGCTCGGGCAAGACCGCTGCCTTCATCCTGCCGGCGCTGGAAAAGATCCTGGCCGCACGTGGCGACGACAGCAAGAAGCGCGAAAAGGGCAAGGTCTATGGCCCCAAGATCCTGGTGCTGGCCCCCACCCGTGAGCTGGCCATGCAAGTTGCCAAGGCCGCACAGACCTACGGCCGCTTCATCCCGGGCCTGAAGGTCGCCACCGTGCTGGGCGGCATGCCCTACCCGCTGCAGATCCGCCAGCTGATGGGCCCGCTGGACATCCTGATCGCGACCCCCGGCCGCCTGATCGACCACATCAACTCCGGCAAGTGCGTGCTGGGCAATGTCGAAATGCTGGTGCTGGACGAAGCCGACCGCATGCTGGACATGGGCTTCATCGACGACATCACGATGATCGCCGGCAATACCCCGGCTGAGCGCCAGACCGTGATGTTCAGCGCCACGTTCGCCGGCCACGTCGGCCGCCTCGCGCAGAACCTGCTGAAGGATCCGCAGCGCATCGAGGTCGCCAACCACACCGACACGCACGAGAACATCGAGCAGCGCCTGCACTGGGCCGACAACCCCCACCACAAGGACCAGCTGCTGGAATCCATCCTGGCCCTGCCGGAGATGGAGCAGGCGGTGGTCTTCACCAGCACCCAGCGTGACGCCGACTGGCTGGCCGAGCGCCTGGCCGAGATCGGCCACTCGGTGGCACCGCTGCACGGCGCGATGCCGCAAGGCAAGCGCAACCGCGTGCTGCAGGCTCTGCGCAGCAAGCAAGTGCGCGTGCTGGTGGCCACCGACGTCGCGGCCCGCGGCATCGACGTGCCGACGATCAGCCACGTCATCAACTACGGCCTGCCGATGAAGGCCGAGGACTATGTGCACCGTATCGGCCGCACCGGCCGCGCCGGCCGCCAGGGTCTGGCGATCACGCTGGGCCTGCGCGACGACGTGTCCATGATCCGCCGCATCCAGCAATTCACGACGCAGACGATCCCCGTGCAGCAGATCGCCGGTCTTGAGCCCAAGACGCAAGAGCCGCGCATCTTCCCGCCGCGCCCGGCTGGTTCCTTCGACGACCGCGGCCCGCGTGGCCACTTCGGTGGCGGCCGCCCTGGCTTCGGCAACAAGCCTTTCCGTCGTGAAGAGGGCAGCCGCCCCTTCCACGGTGGTGGCAAGCCTTTCAATCATGGTTCTGGCGGCCAGGACCGTGGCTTTGCGCCGCGCGATGACCGTGGCTTCGCCCCGCAAGGCGACAACCGTGGCTTTGCTCCCCGTGAAGATCGCGGTTTTGCGCCGCAGGGTGATAACCGCGGCTTTGCTCCGCGTGAGGATCGTGGTTTCGCACCGCGTGATGATCGCGGCTTCCAGCCCCGTGACGACCGTGGCTTCGCGCCGCGCGGCGAGCGCTCCTTCCAGCCGGCCGGCAAGCCCAGCTTCGGCGCCAAGCCGGCCTTCGGCGACCGCCGCCCGCCGAGCGGCCCGCGCAAGGGTGGCTTCGGCCGCTGATCCCGCGGCGGCATCTGCCGCCCGGCGATGATGGAGGGCCCGCTGTGCGGGCCCTTTTTTTATGACCAGTTCCAGCGACAGACAGACCGGCACCCTCATCCAGTGGGACGACGCCAAGGGCTATGGCTTCATCGCGCCGGATGGCGGCGCGGCCCGCCTCTTTGTCCACATCCAGGCCTTCACTGCCCGCGCCCAGCGGCCGGTGGTGGGTGAGCGATTGAGCTTCCATGCGGGTTCTGACGCCCAGGGCAAGCCGAGGGCGCTGGCCGTGCGGCCTATCAAGGCGCCGCCGCCGCCCGCAGCGCCGCGCGATCGCAGCCGTGTGCTGCTGCTGGTGCCGGCCTTTGCCGGCTTTGTACTGGCCTGCCATCTCCTCTGGGGCTTGCCGAATTGGCTCTGGGGCATCTATTCCGCCATGAGCATGGCGACCTTCATCGTCTATGCGCTCGACAAGCGGGCCGCCAGGCAGGGAGCTTGGCGCGTGGGCGAGAAGACCCTGCATGGGCTGTCGCTGGCCTGCGGCTGGCCGGGCGCGTTGCTCGCCCAGCAACTGCTGCACCACAAGAACGTGAAGCCGTCGTTCCGGCGCATCTACTGGCTGACGGTGATCCTCAACATCGCGGCCTTCGTCGCGATCTTCACGCCGCTACTGAAAAGCTGAGTTCGCCCAGGCCCTCGAAGGCCAGCGTGCCGCGGGCCGCACCCGTCAGCGGATGCAACCCGCCCCAGGCGCCGGTCGTCACGATGGTGCCGGCTGGCACGGTAGCGCCATGGCGCGTGGCATGGCGCAACCAGGTCGGCAATACGGCGGCCGGATCGGCCAGGGAATGCCCGCCGCGGCGGACGACGTCGGGCTGGCTGGCGAGGCTGAGACGCCATTCGAGCTGAGCCCACCGCAACGGGCGATAGGGTTGCCAGGCACCGAGCAGCAGACCGGCATTGGATTGGTGGTCGGCCATGCGCAGCAAGGCAGGCGCGTCCAGCCCTTCCTGCCAGCGCGAGGCGACCAGTTCAACAGCGACGCACATGGATTGCGCCCTCCCATCCGCGTCAATGCGCAGCGCCACCTCGGCCTCGACGCCAAGCAGTGACGTTCCGGGGACGGGGTTGACTGGCGAATGGCTGAACGGACCCTGGGCGCTGGCGCCGCCGGACTTCCAGCGGTCGAAGCGCCAGTCCAGCGCCCGGGCGATGCCGTCTTGCACGGCATAGGCATCGGCCTCGTCACGTACGGCGTGGGTCCAGTCGGCGGCACTCAAGCGGCTGCCGTCACGGTGGCAGGCAACCAGGGCATCGATCAGGGCTTGCGTCATGGCTTGAAGTGGAGCAGCGAGTGGCCTTACTTCTTCTTGGCGTAGCCGGGTTGGTCGACTTTGCCGGTGGCCCAGAGAATGCCCTGGGTGACCAGGTCCAGATAGCGGGCGTCAGCGACGGTGGCCGTGGTGTGACCGAGTGAGGTGCTGAACACGCGCGTCTTCTTTGGACCGAATTCGTTCGTCCAGACGACGACCGTTTCGACGGCCTGTGCTTCTTCGGTCACGCTGCCGTCGGGCTGCCGCCTGCTTTGCTTGACGATCTGCCTGCCCTTTGCGAGCGCTTTGCCATCGAGGATCTGGACGTTGTTGTAGAGCTCCTCATTGACGGTGGTCCAACCGTCGAGCGTCCTCGTGATCGGGTGATCCTTGTCGACGAAGGTGATCGCGATGGGTTCATTCGGTCCGTGGCCGGTCGATTGCAGGCCGAGGTATTCGTACCACTGGGCGTTGTCCGCACCGCGGGCTACCGGCTGGGTGTAGTCGCCAGAGCGAAAGCTGTGCATCGCGCAGTGCAGATTGACGCCGGGCATGCCGTCCAGATGGGGTTTCAAGACGCTTTTGAACGAGCTGGGGTCGCGCGGGTCGGCTGCGCACTCGTCGTGGATGACCACGTCGTAGCCACGCGCGTAGTCGGGGTTGCCGAAGAGGGGCAGCGGGGGGCTGCCGGTGGTGTTGTCGCTGTGCATTTGATCCACGACGATGTTCGCGCGCGCCTCAATGCCCGATTTCAGCAGGTCCTTTTGCGCACCGTAGTCGTGGCAGCAGCCGCCGGTGATGAGCAGGGCACGGATGGGTTTCGGTGCGTCCGCCGCGAACGCGGGGAGGGCGGCGAACGCAAAAGCCAGGGCAAGGACGTGAGGAGGTTTCATAAGGACCTGTGGCGAGGAAGCGGCGTGGGCGAATCTAGCACCCAGGCGCTCCTCGCGATCAGGCCTGCACGGCGAGTCATCCGAAGCGGAAACTCGACGCCGTCACGCCGCCCATGAATTCAGTCTCGTGATAGTGGCAGGCGGCGGTCTCGCCCTCGGCGGCGCCAGCGGCCACCATCAGCGGCAGCAGATGCTCCTCGCGCGGATGGGCCAGGCGGGCAGCGGGTGCCTGGGCCCAGGCCTGCAGGCGCTCAGCACGGCCGGCCGGAGAGGGCAGGGTGGACTGCAGCCAGGCATCAAAGGCGGCGGACGGCTCACGGCCGGCCGAGCCGTAGAGGCGCAGGTTGTGGAAGCTGAAGCCGCTGCCGAGGATGAGCACGCCTTCGTCGCGCAGCGGCGCCAGGGCGCGGCCCAGCGCGATGTGTTCGACCGGGTTCAGGCCGCGCTTGAGCGACAGCTGCACGACGGGCACGTCGGCGTCGGGGTACATCGGTACCAACGTGCAGAAGGCGCCGTGGTCGAAGCCGCGTTGGGCGTCGCGGGCGGCGGGCAGGCCGGCGGCCTGGATCAGTGCGACAACACGCTCGGCCAGCGCCGGATCGCCCGGTGCCGGGTAGACCACCTCGTAGGTGTGGGCCGGGAAGCCGCCGTAGTCGTAGAGCATGCCCGGTGCGGGCGAGGTCATGACAGTGAAGGCGGCCTCTTCCCAGTGGGCCGAGATCATCAGGATGGCCTTCGGCTTGGCCGGCAATGTGGCCGGTAGGGCTTGCAGCGAGGTCTCAAGCCTGGCGTGGGCGCGACGGTAGTCGCCGTCCATGAACGGCCAGGGGCCGCCGCCGTGGGAGAGGAAGAAGCTGGGCAGGCGAGGGGTTTGCATGCCCATAAGACTAGGCCCGCTTGCGCGGGCCTGGGTTCAGTCGGCTTGATGCCGGCGTTCGCAAAAGCCGAACGTCAGCCGCCGCGGCGACGCCGGGAGGCTGCGAGGGCCGTCACGCCGGCCAGGCTCAGCAGCGCCAGGTCGGCCGGCTCGGGCAGACGGCCTGGATCGGTGGTGATGGAGGTGTCGCTGGCCAGCCGCCAGTTCAGGATGTCGTGGTTCTGGTAGCCCGAGCCGGTCGCGGCCGTGAAGCCGACGAAAGCGTCGTTGGTGCCCAGGGCCGAGCCGATGTCGATATTGAAATTGGTGATGAGCTTGTCCGACGGCGACTGTCGACTGTCAAACCCCTCGACACCACCTAATTTGGCGGCTTCAGGGCYCGTCGATAATCCGCGCCCCATGTTGACGACACCCCTGGACACCGACGACACCGCGCGCCCCGATCGCGTGGAGGACTACTTCCGCGACGGCGCCGCGCCGGCGGATGCGCTGCTGTGGTGGCAGCTCGAACGCCAGGACTCCTTGCAGGTCGCGCTGCGGGCGCTGTTCCAGGGCCCGGCGGGCGTCACGCGGCTGCGGCTGTGGGTGTTCTTCGAGCTGCTGGCTTTGCGCGAGTCGCGCCTGACCCGCGAGGCCTTGAACCAGGCCTTCCACGTGCTGCGCGACGAGGTGCTGGACAGCGTGCTCAAGCGCCTGCGCGAGGCCGACCTGCTGGCCTGGGACGCGACCGCGCAGACCTATGCCGTCACGCCGCTGGCCCAGCAGCTCGTGGGCCTGCTGCAGCCGCTGACGCAGGAGCAGGCGCCCGACGGCGACCTGGCCTCGCTGCTGGCTGGCGTGGCCGGCGCCCATCAGCTCGGCACCTTGCAACCTGCGCAACTGCAGCATCTGCTGGCCCAACTCTCACGCCTGTACGACGAGTTTGCCGATGCCATCGCCAGCGGCAGCGAGTTCGCGCTGCGCCGCGCACGCACCCGTTTCGAGAAGGCGCTGACGCTGGTGGATCGCGCTGGCGAGGCGCTGGGTGCCATCATTGCCCAGGCCGAAGCCGCCGGCGATGCCCGTCTGGAGCGCCTGGCCCGCGAGCTGGGCCTGGCGCAGGCGCGGCTGCTGGCGATGGCCAGCCAGTTCAACCGCGCGTTGCAGCAAGCCGACCGCCAGCGTGTGACGCTCGGCTCCACCGGCATCACGACGACCGATGTTCGCCGCTGGCTGCAGAGCCAGGGCGACCTGGCCAAACTGCTGGCTGATGGCTGGGAGCGGCCGGTGCACCCCGTGCTCGTGTCGCAGCACGACCTCGTCGACACGGCCGAGGCCGAGTTCGAGCGCGACCGCCCCAAGCCTGCCGAGATCGCCGCGCTGCCGCAAGGCCAGGCCGCGCCGACGGGCGAGCTGGCTGTCATGCAGTTGCCGCCTGACATGGACCAGATGCAGGCGCTGCTGACGGCCTGGGCGGCCACTGATCCCATCGAACGCGACCTGTCACCCGCCGTGCTGGGTGACAGCTACGCGCGCGCCGCCTACCGCGCCCAGCTGCTGCCACTGCTGGGCGACGCGCAGGCGCGTCACCTCAAGGGCGCCACCGGCGACATGGCCCGCCAGCCGTGGAGCGTGCGCTGGTCCGCCGAACAAGGCCCCGTCGACGACGAGTTCGTCAAATGGATGAGCCGCGGCGTCCTCACACCTGAAGCCTCTTCTTCATGAGCCAACCTCTCGACGACGTCGCCCAACTGGCGGCGCAACTGCTGGCCCGGCGCTGGCTGCCGCGCAGCCACCCGCTGGTGCGCCGCGCGCTGATCGACACCGAGCTGTGGACCCTGCTGGGCCAGCGCCTGGGGGCCGTCGGGCTCAAGGTGGTGGACAACGTGCACGCCGACCACATCGCCGTCGCCCTCGTGCGACCGGCCGAAAGCGCCGTGTTCGGCGAGATGGGCCTGGCCGCTAACAACAACCTCGATCTGCCGCGCGATGGCGTGGCGCTGCTGGTGGTGCTGTGGTCGCTCATCGTGTTGCCGAAGCGCCAGCGCCAGGTCGCGCGCAGCGACGCCATCCACGCCGGCCAGGGCGAGATGTTCGCGGCCGACAAGCCGCTGCCCCAGGCCGCCAGCGTCGCGCCGCTGATCAGCTACCGCAGCCTGCTGGCGGACTTTGGCGACCAGCTCGGCAAGAAGCTGCGGCTGGACACCAACCTCAAGCTGCTGGAGCGCCACGGCTTCATCACGCGCCGCGGCGAGGACATTGCCGAGGGGCCGCTGCTGGACCTGCTGATCGACTACGACCTGCTGGCGCCGCGCATCCTCGATGGCGCCATGGGCGACGTGCTCGCCCGCGCCGGCCACGCGCTGCCGCGTGAAGAAGAACAACAACATATCGACGACTGATGTTCCACCTGCAATCGCTAGAACTGCTGCACTGGGACTACTGCCAGCGCGTCACGCTGCCGCTGGACGGCGCCATCATCACCATCGCCGGCCCCAACGGCTCGGGCAAGACCACGCTGCTGGACGCCATGCGCACGCTGCTGGGCCTGGAGTGTTCCGGCGGCCGCACGTACAAGACCTACGCCCGCCACGCCAACGCCGAGACGGCCTGGCTGCGCGCGCTGGTGGACAACCGCCCGCGCTCGCGCCAGAACAGCAGCCGGCCATTCGCTTCGTCGCTGCTGTACGGCGACCAAGTGACGCTGGCCTGCCGCATCGAGCGCCACGGTGGCGACTGGGTGCGCCGCTACACCATCCTCGACGGTGCGCATGAGATCGAGCAACTGGCCGAAAAAGGCGACCGCGACTGGCTGGGCATCGAGGCGTGGAAGAAGCGGCTGGAAGCGGCCGGCCTCACGCGCGCCATCGGTCGCGTGCTGGCGCTGGAGCAGGGCCAGACCGACCGGCTCTGCGAGCTTTCTCCTAAGGAGCTGCTGCGCCTCGTCTTCGAGGTGTTCGGCGACCAGGAGGTGCTGGACCGCTACGAGCAGGCGCGCAGCCACCAGCAACAGCTGGGCAAGGAAGTCGAGCAGGCCGGTGCCGAGCTGGCGCACACGCAGGCGCAGTTGAGCGACCTGGCCAACCGCGTCAACAGCCACCGCCAGTACCAGCTCAAGATCCAGGAGCGCGAGCGCCTGGCCACCGAAGTGCTGCCCGTGCTGCGCTGGAGCGAGGTGCGCGAACGCATCACCCGCGATGCGCGCGAGTTGCACCGCCAGCGCCTGTTTGCCTCGGGTGACGTGAAGGTGCTGACCGAGAAGCGCGCGGCGCTGCATGGTTTGTTCACGGCGCAGGAAGCGGCCAAGGAGCGCATGAAGGCGCTGGACGGCGAACGCCGTGAGGCCCGCGCCGCGTTCGACTCGGCGCGCGAAGCCGAGCGGCCCGCCGAGGCCTTGGTCAAGCGTGAGGACGAACTGAAGGCGCTGGCCGACGTGGAGGCCGATGCCGCCGCGCTGACGGCGCGCATGCAGGAACTGGCCGGCGAACGCGAGCGCCTGCGCGCCGACTACACCCGTGCCAGCGACAAGGCCGCCCGCGCGCAGACCGCATTGGGCGAGCTGAGCGGCAAGCGCCTGCCCCCGCCGCCGCCCGAGGTCGCGCCGATGAAGCGCGCGCTGGACGACGCGGGCATCGCCCACCACCTCGTTGCCGACAGCGTCGACATCGCCGACGAAACCTGGCGCGCCGCCGCCGAAGGCCTGCTGCGCCCATCGCGCTGGGTCGTCGTGCTGAAGCACCGCAGCGACGAAGGCCGCGCCTTCGACATTGCGGCGAAGCAGCGCTACCGCCACTACGTCGTCGCCGACACGCAGGCCGCAGGCCAGGCGCCGGCCGGCTCGCTGCTGGCGGCGCTGAACGTCAGTGCGCCGCTGCCGACCTGGCTGGTGCGCCAGCTGGGCGGCATCCGCTGCGTCACGTCGACGGAAGAGGGCGCCAAGGCTGGCGGCGAATGGATCACGACCGACGCCTACTACCGCGACGGCCGCGGCGGCCGCAGCGTCTTCGTCGAGCCGCGCGACCATCAGTTCGGCGCGTCGGCCGTGGACTCGCGCCGCGGTGCGCTGGAGGCCGAGCTGGCCCGCTGGGACGGTGAGCTGAGCCGCATCGCCAAGGCGCAGGCGGAAGTCGAACGCCAGTTCAAGGACGTGCAGCGCGCAGCCGTTGGGCATAAGGCTGCGCAGGAATTGAGCGAACGCTCCGACGAATTCGCCGAAGCCCGCGCGCGCCTGCCGGTGCTGCGCCAAGCGCGCGCCGAAGCGTCCACGCGCATGAGCACGCTGGACAGCGAGCACGACCGCATGCTGCGCGACTCCACGCGCAGCGAGCAGGCCTATGAAGCCGCGCAGATCGCGCTGCGCGACGGCGAGGGCTCAGCTTCGGGCCGAGTGCGTGAGCACGAGGCCAAACGCGAGGCGCTGCGTGCGGCATCGCGTCAGTCGCGCACGCAGAAAAGCCAGTTCCCCAAGTCCTGGGTCACGCCCATCGCGCTGGCCGCGCTGCGTGACGAGTTCGAGAACGCCCGCCAGGCCGAGATCCGCGCCCACCACGTCGACCAGGAACTGCAAGGCGGCCACTGGGAGGTCGACGCCAGCGTCGTGGACCGTCACGCCCGCATGTCGGCCCAGGTGCACGAGCAGGACACCCAGCTCAGCGACCGCCGCGCCAGCAACGAGCTGGCCCGCATCGCCGCCTTCAACGCCCGCGAGCGCTACATCGACGTGATGCGCGCCACCGTGCGCCGCTACAAGAAGAACGTCGCCGAGCTGGGCGAACTGGCCGGCGTTACCGCCGAGGCCGTGCTGCCGCACCTGGACAACGACGACACCGTGCTCGCCCAGGCCGGCCTGCAGGTCAAGTTCAACTTTGACGGCAAGGGCGAGGTGGGGCTGAACGACGGCGAGGCCTCGGGTGGCCAGCAGGTGCTGAAGAGCCTGATCCTGCTCGTGGGCCTGATGAAAGACGACGAGACGCCGGGCGGCTTCGTCTTCATCGACGAACCCTTCGCCCACCTGGACGTGCGCAACATCCAGCTCGTCGGGCACTTCCTGCGCTCGACCCGCGCGCAATACCTGCTGACGACGCCGATCACGCACAACGTCGAGGTGTTTGAGCCCAGCGAGATCACGCTGGTGACGAGCAAGAAGCCGCGCGGCGAGCGTTGGGCGCCGCCCATCGCGGTGCTGGCGCGCCGGCCGGAAGTCTCCGTGTATGAATGACTGGGACTACCCGTCCCCGTTCACGCTGGCGCTGACGCCGGCGGCCGAACACATCGACGGGTTGGACCACACCAACAACGCCGTCTATGTGCAATGGTGCGAGCAGGCCGGCTGGGCGCATTCCGAGGCGCTCGGCCTGTCGCTTGACGACTACCGCCGCCAGGACCGCGCCATGGCCATTCGCGAAGGCCACTACGACTACCTGCTGCCTTCGTTCGAGGGCGAGGCCCTGGTGCTCGGCACATGGCTGACCGACAGCGACGGCAAGCTGACGATGGAGCGCCGCTTCCAACTGCGCCGCGCGAGTGACGGCGTCACGCTGGTGCGCGGCCGGTGGTTGCTGGTGTGCATCGAGATCAGCAGCGGCAAGCCGCGGCGCATGCCGCCCGAGTTCCTGAGCGCCTACGAAACGGTGGTGGTGCCCAAGCCTGAGTGATATACGTTTCGTATACGAAGCGTATATAGTCGCGGCATGGGAATCGTCAAAATCTCCGATCCGATGCACGAGAGCCTGCGCGTTGCGAGCCAGGCCTTGTCGCGTTCCATCAATGCCCAGGCCGAGCACTGGATGCGCATCGGCATGCTGGCCGAACTGCACCCGCAGCTGAGCCACAGCGAGATCTGCCAGCTGCTGATCCGCGCCGAGCAGGAGGGCGGGCTGGACCTGGCGCGCCTGGCCGGCTGGGCTCAGGCACCCAAGGCCAAGGGGGCCCGGGCATGAAGAGCCTGAAACTGCGCACGCCCGCCGAGGTCGCCAAGGCTCGCGAGGCCGGGCACCTCATCGCCGAGGTGCTGGCCATGCTCAAGCCCCATGTCGTGCCCGGTGTGACGACCGAGGAGCTGGACGACATCTGCCACGACTACATCGTCAACACGCTGAAGTGCATCCCGTCCAACGTCGGCTATCACGGCTACCCAAAGACAGCCTGCATCTCGCCGAATCACGTCGTCTGCCACGGCATTCCGTCCAAGGACAAACGGCTGAAGAAGGGCGACATCGTCAATGTGGACGTGACGCTGACCAAGGACGGCTGGTTCGGCGACAGCAGCCGCATGTTCATCGTTGGCGAGGCCAATGTGCTGGCACGCCGGCTAGTCAACACGACCTATGAGGCGCTGCGCGCCGGCATCCGCCAGGTGCGCCCGGGTGCGACGTTAGGCGATGTGGGCCATGCCATCCAGACAGTTGCGCATGCGGCCGGCTTCAGCGTCGTGCGCGAGTACGGCGGCCATGGCATCGGCGACGTCTATCACGACGACCCGCACGTCAATCACTTTGGCCGCCCGGGCGAAGGTCTGAAGCTGCAGGAGGGCATGATCTTCACGATCGAGCCCATGATCAACGCGGGCGCCGCCGGCATCCGCGAGCTGAACGACGGCTGGACGGTGGTGACGCGCGACCACTCGCTGTCGGCCCAGTGGGAGCACATGGTGACCGTGACGGCCGACGGCTTCGAGATCCTGACGCCCTGGCCGGACGGCCTCGGCGACTATCCGGCCATCGAGTAGGCCTTGGCCTACGGGGCGATGCAGGCCGCTCCGGCAGTGGGTGAATGCACTGGGCTGCACAGTGAATGCGTCGTCGCCTCGGGAGCCGTCATGACCGAATCTTTCACGCAATTTCTGCACGCGAGAGAAGTCGCCTCGCTCGACTACGTGCGCGGGCAGCCGGACAACTTCCTGGCGCTGGCTGCCGCGCACGGCAAGGCGAGCTTCTTTCCCCCCGGCGGTGGCCATGTGCGCGGCGCGGTGGCCGTGAAGGAGCGCCAGGCCAAGGATGCGGAGGCCTTCGACGAGGGCACGCAAAGCAGCCGCTTTGAGATCTTCCACAGCGCGGCCGACCACGAGGTTGGCTACTGGACCGGCCTGCAGCACGCCAGGGTGCAGATAAAAGGCAAGGACGAGTTGCTGTCGATGACGCTGCGTGTCACCGAGGTGTTCCGTCGCGAAGACGGCGAATGGAAGATCGTCCACCGTCACGCCGACATGCTGGCCGAACCTCAGGAGAAGGCCGAGCACTGAGCATTCAGGCCGGCGTCGCCTCCGCCCGCAGCTCGCGCGCCGCCGCCACCATGTGGGCCAGCGCCGCCTCCGTCTCCGGCCACCCCCGCGTTTTCAGCCCGCAGTCGGGATTGACCCAGAGCAGGTCAGCCGGGATGACCTCGGCGGCCTTGCGCAGCAGGCGCAGCATCTCGGCCGCGTCGGGCACGCGCGGTGAGTGGATGTCGTAGACGCCAGGGCCGATCTCGTTGGGGTAGCGGAAGTCGCCAAAGCCGCGCAGCAGTTCCATGTCGGAGCGGCTGGTCTCGATGGTGATGACGTCAGCATCCATGGCTGCGATCTCGGGCAGGATGTCGTTGAACTCCGAGTAGCACATATGGGTGTGGATCTGCGTGTCGTCACGCACGGCGCTGGCAGAGACGCGGAAGGCACGCGTCGCCCAGGCGAGATAGGCGCCCCATGCCGCGCGGCGCAGCGGCAGGCCTTCGCGGATGGCAGGTTCGTCGATCTGGATGACGGCGATGCCAGCAGCTTCCAGGTCGGCCACCTCGTCGCGGATGGCCAGCGCGATCTGCAGCGTGGTGGTGGCGCGCGGCTGGTCGTCGCGCACGAAGGACCATTGCAGGATGGTGATGGGGCCGGTCAGCATGCCCTTCATGGGCTTGGCCGTCAGGCTCTGCGCGAAGACGGTCCAGTCCACCGTCATGGCCTTGGGGCGCGACACGTCGCCGAACAGCACCGGCGGCTTCACGCAGCGCGAGCCATAGCTCTGCACCCAGCCGTTGGCCGTGAAGGCGAAGCCGGCGAGCTGCTCGCCGAAGTACTCGACCATGTCGTTGCGCTCGGCCTCGCCGTGTACTAGCACGTCCAGGCCTAACGATTCCTGCTTGCTGACCGCGAGCTGGATTTCGCGCTGCATGGCCTCGCGGTAGGCGACGTCGCCCAGCGTGCCGCGCTTGAAGGCGGCGCGGGCAGCGCGGATCTCGGCCGTTTGCGGGAAGGAGCCGATGGTCGTCGTCGGGAAGGCTGGCAGGCGCAGGCGCTGGCGTTGTGCGGCCTGACGGGTGGGGAAGGGTGAGCGGCGCTGATCGGCATCGGTCGGCAAGGCCTTGAGACGGGCCGCGACGGTGCCGTTGCGCACGCGTCGGCTGGTGACACGGTTGGCGCGGGCAATGCGCGACTCGGCCAGTTCACGGGCCACGCTCGCTTCGCTGCCCCACAGCGCGCGCTTGAGTACGCGCAGCTCGTCCAGCTTCTCGACGGCGCCGGCCAGCCAGCCTTGCAGCTCGGTGTCCAGCGCTGCGTCGTGGCGCAGGCTGAAGGGCACGTGCAGCAGCGAGCAGGACGGCGCCACCCACAGCCGGCCGCCGCGCAGTTCGCGGACCTTGTTGAGCTGTGACAGCGCCTGGTCGAGGTCACTGCGCCAGATGTTGCGGCCGTCGATGATGCCGACCGACAGCTCACGGTCCAGCGGCAGTCGCAGGGCCACGGGCAGCAGCTCCTCGGGGGCGCGGACGGCGTCCACATGCAGGCCGGCGACGGGCAGTTCGCAGGCGAGCGCCAGGTTGTCGCCCAGCGGCGAGAAATAGGTGGCCAGCAGCAGGGGCTGGCCGACGACGCCCAGGCGCGCATAGGCCAGGCGCAGTGCGTCCTGCCAGGCTGGGCTGAGGTCCAGGCCGAGGATGGGCTCGTCCAACTGCACCCAGGTCACGCCGCGGGCGGCCAGGCGGGTCAGCAGCTGCTCGTACGCGGGGAGCAGGCGCTTGAGCAGCACCAGCCGGTCAAAGCCTTCCTGCTTGCTCTTGCCCAGATACAGGAAGCTGACTGGCCCGAGCAGCGCGACCTTGGGGCTGGCTGGCAGGGCGATGGCCTCATCGACTTCGGCGAGCAGGCGCTCGGCGTTCAGGCTGAACTCGGTCGCGCTGTCGAACTCGGGGACGAGGTAGTGGTAGTTGGTGTCGAACCACTTGGTCATCTCCAGCGCGGGCACGCCATCGACGTGCGTGCCGCTGCAGCCACAGGCCTCGGTGTGGGCATGGGTCGTCGTGATGCCACGGGCCATCGCGAAATAGCGCTGCAGCGGGGTCTCCTGGCCGTTGAAGCCGAAGCGGGCCGGTTCGCAGCCGAACAGCTGGATCAGGTGGGCGACATGGTCGTAGAGGGCGAAGTCGCCGACGGTGACATGGTCCAGCCCCGCGTCCTGTTGCAGCTTCCAATGGCGGGCGCGCAGCGCGGCGGCCTGGGCCTCCAGTTCGGTGGCGGGTAGCTCGCCGCGCCAGTGGCGCTCCAGCGCCGTCTTCAGTTCGCGGTGCTCGCCCATGCGCGGGAAGCCGAGGATATGAGTCTTGATCATGATGAATCGAACAATGCTGAAAGCGATTCGTGATGATCGGCACTTCATGACTATGATTCAAACGAAACGTTTTCTGAATCATCACAAGTTCCGCTCATGCAAACGCCGCTCGAACTGCGCCATCTGCGCACCCTGGTTGCTTTGCGCGAGGCCGGCAATCTGTCCCGAGCGGCGCAGTTGCTGAACCTGACGCAGTCGGCCCTATCCCACCAGCTCAAGGCCCTGGAGGAGCACTACGGCGCCGAGCTGTTCGCCCGCAAGAGCAACCCGCTGGTGTTCGGCGCGGTCGGGCAGCGGCTGTTGAAGCTGGCAGACATCGTGCTGACCCAGGTCGATGAGGCCGATCGCGACGTGCGCCGGCTGGTGGACGGCTCGGCCGGCCAATTGCGCATCGCCGTGGAATGCCACACCTGCTTCGACTGGCTGATGCCGGCCATGGACGCCTTCCGCGGCCGCTGGCCGGAGGTGGAGCTGGACATCGTCTCCGGCTTCCAGGCCGACCCCGTGGGCCTGCTGCACCAGGACCGCGCCGAGCTGGCCATCGTGTCGGATGTGGACGCCGACGAGACCGGCGTCGTCGTGCACCCGCTGTTCAGCTTCGAGATCATTGCGCTGCTGCCCAAGGGCCATGCGCTGCTGGCCAAGCCCTGGCTCGAAGCGCTCGATTTTGCTGACCACACCCTCATCACCTACCCGGTGCCCGACGAGATGCTGGACCTCGTGCGCCGCGTGCTGCAGCCCGCAGGCATCACGCCGCCGCGCCGCACCAGCGAGCTGACGGTGGCCATGCTGCAGCTGGTTGCCAGCGGCCGCGGCATTGCGGCGCTGCCGCTGTGGGCGGTGGAGGGCTATCTGGCGCGCGGCTACGTGGCGCGCCAACGCATCGGGGAGGGCGGGCTGACCGGGCGGCTCTACGCCGTCAGCACCGAAGGGCTCGCGGCCAAGCCCTTCCTGGCCGACTTCGTGCGGCTGATGCGCGAGACCTCGCTGCTCAATCTGGCGGCGGTCAGCCTGCTCTAGTTGCGAGCGTGGGTCACGCGGTATCCGGCCACGCCAGGCAGCTCATGCAGCCGGTCAGTGAAGCGGCACAGCGTCTGCCCCTTGAAGTTCTGCTTGGCCGTGCAGACGAAGCGCCACTCTTCATGGTCGCCCTGCTTCTCGATGCTCAGCGAGCCGGGTGCGAAGCGGTAGCCCAGGCCATCGGCGAACTCGGCCAGCTCGGCCTGCGTGAAGCGCCGGCCCGATTCGCCGCGCAGCGTCACTGCTATTGCCGGGTGGGAGGGCAGGCGGCTCTCCAGCTTGGCGCCCCACATCATCAACGTCGCACACAGCAGCGTCAGCGCGATGGCGGCGAAATAGAAGCCCATGCCCAGCACGATGCCGATGGCCGATGCCGCCCACATCGACGCCGCCGTCGTCAGCCCCGAGATGTTCATGCCCTCGCGCATGATGACGCCGGCGCACAGGAAGCCGATGCCCGTCACCACACCCTGAATGACCCGCGTCGGGTCGGTGAACTGCGGCAGCGAACCGCCGGCCATGTGGCCGCCGAACCATTGGTCGGGGTAGCCGACGAGGATGGTCACGGCGCAGGACGCCATGCAGACCAGCGCGTATGTGCGCATGCCGGCGGCACGGCCGTGGTAGGCCCGCTCATAGCCGAGCAACAGGCCCAGCACCATGGCGCCCAGCAGATGCATCAGCATCAGCACGTTGGCCGCCCATTGGCTGTCGGTCCAGTAGCGCAGCAGGTGGTCGGTTTCGAGCATGACGTGGGCAATGGCGGGGCAAACCTGCCCCGCGACCACGCTAACCCAGTCCAGCCCCGCTCGCCAGGGGGCTGGACGCGAAGGGATTCAGGCCAGGGCTGTCATGCGTTCCACGAGCACGCAGCGCACCCATTTGCGCGCCGTGATCTGCGCGGTCTGCGCGAGCAGGAACTCCTCGGCCTGGGAGTTGGGCGACTCGAACTCGAAGCCGCCGAGCTGCACGATGCGGCTCAGCGGCCGCGTCCAGACGCGGCGCACCTCGGCGCTGAAGAGGGGCACGCCCTCGTCCTCGCCGAGCAGCAGGCGCAACTCGTAGTGCTGGGCATCCAGCGGCGGCTCGGCCGCGGCCAGGATCTGCAGGCCGGCCTCGCTGAGATTGACGACGACACCGCCGCGCTTCTCGGCCAGGCCCTCGGGCTTGATGACCCAGACCGGCAGCTGTTCGTGCTCGTCGGGCACCAGGAAGAACTCGACGCGAGGGAAGCGGCGTTGGTCAATCGACATGATGTGATCTGGGTTCGTGAACGGGCTGGATCAAAGCATCCGCGAATGACAGGCGCTTGTCAGTCGCCTGCCGTCGCTTGAAATGGCTTCGGGTCAGACCGCCAGCAGGTCGACCTCGAACAGCAGCGTCGCGTTCGGCGGGATGACGCCGCCCGCGCCGTGGGCACCATAGCCCAGCTCGGGCGGTAGCACCAGCATGCGCGTGCCGCCGACCTTCATGCCCTGCACGCCTTCGTCCCAGCCCTGGATGACTTCGCCGCCGCCGAGGCGAAACTTGAAGGGCTGGCCGCGGTCCTTGCTGGAATCAAACTTCTTGCCACGCATGCCGTCCTTGTAGAGCCAGCCGGTGTAGTGCACCGACACGCGCTGGCCCTTGGCGGCTTCGGCGCCGTCGCCCACCACGCGGTCCTCGTACTGCAGGCCGCTGGAGGTGGTGTGCAGGTTCAGCTCGACATGTTCGGGGCCGCCGGCGAGGCCCAGCAGCTCGACCTCGAAGCACAGCGTCGCATTCGGCGGGATGACGCCGCCGGCGCCACGCGCGCCGTAACCCAGTTCGGCCGGGATGATCAGCGTGCGCTTGCCACCGATCTTCATGCCCTGCACGCCCTCGTCCCAGCCGCGGATGACCATGCCGGCGCCGAGTTCGAACTCGAACGGGTCGCCGCGGTCCTTGCTGGAGTCGAACTTGTCGGTCTTGGCGCCGTCGACCCAGAGCCAGCCGGTGTAGTGGACGGTGACGTCATGGCCGGCCGCTGCCTGCTTGCCATCGCCTTCGACGGTGTCGTCAAACTGCAGGCCGGTGGGCGTGGTGTTCATGGGAAATCCTTGCTGTGGGGAAAGCCCCGGATTGTCGCCTCCTGGCCCAGGCGGCTGTTTCGTCGCCTGGGAGGTCTTGGTGTCGATTGCTCAGCCCTTTGTTCGTCGTGTCGAAGGGCGCCTTTGCCCTGCCGCTTCTGAGAGAGACGCATGAACTATCTGCTCATCATCGCCCACGACGACGGGTTTGCACCTACGGAGCGCCTCGTTGCGGAGATCATGGACTGGATCAAGTCGATGGAGGCTCGCGGTATTCGAGTCCAGGGCAACCCACTGCGGCCAGCCTCTGAGGCTGTCACCGTGCGCGTGAGGGATGGAAGGATCAGCCCCTCTTCAGGGCCGTTCTCGCGCTCGCGCGAACAAATGTGCGCGTATGAACTCATCCAATGCGCCAGTCTGGACATCGCCGTCGAGGTCGCAGCCAAACACCCGATGGCTGCAGTTGCCACGATTGAGGTCAGGCCGGTGTGGAGCCAGTTGTCGGAAGGTTGAGCCTGTTCCTGCTCGGCGCGCCAGCTTGTGCGTCTCAACTCGAACGTTCGCCCGCTGATTCCCTCACCAGCGCTTCCCATTTCGACACCGAGCCCGTCAGTACTTCCTCGGCGCTGTTCATCCCGTCCGGCAAGCGCAGCCCCAGCCGACTCGCGGCATCGCGCAGCCGCCCGGCAGGGTCGGCAAGGTCGATGGCCGCCGCGCCGTTCTGCTTGGACAGCTTGTGCCCGTCCACCGCCAGCACCAGCGGCGTGTGCAGATAGCGCGGTGTCGGAAAGCCAAGTGCTCGTTGCAGCGCGATCTGGCGCGGCGTGTTGTCGGCCAGGTCCTCACCGCGGACGATGTCGGTGACGCCTTGTTCGGCATCGTCGGCGACGACGGCGAGCTGGTAGGCCCAGAGGCCGTCGGCGCGCTTGAGGATGAAGTCGCCGACTTCGGTTTCGAGGTCTTGTGATTGCGCGCCCAGCCGGCGGTCCTGCCAGTTGATGCGGCCCGCGACGCGAAAGCGCCATGCCCGCACCGGCCGGCCGTGGGTGCCATCTCGGCAGGTGCCGGGATAGATCAGTTCACCATGCCTGGGCTTGGGGCCGGCTGCCGCTGCGATCTCGGCGCGGGTGCAGGCGCAGCCATAGGCATGGCCGGAGGCAATCAGCCGGTCCAGCGCGGCTTGATACAGCTCGCCGCGGTGCGACTGCCAGACCGGCGGCTCGTCGGGCCGCAGGCCGAGGGCATCGAGCTGGTCGAGGATGACCTCGTCCATGCCCGGCGGGCAGCGCGGGCCATCGACGTCTTCGATGCGCACCAGCCACTCGCCGCCGTGGGCGCGGGCATCCAGCCAGCTCGCCAGCGCCGCCACCAGCGAGCCGGCGTGCAGCGGGCCGGTGGGCGAGGGCGCGAATCGGCCTCGATAGCTCATCAGAGCAGCAGCCCCTCGTGCTGTTCGAGCAGTGCCTTGCGCGTCGTCTCGCTGCGCAGCTTGTCCAGCCACCATGCCAGCGCCTTGCCCGGTGCGGGACCGGTGTCGCGCCAAGCGTAATGCATCTTGCCGGTGCGGTGGCCCTCGTAGGTGGTTTTGCGCACCAGGCGGCCGGCCTCGATATGACGGCGCACGATGGGCACGGGCAGGGAGCCGCAGCCCAGGCCGCGCATCATGGCCTCCAGCTTGATGGCCAGCGATGGCACGGTCAGCACGTCCTGGCCTGGCAGCAGACCGACGCTGAGCGGCGCCATCAGCCGGGCGCTGTCAGCCACGGCAACGATGCGGTGCTCGGCGATCTGGCTTGCGCTGAGCGGCTCGGGCAGGCTGGCCAGCGGATGGTGGGGCGCAATGCAGAAGGCGAACTCCAGCTCTCCCGCGAACTCACAGTGAATGCCGCTGTTCTGCAGCTGCCCCGGTACACCGACTGCTATGTCGGCCTGGCCATGCAGCAAGGCCTCCCAGGTGCCGGCCAGTACCTCCACGCGCAGCTTGAGCCGGGTCGGCGGTGGGCCGCCACCGTCGATCTTCTCGGCGTAGAAGGCTTCCATGAGGTCGAAGAGGGCCCGGCGGGCGACGGCGTCATCGACGGCCAGCGTCAACTCGCTTTCCCAGCCGGTGGAGATGCGCCGCACGCGGTTGGCCACGGCGTCCAGTTCCTGCAGCAGGCGCCTGCCCTCGTGCAGCAGCTCCTGGCCGGCCGCTGTCAGCACGGCCTGGCGGGAGCTGCGGTCAAAGAGCAGCACGTCGAGCGCGTCTTCCAGCTGGCGCACGGAATAGGTCAGCGCCGACGGCACCCGACCCATCTCGCGAGCCGCGGCGGCGAAGCTGCCCGTGCGGGCGATGGTGTCCATCATGGACAGGGCTTCCGGGGTCAGTGCGCGGCGTTTGTCCTGAGGATTCGGCATGCGTTCAGTCTATTTGAATGATGTCCTCAACGCAGGCCGACTCCCGGATACGACGGTCGCTCCTACATTGAGTCCATCGCCAACAAGCAAGGAGCCAGCATGCAAAACCCAGTGATGCAACTGATCAAGTCCAGTGACCGCGGCTACGCCGACCACGGCTGGCTGAAGTCCTTCCACAGCTTCTCCTTTGCCGACTACTACGACCCGGCCCGCATGGGCTTCGGGCCGCTGCGTGTCATCAACGAGGACAAGGTCGCTGCTGGCAAGGGCTTCGGCACGCACGGCCATCGCGACATGGAGATCATCAGCTACGTGCTCTCCGGCGAACTGGCGCACAAGGACAGCATGGGCAACGGCGAGGCCGGTGGTGCCAACGCTGGTGTCATCCGCCCCGGCGATGTGCAGCGGATGAGCGCCGGTACCGGCGTGATGCACAGCGAGTTCAACCATGCCAAGGACGAAACGACGCACTTCCTGCAGATCTGGATCCAACCTGACGCCCGCGGCATCGCGCCGAGCTATGAGCAGAAGCACTTCGACGCCGACTCCAAGCGCGGCCGGCTGCGTCTCGTCGCGGCCAACGACGGCTCGCAAGGCTCGGTGACCATCCATGCCGATGCCAAGCTGTATGCGGGCCTGTTCGATGGCGCCGAGCAAGCGGAACTTGAACTGGCGCCCGGTCGCCTTGCCTATGTGCACGTCGTGCGCGGCGCGCTCAGCGTGAATGGACAAGACCTGGCAACCGGTGATGCCTTGCAGATTCGCGAAACATCGCGCCTCGCCTTGACGGCCGGCCATGATGCCGAGGTCCTCGTCTTCGACCTGGCAGCCTGAGTTTCTTATCCCCCACCCACAGAGGAATTCCTCCATGAGCAAGATCGTTGTCGTCTACCACTCCGGCTACGGCCACACCAAGCGCATCGCCGAGACCGTTGCCGAGAGCGCGGGCGCCCAGCTCATCGCCATCGACGCCGAAGGCAATTTGAAGGACGCAGACTGGGAAGCGCTGGCCGCGGCCGACGCCATCGTCTTCGGTTCGCCCACCTACATGGGCGCGGCCAGCTGGCAGTTCAAGAAGTTTGCCGACGCATCCAGCAAGGTCTGGTTCGGCCAGGGCTGGAAGGACAAGCTGGCCGCCGGCTTCACGAACAGCGCCTCCATGAACGGCGACAAGCTGTCGACGCTGCACTACTTCTTCACGCTGAGCCAGCAGCACTCCATGCTGTGGGTGGGCACGGGCATGATGCCGGCCAACAAGAAGGCTTCGACGCGCGACGACATCAACTACGTCGCGTCCTTCGGCGGCCTGATGACGGTCTCGCCCAGCGACGCCTCCACGGACGAAATGGCCGCGGGCGACTTCGCCACGGCCAAGGCCTTCGGCGAGCGCATCAAGACGGTTGCCGCCCGACTGAGCAAGGCTTAAACCAGGCCCAGATCGCGCGCGCTGGCCCCGGGAAAGACGGCGGCCAGCTGCGCGTCGTTCAGGCCGTACATACGCTTGAACAGGCCGCCAAATAGCGCCCGGTACTCGTTGAGCACCGGGTAGTCGCGGTTCTGGAACAGCGTGGCGGCCTTGACCTCCACCTGTTCGCCCATCACCCGCCCGCCCTTCACGCCGCCGCCCAGCACCCAGTAGGCGCTGCCGTGGCCATGGTCGGTGCCGCGGTTGCCGTTCTCGCGGAAGGTGCGGCCAAACTCGCTGACCACCACCACCACGGTGTTGTTCCACTGCGGGCCCATCTCGTCGGCAAACAGCGCGAGGCCGCGGCCGAGCTCACCGAGCTTGGTGGCAAGCTGGCCGGTCGCACCGCCCTGGCCCACATGGGTGTCCCAGCCGCCGACGTCGATGAAACCCAGGGTCACGCGTTCGCGCATCAGCCGTGCGATGCGCCGTGCTTCGAGCGCAAAGCCCTTGGCGGCAATGGCACCGCGGCTGGCCGCTTCCATTTCACCGGCCATTTCGCGTGACACCTCGTCGCGCACCTCGAAGCCGCCGCTGACCGTGTTGGCCATGCGTGTGCCGGCGTACATGCCGGCGATGACCTGGGCCTGGGCGGCATTGATGGCCGGCTTGCCGAGGTCGCGCAGTGCCTGGTTGGCCACCGGCAGATTGCCACGCAGGATCAGCGGCACCTGGTCGGTGAAGGCCATGGCTTCCAACCTCGAACTGACGGGCGAGCCCGCACCCAGTACGCCGGCCAGCCGGTTCATGAAGCCGCTGCGGAAGTCACGGCTGCCCTCGTCGGCCTGGCCCAACTCGATGTGGTCCTGGGTTTCGAAATGGCTGCGTGTCGTGTCGTTGGTGCCGGCAAAGGGCACGAAGGCGGCCTGGCCTTTGAGCCAAAGCGGGTGGATGCTGTCGGCCACCGCGGGCGACAGGCCCCAGCTCGCGTCCAGCGGCAGCGCGGCCGTCTTGGCGATGGCGATGTTGGGCCGGGCCTCGTAGTAGAAGCTGGATGAGGTGGGCACCAGCAGGTTGGCCGCGTCATAGGCACCGCGCAGGAAGACGACCAGCAGGCGCGGCGTGTCGGCTGCTGCGGCCCACAGTTGTGTGGGCAGGGCGGCCGTACCAAGGCCAGCGAGGCCGAGCTGGAGCAAAAGGCGTCGGTTCATGGCGTCACCTGTTCATGAAGTCGGGGGAGGCCAGCAGGTAGGTGTTCCATTCCTGTGGCGACGTGGCCTGACCCAGCGCCTGCTGCGTGGCGGCGGCCAGCCGCGGCGCGATGCCTTCGTAGTACAGCGGGTGGGCGATCTGCGGGAAGGCCGGCCTGTCCTTGGTCTCGCCCTCGACCTTGAAGAGGCCGGCGCTGCCGCTGCCGATGGCGCGCGCGATCTCGAAGCGCGTCGTCATCTGGCCGGGCCCCGCCCAGGCGCTTTCGTCGAGTGCATAGCCATCGGGCGTCTGGCGGTTGTAGGGCGCCTGGCCGAGGCGGTAGAGCCAGCCGATCATTGGGCCGGTGTTCAGCACCACCTTGTCGGCATAAGCCAGGCGCACGGCCGAGACGACGTAATGCGTCGGGTCCTTGAACTTGCGGCCCAGGGACGCCTCGAACTCGGGCGAGCCCACCATGGCACGCAGCACCTCGGCGATGCGGCCATCGCTCTGCTGCCAGCGCTCCGCCATGCGCTCCACCAGCGCCGGCGGCGGCTCGTCGGCGACGAAGTACTGGGCCAGCTTGCGCGACACGAAGTGGGCCGTGCTCGGGTGTTTGGCCAGCAGGTCCAACATCTGGTCCAGTTCGGCCTCGCCCTGGCCCTTGACGGTGACGCCGAGCAGTTGCTTGTCGCCGAAATCGTGCCGCGCCGGGTTGAACTCCATCAGCCCGTCTCGGCGGTATTGCGCCTCCTGCGCGGGCTTTAGCTTGGGTTTGTTGTCGGTCAGGTTCACGCCCAGCCCGGTCAGCACGCGGGCCAGCTCCTGCACATCCTTCTGGCTATAGCCACCGCCCACGCCCAGGGTGTGCAGTTCCAGCAGCTCGCGGGCGTAGTTCTCGTTGATGCGGTTGGCGGCGTTCTGCTCGTTGTCGAGGTAGCGCAGCATGGCCGGGTGGTGGGCCGTGTAGCCGAGCAGGTCGCGAAAGCGCCCGAGCGCGCGTTCGCGCAGACCCTGCTCGTAGTCGCCCACCATGACGCGCAGGTTGCTCTTGTACTGGTGGACGTTGAAATGGTTGAACCAGAACCAGGTCATCTGCTCCTGGACCTGGTTGGGCGAGTAGAGGGCATTCAGCAGCTGGCGCGTCGACGCCTCGCGGGCCAGCTTGGTCAGGGCCTGCTGGTAGTTCTTCTGCGCCTCCGCCTTGGCCATGTCGTCGGTCAGTGCATCGGCGGCCTTGCGCTGGGCTTCCATCTGCTGCACCAGGGGCAACAACGGCTGCTGGGTGACGGCGAGAGCCTGGATTTGCGCCTGAGCGGCTTCTGGCAGTGCGCCCGGGATGCGAGGCTGGAGCTGGGCTTCCAGCCAGACCTCGCGGCCCTGGCGGCGGACCTGGCTGAGATCGGCGCTGCTGGCGCCCCAACTCAAGCGATCCAACCACAGCGTGTCGGCGGCTGCGCTGTGGCTGCCCACCGTGGGCGCCTGGATTGGCGCAGCGGCGCAGCCGGCCAGCAATGCGGCGGTGCAAAGCGCGAGACGGGGCAAGGCTGTCATGGCGGGCGGGCCTTTCGGGCTGAGTCCGGGCCAACGGTCGGTCGCGGCCCGGCGTTGACCCCGGCAGGCTAGCAGACGCGCCGCCCCCCTAATGTGTCTGTCGGCTGCCGTCATGTTGCTGGTTTGTGGTCTTGGACCGCGTCCTTGCCGCCCTTTGTGTCGAGGCGGTGCTATTTCGAAGACATGCCAGACACCGGTGCCCGCCACATTGTGGCGGCCAGCTTCATTGACGACGTGACGCTGACGACCGCGGCCGTGCCGGAGCCAACGCCGTCGGCTCTGTTGCTGGCCGGCATGGCCGCACTGGGCGGGGTGACCTGGCAGCGTCGACGCCGCTGAGCATCGTTGGGCAGCGCCGGGCGGCTCACCGGCCACCCGGCGTGCAGCGGATGCATGGCCCTGGACTTGCCGGGCTTGCTGTCAACGCACGCAGCCGTTACTGTTTGCGCATGCAAAGCGGTCGTCGAGTTCCGCTCAGGGTAGGGCTGGTGCTTGCGGTAGCCGGGTTGTTCGCTCCGGCTGCCGAGGCGGGTTGTTCGCGTGCGATTGACGTGCCGGTGTCGCCAGCGGGACGGCTGGTGTTCGTCGAAGATGAGCGCGTCGAGGGCGTGCTGCCGGAACTGCTGCGCGAGCGCGGCGCGCTGCTTGGCTGCGAGTTCCGTTTCAGCGTCGTGCCCCGCGCGCGCGCCGCGCGAACGGTGTTCGAGGCGCAGGATGGCGATCTCTATTTGCCGGCATTGCGCAAACCCGAGCGCGATCAGACCCATCTCTTCGTACCCTTGAGTCGCCAGGGCGTGGCCGTGGCGACGCTACGCACGCACGCGCCGGTGCCGGCCGACCTGAGTCGGCTGTTGGCCGACAAGAGCCTGCGCGGCATCTTCGTGCGTGGCTACTACTTCGGGCAGGCCTACGGCGATTTCGTCGACCAATTGCTGGCGGACAAACGTGCCGACATCGTGCCCGACATCGAGGCGCTCAGCCGCATGTTGCGAGCGGGCCGCGCCGACTTCACGCTGCTGCCCCACGTGACCGGCCAGGGTGCCCTGGACCTGGCGCCACGGATGCCGCTGTCGCAGACGGCTTTTCGCATCGAGCTGCTGGAGACCCTGCCGCTGATGGAGAACGGTGTCTATCTGGCCAGGCGCAATCTCGACGCCGCCGACCTGGTGCTGCTGGTGCAGATGTTCGAGCGGGCCGTCGCCGAAGGGGCGCTCCGGCGGGCCTATCTGCGCCACTACCCACCGGAGGTGGTCGACCACATGCGCTTCTGACCGACTTGGTGCGCTTACTTCGAACCCGGCGCGTAGATCTGGTCGAACACGCCGCCATCGTCGAAGTGGGCCTTCTGGGCCTGGCGCCAGTTGCCGAAGTACTCGTCGAGGGTGAAGAGCTTGACCGGCCCGAACTGCTTGGCGTACTTGGCAGCGACCTTGGCGTCACGCGGGCGGTAGTAGTTCTTGGCCGCGATCTCCTGACCCTCGGGGCTGTAGAGGTAGTTCAGATAGGCCTCGGCCTGCTTGCGCGTGCCGCGTTTGTCGACGACCTTGTCGACGATGGCCACCGGCGGCTCGGCCAGGATGGACACGCTGGGCGTGACGATCTCGAACTTGTCCGGGCCGAGCTCCTTGACGGCCAGGTAGGCCTCGTTCTCCCAGGCGATCAGCACGTCGCCGATGCCGCGCTCGACAAACGTCGTCGTCGAGCCGCGTGCGCCCGAGTCCAGCACCTTGGTGTTGGCGTAGATGCGCTTGACGAAGTCCTTGGCCGAGTCGGGCGTGCCGCCGTTCTTCAGCGCATAGCCCCAGGCGGCCAGGTAGTTCCAGCGCGCCCCGCCGCTGGTCTTGGGGTTGGGGGTGATGACGTCGACGCCGCTGCGCGCCAGGTCGGGCCAGTTGCTGATCTTCTTCGGGTTGCCCTTGCGCACCAGGAAGACGATGGTGGAGGTGTAGGGGCTGGCGTTGTTGGGCAGCTTCTTCTGCCAGTCCAGGGGCAGCAGCTTGTGGTCGGCGATGGCGTCGATGTCATAGGCCAGCGCCAGCGTGACGACGTCGGCCTCCAGCCCGTCGATGACGGCGCGGGCTTGCTTGCCGGAGCCGCCATGCGAGGCCTTGACGCTGACGGTCTCGCCGGTCTTGGCCTTCCACTGCGCGGCGAAGGCCTTGTTGAAGTCCTGGTAGAGCTCCCGCGTCGGGTCGTAGGAGACGTTCAGCAGCGAGGTCTGCGCAAAGGCGCCGGTGGCGGCGAGAGCGAAGGAGAGGGCGGTGAGAAGGCGGCGCATGGTGTTTGAGTTAGGGGTAAGGCGGTTCACTCTAGGGATCAGGGCAGGAGCGGGCAAAGAAGAAGAGCGCGCAAGCTCATGCGGCTTTCGACCAGGCCAGCACGGGTTCAGCCGCCACGGTCGGCAGCTCGTGGCGGGCCGCATCGACGACCTCGCGCTTGAGCGGCGAAGCAAAGGTCTGGATGAACTCGTAGATGTAGTCGCGCAGATAGGCGCTGCGCCGCACGGCCAGGCGCGTCATGTTGTCCTCGAACAGATGGCGGGCATCGATGGCACGCAGATGGCGGTCGCGCTCCTCGTCGAAGGCGATGGCCGCGACGATGCCCACGCCCAGGCCCAGCTCTACATAGGTCTTGATGACGTCGGCATCCATCGCGCTCAGCACGATGTGGGGCTGCAGCTGGGCCGCGGCAAAGGCCTCGTCGATGTGGGAGCGGCCGGTGTAGCCGGGCTCGTAGGTGACGATAGGAAATTGGGCCAGGCGGGCCAGCGTCAGCGGGCCATCGAGCAGCGGGTGGTCGGGCGGCACGACGACCGAGTGCGTCCAGCGGTAGCAGGGCAGGGCGACGAGTTCAGGGTATTGCGCCAGCGCCTCGGTGGCGATGCCCACGTCGGCCTCGCCATCGAGCAGCAGGCGGGCGATCTGCTGGGGCGAGCCCTGCTGCAGATGCAGGCTGACGTCGGGGTGATGGGCGCGGAAGTCGCGCACGGCGGGCGGCAGCGCGTAGCGCGCCTGGCTGTGCGTGGCTGCGATGCGCAGGCGGCCGCTGCCCGCCTGGGCGAAGTCATCGGCCGCGCGCTTGAGGTTCTCGGCTTCCAGCAGCAGTCGCTCGATGACGGGCAGCACGTGCTCGCCCGGCTCGGTCAGCCCTGTGAGGCGCTTGCCCACGCGCACGAAGAGCTCGATGCCCAGCTCCTCTTCCAGCTCGCGGATCTGGCGGCTGACGCCGGGTTGCGAAGTGTGCAGGGCCTGCGCGACTTCGGTCAGGTTGAAGCCGCGGCGCTGGGCTTCGCGGACGGAACGGAGTTGCTGGAAGTTCATGCGAGGCGATTTTGCGAACAGCGATCACTTCTGTCGTCGAACCATTCGCCATATCGTTATGCACTTCGTGGTGGTGTCAGGCGGTTTTGGTACGCCTACAGTTGGCCGGCATCCAAGGAGTCAATGCATGCATAAGGAAGCCATTCCGACCCAGGCCTGGGCCTTGTTCGATCGCTACGTGCACGGCGACCTGAGCCGGCGCGGGTTTCTTGAGCAGGCCGCCAGCTTTGCCGGTGGCCCGGCTGGTGCCGCTGCGCTGTTGGCCACACTCAGCCCCAATTTCGCCGCGGCCCAGCAAGTCAAGCCAGATGACCCGCGCCTGGTGACGCGCCGCCAGGCCTTCGAGTCGCCGCAAGGCAACGGCAAGGTGCAGGGCTATCTGGCCAAGCCGGCAAGTGCCGCGGGCAAGCTGCCCGCCGTGCTCGTCGTGCATGAGAACCGCGGCCTGAACCCGCACATCGAGGACATCGCCCGCCGTGCCGCGCTCGCCGGCTATGTGGCCTATGCGCCCGACGCACTGGCGCCGCTGGGCGGCTACCCGGGCGACGAGGACAAGGCGCGCGAGCTCTTCGGCAAGCTCGACGCCGGCAAGACGCGTGCAGACATCGTCGCTGCCGCCCGCGGGCTGCTGGCGCTGCCGGATGCCAATGGCAAGGTCGGCGTGGTCGGCTTCTGCTGGGGTGGCTCGCTGACCAACCATGTGGCCACGCAGGTGCCTGAGCTGGCCGTGGCCGTGCCCTTCTACGGCGCCGCACCGGCGCTGGAAGACGTGCCGCGCATCAAGGCGCGGCTGCTGCTGCACTACGCCGGCAACGACGAGCGCGTCAATGCCAGCTGGCCACCCTATGAAGCCGCATTGAAGGCGGCGGGTGTGCGCTACGAGCAGTTCGTTTACGCCGGCACCCAGCACGGCTTCAACAACGACACGACGCCACGCTACGACCCCGCGGCGGCGCAGCAGGCCTGGGAGAGGACGCTGGCGGTATTCAAGTCAACGCTCGGCTAGGGCGCGCAGGCGCGATACGCTTGCGGCTCCCGAGGCCCGACGCGAGCGCGCCATGACACAGCATCGAATCAGACGCGGCAGTTTTGTCTTCCAGGTCCGGCCGGCCAGGGCCGGCTGGCGGCTGGCGGTGTTGGCTGCCGTGAGCCTCATGAGCCTTTTGGGCGCTTGCGGTGCCCCCGGCGCTGCCACGGCCCCCGCGGCAGCGCCGGTCCCGGCCGCCGTGCCTGCACCGCCGCCGGCGCCGGTGCCACCCCCCACGCTGCCGTTCGATGCCGCCGTGCTGCGCGCCGCCACGGCTTTGCTCGCCGATGCGCAGCCGGCCGAGGCCCGGGAGCTGGTGATCGACCCTCTGGTGGACGGTGTGACCGGGCTTCAATCGAATGCCACGCAGACGCTGGGCGCGCAACTGGTCAAGCTGATCGGCCAGCAGTACCCGCGCTACAACGTCAAGCCGTTCAACCCGGTCAACGTCGTGCGCGGGCCGCTGATCCTGACCGGGACCTTCACCGGCGTGAATGCCGAGCGCAAGAGCGAGGGCAGGCGCGAAGCCTTCCGGATCTGCCTGGCCCTGGCGGACCTGAAGACCGGCAAGCTGGTCAGCAAAGGCCTGGCCTTCGCGCTGCCCGAGGGCGTAGACACGACGCCGTTGCCGCTGTTCGCCGATTCACCGGCTTGGGCGCCGGACGATGCCACCACCGGCTATGTGCGCACCTGTCAAGGCACCAAGCCCGGCGACGCCATCCACCCGCTGTACATCGACCGCATCGTGACGGCTGCGACCATCGCTGAGGCCAGCGAGGCCTATGCCGCCAAGCGCTATGCGCAAGCCGCCACGCTGTTCGAGACGGCGCTGGCCAGCCCCGGCGGCAACCAGTTGCGCGTGCACACCGGGCTGTACCTCACGCGGATGCGGCTCGGCCAGCGGTCGGCGGCGGCCAAGGCCTTCGGCGACATCGTCGAGCAAGGGCTCGACCAGAAGCGGCTGGGCGTGAAGGTGCTGTTCAAGCCCGGCACCGCGGCGATCTGGTCGCCGCCGGGCACCACGGCGTTGCCTTATGCGATGTGGATGAGCGAGATCGGCCGCCGCGCTGCGGCGCGGCCGAGTTGCCTGGACGTGGTCGGCCACACGAGCGCAAGCGGCGCCGAGCCGGTGAACGAAAGGATTTCGCTGATGCGCGCGGAGATGGTCGCGGGCGAGTTGAAGCGGGTGGCACCCAAGCTGACGCCGCGACTGGCCAGCAGTGGCGTCGGCTCCAGGCAGGCGCTGATCGGCAACGGCCGCGACGACCTGTCCGACGCGCTCGACCGGCGGGTCGAGTTCCTCGTCCACGGCTGTTGAACTCTCGGCTGCCGAGCCGCCACTTCAGATGGCAAAGGCCCACTCGCGGAACTCGGCATGGCGCGGCCGCTGCTCGGCAGCGGCGCGCGCCCGGGCCGCTTCGATCCAGCTCTTGGCCAGCGGCAGGGGCCCGAAGCCGGCCTCGGCATTGATGTGCCCGACCGGGCCGAGATTGCTGTAACTCGCTCCCCAACGGTGCGCCCAACGCGCGGCGCTGGCGGCGCTCATCCACGGGTCAGTGCTGCTGGCGATCAGCCGCGAGCGGCGCGGCAGGCGATGGTGGGGCAGCGACTCGGCGATGCCGAACTTGTCAGGCTCGGCCGGGGCAACGAAAAGGGCCTCGCGAATGGGGGAGTCAGGGTGGTCAGCCAGGTGGCGCGCCAGCGCCAGGCAGCCGAAGCTGTGGGCCACGGCCAGCCATTCCCCTTCACCCGCCACTTCCAGCGTGCGCTGAATGCGCTCGGCCCAGCGCTCCAGCTCGGGTTTGCTGGGGTCGCGCTGCGTGACGCGGCGGGCGTCGCGGTACTGCCCTTGCAGCCAGGTCTGCCAATGTGCCGCGCCGCTGTCGTGCAGGCCCGGGATGATGAGAACGCGCGGCGGCTGGTAGGCCATGGCTTACAGCGTCGCGATCGACACTTCGGTGGACTTGACCAGGGCGACGACCTCGCGGCCGACCTCCAGGCCCAGGTCCTTGACCGAGCGTGTCGTGATGACCGAAGTGACGATGTCGCCGTTGCGGGTGAGGACGTCGACCTCGGAGACGACCGGGCCTTCGATGATTTCCTTGATCGTGCCGCGGAACTGGTTGCGCACGTTGATGGCGGTGATGCTCATTGGGTGTTCCTTGAACAGTGGAACCCCCAGTGTGGTCAGCGCCCTGCGATCAAGGAAGGAAGCAATGCGCAGCAGCGCATGCGCGGGCCGAATATGCCAGCCGGGTGCGGCGCGGCTCAGCGGGCCTTGGCCGGGCGCGCGGGCTTGGCTGGCGTTTCGGGCAGCAGCGCTGAGCAATCGGTGACCAGGCCGTCGAGTGAAGGGTGATCGATGCAGTCCTCGTAATCGGCCCGGGTCGGACGCAGCTTCCCGGCTGCGGGCGGATCGAACCGCAGCGCCGTGTCGTTTCGGCGTTTGGCGGCACTGGCAGCGGACTCGGGCACGACGGCCGATGCAGGGCGTGGGAGCCCACAGGCGTGAGCAGGCCGGGTGAGGTGGTAGACGCCGAGGACGGCGAGGGCGGCGAGGCCGATCAGGCGGCGCTGCAGGGCGGGGATGGGCATGGCGGGCTCCTGGCAGGGCCCGCCGGCGGACTTCGTCGACGCTGACCCTTGCCTGGACGGACGCAAACCCGACCAGCAAGCGGACAGCCGGCGGGGGTGACCCCCTAGATGCCCGCGCCGGCCTCGAACAGACTCAACCGTGCCGCGCTCAGCTTCACGCGCTGCCCGCCTTGCAGCCGCAACGTGTCCGCCTCCTCGCGCGTCAGCTCTGCCTCCAGCGGCTGGCCATCCGGGCCGATCAGCTCGACACGCGCGCTCGCGCCGAAGGACAGCACGCGCTCCACGGTGGCCGACAAGCCGTGCGCCGACTCGTCGGTCAGGATCTGGAGTTCATGCGGCCGTGCATAGGCTTGCACTTCGCCGTCACCATGCGCGCCCTGGTGCGGCAACTGGTGCTCGCCCATGTGCAGCACACCGCCGCGTGAGTGGCCGACGAAGCGGTTGACCGCGCCAAGGAAACCGTAGACGAAAGGCGTGGCTGGGCGCTCGTAGACCTCCTGCGGCGTGCCGACCTGCTCGACGCGGCCGTGGTCCATCAGCACGATGCGGTCGGCGACTTCCAGGGCTTCATCCTGGTCGTGCGTGACGAAGATGCTGGTGATGTGCAGCTCGTCGTGCAGGCGGCGCAGCCAGCGGCGCAGCTCCTTGCGCACCTTGGCGTCCAGCGCGCCGAAGGGCTCGTCCAGCAGCAGCACGCGCGGCTCGACGGCCAGCGCACGCGCCAAGGCGATGCGTTGGCGCTGGCCGCCCGAGAGCTGGGGCGGAAAGCGGTCGCCCAGCCAGTCCAGCTGCACGAGCTTGAGCAGCTCGGTGACGCGCTTCCTGATCTCGGTCTCGGGCAGGCGCTGCTTCCTGGGCTTCACGCGCAGGCCGAAGGCGACGTTGTCGAACACCGTCATGTGGCGGAACAGCGCGTAATGCTGGAACACGAAGCCGACCTGGCGCTCGCGCACATGCGTGTCGGAAGCGTCCTGGCCGTCCAGCAGCACGCGCCCGCGGTCGGCCTGCTCCAGGCCGGCAATGATGCGCAGCAGCGTCGTCTTGCCGCAGCCCGACGGGCCGAGCAGAGCCACCAGCTCGCCGGTCGGGAATTCCAGCGACACGTCACCCAAGGCGGTGAAGTTGCCGAAGCTCTTGTGGATGTTCTGAACCTGGATACCCATCATTCGCTCCCGTGCGACGACTGGCTGGCGCGCCACTCGATGAATTGCTTGATCACCAGCGTCACCAGCGCCAGCAGCGCCAGCAGCGAGGCCACGGCGAAGGCGGCCGCGAACTGGTATTCGTTGTAGAGGATCTCGACGTGCAAAGGCAGCGTGTTGGTCAGGCCGCGAATGTGGCCAGAGACGACCGACACCGCGCCGAACTCGCCCATGGCGCGTGCATTGCACAGGATGACGCCGTACAGCAGGCCCCATTTGATGTTGGGCAGTGTGACGCGGCGGAAGGTCTGCCAGCCGCTGGCGCCGAGCACAGTGGCCGCCTCTTCCTCGTCGCGCCCTTGCGCCTGCATCAGCGGGATCAGCTCGCGGGCGACAAAGGGGAAGGTCACGAAGACGGTCGCCAGCACGATGCCAGGCACGGCGAAGATGATCTTCACGTCGTGAGCCTGCAGCCAGGGGCCGAACCAGCCCTGGGCGCCGAAGATCAGCACATACATCAGGCCGGCCACGACGGGTGAGACCGAGAAGGGCAGGTCGATCAACGTGATCAGCAGCTGCTTGCCGCGGAACTCATGCTTGGCGATCAGCCACGACGCGCTCAGGCCGAACACCAGGTTCAACGGCACCGCGATGGCCGTGGCGATCAGCGTCAGTTTGATGGCGGAGAAGGTTTCCTCTTCGGCGATGGACGCGAAGTACACCTCCCAGCCCTTGCGCAGCGCCTCGGTGAACACGGCCACCAGCGGCAGCAGCAGGAAGACGGCGAAGAAGGTCAGGCCCAGCGCCAGCAGCGTGAAACGCACCGCGGGCGATTCGCGCGTGGCCGGGTTGTCCTGATACTTGGCGCGGGCACGCGGTGGTGCGAGGTGCAAAGCCGTGCTCATCGCTTTCCTCCCCGGCGCGAACTCCAGGCCTGCAGGCCGTTGATGGCCAGCAGCAGCACAAAGCTGACGATCAGCATGACGGCCGCGATCGCCGTGGCGCCCACGTAGTCGTACTGCTCCAGCTTGGCAATGATCATCAGCGGCGTGATCTCGCTGACCATGGGGATGTTGCCGGCGATGAAGATCACCGAGCCGTACTCGCCCACGGCACGCGCGAAGGCCAGCGCGAAGCCGGTCAGCAAGGCGGGCAGCAGCGTGGGCAACACGACATAGCGGAAGGTCGTCCAGCGCTGGGCGCCGAGTGATGCCGCGGCTTCTTCCAACTCGGTCTCCATGTCCTCCAGCACCGGCTGCACCGTGCGCACGATGAAGGGCAGGCCGATGAAGATCAGCGCCAGCAGGATGCCCAGCGGCGTGAAGGCGATCTTGATGTCGTACTTGGCGAAGAGGGCGCCGACCCAGCCGTTGGGTGCGTACAGCGCCGTCAAGGCGATGCCGGCGACGGCCGTGGGCAGGGCGAAGGGCAGGTCGATCAGCGCATCGACCAGCTTCTTGCCCGGGAACTCATAGCGCACGATGCACCAGGCCAGGATGAGGCCGAAGAAGAGGTTGATGAGCGCGGCCAGCAGCGAGGCGCCGAAGCTGAGCTTGTAGGACGCCATCACGCGCGGCGCGGTGGCGGCGGCCCAGAAAGCATCGAAGCCGTGGCCCGAGGACTTCAGGAACACCGCGGCCAGCGGCACCAGCACGATCAGCGACAGGTAGAACAACGTGAAGCCCAGCGTCGGCGCGAAGCCGGGCAGCACGCGGCGGCGTGCCGAGAGAAACAAGGCCATCAGCGTTTGATCCCGGCCATGACTTGGTCGAACGAGCCACCGTCGGCAAAGTGGGTCTTGCTGACCTTGGCCCAGCCGCCCAGCGTCTGGTCGACGGTGAAGAGCTTGATGTTGGCGAAGCGTTGTGCGTGCTTCTTGAAGATGGCCGGGTCGCGCGGACGGAAGTTGTTCTTGGCGATGATTTCCTGGCCTTCCGGGCTCCAGTGGAAGTCGAGGTAGGCCTTGGCCAGTGCCGCGCTGCCTTTCTTGGCCGCGACCTTGTCGACGATGGCCACCGGCGCGTCGGTCTCGATGGAGATGCTGGGGTTGACCTGCTCGAACTGGCCCTTGCCGAACTCGTTCTCGATCAGTTCGACCTCGGCCTCGAAGGTGACGAGCACGTCACCGATGCCGCGCTGCGTGAAGGTCGTCGTTGCGCCGCGGCCGCCACCGTCCAGTACCGGCACGTTGGTCAGCACCTTGGTCACCAGCTCCTTGGCCTGGGCCTCGCTGCCGCCGGTGGCGATGACGCTGCCCCAGATGGCCAGATAGCTGTAGCGGCCGTTGCCGGTGACCTTGGGGTTGGGGATGATGACCTGCACGCCGGGGCGGGCCAGGTCGCTCCAGTCCTTGATGCCCTTGGGGTTGCCCTTGCGCACGAGGAAGGTCATCGTCGACGAATAGGGCGCCGCGTTGTTCGGGAAGCGGCTGCGCCAGTCGGCCGGCGTCAGGCCGGCGCTGGCGAGCTGGTCGACGTCGGTGGCCTGGTTCATCGTGACGACGTCGGCCTCCAGGCCGCCGATGACGGCACCGATCTGCTTGCTGGAGCCGCCGTGGCTCTGGTTGACGGTCACGGCCTGGCCCTTGGCCTTCTGCGCGGCAACGAAGGCCGGGTTGATCTGCTTGTAGAGCTCGCGGGCGACGTCGTAGGAGACATTGAGCAGCGTCGCGTCCGAGGCCAGGGCGGGCAGGGCAGCCGTGGCGGCCATCAGCGCGACCAGGGCACGGCGGGTGGGCAGGAAAGGGGGCATGACTGGGCCGTCGGGTGAACGAAAGCCGAGAGGGTGCCCAAAGTCTCTTATTCGCGGAAGGACAGTTTTCTTATTTCCTTATTCGTTCCAAGGCATTGAGTGGCGCGCTGCTTGCTAATCTCATGAGCATGCCGTTTGCCCTTGACCACCCCTCGACCGCCTCGCTGCTGCTGGAAAGCACGGGTGAAGGCATCTTCGGCATCGACATGGCCGGCTGCTGCACCTTCGTCAACCGTGCCGCCTGCGAGGCCCTGGGCTGGCGCACGGAACAGGTGCTGGGCCGCAACATGCATGAGCTGATCCACCACTCGCGAGAAAGTGGTGCCCACTATCCGGAGTGCGACTGCCCCATCTTCAACGCCTTTCGCCGTGGCGAACCATGCCGCATTGACGACGAGGTGCTGTGGCGGGCCGACGGCAGCGCTTTCCCCGCCGAATATTCGAGCTATCCCGTCATCGAAGCCGGGGAGGTGCAGGGCGCCGTCGTCACCTTCGTTGACATCTCGGCGCGCCGCCAGGCCGAGGCGCTGTTGCGCGCCAGCCATGACGAGCTGGAGCAGCGCGTGGCGGGGCGCACCGCCGAGCTGCGCGAGCTGGCCCACCACCTGGAGGCGGTGCGCGAGACCGAGCGCAAGCGCATCGCCCGCGAGATCCACGACGAACTTGGCTCGCTGCTCGTCGCGCTGAAGATGGACCTGGACTGGCTGGCCCGCCGCGTCGGCGATGCGACACAGCGTGAGCCCATGGTGGACAAGTGCCAGCGCATGGGCGGCCTGGTGGACACGGCGGTCGACTCGGTCGGCCGCATCATCACGGACCTGCGCCCCAGCATCCTGGACCACCAGGGCCTGTGGGCGGCGCTGGAGTGGCAGGCCCAGGAGTTTGAACTGACCGGCAGCGACGAGCGCCAGGTCGACTTCAAGATGCACGTGGCCGCCGACGTGGTGCCGCCGGAAGGGGGCCTGGCCATCGCGGTGTTCCGCATCTTCCAGGAGGTGCTGTCCAACATCGCCCGGCACGCGCGGGCGCGGCACGTCGCCATCCGCCTCGACGTGGACGCGCCGCCGGGACCGGTGCTCTACCTGCAGGTGCGCGACGACGGCGTGGGCGCGGCGCCCGAGGCGCTCAACGATGCGCGCAGCTACGGCGTGCTGGGCATGCGCGAGCGGGCGGGACACTTCGGCGGGCGGGTCGGCATCGAGAGTTTTCCAGGGCGGGGCACCACCGTCAGGCTCGTCATGCCGTTGGAGCAAGCATGAAGCCCCTCGTCCAAGGAATACCTTGGCCGGGACCGCGCTGCGGCCAGTGGCCGCAGCGCTTCGGCAGGCACAACGCGCCCACTGGGCGCGTTATGTCCGGCCTCAGCCCCCGGGGGGACGGCGATGCTTGCCGGATTGACCGGCAAGCACATCGCCCGGACGGGCCGGCTTGGGAGCGGCCCGGCGCTCGGCCCGTGGAGGACAAATGATCCGTGTGTTGATCTGCGACGACCACCTGATCATCCGCCAAGGCATCAAGCAGGTGCTGGCTGAAGCCGAGGACGTGCAAGTGGTCGGTGAGGCCGCCAACGGGCCCGACGCCATCCAGCGCGTGCGCGCCGGCGGGATCGACGTCGTGCTGCTGGATATCGCCATGCCCCAGCGCGACGGCCTGGACATCCTGAAGGCGCTGAAGTCCGAGTTCCCGAAGCTGCCGGTGCTGATGCTGTCCACCTATCCCGACCGCCAATACGCCGTGCGCAGCTTGAAGCTTGGCGCGGCCGGCTACCTGAACAAGAGCGCGGACAGCGAACAGATGATCGACGCGGTGCGCAGCGTCGCCCGCGGCAAGCTCTTCATCACGCCCAGCGTGGCCGAGCAGCTGGCCGGCGCCATCGGCGCGGGTGGGCCGGGCGGAGGCCGGCAGGCGGACGACACGCAGCCGCTGCACGAACTGCTGTCGCACCGCGAATACCAGGTCTTCAAGCTGCTGGCGGCCGGCCGCAGCGTGGGCGAGATCGCCGAACAGCTGGTGCTCTCGCCCAATACCGTGTCCACCTACCGCGCTCGGGTGCTGGAGAAGATCGGCGTGCGCAATGATGTCGAGCTGGCGCTGTTCGCGGTGCGCATGGAGCAGGCGGGATAGGACCGCTCTCCCGAGAAGTGAAACCATGTTTCGTTTTGCGCGGTACATTGCCGACCGCATGCATCACCGCGCCGGTCGGCGCACAGAGAGAACTTCATGAGCGCCACCCAGCAAATCGCCGAAGCCTTCACCGCCGCCCGCGCCGCCGGCCTTGCGATCGCAGCCTACCCCGGCACGCCGCCCGCGACGCTGGCCGAGGCCTATGCCATCCAGGCCGCCGCCATCGCGCGCTGGCCCGATGCGGTCAAGGGCTGGAAGGTCGCTCGTGTGAACCCGGCGTTCGCGGCGCAGTTCCCTGAAGAGCGCCTCATCGGGCCCGCCTTTGCCGCCAACGTCCACCACGTGGCGCAAGGTGTTGCCGCGCAATGCCCGGTCTTCGAAGGCGGCTTTGCGGCGGTCGAGGCCGAAGTCGTCATCGTCGTCGCGGCTGATGCGCCGGCAGGCAAAGCCGACTGGACGGCCGACACCGTCGCCCCGCTGGTCAAGTCCATGCACATCGGCGTGGAAGTCGCCAGCAGCCCGCTGGCGACGCTGAACGACATCGGCCCGGGGGCAGTCATCTCCGACTTCGGCAACAACTGGGGCGTCGTCGTTGGTGCCGAGATTGCCAACTGGCGCGAGCTGGAAACCATCAATGTGGAGACCTTCATCGACGGCCAGTCGGTCGGCACCGGCAAGGTCGCCATCAAGCCAGGGCCTCTCGGCGCGCTGGCCTTCACGCTGAACAAGCGGGCCCAGCAGGGCGAGATCCTGCGCGCCGGCGACGTCATCTCGACCGGCATGATCACCGGCGTGCACGACATCCGCATCGGCCAGCAGTCGCGGCATGTGTTCGCCGGCGTGGGCGAGGTGCAGGTGCAGATCACGCGCGCGGCGGGCACGGGTCGCTGATTCAGATCACGGTGCTGATCGCCTCAAGCGAGTGCGCGCTCATCGCGCTCATTCAAGCCGCGGGGATCGCTTCATGGCAGCTTCTGCATTCCTCGTTGCACGGCCAGTTCCGCGACCTGCCGGCCGAGAGCCGTGGCGTGTTCGTCAGCCGTGCGGGTGTGAATGCCTGCCCAGATCCGGGCGTTCTCGATCTCCGTCGCCGCTTGGGAGAAGCTGCTGAAATGACGCGTCAGCGCGTTGTTGAAGGTGGCGCTGAAGGGCACGCCGTCGTTGCCGAACAGCAGTTGAAGCGACCTGGACCAGGCGCCTGACGTCGCCGAATGGCCGGAGAGGTAGTCCGGGTGCGGCGGCGTGTTGATCAGCGGCTCCCAGGTCGGGTCCGCATTGCTCGAAGCGGCGCGGATGGCCGTCACCGGGCGCCAGGTGCCCATCTTGCGCTTGACCTCCCAGCTGGCGATCACGGCGTCGAGCGCGGCCATGTTGATGATGGCGAAGATCCGGGCGTTCTCCGGCGTCGACGTGCCCTTGGCGGTGGCGGCGGCGCGCGCGGCGGCGTTCCACATCTGGCCGCCGTTTATCAGCGTGAAGATGGCCGCCGCCGTCCGGTCGGCAGTTCGCTCGGTGGAGTTGCGCCCGCCCAGGCGCCTCACCTCGTCGAGTTCCTTGGCGTATTGCACACTGTCAATCGCCAACGGGCCGGGCGCCGTCACTTCCGCCGCTGATTTGAGGAAGAAGGGCTTGACCTCGGCCCAGTGGATCGAGGCAAAGCCGCCCATCGAGGGCGGCGCCGGCTGCCAACTGCCTCGGGCGGTGGCTGGCGTGTAGACGACGCGGGCGTTCCAGCCGTCGCTGCTGCGCATGGCGATGCATTGCTCGGCGACCTGGCGGCCCAGGGCGCTGCCATCGCTCTTGCCGGCGCCATCGGGCACCTTGGCAAGCGACGCCTGCAACGCGGCGTCGAGTGCAGGCTTTTGCAGCGGGTAGATCGACGCCAGCACTGCATGTGCCGCCGATGCCGCCGCCGCCTCGGCCGATGCGCCGGCCGGTGCCGCGGGGGCGGGACTCATGTAGGCCTGGTGCGTGCGCGTGATGGCGTTGATGGCGTCGAACATGGCGACGTGCGTGAGAGCCAAGGCACGCATCTCGATTTGCGGCGTGCTGGACGCCGTGAGGCCGAGCGCCGTGACGTTCCAGTCCGTGACAACGTCGGCTCGCGCCGAATGCAGGGCAGTCGCCAGCACGGCGGCCAGCAGGCATCTCCAAGCGGCAAGTGTCATCGCGGCTCCTTTGCAGTCGACGCTGCGAGGCTCCGCCCGCCCTGGTGGCCCAGCAACCCCTAGAAGGCGGCGCAATGGCTCGGTGTCCTCTCGGTTGAGGATTGCCGCGGGGGATGCGAGCGTCAATCCAGCATTGCGACTGGCCCTCCGGCATCGCGGTCGTCAACGGCCCTCGTGGGCACATGAACAAACGAAACAAACGCCCGTCCGGCCTGAAACCGCCGCGCGACAGGCGGCAGGCACAGTGCGATGCCTTAGTTCCAGGAGACCGTCATGCCTTCACAACCTTTCCAAGCATCCTCTGCTCGCCATGTGCTTGCCGCACTTGTTGTCGCTTTCGCCTTCACTTCGGGCCTGGCCCATGCGGCGGATGCCGAGCAAGGCATCGAGCAGGCGCTCAACGCAGCGCTGCAGGACAAGCGCGGTATCACGCTCTATGTGAACGGGCAGGCGATCTCGGGCGCCGTGACGCGCATCGAGCCGGGCCGCTGGGTGGAACTGCGCAACCAGCAGCACGGCCGCATCGTCGTCCGCCTGGACCGAATCGACGGCATTGCGGCGCCCTGAGCGGCGCCCGCGTTCAAGCCTTGCTCAGGCGCGCCGCCACCTCCGGCGGCAGCGGCATGAACTCGCGCACGTCCTGCGCGCAGCGGCAGGCGGCGGCGATCTTGGCGGCCCAGCGGTGGGCGGCTTCCCGGTCGGGCACGTCGACACGGTGAAGCCGGGGACGGCGCTCTGTCTACACGCCCAGATACCTGCCGGGTTTGTGGTTCAGTGTGAGGATGGCGCCGATGGCCACGGCGCCAACGACTGACTGCAGAACCCGAACGGGCGGCACGGTGAAAAGCGCTGCAAGCACAACCAGGACATCGACCGACATCTGAATCTTTCCTGCACTCAGACCCTTGGTTTGCTGGAGCCACTGCGCCACGATATTGACGCCGCCGACGCTCGCCTGATGACGAAGCAGGGCCAGGAGGCCGAATCCGACGAGAAAGCCACCAAGTACCGCGGCCACCCAAGGGTTCAGGAACTCGAAGCGGACCACCCTGGGTGCCAACGCCGTACAGGCGGAAACCAGCGAGACGGCAAGGAGGCTTTTGAGCGTGAACTCTCTGCCGAGGCGCTGCCAGGACAGCAGGAAGAACGGCAGGCTGAAGGCGAAGAAGCACAGCGCCAGACTGAGGCCGCTGGTGTAGCTGGCGAGGAAGGCAACTCCCGCGACCCCTCCCGTCAGCAGGCCGGCATGTGCAAACATGGTGAGGCCCAAGGCGACGAACAACGAGCCCGCTATTAGTGCATGGCCGTCATCAAGCCAGGTGTGAACGGGCGGTTCTGTTGAAGTTCGGTCCATGCCGTCACACAAGCACACTGCGTGCCGTCGCGGCAATCACTCGCTGTGGGTACTGAACCCCAACAGACCCGGAGGCGCTGATCGTGTTGGGGTTCGCAACGCTCACCTCAACAACCGGGCTGCGCTCCAGCCAGTCGGCGCTCGGGGGCCTACTACCGGCGGCTGTGCGCGCGCATGGACAAGGGCAAGGCGGTGACGGCGGCAGCTCACAAGCTGGCGCGGTTGATCTACGCGATGCTCAGCAAAGGCCAGGAGTACACCGATGCGGGTCAGGACTCCTTCGAGGAGCGCTACCGGGAGCGGGTGCTCAGGAACCTGCGGCAGCGGGCTGAGCAACTCGGCATGCAGATCGTGCCCGTGGCACAGACCGCCTGAAACCTCTTTGCAGATCAACTATTTGGTGGGTGTTTCTTGAGAGGTTGCTTGCTGCCTCAACGAACGACTGGAATGAAAATGGGAATGCTAATCTTGCCATCGCTTGCGCCACCGATATTTTCAAGCTTTGCTCCGGTAGACAGCGACTGCGTTAGCGGAACTGTTGCCAAGGCAGAAAACTCGGATCGGATTGCGGGCAGATCGCGGGTCGATTGATCGGACAGCGTCACCGTCGAGGCCGTAACCGCGCGACCAAACCTTGATGTTTCACGGAAATAGAAGCCGCCCAAATAAATGGCTTCACGCGGCTTGACCTCGAACTCAATTCCGGTAGGCGCGGTGGACCAAACATTTGCCATGCCTTGGCTAACTTGCCAGGATTTGACAATGTAAATTCCCGCTGGCAATTCAATGGCGAAAGGCGAGCCCTTCTTGCCAAGTGCTCGATTGGGATCCTCGCCTTTGAACGCAAGGCTGAGGTTGAGAGTTTGCGAACTACCGTGCTCGATTAGGAACTTCTGGCCGCCAACCTTGTTTTCCACGTGCAGGCGGTAAGCGGCATAGCCGCCATCGTAAGTAATGCTGCCCGTAGCGACGCCGGTGGACGAAGACTTTTCAAGTGAAAAGTCTCGCGAAATGTTTGGCGCAGCGCATGCGGTCAGTGCCAACGAAACAGCAAGCAAGAAATACCGAGTGTTCATTGAAGTATTGGAAGTGAATTGAAGCAACCTAACGTTGGCGCTAAGCGGACCAGCCAGCGTAGCTGGCGCAGGTCCGCTTGAGCAACCGGTTATGCAGCGGCATGGCACGGCACATAAAAGCCCCAAACACCGTTCGAGAGTTCGGTTGCCGCAAAGCGTGTTGTCTTTCCATTCGAGGAGACCTCGTAAACCCACGCTCGATGGCGCTCTTGCCGATAGGAGGGATGCGGCACAACGATGCAATCTTGCTGAACTCGCTTCCAGTCATGGATGTGCAGCCACGGATTGATGCCGCCAATAGAAAGCGTGGCACCTTCGACCCCAACATGCACAGGGTCCCAACCTTCGGTGAAATTCTCAAGCTGCATAACGTCAGAAGTCAGCGGGCGGCGAAGCCGTCCGCTGCAGCGAAAGGTTATGCGTTGCGACGCGTGTAGCTCGCCGCATCACAGCACCCCTCCACGAACCGCTCGATCTCTCAGAGATGCCACCCATTCATTGTCCAAGTTCGCCAAGCAATCCACTAAAGGCCAAGCTGGTGCGGACTCGATCAGATGAAGAAGCGACCATGCAAGGCCAAAGCAGTTGTCCTGCCCAAACAGTTTGACCAAAGCGCGGGCCTCTTCATTTGACACAGGCTTAGCGACGGAGCGAAGCACTCCTTCAAATTGGCGTACATGCTCGACCGTGGCATCGGACTCCGCAGGCAACGGCCCCAGCAGCAAGAGGCGTTTGATCTCAGGACGCATAACGAGGCTGTCCAAAAACCCTGTATCCGCAAGCACTCCTGCCGTGCAGCCCGCATGAATGGCTGTTGAATCGAGTCGGTGACTTCATCGGTGACATGGGCTGAATTTTCGGTTCCATGGCGCCTGCGCGCCTGCCTGACCTCAATTGTGTCGTCTGCTTGTCCGGTTACTGAACCCCGGATTGCCCGAACCCCGCCTTCGATAGCTTTTCGATGTTGTGAACTAGGCAGTACAGGCTCCATTGCGTT
>NZ_JBFUMS010000016.1:0-133479 GCF_054049255.1 Roseateles sp. P5_E4 | reverse complement strand
CGAGTTCGCGCAGCCGCCGGGCGTCGCTCGCCTCCATGCCGCCGAACTTGGCCCGCCACTTGTAGAACGTCGCGTCTGAGAACCCGCCCTTGCGGCAGATCTCCGCCACGGCCAGCCCCGCCTCGGCCTGCTTCAGGAACCCAATGATCTGTTCCTCGGTGAACTTGCTCTTCCTCATGTCCGTCATTCTCCTGATGAGCGGACTCCTTGCTACTTCAGCTTGGTATGGCAGGAAGGGTGCAGGTCACGTGTTGTCGACGCGTGCAAGAAACTCGTCGAAGCTTTCAGCGCCGTCACCATCGCATCGATCGGGATCTGCCGACGCCCAGTAGGCCTCAACCCATGCCCGGCGTTGGTCCGCCGTAGTCCCTGCGCATCGGGCTGGGGCCAGATAGGTGAACTCCTGGATGGGCCATTCCTCAACGCGTACCGCCGGAAAACGCCGCATGGTCGGCAGCGCCGTGGCCCGCGCCCGCTCGGCCGGTGACACCACGATGAGGCTTGGCGCCTCTGTCCATTGCCGCGCGAGGCCCTCGGCCTGCTGACGACCAAGCTCGGTCAACTCGATCGACAGCGGGTCCAGCGTCGCGGCACCGGCGTTGGCCACGCTCTGCCCGTGGCGACAGCAGAAGATCTTCATTCGGCCTTGCCCGATAGTGCGGTCAATGGGAAGCTAGCTGCTCGACTGAGCGGATCTCCCTGGGCGGCCGGATTGACTGTGAATTTCGCGGCAATGATCTTCGAAAGGCCGGGATAGTGTGAGGCCCAAAGATCCTTGCCAGATCGAACTGCGTCAGGAGGATGTTTCCAGTGTCCACCCACCGCCAACATGTTGAGTGCCCAGGTATGTAGCCAGATGTCGGGCGTCGCGAACTTTCGGTCGTCCACTCGGGCAGACGTACCTTCCGATATCACCCGGACCGGGTTGAAGGCGTAGTAGTAGTCCCCTCGGTAGGCGAAGTCGAGAAACCACTGCCCCGCGTCGTGCCGCTGCTTCTCTGTCATCTCGCTGAACGGCTGATCCTTCATGTGCCGCAGTCCTCGCGCGTAGTGCAACGCGAGCTGATAGAAGCAGCCGGCGGGGTAGCCGGGCCGGGCGCCGTCATGCCACGCCAAGGCCATTACGCGCTCTTCTACCAACTCGAGCAACGGCCGCGCAATGCCACCATCGTGCAGCCGTTCGCTCAGCATAAGCAGAATCCGCAGCACACGGCGGCCCCAGTCAAATGCTGCGGCCGACTCGCCTTCGACATGCGCGATGCGGACCATGATGACGGCGGCGGCGAGTGCGTCGAAGCTGGCGCGGCGTTCAAGCATGTCTGCCAGCCCGCGGTCTATGGTCAAGCCAGGAAAGCGGGGCGGGCGCGGATCGGTGCCGCGTCGCCTGACGATGGCTTGGATGTCCGGCGCGAGCGGCAGCACCAGATCTTCCAGCTGACGCCTGGTCAGGGGTCGTAGCGTCAATGCTGCCCACAGTGGACTGTCAAGGCAGGCGTTCGCGCCGGCATATCTGGCCGCCACCGTGTCGCGAACTACCGTGGGTACATGCCGGCCGGCGAAGTAGTTCCGCCACTTGTTGTTGTTGAACGGCTCGCCTTCGCTATTCGTGCGAAAGGTCCCTGGCTCGAAATGCCGTTCAAGCGCCCGAGGCGACGCCAAGCCTGTTCTTGCTTGCAATGAGAAAGCCCAGAACACCGTCTTCAGCGCATCGGTGATGTCCTTCTTGATCGGTTTCGGATTTTCGCGGCAAGCCGCGAAACCGCTCCGCTGACGGAACTCCGCCAACGAAAGGCGCGCAGATTCAAGGGCTTGCATAGCGTGAGAGGGGCGAGGGGAAGAGTAACGCGGGCCCCCAATGCGCCTCCTCGACGGCCGGACGGGGTCTTCATAGGATGCGTGACTGGGCAACACCTGCCCCTCCAGACGCAAACTGCACAGTGGAAATCGACGGCGAAGACAAGCTGGCTCAAGAGATTGAGCGAAGCCTTCACGAGCGGCACGGGCCGATGCTCGGCGGGGCAGCGCTTTATCGCGCGCTTGGTTTCCCGACGGCTGCAGCGATGCGCCAGGCCATTTCGCGAGGCCGCGTGCCGGTTCCCCTCTTCGACATCGAGAAACGCCGCGGGCGCTTTGCGCTCACGCGCGACGTGGCCCTCTGGCTTGCCCGCTGCAGGACGAAGAGCGTGACGCAGGGCATGCCTCCCCAAGACATTGCCGCCTCGACGGCGACGAAGGAGAACGACATGTAAAAAAACGCCGGGCACCCTTTCGAATGACCGGCGTTTTCCGCCGGGAGTACTCCCAACGGGTTTGGCGACTCGAGTATCTCCTTGCGGTTAGTGCTGGTCAAGCTCGCCCCTACGCCTGGCGTCGGGGCCACTCACCGCAAGGAAATCCATGGACACCCCCGTCCGTCGGCTCATCAAGCCGACCACGCCTCGGACCGTCCACCTCCTGAACCTACGGGGCGTTCTGCCCTCACCCGTTCAGGCCGAGGCCACCACCGAAAGCGCTTTTGTGCAGGTCGCGGCGCTATGCCCCGCGACCCGGTACATCGCGTCCCAGCCCGAGACCATCCAGCTACCTGGGCAGAGCTACACGCCTGACTACCGCGTCGAAACCCTCGACGGCCGGACGGCGATTTGGGAAGTCAAGCTTGAGGCTCGCGTCCCCAAGTACCGGGCGCTGTTCCACCTAGTCGCCCGGGAGCTGGCTGGCCGTGGTCAGCAGTTCTTCGTGATTTCTGAGAAGACGCTGCGCCGGCGCCAACAGCACCAGACCGTCCGGCTCGTGCTGCGCTACGCCAAGGGGTATTTCCCGCCAGCCGACATCGCCGTCGTCACGCAGCACCTGCTCGCACGTCCGGCGGGCGCCTCGATCGAGGAGCTTCAGACCGAACTGCGCGTGACGCGCGAGTTGCTGTTCCATCTGCTGGCCAGGCGTGTCATCACTTTCGCCGGCACCCCCGCCGCGGCGTCGACCAGCCGCCTCATCCATACCGATCACCTGGAGAACAAAGATGCCCTTTACCTTGCACGCTGGCTTGGTGTTTCGCCGTGGCGCACGAACGCTTGAGCTGATCCGCGAGCTCGGGGACGGCAGTTGGTCATACGAGGACTGCCAAACACGGCGGCCTGGAACCGTGCCCAAGAACAAGTTGCTGAAGGCCGTCTGGGCCGGCGACATCACGTTGGTCAGCCATGCCGGAGCAGTTGCCATTCCGCCGACTGCAGCGACAGCACCGGCACCGCCGCTGCTGTCGCTTGATAGTCTCAAAAAGGGACATCGCGACGACCTTGAGCGAAAGATGACCTACGTCCTCGCCGTCCGGCAGGCGCACCTGAGCCGTGGCATGCGTCGGGCCATCGAGCGGCTGGTGAAGCAGGTCGCCCAGCGTCTGAATGATCCCTTGGCGCCTTCAGGCAGCGCGGTGATGACATGGATGCGGCACTACGAGACGTCGCAGCAGGCGCCCCAGTCATTGGTCACAGGCAATGCACAGCGTGTGCGGTCCAGCAAGCTCCATCCTGAGATGGACCGTGTGGTGACGTACTCGATACGCAAGTTCTACCTGACCCGCGACAAGTTTTCTCTGCGCCACACGCTGGCCATGGCGAAGCGAGAAGCAAAGCCGCTTATTGCTGCCGGCAAGCTCACGGAGGCGGACACGCAGATCAGCCTGAGCACGCTGACGAGGCGAGTCCAGAAGTTGGACCGACATCGTGTCATAGAAGCCCGGGAGGGGCCCGCCCGCGCTCGCATGGTCTGCCGCACGGCGATGGATGGCCCGTCGGCACAGTACCCGCTCGACGTCGTGGAAGTCGACCACACACCGCTCAACTGGGTCGTCATCTGCGACCGCACCGGATTGCCTCTCGGGAGGCCGCTGCTTACGGTCATGATCGATGCATATTCCGGCTACGTGCTGGGGCTCTACGTGAGCTTCTACGGGCCGGGCCTCAGCAGCGTCAGCGGCGTGCTGCAATGTGCGCTGACGCCGAAGGCCGACATGGTGGCCGGCATCAAGCTGGAGCACGAGTGGCTCGCTGAAGGCATCCCGGACCTGGTTCTTCTCGACAACGGCCTGGAATTCCACTCGCCCGTCTTTCAGCGCATGGGGTGGGAGCTTGGCAGCAGCTTCACGTACTGCCGGGTCCGCACGCCCTGGCTCAAGCCCCACGTCGAGCGCTTCTTCGGGACGCTGGACAACCTCACGCTCGCGCGCGGTCGCGTCCACAAGCGCGTGGCCAATGTCGTCAACCTCAACCCGGACGAGGACGCCGCCATCATGTTCTCCGCGTTCGTGCGGGGGCTGGTGATGTACGTCGTCGACTACCACCCCTTCCAGATCAACGAGCGGAAGCTGGCGCGTCCCTACGACCTGATGCAAGAGGGCTTGGTGCGGGTGCCGCCCGCGCGGTTCCCGCACGACATGGAACGGCTGCGCATGGTGTCGGCGCTGTCGAAGCAACTGACGGTGCACCAGGGCGGCATCGACTTGCACGGCCTCCCGTTTGGCGGCGCCGAACTGCTGCCAATGCGTCAGGAGCACGGCAAGCGCTTCAGGGCCTGGGTGAAGTGGGACCCCGACGACTTGTCCCAGGTGTGGATCCAAAACCCGCGGGACGAGCAATGGGTCGCCAGCCCCTGCCGATGGGGCGAGTACGCCAACGGACTCAGTTGGAACCAGCACCTGCAGATCCGCAAGTTCGCTCTGCAGGAGTTCAAGAAGAACGGCGCCTACGAGTATCTGGAAAAGGCGCGGCTGCGGCTTCACGACCACTGGCAGGAGTCGGTGAGCTGGAAGACCCGCGCCGACCAGAAGCTCGCCGCGCGCTACTCCGGTGCCACGTCGGCCCGCGTGCTCGGCATTTCCACTCAAACAGCCCAAGCGCCAGCGATGGCGCCGATTGAGCCCATCAGCTCCGAGCAAGTCAAAAAGCAGTTGCCAATCAACCCTGACGACTTTGATGTCGTCGATCTCTGAAAACCATGAGCAATTTCGACATCATCGACACCGGCGACGCTGCAGAAGAGGAGGCGCGCCAGATCGCGGCGCGCCGCATGTTCATGTACTCCGAGCAGGCGTTGCTCGCGGCGGACGAGGTAGACCGCAAGTACGTGCTGTTCCCGGACCTTCACGCTGTCCTGGGCGCGCTGGACCGGGCCTATCAGCTGTCCCTGCGGGTCAGTCGGCCCCAGGGCATCCTGATCTCAGGGCCGCCAGGCACTTCCAAGACCAGCATCTCCGAGTATTTCCGCAGGAGTCTTCCGACGTCGAAGGACATCATCGACGGCTGCGGCGCACTTGGCATGCGACTACGGTCGAACCCGTGCGCCGGCGCCATCGTGTCGCTGCTGCTCCGTGCCGTCCGCCACCCGTTCACGGCCATCCGCAAAGGGCGCTTCGAGAGCATGCGCGACATCGCCTTCGAAGCGCTGCAGCAGATAGGCACGCGCATGATCTTCATCGACCAGGCGCACGTGCTGGAGCAGGGCATTCGCAAGTCCCGAGCCCCGAAAGGGATCGAAACGACTGCGTCCGAGGTGCTGCGCGACTTGATGGATGAGACCGGCATTGCGCTGGTGTTCCTGTCCAGCAGCAGTTTCGGTGGCCTCGAGAACGTGGACGCATCGCTGGCCGACCGCGTTTCAGTACGCCTGAACCTGCGGCACTTCGAGGACGATGCCACCTGGGGCCAGTTCCTGGCCGAGATCGGCAACCGCACGCGGTGCATCGATTTCAGGATCCTGAGCGACAAGGAGTTTGCGAAGCTCACGCACAAGGCGGTGCTCGGCAACCGGCGCCGCACCAAGCTGCTGCTCACCGAAGCGGTGCTGGTCGCCATCGACGCCAAAGCAGAGGCCGTCGACCGCGGGCACTTCGAGTTGGCATTCCAGCGCGTCAGCGGCGCGTCCAACCAAGTGGTGAATCCTTTTGCCGCCGCGTGACCTCGGCCGGCTGGGCGTGACCGTCGCACTCCAGCCCGGTGAATCGGCGATGAGCTTCGTGCTGAGAGCGTTCCAGGCCAACGGTGTCGAGTACGAGGAGGGCATGCGCTGGATGGGACTTGATCGGCGGCAGTCCCTTGGCGACGGCGACGTCGCCGTCTTGGCATGGGCGCTCCACGCCGATGCCGACGACGTGCGTAGCCGCCTGGCGCTGCTCGAATGGCGTGGTGGCGGTCGATGGGTGCATTTAGCGGGGCAACGGCTCAGTCGGTGGGTCGCGCCCACCTCCATGATCGCGAAGGTGTGTCCCGTCTGCCTTCGCGAGACCGGGTTTGCGCAGATCGCTTGGATGACGCGTGCGGTGCCAGCTTGCTGCCGGCATGGCTACAGCTTCCTTCAAGCCTGCGCCGGTTGCGGCAGGCCCATCCGCTGGGCCAGACCTGCGTTGCGCATCTGCCGATGCGGGCAGTTCCTCAAGCCTGCGGGGGAAGCCAAATCGCTGGAACCGGAACTCGCCGTGTGGCTCCGTTGGGTGGAGGCCGTACTGCAGGTCGACGCGGCGGCAGCGCGAGGTGCGATGCGAGAGCTGCCACCGCTCCTGCACGACCTGACGCTCGACGGCGCGTTTCGGCTGGTCGAAGCCTTCGGTCTGCTGGAGCAGCCGGGGGATCCGGTTCGTAATGTTCGGCACAGCGCGGCGAGCCTGGCGGAAGTCGGCGGTGTCCTCGTGCGCGGTCTGCGGCGGCTCTTCGAGCTGCGGCGCGCGGAGGCCGTCGCACCTCACACGTTCGACGCCGTCCATCTGCCGGTCCTCGGAGAGCTTGCAGACGACTCGGCGGCCGAGACGGACGGCCAGCGTGCCGCCTGGCTGCTGGACATTCATCGCGCAGCGCGGTCATCGGGCGTGCGCCGTGTCGGTGCACGTCCTCGGCGGCAGATGCCATTGTTTCTATGAAGCGCGTTCGACAGGACTACGCCTGGACGTGGCCGCAACTGCCGCTGTTCCTCACATGACCACAGATCAAGTCATTCGCCACGGTGTGCCCATGCCCATGGGTGACGAAGCGCCGAGCAGCTGGTTGAGTCGGTTAGCGTTGGCGCAAGGTTGCTCACTGGAAGCGCTTCTTGACTTCTTGGGTCTCGAATTTCGTCGCGACGCAGATCTGCAACTGCACGGTCTGACGCTGACTGAGCTGAGGCTGAAGTGTGGCCTGCCGACTTCGGCGTTCCTCGCAGCGGACCGCGCCATGACCAGACTCAACAAGAGCTGGCTTGGCGCGAGCGTGCTGTGTGGCCATCACACGAAAACATCATGCTTCCACTACTGCCCTGTATGCATGAGAGAAAGAGACCCAGCTTCCTTCCCTATTCATTGGCGCTTCGTCGACTGGCGATACTGCCCGGACCACGGTTGCCTGATGGAGTCGAGCTGCTGGCATTGCAAGCGTTCACTGCGCTATCCGTTGGACATGGCTACTGCGAAAGCCGGCAGCTATGGACATGGATCACAACGGCGCTGCCAACGTTGCGCAGCGGACCTCGGAGCGGCGACACCCATTCCCGCTGATCCGTCGCGCCCGGGTGTCGTGTCGGATATCGAAGCTCATTGGATGCTGGCCGGGCGTGAGATCGTCAAGCTGGTGTGCCGCCCAATAGCCGACAAGGAAATCCCTTCTGAAGTTCAACGCTCTATTGAAATGAACTGGCTTCCGACGGCTGGCCAATGGGAACAGGTCGAGCGCCGCCTAAGGTCATCGAGCGACCACTCTGTTATACGGGGCTCAAAAGCTCAGCACGGCTATTCGCGGTTGCGGCCTAGCTGGGCTGGCAGGATTTTCCAAGTCGTCGAGCCGCCATGAAGCGGCTTCGGTCAGCCCCTTCACATTTCGACCCCTGGTTCAGCCGGCGACGTAGACGGTTCGCCGAATGGTTTCCGCCGTTTATGCGCTCGCCTTCGTCATACGGGAGATAGGTTGGGACCGATAGCGTCAGCGCCGTGCGTGCGCGCCATCGCCAACTGCTGGCGCAGTGGCCTCCCGAAGACGCCAGCGCATCTCAGGAAACAGCAGCGAGACGAACGGGTCGTATCGCCGGTCTGGCACTCGCTGACTGGGGTCGGCAGAAAAGTCCTCGACCCGCTGGTGCTGCGCATCGCTGGCGTCGGGTCGGTAGGCATCCCATGCGATCAGGAAGAGGTGCGTCCACGGCTGCACGGCACCCCGCCCCATCTGCATGCCGCTGGCTAGCACTGCGAACACATCCTGAAGCTTGAAGCCGATCACGCGGTTGTGTCGGATGGACAGCAGCACGCGCAGCACACCCTTGGCACCCCAAAACTTCTCCTCCAGCGCGGGCTCCAGGTCCGGACGCCAGTGCTGGTGCTCGCGCAGGCACATCAGATGGGTCAGCAAGGTGTCGCGGGCCGCATCGCTGGCGTTGGCTGCGTGATAGCCCTCCGCCAGCGTCAACAGCTGCTGCATTGCCGTCGCCCAGTCGCCGGGTGGCTGCGCCGGCGCGAGGGTCGACTGCAGCACGCGGTCCCAATGACCGTGCGATCGAAGCAGCCCTTCGACGTTTTCGTCCTCAAGTGCGCAGAAGAATCCGCCGCGCACCTTCTGCCAGCCATGTTCGATCATCATCCGCACGGTGATCTCGTTCTCGAGCAACTCAGCGGCTCTGTAATCGGCCACCTCGTGCTGATGCTGAAACAGGACTCGGACCGGCTCGTGCAGCTTGGTCCACACCGCGCCCTTGCCGTTCATGTGCTGGCGGTGCCGTCGAACGAAGTTGTCCGAGATGCCGACGTAGAAGTAGCCGCCGGTCAGCTCCAATACATAGAACCACTTGCGCATGCCTAGTAGTCGAGATCGCCGGTCGGGGGGATGGGGTGCATTCTGTGTGGTCCTCCGGGATCCTTGAAGTGAAGCAATCACCATGGCGAGCTCCATCCCTGTTGCCGGATGTTCGACGCAAAGGCATCGCCGTTCACAGGCCAGACGTATGCATCGTCAATCAGGGCTCGTTTTCGGCTTGTAGTCAAACGGCACCGTGATGACCATTCGATCGAAGCGATTCGCTATTTCAGGTGGAAAGTTTTCAAAAGGTTCCAATTGCCGAAGAAGCCGGATGGAATGTTGAGAGAGCGCACTCGAAGTGGATTGGGCAATGTCTATGCGCTCTATCCGGCCTGCCGGCGTAATCGCGAAGCTCACTACGACTCGCCCATGCAAGGACTTGCCGTTAGCCTTTGGAAAATCGACATCGCCTTGCCGCTCGACGCGACGTTGAACACGCTCGAAATACGCACGGATCGCAGGGTCATCAGTCATGGCCGAGACGTACCGAGTACGGCCTTCGGCCCGCATGCGTGCTTCGATTTCAGACAGCAGAAGCTCCAGTTGCGCGCGGCGATCTCGATCGTGAGCGCTCTGCGTTGAACTAGAGCCCGTCGACAAAGACGCCAATTCACGCTTCAGCTGTTTGAGAAGGCGCTCTTGTTCCGCCTTAAGTCGGGTGATCTCCCGTTCTTGTTCGCTCGTTGCGGCGTCTGGAAGTCCAGGGAGCGTGCTGGCAGAAGCGCTTTGCGGAAGTGCCATTTCAAACCAAAGCGGGGCGCAAACTGCGAATACAACGGACCAACCCTTCAGACGTCTACTGAACATAGTCAGACCTGATTAGGTCACCGTCTAGCGGCGTGACAGTGCATCCATGCGTCGTCCCGAATCGGACGTCGGCGTCCTCTGGGCTGTCGACGATAGTGCCGCGCGCCCTCGCGTGGAGCGATAGCAACGTATGCATGTCGGGCTTCACCATCTCGTGGAGGGCGCGCAGCATCAACGACACGCCGGCCAGGTTGCCCGCCACGCTGTTGGCGAAGCGCGGATGCTCCTGCAGTGCAATGTCCGCCCACAGCACCTCGCGCCGTTGCAGGTCCAGCACCAGGGGGAGACTGATGATCGTGTCGGAGGCGAGATCCACGCGATCGACCACCGTGCGGGCTTCAAAAGGCTCGCCCGAGTTCAGATTGCTGCGCAACATCCAGCCCGCAAAACACTCAGGAAGGTCGCAGTAGGCCTGGCCCGAGTAGCTGTTGATGCACATCATCACGAACCGCACGCCCCGATCGCGCAGCATCTGAAGGTCCAGATCAATGAACTCGGCCGCACCCTTCGGTGCATCGACGATGTCGCCGCTATGGTGTGCGCCCCAACTGCGCAGGTTGTAGAACGCGACCGTGTCCATGTAGCGGTAGTCATCGCCGTACAGCACCACCGAGAGGTCGATGTCCACGCGCGACCGACCGTTCATCCACCATAGGAAGAGCCGAATGAAGCCGCCTTCGGGCACGGGAATGCGGCTGCCGCGCGCAAAGGTGCGCAGCGTCTTGGACGCAGCGCGTTGTGCCAGCGGCACCACGTAGCTCGCCAACATCGGATCGACGTAGCAGCTTCCCAGCGGCGGCAAATGTGCGAAGCGCGCCATGAGCGCCTCCTCGCAGCCCCGCACCACCCGCCGCGCGACGCGCTCGTCGATGGCGGCACGGCGATCCCGCAGTGCGAACACTTTGGCGACCTCGCCCTTGGGGAAGAACACGCGCAGCCGGCCTTTCTCAGCGCGCACCTTGAAATGCGCGAGCACCTGCAGCAGCACGGCAGTCGATACGCGCGGCGCCAACTCGGCGAAGCGTTTCAGCAACGCCTCGGGCTCGCCGCTCTTGCGTAGCAGCACGTCTAGCCGTCGAGCGTATTCGCCCGGGCGCGCCTCTAACGCTTGCGCCGCACCGGTGACGTCGCCGGTGATCAGGGCTTGTTCCACGCGGCTGTTGAAGCTCGTGAACGGCAAGCCATCGCGGATCACAGTAAAGGCGGCGGCCGTCTTCGGATAGCGCTCGGCGTGTTCGCCGGGATGCAGCCGCTCGCCCAAGCGCTTGAATTCCTCGACGCGGCGGCGCATGTCTTCCGTCAGGCCGCCACAGCCCTCCAGCAAGGCGAGCAGCAGTCGACGCTGACGACGCGGGAAACGGGCGAACCGAGAAGGCGCTGCCAGCGACACATCGCCGCCGGACAGGCCTGCGGCAAGACGCAGCACGTCGGTCGCGGTGCGAAAGTGGGTTTCGACGAAGTGCTGCGTGCGCTCGTCTTCTCCCACATGCAATACCAGCTGGGCGCCCAGCAGTGCGAGGTTCTCCTTGAACGGAAACTTTGCTGGCAGCAGGCGAAACACGTCGGCACGGTACTGACGCACGAACCAGGTCAGGTCGGCTTGGTCTTGAGCAGACAGCGAAGCAGCCGATCCCGCGAGCCGTGTGCAGATGACCTCGAAGTCCTCAGCCGAGCCCAGCTCCACAACACGCGGGGAGCGGTTGTGCAGCAACGGCGGACGCTGGTCTTCCGTTGAAGGCATGCGGCGCAGGCTCACATAGTGGCTCACTGCATTCAGGTACAGCTGCGCCTCCGTGAGCGTCATCACCTGCGTCGGGAAGCCGGGATGCAACGGCACATGCTGGCGATGCGCGCCAACAAGCTTGCGCATCTCCTGTGTCGCGTCGCGCAGCAGTCGAGCCGCCTCCTCAGCTGTCAGCGTGGATAGGCGCGAAACCACTTCGTCGGCCAGCACGAAGCCCAGTGGCTCGATCTCTTTGAGCATCGTCGCCATCTGCTGTGGCGTGACGCCGCCCGCTCCTGGGCGCACATGCAGCCGCGATCGCCGGCGCAGGTAGATCTCGTTCATCGTCTCCTCCCTGGAAACAAGATCGCCTGCTCAGAGGCAGGCGATGAGCGGAAAGCGGGGGCCCTAGGTTCAGAGGTTTTAGAAGGAAGGACCCCCATAGCCGCTCGAAAACAATAGCTCAGGCGCAGCAGCGCCTACAACAGGGATTGCCCCATCGATGGCTGTGCAACTTTCACCTTGACCGAGAACCCGCCGGCGATTTCCTGAGTCGAGAACTGCACCGGCAAGTACCGCTCGATCACGTCGAAGTTCGTGGTCGCATGAGGTGTCAGCTCCGTACACGTGTACGACGCCTCGCCTCCGCGACGCCAGACAGCAAGCGCCAGCGGCAGTGCCCACTGGTCGGCGAGGTGAGGCCCGAGTGCAGCATCGCTGACTTGGTAGGCCCGCACCTCCCGCACGACATCGCGTGCGACCTGCTCGGCGCTGACGCCCTTCTCGCCAAACCCCGTGAAGACTTCGCACACGTTCTCGTAGATCAGCGTAGCCAGGAGCGCGTTGCCGGGCCCCTCGTTCTGGCGGTTGGCCGCTTCGCGCAGCTGATCGTCACCCCAGCCAAGGTCAGCGCCCAACTGCTGCAGCTCGCGCCGTGCCACCGAGCGCGGTAGGGCCGGTGCGAAGCATTCGGCGTAGCCCTCCAGCTTGGCACCACGTTCGTTCAAATCGAAAGCCTGCAGCCGATCGCAAGCGGGCCAGATCTTGACTTCGATCTCGCCTCCGCCGGCCGGGTAGAAGCCCAGGCGACGCAGTTCGAGTTCGACCTCCGCGCCGAGCTTGCGCAGCAGCGGCGCATAGCTGCGCTCCAGGAAGTGGAAGGGCGGCGCCATGGGGTTGTGCGTTCCGCCCCCGAGCTTCAACTGGCTGGGTTCATCGGCCAGCATCAATGCCGGCCAGACGGTCTGCAGCACGAGCGTGCAGCTGCCCGCCGTGCCGACATTGAAGGTGTAGTCGCCCGCGCGCACCTGGCCTGGTGTGAAGCTCAGCGATTGCGAATTCAGCTCAGCGCCCTGGACCTCGGCGCCGCAGATCTCAGCCGCGGCGTTCACGCAAGTCAGGTGCTGGCGCATCAGGCCGGGCTTGGCGCGGCCAGCGCGGATCTTGTTCAGCGCGAAGGGCTGGCCCGTGCACATGGACAGGGCCAGTGAAGTCCGCAGGATTTGTCCTCCGCCCTCACCGACGGAGCCATCAATCTCGATCATGTTTTTCTCTTCTTGTTCTGAGATGGGTGAGGGCGCGAGGCCCTCACCCATCTATCCCTTCACGCACACGACCTGCTTCAGGGTGTGCACCACTTCCACCAGGTCGCTCTGCGCAGCCATCACCGCGTCAATGTCCTTGTAGGCCATCGGGATCTCGTCGATGACGTCGGCGTCCTTGCGGCACTCGACGCCCTCGGTTGCCTTGACCTGGTCCTCGATGGTGAACATCTTCTTGGCCTTGGTGCGGCTCATGACGCGACCCGCGCCGTGGCTGCAGCTCTCGAAGCTTTCCGGGTTGCCCAGGCCGCGAACGATGTAGCTGCGCGCGCCCATGCTGCCCGGGATGATGCCCATCTCGCCGCGCTTGGCGCTCACGGCGCCCTTGCGCGTCACGAACACATCCTGGCCGAAGTGGCGCTCCTGCTGCACGTAGTTGTGGTGGCAGTTCACCGCCTCGACATGGGCCTCGAAGGGCTTCGTGATGACCGAGCGCACGGTGGCGATCAGGTTGGCCATCATCACCTCGCGGTTCTTCATCGCGAACTTCTGGGCCCAGGACACGCCGCGCACGTAGTCGCCGAAGTACTGGGCGCCTTCCTCGAAGTAGGCCAGGTCCTTGTCCGGCAGGTTGCGCATGTTTCGCTCCGCGTCCTTCTTGGCCAGCTCGATGAAGTGCGTGCCGATGGCATTGCCCACGCCGCGCGAGCCCGAGTGCAGCATGAACCAGACGAAGCCGACCTCGTCGAGGCAGACCTCGATGAAGTGGTTGCCGGTGCCCAGCGTTCCCAGGTGCTTGCGGTTGTTGGTGTTCTTCAGGCGCGGGTGCAGCTCGCACAGCGCATCGAACTCGTCCACCAGCGTGGCCCAGACCTGGTCCACCGTCTCGGGCGGGTTCTCCCAGCTGCCGGGGTCACGACCGCGGTGCTTGGGCGCCGAGCCGTGCGGCACAGCCTTCTCGATGGCCGAGCGCAGCGGGCCGAGGTTGTCCGGTAGGTCTTCGGCGCGCAGCGTGGTCTTCGCGGCCATCATGCCGCAGCCGATGTCCACCCCCACGGCGGCCGGGATGATGGCCTTCAGCGTCGGAATCACCGAGCCGACGGTTGCGCCGATGCCCAAGTGCACGTCGGGCATAGCCGCGATGTGCTTGAACACGATGGGCAGCTTGGCGGCGTTGGCGAGTTGCTGCTTGGCCTCGGGCTCCACGGGGACGCCTTGCGTCCACATCTTGATGGGCACGCCGCCTTCGGGTTGTTCGATGTTGTAGTTCATGGTTTGGTTCTCTTTACTCGATCAGGTTGTCGAAGACAGCATCGACAAGGAGCTTGAACGGCATGCGTCCACTGTCGGGCTGGTTCTCAACCAGGTTCAGAAAGTCGGGGCGCATCAGCTTGTCAGCGAAGATGTTGCGGTGAGCCGGGGCCAGCATCCATTGGCGGATGCTCTGCCGAAACTCGATGCGATCTTGCGCAAAGGCGTTGGTGACCTCTCGGTCCTCCCAGAAGTGCCAGTAACCGGCTTCGACATAGTGCACCGTCGACCACGGGTCCTGGCAATGCAGCCAATAGTCCAGTAGCGGTGGCGGGTCAAACCCACCGATATGGAACATCAGCAGCACGGTCAAGGCGTCTTCGAGCGGACGCTGGTCACGGGATGCCAGATGGCCGGCGAAGTAGTTGATCGCGAACCGATTGAGCACTTCGCGTTCAGCTTCATTGAAGGTTTGAGGCGGGCAGCGGCCGACGCGGTCCAGGTAGAGCTCGGTGGAGTGGTGCACGTCTTCCCCATGAGCGATCAGCTCGAGCAGGCGCGGCAGAAAGTACAGGACCTCCCATACGGGCTGCACCTCGCCTTTGGCGGCGGTGTTGTACTCATAGAAATGCTCTCGGGTGAGCCTGCGCAAAGGCAGCTTGCGCATTTGCTCCTCCAGCGTGGGGCGCATACAGCAGGGACATGCGTCGAGCTGCACGGTGGGCGCCCGGTATCGACCGAACACCTTGTAGGCGTCGGCGATGACGGCATCCACGGATTGCGGGTCAATTGCTGCGAGGCTCATGATGATTGGTCGATCAAAGAAGAGGGGTGACTAGGTTTGATGAAACATTTGCTCCGCCATCCATTGCTGGACCGGGACTTGAACCCGGGCGCTCTGTGATCACTCACAGAGCACGCAGCTTTCGCCGCGTGCGTCTACCTGTAGTTCCATCTGCATTCACCGCAAAAGCGGGTGATGCCCCGCTGCGACAAGGATTGGTGAAACGTCGTGCTCTACCAACTGAGCTACGGTCCCCCTGATTTGGGACCGGCGGGACTCGAACCCGCGACCACGAGATTAAGAGTCTGTAGTTCCACCTGCATTCGCAGCAAGGCATCTCAAAAAAGCGCGACAAGAGGGGCAAGACACTGCCATGCCGGTTTCCCGGTTGGGGATTCGAACCCCCGGCGTTCCAGATGTAGTCCTGCCAGCATTCGCGCAAAAACTGATGGCCCCCGCGTGGCGACAAACAGTCGGTGAGACACGCTCTATGTAGTCCCACCTGCATTCGCCACGCGACGACGCGTGTTCTGTTGTGAGGTTGGTGCCCCAGGCGACGAGAGTTGCAAGAGCGGCCTACGGGTTCTCCGTTGCAGGCTTGCGGGCCCACGCGGCCAAAGGTGCTGTACTCCTGCAGGCATTCGCCTGGGACACCGTCCAACTTGATGTGTCGCGGCCTTACTGCGCGGCCAACGACACGTTTTCGATTTCACCGACCCAGTGCTCGGCGTCCATCTTGCTGGTGGCGAAGTTCGCCACCATGGTGAACACCGCGTCCGAGAAGCCGCCGACATTCATGATGTCGTGCCGTTCCGCGGCCTGCGTGGTCGCCGTCGGCTGGATGTCGATGCAGACCAGGCGCGCCTTCGGGTTGCGCTGCTTCAGCACTTCCCACTCGCGCAGGGTCTGCGTCGCACCGCGCCGATTGGCGTCGACCCAGGACTCGTTGTCCGAGACCAGGATCACCAGATCCACCTCTGCACCCTGCCGGTTCAGCAGAGCCAGCGGCGCGCTGCAGTTGGTACCGCCGCCACCGATCTTGGCCAACGCCTGGGCGTTGGTCATCACGGAGTCGCGAGCGTTCAGCGACAGCTTCACCACATCCTGCTCGAACGGCAGCACGCGGGCCTGCGGGTTCTTGCGCAGCACCGCAGCGGCCACCAGGGCAGCCACGTCGATGCAGCGCACGCTGGAGGTTGCCGAGCCGCGGTAGCCGGTCACGGACGAGCTCATCGAACCCGACACGTCAGGGCACACCACGACACGACCTGCCAGGGCCGGCACGTTGGCCAGCGACAGCTCCATCGCATCCTGCAGCGCATCGCGAACCTGGGCAGGCACCGACTCGCCGGCCGCCATGAAGGCGGACATCAGCTGGTACGGCATCACTCGAGCCTTGGCCACCGCTTGTGCGTCGTTCAGCTTGGCGGCGACCACCTCGGCCATGCCGGGGAGGTCGAACACGCCGTGCCGGGCAAAGGTGTTCAAGTTCTGACGCACCATCTGCCACGAGCCCGAGCGAGCGATCTGGGCCCATTGAGCCGAGTTCAGCGCCAGCGCGGTCAGCATCTGGAACGGAACGTCGGGCACCTCGGTGGCCACGCCCTGGGCGCTTTCGCGCTTGAAGCGTTCGAACGCCTGGGTGATGGGTGGCAGGGCCGCTTCGTCAACCGGCTTGCCGATCAACCATGCGAACCACGCCGCACGCCAGGCCTCTGCAGGCTTGGGGTGAACCATCTTGACCACGTCGGCCAGCGAAGGCGTGTTGCCTACCGCCGCGTTCAGTAGTTGCTTCTCGGTGGCCGTCAGCAGCCAGTGTTGCACCAGCTTCTTCGGGCGGGAACCCAGCGACTTGCGACCCACAGAGCCGCTACGCAGGATCTGCACGAAGTTGCGCAGCATCTTGCCGTTGTCGACGACGCGAGAGAACACTTGGCTCAGCAGCGCGACGTCGCGAACGGCCAGGGTGGCCGCCAGCAGAGCCGGCATGTCCTTCATGTGGCCCGATTGGCGACCATAGATCGCGGTCTTGGCAATGAAGGCGGGTTCCAGCTTCTGGGTCAGCGTCAGAACTTGGTCGAGTTGGTCCTCGGCGTTGGCGTAGAAGGACCGGCTCAGGCAGCCCGTGGCCGCCAGTTGCGCCAGTTGATGCTTGGCGCTGAAGGCGTAGGCCGGAGCTTGGTGAGCGTTGCGCGCCGTGGCTGCGGGCAGCAGGGCGCCTTTGATCGTGTGGAAGAGCTGCGTGTTGACCATGAGGTTCTCCTCGTTGCATTCAACTTGTTGTTCGTGCTCTCTTCATTGCAACGGGTGTGCCAGGTCTGCGGTTCGGTCCTTGGAATATTCGCAAGCAATTGATTTGAAACGGAAAAATCTTTGATGCCGTGCCTTGTGACTGCCGTAAGACCTTGGCAAATTCCTGTGAAACTAGACTATTGGCTAGTCAGGTATCAATTTGGATATGACCAAGAAGAACGTCGTCATCGGATTTATGGGCACCCAGCTGGATTCGGGGCAGGGGGCGGGCCGCTGGGAGAAGTGGCGGCCGACGATCTCGTTGGTGCAGCACGAAGACACGCTCATCGACCGGCTGGAGCTGCTCTATTCGAGAAGGCACGAGGCACTGGCCCAGGTCCTGGTGCGCGATATCGCCAACGTGTCGCCCGACACGGCCGTCAATCTGGTGCCCATGGAGGTGATGGACCCCTGGGACTTCGGCGAAATGTACGCGGCCCTCTACGACTGGGCGCGCAGCTACCGCTTCGATCCAGCGCACGAGCAGTACTGGGCACACATCACCACCGGCACGCACGTCGCCCAGATCTGCATGTTCCTGATGGTGGAGTCGCGCTTCATCCCCGGCGTGCTGTTGCAGACGGCGCCGCCGAAGAAGCAGCAGAGAGACAACCCAGGCAGCTACACGCTGATCGATCTGGACCTCTCGCGGTATGACGTGCTGGCCCAGCGCTTCAGCCAGGCCCACGCGGAGGCGCTGGAGTTCCTGAAGAGCGGCATCCCCACCCGCAACAAGCGCTTCAATGCCCTCATCGAGGAGATCGAGCGGGTGGCCGTGCGTTCACAAGCGCCTGTCCTGCTGACCGGCCCGACGGGTGCAGGCAAATCGCACCTGGCGCGGCGCATGTTCGAACTCAAGAAGTCGCGCCACCAAGTTCAGGGCGACTTCGTCGAGGTGAACTGCGCCACGCTGCGTGGCGACGGCGCGGCGTCAACGCTGTTCGGCCACAAGAAGGGTGCATTCACTGGCGCCGCGGCCGACAGGGCAGGCTTGCTGCGCACGGCGCACCAGGGCGTGCTCTTCCTCGACGAGATTGGTGAACTGGGCCTCGACGAGCAGGCCATGCTGCTCAAGGCGGTGGAAGAGAAGCGCTTCTTCCCGATGGGTAGCGACCGCGAGGTCAGCAGCGACTTCCAGCTGATCGCTGGCACCAACCGCGACCTGCGCATCGATGTCGCGCAGGGTCGGTTTCGGGAAGACCTGTTCGCCCGCATCAACCTCTGGGCCTACACGCTGCCGGGCCTCGCACAGCGGCCCGAGGACATTGAGCCCAATGTCGACCACCTGCTTGCTCGCTACGTGGCCGAGTCGGGCCGGGCGGTCCGGTTCAACGCCGAGGCCAAGGCCGACTATCTGCGCTTCGCCAAATCCGCCAGCGCACTTTGGAGCGGCAACTTTCGCGACCTGCTGGCCAGCGTGACACGGATGGCCACGTTGGCAGATGGCGGGCGGATATCAACCGGGCTGGTCGAGGCCGAAATCCAGCGCCTTCAGTGGCTGTGGCAGCCAGCGGACGAGTCCAAGTCGGATGTCCCGCTCGACGAAATGCTGCCTGAAGGCGCGGCAGAGGAGCTGGATCTGTTTGATCGCCTTCAGCTGGAAGCTGTTGTGCGTGTGTGCCAGCAGGCGCAAACCCTGTCCGATGCTGGCCGCCGGTTGTTTGATCGGTCGCGAAAGCAACGCGCCGTCATCAACGATGCCGACAGGCTGCGCAAGTACCTAATGAAGTTTGGGCTGACGTGGGAGATGGTGCGGCGACAGGGCTGAAGCGACAGCCGCAAGCTTCTGCTTATCGGCAGGAGGCTGCCGTCGCGTCAACGTCTCTTAAACGGGAGCGGCCAGTGCTCCAACCCTTCGAGGCCGTATTCGTGCAGATGGGGGTCGGGGCTCTCGGCCATCTGCTCGAGCGCCACGCGGGACTCGTGGGTCGCAATGCGGGCGAGCGCGTATGCGCACTTCCGTTGGAACTCGTGAAGGTTCCCCCATTCCTCGATGTAGCGGTACGGGCTAGTTGCCGCCCTCGCAATCGCTGACACAGCGCTTGGTGAACCGATAAGCCCCAGCTCGAAAACAATGTCCTCGTGGCGCTCGTGTCCGGCCCGACCAAGTAGCTCAATGAGGAAGGGTGCGCGAGCGTCGCCTTCTTGGAGCGCATCCAGCTCATCGGTCAACTCTTCAACGCTTCGTTGTTTGTCCATCTCACGACCCGAGATCGCCGGTTCCTATTTGCCCCGTCTGGGCGTCCATCTGACACTCTGGGCGTGAGGTAGGACTCCTGTCCCGTCGTTGACGGCCGAGACTTGGTTCCCCAGGCATTCAAGCAGCGCAACCAGGCAACCTACGCCGCCGAATGGATAGCTCTCAGGTTCGAATGTCAGATAGCACTTGCTGCCCTCGGTCGCAACGCCCGTGATGTCAAATTCGGCGCTTGCGATCGACTCCACCATTGACCCGAAACTCCAGCCTGGAGTTGGCATGTTCGGAGAGTGGCGTTGTGGCAGCGGTGTGGAAAACCAGAAGGCGTTCCACTCCTGCAGTTCTTCGGGATTCGGCTCCCAGAAGAACGCGCGCTCCGATGCGCTGAGCTCCTGGGCCATTTGCTTCTCATCGAGCGCGTCATCCCGCTTGAGCGCCGCCACATGGTTGACGCACGCAATAGTGCGCAGCAGGGATGATTCATCCGGCGAACTGAACTCGACAAAACATCCCTGCATATGGTTCCTTCAGAGCTGTCGCCACAGTGAGTCCGCGAAGCCCGCGATCTCTCGCGCAAGATGCAGGCGATCAAGCCAAGCCGTCGGAATGCCAGCTGCACCATAGGTGGCGCCGGCGAGCTGGCCCATGATGGCGCCGGTTGTGTCGGCGTCATCGCCAAGGTTCACGGCTTCGAGCACGGCGTCGCGGAAGTTGTCGTGCCTGGCATAACACCAGAGTGCGGCTTCCAGGCTGTCCACGACATAGCCGCTGCCCCTGATTTGTTCAACCGGCTTGGACCCGTGATCGGCTGCTGCGAGCGCTCGAATCTTGGTGCTTTCGATAGGCAGGCCGACAAGATCCAGCACTTCCGTCTTCGGCAGACCGCGCAACGCTCGACTCAGGGCCACAGCAAACACCCGGCAGGCGTCCAGACATTCCGCGGCGGCGTGGGTCGTCTGCGAACTGAGCGCCGCCATGTCCTGGACCACTTGCTCGTCGTGACCGAAGCGCAGCGCAATGGGAGCCAGTCGCATGAGGGAGCCGTTGCCCGCAGCTTCTGGGTCCGAAGACCCCGCGAGAGCCTCGCCGGTCAGCAGGAACTGGTGGATGGCGCCCTTGGTCGTGATCCCGATGTCGAAGCAGACGCCTGTTGAACTCCAATAGCCCCATTCGTACCAGTTGGCGTAGCGGGCCATCTGATCTGCCGGATCGCAGCGGCCGGTCTGGATCAGACTCTCTGCCAGGCAGAGCGCCATTGAGGTGTCGTCGGTCCACTTGCCCGGCGCCAGCGAGAAGGGGCCGCCACCCAGCATGTCGGTCACCGGTGCAAAGCTGCCCCTCGGCATGAATTCCACGGTGGTGCCGACCGCGTCGCCGCAGGCCAGTCCCAGCAACGCGCCCCGGTATCGATCAATGGCGTCCATCGTTGTCGTCCGATTCAGTCGGATGCCAACCGGGCGCGCACTTCCATCAGCGCGAAGCCCAGCAGGTTCAGGCCACACCACGAGCGCGGCTCCAAGGCGCGTTCATCGTTCGCTGCCAGGCCAATCCCCCAGATGCGGTCCACGGGGCTGGCCTCGACAAGCACGCGGTCTCCAGTGGTGAGCAGGTAGTCCTGCAATGCCTGGTTCTGCGAAAACTTGGCTTCGTTGGCGCGGACGACGATGTCAAAACGAGCCTGTTCCCAAAGCACATCTTCGAACCCCTTCACGCCTCGCCCCAGCTTCTTCGCCTCCGCAGGCGTCCTGGCTGCCAGGATGCTGGCGCGGGTCTCCACGTCGCCGAATAGGCGGGCCTTCTCGGCCATCATGAAGTGTTCGGCCGTCAGGTAGGTCTGGCCGTCGGCATCGAAGCTCGCCTCGAACCACTGACTGAAGCAGCCCTTGCCGATGGAACCGTCGGCGTTGGGCTGGTGTCCCCAGAAGAGCACGTACTTCGGCTTTGCGCCGGCTTCAAGCGCACGCAGCAGGTCTTCGACGGTGCGGAGATTCAAGATGTCAGTCATGGTGCTGCCGTTGATACACGTGCTCAAGCGGGGTTATCAGTTGCGGGTTGTCGTCCTGGGCGTACTGGCGCTGTTCGGCGACAAAGTCGGTCATGTCGATGACCTCCATCAGTTCGGTCGTCGCGAACGCACGCAAAAGGTTGCCGCGCAGTCCGAGCTGGATGGCACGACGCGGCAGCTTGGCGCCGCTGGGCGCATGGTCAGGATCCCACTGCCGGCGCACTTCGGAGGTGGCGACGGCGTCCTGCCAATCCTGCTGGGTGGCGTAGCGCGTCGGATCGAAGGACGACGACACCGCAGCGTCGAGCAACTTGTCGAAGAAGGCCCGACGGATGCGCAGGCCCAGGATGACTTCTTGCCCCTCCTTCATGCCCCAGCCGCAGCGGTACATCATCCACAGAAAGTTGGGCTTCACCCAGCTCATGCGGTTGAAGCTGTAGTCCGGACCACCGAAGTGCCCATGCTCGATGGCGTAGCGACCAATGGACGGGCGATAGGCCTGATAGACGACAACGCTGGTGTTGTCATGGTGGGCAAGGATGTGCTCGCCTTGTTCGGGCCATTCGGTAGCTTGTTGCAGGTGGGGAGCGGTTGCGATTTTCATGTTCCGTTCTAGTTGTTGTTCTCGGGGAAGCGCCGGATCACCTCGATGGCGCCGACGATGTTGTCGTTCAGGTTTTCCAGTTCCTCAGCCGGCACCCACCACTCAGTGTGATGGGCGGCGCCCACTTGATGGACGGTATAGCGCTGCATGAACGCCTCACGCACCTCAAAGCGAGTCACGAAGCCGGAGCCGCTTGCGGCCACGTTCCAGTCACGCGCGATCTCCACTGCGTACGCTTCATTGGTCACCGGATAGAAGATGGGCTGGTCCGGCAGCCGCGGCGGCCATCGGCGATTGCCGCTGGCTTCCACCAGCGCCAGTTCGCTGGGGCAGGTGGGGCGGTAGAGGGTGACGGTGTTGTTCATGGGGGTCCCTGAGCTTTATAAGTTGTTCTGTGCAACCCAAACAAGTTGCACAATACAACTCAAAAGCAGCTCCGTCAAGCAAAGAGCCCGTATGCCAGCCAAGCCCCCTCGAACGAAAGCCCCCGCTCTGAGTTTCCCGTTGCCATTCACGACGGTGGACGTGGTCATCTTCACCGTCGCGGACGACGCACTGAAGGTGCTGCTCGTGCAGCGCCCTGGGGACAAAGAGGCCGAGCCGTTTCCAGGCGCCTGGGCGTTGCCAGGGGGATTCGTAAACGTCGACGTCGACGTTGACCTGCTGGCTTGCGCGGAACGCAAGCTCGGCGAGAAGACAGGCGTTCGCAGCCCCTATCTCGAACAGCTGGGGAGCTGGGGCGGAGCGAGCAGGGATCCACGCGGATGGTCAGCCACCCACGTGTACTTCGCGCTGATCCCAAGCCGCGACATCGAACTTGCCAAAGGGGCCAACGCGGCGGACGTTGCCTGGTTCAAGGTCGAAGAGGTGTTGGCCAACCCGAGACTAGCGTTTGACCATGCGGCCATCCTGCAAGCTGCCGTCGAGCGCCTCCGCGGCCGGGTGGAGTACACCTCGCTGCCGGCCTTCCTGCTGACTGAGCCGTTCACGTTGCCGCAGTTGCAGCGCATCTACGAGATCGTGCTGAATCGCGACGTGGACAAGAGCGGCTTCAGAACGCGCATGCTGGCGGCGCAGTTTCTTGTCGAGGCAGGCCATGTGGAGGGCACTTCAAACCGGCCGGCCATGGGCTATCGGCTCGCCGACCGCAGTGCCCCCATCCTCTTTCCGAGGACCTTCAGCCCTAGAGGCTGATCAAAGTTCAAAGTTGAGCGAGACGAAAAACCGATAGTTCAGACTTGAGTGAGACACAGATTCAAAGCCAGCTGAGCCGTCCGGAGCCAAGTGGTTGATCTGAGCCGGTTTTCAGTTTTGGGTTGAGTGCAAACCGACAGCCGTGTGGCACGTTTCGCAGCCAGTTTTGGTGCGCCGGACTCAGACTCCGCGCGAGCCGTGGTGCAGCGACGGCTTCCGACAGGCCGTCACAATGCGCCCCATCCAGGGAGACTAGAAGATGAATCGTGAAGCCGGTCTCGGCCTCGTAGTGGCGTTGCTTTGCGCCGCGCCGGTACTCGCGGCGGGCCAGAAGAAGCCAACGCCCGTTGCCAAGGCGACTCCTGCAGTTGCGGCTGCATCTGCCCCCGCACCGGCCCTCAGCGAGGCGCAGCGTGACTATATCGAGCAGATCTTCAAGAACCTCGTGGTGCCGCGCTTCACTGTGCGAGCCGACGACGCGCTCGACGATGAAGCACGCGCCGCTGCACAGGCGATGCAGGCTGAGCATCTGCCGCGGGTTCAGGCGCTGATGACGCAATGGGCACTGGAGGAAATTCAGCAGCCCGAAGAAAAGGATTGGTTTCGCCGCATGACGGCGCGGTTGGCCAACGAGTTCGCGCTGTGGGGGCGCGACAGTACTGGGCCTGAGCAGGATGCCGCACTGAGCCAAGCATTGCGGATGCCGGGCATGTGCCGCCCGGTGGGTGGGTGGTCGAGCGAATTGGTCATGCGCCTCGCACGTTTGCGCGGGCTGCCGCCCGAAGTTCGACGCGCCGCAGTGCAAGCCGAGCGCGACCTGTTGGCGCGCTGGGGCAAGGCAAGACAAGTCGACGAAACCGAGCCGCTGGACGCGGAGGACATGCTGTTGGCACTGCGCGTCGATAGTCAGCCTCCCTGGAAGCCACTTCCCCCCGTGCTGGCACAGCTCTACCTCGGCGATTCGGGAGACAGCCGGTTGGATCCACGGGTGGCCGAACCAGCAGTGCGCTGTGCCCTGCACCAGTGGGGGGGCGTCACTCCGGCGCAATTCCGCGCCGCCATGGCCATGCAGGCCGCCGACGTGCTGGGGATCAACCGCCTGGTTGCGGCTGGCCCCACCAGCGCCGACAACGCCTACCCCAAGCTGGGTAGCCTTTTCACCGTCCGTGGCGTTATCACCATCCGGGCCGCGTTGAACTCTGACGGCAAGCTTGTGAATCCGACGGTGGTCCAGCGCGAGATTTCAGTGCCGGGCTTGCGGGAGGTACGTGCGTTGGCGTTTGAAGGAGTCCTTGACCTGGCAACGCTGACCAAGGCGCAAGAGATGGACTGGATGGAATGGGCGCCGAAACAGGGTATGCGTTTGTTCGAACGCGAATTTGAGTGGGACTTGTGATGGGACTCGGGCAAGCGCTGCTGGCTATCGCACTGCTCTTCGCGCAGGCGTTGAGCCATGCACAAGTGGCTGGCGGCCTGGGTGACATGATCCACTACCAAGCGGCCAGTGCGATGTACTGGGCCGACTGGGACGAGCTGACGCGGCTTGACGTCGCGGTGCGCGCTGCCCCGCAGTGGTCCCGCGACGGCGCGCTAGCCTTGTGCAGTTTTCGCCATGGACTAGGCGGCGGCGACGTCGAGCAGTCGCTGGCGTATCACGAAGCCCGCGTGGCTGGCACGCTTGCCTGGGCGAAGAGCAGACCGGAACTAGCGCTGGCGCATGCCGCTCACCTGCGCGCGCTGATAGACCTGGCCTGGTTCCAGTCTGGCAGCGCATTTGCCAACACCAAGCCGGGCGACCTTCGCAAGGATTACCGGGTGACCGTCGACCGCGTGCAGGCCCACGCAAACGAGTTTGCGCCCATGCTCTCCGGGGACAGCCATGTCGCTCAGGTGATGCTGGAGGTACTGATGTTCCGCAAGGCCAGCGTGGACCAGCGGCTGACAGCAGCGCGGCGCATCCTTTCAGGCGAGCCCAATGACGAATGCATCTACCGCGCCGCTATCGACGGGTTGATGCCGAGATGGGGTGGCACCCCGCAGCAGCTGGAAGCCTGGGTGCGCGAGGCAATGCGGCCGTTGCCCGAGGCCGAGTCCATCATGCGCTACGCAAGGCTCTACAACGACGCGGCTGTCTACTACTACGGACAATCGCTGTTCGATAAAACGCAGGTGCGTTGGTCATTGATGCGCCAAGGCCTGGAGCGGCTGGTTGCGGTGTACCCGGGCAACTATTGGCGCAACCGGAGCGCAGTATTGGCCTGCATGGTCAAGGATCGTGAGGTGGCCGCCGCGGCGTTGAAGACTATCGACAAGCCGGAATTGGATGCGTGGGGGAGTGACGGCGACGCCGAACGCAACTATGAGATCTGCAGCCGCTGGGCAACGCAAAGCTAGCCGGCTAAGGTGCTTCTGGCCTGAAGCCATCGTTTCTATGGGCGCTGCCAGAATTTCCGCAAAACGTCAATTTCGGGAGGGATCGAATGCGCCGCGGCACCGTCTCTTCAGGCCTGCTCTTGTGCCTGGTCATGCCTGCCCACGCTGACTGGAGCTACGTGGGGCCCACCGCGGCTGGCGAGATGTTCGTGGACTTGGCCTCGCGCGAGCGGCAGGGCGATCTCGGGCGGGTACGGGTGATGGCCAACTTCGACCAGCCGCGCGCTGAACAGGGTGGGGCGAAGTACCGCTCAAGCTCCTCCGTGCAGGAGTTCGACTGCTCAGGCCGCCGCCTGCACCTGCTGTCGCGCCAGACGCATGACGCGGCCTTCGCCCAAGGCGCGTCGCGCGTCACACGCATGCCCGCGCCCGACCCGTGGAAGGCTGTTCCGGCCGGCACGCGCGCCGAAGGCATGCTCGCGCTGGCCTGTGCCGACCAGCCGCTGCTGGACGCTCCCACCCGTGACTGGCCCCGTCAGCCCCTCGTGACCGGCTCGCAGACGTTGCGCCACGACCCGACCCACACCCGTCGCGATGGCGATCTCCTCTCGCTGCGCTGGCTAATGCAATCCCCGCCTGCCGACGCCCACCCGCCCGCCAGCCACGCGGCCCAGTCCACTGAGGTGGAGACCACCCTGTCTTGCAGCCGACAAGTGGCCCTCGCATCCACCGGCGCCGGCCGCGCGGCGCGAGAAGGCCAGGGCGCGGCGGTGGTCATTGCGGTCATTACCTCCGAAAGCGCGCTGGCCGACACGCTGCCGCCAGAGCTTGAGGTAGTGGCGCGCAAGCTTTGCGCGGCGCAGTGAGGCGCGTGGCGTCGTCGTGGCGCGTCCGAAATTGAAAGACACGTCTGACTGGCTGCCCTGGGCTGTGTCCGCCGTGTGCCTTGTGGCCTCGCTTGCGGCGCCGAAGTACTTGGGCGCCATCTGGACCGCCGGGGTTGGCGTACTACTGCCTTTCCTGTTCTTCGATCTGCGCAAGCCGGTCAACTACGAGTCGCTGAGCTTCGACACGGTAGGCTTTCGTTATTCGGCCTACAAGGGCTCCGTCGAAGAGGTGCGCTGGCAGGATGTCACCGACGTCTTCTACCGCCGGCTGATCAACCACTTTGCCGGCGACGTGGAAACCGAATGGGAGTTCCACTGCCACGATGGCAGACCAGTTGTGGTGCTCGTCGAATGGCCGCAGAAAACGCCTTTTGCCCGCGTCATCGCATTGCATGTGCCAGGCGTGCGACCCGAGTCGGTGGCCGCCGCCACGCGCCAGCGGGGCGAGGGGCGGTGGCGCTGCATGCGGCCGTCTTGACTCCCAAGCCAACGGAGCAAACGCCGTCATGGCCCGCCAGGCTAGCTAGAAATTCAGAACTGAGCGACGAGCTTTTGGTCGAATACAGAACTGAATGAAACGCCGCGTCAGACCTGCATGAGCTGGAGCGCGCCAACTGCCTCCCATCCAAGACCGGGGCCTACGGCGCTAAACGGGACCCAACACCCCTTGTCGGTTCACCGTTAAATAGTTATCTGGTCGGACCGCATTCGGTGTGATTGAATTCCTGTCAGACCAATTTGCGCGTTTCGTGGACACCTGCTTGCCCACAGCGAGCAGCCTACAAAGCCGAGGAATGTCACCGATGACCAAAAGAATCGCCGGGCCCTGCGTTGTCCGATCGCCGACAAAGGCATCGCTGACCCCTCGCAGCCCGAATCGCATGCGGCTCATCGCGATCGGCCTGTTGAGCTCCTGGCTCGCCGCTTGCGGCGGCGGAGGCTCATCCGGGGATGCGTCTGGCACCGGCGCACCCGCACCCGCACCTGCACCTGCACCTGCACCTGCACCTGCACCTGCACCTGCACCTGCACCTGCACCTGCACCTGCACCTGCACCTGCACCTGCACCGGCACCGGCACCGGCACCGGCACCGGCCCCTGCCCCTGCCCCTGCCCCGCCTCCTTCGATCAATGCGGCGCTTGGCATGCCGAGTCGGCTTCTCGTGGGGCTCGGTGGCAATTCGATCTCGGACATGACGAGTCAGCACATTCAGCCAGACATCATCGACACCTACCTCGTAGGGACCGGCCCGGGCTCATGGCCCTACTGGAACAGTCCGGACGGTGCCTATGTGACTTACGTCTCAGCCGCCGACAGGGCGATCGGGGCCGTGCCGTTGTTCACGCTGTTCCAAATGGCCGCCGATGGTGAAGCCGACATGATCCCGGTCAATGACGCGGCGTTCATGACGAAATACTGGTCACAAGTAAAACTGATGTACCAGAAGATCGCCGCCACTGGCCAGCCCGCCCTGGTCAACCTCGAGCCTGACTTCTGGGGCTTCGTGCAGGCCAAGTCAGGCGGCGATCCGACGAAGGTGCCGGCGCGCGTTAGCTTTGTCGCCGAATGCGCCGGCCAGCCGGACACCACAGTAGGCGTCGCCGGGTGCCTGTTGGCCCTCGGTCGCACCTACGCGCCAAATGCAAAGTTCGGCTTCCCGCCATCCTTTTGGGGAGGCGATGCCACAAGCGTCGGCAACTTCATGCTGAAACTCGGTGCAGACAAGGCTGACTTCATCGTGGCGCAGACGAGCGATCGGGATGCTGGTTGCTTTGAAGTCGCATCGCCGGTGGCTGAATGTGCGGGACGCGGCAATGGACCGTTCTACCTGGACGAGAACAACATCACCACACCCAACTACAGCCAGGAGCTGGCCAAGTGGAGCGCCACGCGCAGCATCCTCGGCAATTTGCCCATTCTGTTTTGGCAGACGCCGATGGGCGTACCCTCGGCCGCCCCTGGCGGCACACCAGGCCACTACCGCGACAACCATGTGCACTACATGCTCACGCATGCGGCGCAATACACGGCGATCGGTGTGTTTGCGATCGTCTTCAGTCCGGGCGGAAGTACGTCGGCGACCATCACGACCGATGACGGGCAGTTCGCGCGCCTGTTCAAGGACTACCTGGCGAGCCCGGCGCCGTTCCCCAATTGAGTGGTCATCGGCCGAACGGCCGAGGTTTTCGGCCCCGGCTCTTGGCGCGATGCTCTTAGCCACTGTCGGCTTGGGCTGGGCGCGATTCACCGCCAATCAGGTGACGTCCTGCTGCGCCAAGGATTGGTGATCCGGCGACCACTGGGAAACTGCAGATCGTGCCCGACGGAACCGTGCGCGATGCGCGGGCGGCGGACTACAACAGCATGCGTACCGACGACATCCTGCGCAAGGCAACGGACTCGATAAGCTGACCGACGAGCTTTCCTGGAAAGACGCTATTGGCTCACGGACCGTCCCCATGTCGCCGTTGCCGACCTCGTCGCGTTCCCAGTTCTGCGTGAACCATCAGCCAGACCAGCCCTACGGACCTGAGTGCGGGGAATTCAGAACTCAGCAAGAGCGGGCAATGTTGCAGTTGAGACATGATGTTATATATTAAACCAAATGAAGTGGCTGCTCCTCATCCTCTCGCTGCCGACTGAGAACACCGCCGCCCGCATGCGCGTCTGGCGGGCGCTCAAGGGCTGCGGCGCGGCGGTGCTGCGCGACGGCGTCTACCTGCTGCCGCACTCCGAGGCGCATGAGGCGGCGCTGGGCAGCATTGCCGACGACCTGCGCCAGAACGACGGTACGGCTCATCTGCTGGGCACGGAGTCTGGCGACGCAAATTTCCCTGCGCTGTTCAACCGCAGCGCCGAGTTCGCGGCCCTGCTGGGCGATATCGCCGACGGTCGCAAGCGGCTCAGCGCCGAGCAGGCGATGGAGTCGGTCAAGCTGGCTCGCAAGCTGCGCAAGGCCTTCGACCAGTTCGTCGCCATCGACTTCTTTCCCGGTGAGGCCCAACGCCAGGCCCGCGAAGCACTGGAAGAATTCGAGGACCAGGCCAGCCGGCTGCTGTCGCCGGATGAGCCTCAACCCGCCGTGCGAACCATCACGCCACTGGATCGGGCCGACTACCAGGGGCGGATCTGGGCCACGCGCGCCCGGCCGTGGGTGGACCGGATGGCCTGCGCCTGGCTGATCCGCCGCTTCATCGATCCCGAAGCCCGCATCCTGTGGCTCAAGTCGCCGGCCGACTGCCCGAAGAGGGCGCTCGGCTTCGACTTCGACGGCGCGACCTTCACCCACGTCGGCGCGCGCGTGACCTTCGAGACGCTGCTCGCCAGCTTCGGCCTGGAGACGCCTGCGTTGCTGCGCCTGGGCCTGCTGGTGCACAGCCTGGACATCGGCGGCGTGCAGCCGCCGGAGGCCGCGGGCGTCGAGCGCGTGCTGGCCGGCATGCGCGAGGCCATCACCGATGACGACCAGTTGATGCAAGTCAGCGCCGGGGTCTTCGAGGGCCTGCTGACTGCCTTTCAGAACGCCGAGGACAAGCCATGAACGCCATCCCCCAGGACCTTCCTCTTGACCCAGCCAGCCTGAACGGCCCGTCCGCGCATGGCTGCTGACCACCCACCCACGCTGGCGTTGCTCTATCCAGGAGACCGTGCGGCCCGCGACCGCAATGACCCGGACGAGAGTCGCTTTGCCGCGCTGTTCGAGGCCTTTGCCGCCGCCGGCATTGCGGCCGAGCCGGCCGTCTATCACGACGACTTCGCCGATGAAGTCGCTACCCAGCTGAAGCGAGTGGATGGCCTGCTGGTCTGGTGCAACCCCATCGAGGCGGGCCGCCGCCGTGACCGGCTCGATGCAATGCTGCGCGAGCTGGCCGCGGGCGGCGTCTTCGTCAGCACGCATCCCGACACCCTGCTCAAGCTCGGCACCAAGGACGTTCTTGTCGACGTCCGCGACCTGCCCTTCGGCAGCGATGCGGTCCGCGTCGACAGCCTGGCGCAACTGGTCGACGAGTTGCCGCAGCGGCTGACCATCGGGGCGCGTGTGCTCAAGCAGCACCGCGGGCAAAGTGGCAATGGCGTCTGGCGTGTCGAGGCCGCCGGCTCCGCGCTTTTGAAGGTGCGCCACGCGCAACGGGGCAGCGAGGAGGAATTGCTCAGCCTGCACGAGCTGCAGCAGCGGCTGGCGCCTTATTTCGAGCCGGAGAACGGCGGCCACATGATCGACCAAGCCTGGCAGCCGCGTCTCGTCGACGGCATGGTGAGGGCCTACCTCGTCGAGGACCGCGTTGCCGGTTTCGGGCACCAGGCGGTCAATGCGCTCCATCCCGCGAAGGACGGTGGGCCGCCACCTGCCACCAGCCCGCGGCTTTATCACCCGGCGGACCTGCCGCAGTTCCAGGCGCTGCGGCAGCACCTGGAGTCAGGATGGATAGACCTGCTGCGCGAGCGCGTCGGCCTGAGCCGGGACCAGCTGCCCATGTTGTGGGATTGCGATTTCCTGTTCGGTGAGCAACCGGGCAGCTACGTGCTCTGCGAGATCAACGTCAGCAGCGTGTCGCCGTTTCCACCGTCGGCCGTCGCGCCGCTCGTGGCGGCAGTCAAGGCGCGCCTGGGGCGTTGACTTCAGTGGTCATGCCCGTGATGGGCGTCCGGCACATGCGCATGGCTGTGGCGCTTGGGATCGTGCCGGTGCCGATGGCTGTGTGCGCCCGCGGGCATCGGATCGTGGTGATGGTCGTGGTGCCCGTCGTCATGCCGATGCGCGTGCTCGTGCTGCAGCTCCTCGTGCTCATGCTCATGGTCGTGCGACTCGGCCAGGTGCAGCGCCACACCCAGCAGCATCAGCAGGCCCCCGGCGGCCATGCCCCAGCCGGCTGAGCGGTCTCCCAACCCGAAGGCCAGCGCGGCGCCGATGAAGGGCGCGAAAGCGAACACCGAGCCCGTGCGCGCCGCACCGAACTCGCGCTGGGCCAGCAGGTAAAAGCGCAGGCTCAGGCCATAACCGGTCGCGCCAATGCCCATCAACCCTGCTGCTGCGCCAAGGCTGGGCATCGCCTCGCCCGCGACGAAGGCCAGCACCGTCGTTGCCGCGGCGCCCAGCGCAGCCTTGGCGAGCACGACCTGGCCGGGATCACGTTCAGCCAGCGCGCGCGACAAGGTGTTGTCCGTGCCCCAAGCGGCCGTCGCCGCGAGCACGGCAAGCAGCCCGACCCATTGGCCACTTGACGCCAGGCCCTGGTCCAGGATGAGCAGCACGCCGCCCGCGAGCAGCAACAGCATCGCCGCCCAGACGCGCCGGTCCATGGTCTCGCCATAGAGCCTCCAGGCCAGCACGGCCGTGAAGAGGGCCTCCAGTGTCAGCATCAGTGACGCGCCGGTGCCGCTGGTGCGCTGCAATCCCCACGCCAGCGCCACCGGGCCGATCACCGCGCCGAAGAGGGCGACGGCCAGCAGGCGCGGCACGTCCGAGCGGAGCACGCGCGCCTCCTTCTCCGCCTTCTGGCGCAGCAGTGCGCCGACGAGACCAGCGCCGGCATACAGCAACGCCGCGGTCGTGAACGGCCCCAGTCCTTGGCCGAGCGTCTGCACGAGGGGCGTGCTGACGCCGAACAGCGCGGCCGCCAGCAGAGCCAGCAGGCCACCTCGTAGCGCGGGAAGGTGCAGATGAAGGGGCACGTTCGGCTTCGCCTTCAGGGTTGCCCACCGTGCCGGACCAGGCGCTTGTGAAAACCCGTGATCGTGACGGTCACCGTGACCGGCTGCTGGCTGCGGTTCTTCCAGAACCAGCCATGCGTTCCCGCGAACGGCGCCACGAAGGTGCCGGCGCCCTGGCGCTGGCCGGCTTCGATGTCGTAGCTGGTGTACTCGTCCTTCGAGCCGGCCCGCTCGCCATGCAGGTCCACGGCCACGTCGGCACTGGCGGACCAGTGGAAGACCATGCCCTGGCCGGCGTCGAGCTCCGCCTGGACCTCGGCGCCCTTGCCCGGGGCCAGCGTCACCGTCACGCTCTCCGTGCGCGGCGCCGAGGCGCTCGGCTTGACCGCCGGCGCATCGAAGCTCTGCCCCGCCTGCTTGCCGAACACGGCTTCGGCCCTGGCTGCTAGCGTCCCGTTGTCGCGGGCCGCATCGGCCGCCCAGAGTGGCATGCCAGTGGCGAGCAGGACGCCCAGAGCAATCAGTCGTTTCGTCATGACGGCACGTTACTTGATGGCGTGCGGCGCCGCATGGCCTCGATCAACGTCTAGAAAGCCTCCTGCGCGCCCGCCGAGGGCTCTTCATCCCGCAACAGCCGCATCAAGGGGCGCTCACCCACCAGCCAGAAGATGACCGGCGTCAGCACCGTGTCCAGCAGCGTCGAGCTGACCAGGCCACCGAAGATGACGACGGCCACCGGGTGCAGGATCTCCTTGCCCGGCTCGTCGCCGGCCAGCAGCAGCGGGGTCAGCGCGAAGGCCGCGACGAGGGCCGTCATCAGCACCGGCGTCAGCCGCTCCAGCGAGCCGCGCACGATCATGGGCTGGCCGAAGTGCTCGCCCTCGAAGCGGCACAGGTTGATGTAGTGGCTGACCTTGAGGATGCCGTTGCGCGTGGCAATGCCGGCCAGCGTGATGAAGCCCACCATGGTTGCCACCGACAGCGTCACGCCGGCCAGCCACATCGCGATGACGGCGCCGACCAGTGCCAGCGGGATGTTGGCCATGATGATGCCTGCCAGCACCGCCGAGCGGTAGCGCGTGTAGAGCACGAGGAACATCATCGCCAGCGACACCAGCGACAGGCCGACGATGAGCCGCGTGGCCTGCTCCTGGGCCTGGAACTGGCCCTCCAGGCTGACAAAGGCGCCGGTGGGCAGCGCCGTCTTGGCGATGACCTGGCGAATGTCGCCGATGACGCGGCCCATGTCGCGGCCGTCCGTGTTGGCGTAGACGACGATGCGCCGGCGGCCGTTCTCGCGGCCGATCTGGTTGGGTCCGTCGGACTCTTCCACGGTGGCGATGCTGGACAGCGGCAACCGCCCGGCCGGCGTGTCGATCAGCGTGCGCGCGAGGTCCTGCGGGCCGCGCTGGTCGTCGGGCAGGCGCAGCACCAGGTCATAGCGGCGCTGGCCGTCGACGATCTGCGCTCCGTGGGCACCGTCCGTCAGGGTTTGCAGTACGCGCACGGCTTCGCCCGGCGACAGCCCGGCCTGGGCGACCTTGCGCTGATCCAGCCGCACGGCAATCTGCGGGATCAGCACCTGCTTCTCGACGGTGAGGTCCACCAGACCCGGCACGCTGCTCAGCCCCGCCCGCATCTGCTCGGCCAGGCCGCGCAGCGTGTCGGTGTCGTCGCCATAGATCTTCACGGCGACCTGCGCCCGTACGCCCGACAGCAGATGGTCCAGCCGGTGCGAGATGGGTTGGCCGATGGCGACCTGGGCGGGCAGCGACGCGAGCTGGGCGCGGATGCTGGCCATCACCGCCTCGCGGTCGACGGGCTTGCCGCCGCGCCGCAGGTCCACGTCGATCTCCGACGAGTGCACGCCCTCGGCATGCTCGTCCAGTTCGGCGCGGCCGGTGCGGCGGCCCACCTGGGTCACCTCGGGCACCTGGCCGATCAGCCTCTCGGCCAGCGCGCCCATGCGGTTGGCCTCGGCCAGCGACGTGCCGGGGTTGAACATCAGCGACAACACCAGGGAGCCCTCGTTGAAGGCCGGCAGGAAGGCGCGCGGAAAGAACGGCACGCTGGCCGCGGCGGCAGCCACGGCGATCACCGCCGAGACGATCAGCAGCTGCGCGCGCGGGAAGGACCAGGTCAGCACGCGTTCGTCCCAGCGCTTGAGCCGCGCGACCAGCGGGCTGTCGCCGTGCGCCAGCCGTTTCATGCGGGGCAGCAAGAAGGCGCTCAGCACCGGCGTGACCGTCATGGACACGAGCATCGAAGCGAGGATGGACACGATGTAGGCAATGCCCAGCGGCGTGAACAGCCGGCCCTCGATGCCCGGTAGCGCAAACAACGGCACGAAGACGAGCACGACGATCAGCGTCGCGTAGACGATGCCGGTGCGCACCTCGACGCTGGCGGCCCGCACGACCTCCAGCACTGGCTTCGGGTGGGCCAGCGCCCGGTTCTCGCGCAGCCGGCGCTGGATGTTCTCGACGTCCACCACCGCGTCATCCACCAGCTCGCCGACGGCGATCGCCAGGCCGCCGAGCGTCATCACGTTGATGGATTGGTCGAGCAGGCGGAACACGAGTGCCGTCACAGCCAGCGACAGCGGGATCGCGATCAGCGAGATCAGCGTCGTGCGCACCGACAGCAGGAAGGCGAACAGCACGATGGCCACCATGATGGCGCCGTCGCGCAGCGCGCCGGTGACGTTGCTGATCGAGGCCTCGATGAAGTCGGCCTGGCGGAACAGCACCTGGGGCGCGCTCAGACCCTTGGGCAGGCCGGGCTCGAGCTCGCCCAGGGCCGTCTCGATCTGTCGCGTCAGCTGCACCGTGTCGGCGTCCGGCTGCTTCTGCACGCTGACGATGACGGCCGGTGCGCCCTTGTAGCCGGCGTCGCCGCGCTTGAAGCCGGCGGCGAAGCGCGCGTTGGCCACCTGCTCCAGCAGGATGGCGCGGCCGTCCTTCCAGGCGACGGCGATGCCCTGCAGGTCCTCGATGCGATGGGTGCGCCCAAGGTGACGAATCAGGTACTCACGGCTGTTCAGGTCGACGAAGCCGCCACCCGCGTTGCTCGCAAAGCCGCGCAGCGCCTGCTCCACCTGCGTCAGCGACACGCCGAGCTGGGCCATGCGCATCGTGTCCGGCTCGACGCGCAGCGTGCGCACCTCGCCACCGATGGGAATGACCTGGGCCACGCCGTGGATGGCCAGCAGCCGAGGCCGCAACACGAAGTCCGCGTACTCGCGTGCCTGCATCGGCGTCGCCTGTCCGGCGCCCAGCGGCAACGCGATCAGCATGACCTCGCCCATGATGGACGAGACGGGGCCCATGACCGGCGCGATGTCGCCCGGCAGCTGGCCGCGCAGTTGCGCCAGCCGCTCGGCCACCTGCTGGCGGTTGCGGTAGACATCGGTGCCCCAGTCGAACTCGGCGTAGACGAGGGACAGGCCCACGCCCGACGTCGAGCGGACGCGTGTGATGCCCGGCATGCCGTTCAGCGCCGTCTCGATGGGGAAGCTGACGAGCTGCTCCACCTCCTCGGGCGCCATGCCGCCCGCCTCGGTCAGCACAGTCACCAGTGGCTTGTTCAGGTCGGGAAAAACATCGACCGGTGTGCGCCAGGCGGTGAAGCCGCCATAGGTCATCAGCAGTGCGGCAATGGCCAGAACGAAGAGCCGGTTGCGCAGGCTGGTGTGGACGATCCAGTTGAACATGGCCGTCCCTTCAGCGGATCTGCGCGATGAGCGCCGCGCCTTGCACGACGACGCGGTTGTCCGCCGCAAGGCCTCGCGTGACGAGCACGGTCTTGGCGTCCAGCGGTTTCACCTGCACCGGCTGCGGCATGTAGCGCTCGGCGCCGGTCTTGATCCAGACGACGGTCTCGTTGACGGGGCTGCGCACGACGGCCTCGGCCGGCAGCACGATGCCCTTGGCCTTGTCCTTCAGCGCGACGATGACCGTGACCGTCTGGCCGACGGCGAGCGATGTCGCTTCCCCGGCCTTGTCCGCCTGGGCGCGGAAGCTCAGTGGCAAGGTGCCGTCGCGCAAGGCCCGCGGCACGCCGGCCAGCTGCAGCTTCACGCCGCCGATGCCCGCAAGCTCGGCGCCGGCGATGCGCTGGCCCAGCGTCACGTCAGCCGTCTGCGCTTCGACCATCAGTCGAGCCGGGTCGACGATGTCGACGAGCACGTCACGCGCGTCGATGACCTGGCCGGCCATCAGCTCGGAGCGGGCGATGACACCCGACACCGGCGCGCGCAGCGGCTCGCGCTGGTCGAGGCTCGCGGCGATGCTGCGCTCGCGCGCGGCCAGGGACTCGGCCTCCAGGCGCGCGGCCTCGATCTCCTTGCGCGGCACCGTGCCCTCCAGCCCTTCAAGCCTCTTCAGACGCTGCTCGGCGAGCTGGCGGCCGGCGCGCAACTCGGCGCGCTGGGCCTCCTGGTTGGCCTGAGCGAAAGGCTCGGCGTGGTGGTGCAGCAAGGCGAGCACCTCGCCCTGTCGCACGGCCTGGCCGGGCACTGGCAGGCCTCTGGGCCCGGGCTCGATGCGGCCGCCATGACTGGCCTGTACGCGGCCACTGGCGTTGGGGTCCTGCACCACACGGCCGGGCAGCTCCAGCGTCGCGGCGGCTTCGGTCTCGGGTGCGATCTGCGTGCGCAGCCCCAAGCGGCGCTGGGCCAGCTTGGGGACGTTGACACTGCCGTCGGGCAGGCGCACGAGGCCAGAGGCGCTGGTCGGGCCGGCCTGGTCGAGGTGTTCGCCATTTGGGCCATGGGCGCCGGGACCGGCGAGACTGGCCGTGGCGGCCAGCAGCAGTCCAAGGGTCAGCAGCGGGCGCTTCATGCCTGGCCTCCGTTCCCGGTCCTGGCGCCGGCGCGGCGGCGCCATGCAGCCACGGCGATCAGCGCCGCCGCGATGACGCCCATCCCTGTCCACAGCTTGCGTGAGCCGCTGGGGTGGTCGTGCCCCTGGTCATCGCCGGGCTCGTGCGCGTGCGGCGCCTGCGCCGCGGCCTGGGCTTGGTCGGTGGTGACCTTGAGGGTCGCGTCCAGCAGGTCCGACTCGTTGCCGTGGATGACGGTGATGACGATGGCGTGGTCACCGGGCTTGCCGAGCAGCTTCAGCATCGCCTCGTCGGCGACTGCGTAGTCGCCGATGTCGTCATGGAAGGGCGCCTTGGCCTTGAGACCGCCGGACTCGATTTCGACCTGCGCCTTGAGCACCGGCTCGTTGGTCGCGAAGCGATCGATCAGTATCGAGAACTCGCCGCCGGCGAGCGTGGCGACCAGCTCGAACTGCTCGCTCCTGGCTTCGATGCGCGGGCGGCTGCCGGCAGGCGCGGTGGTGGCGGCCGGGCTGTCGAGATGTTCGCCGTTGGGTCCGTGGGCGCCGGGGCCGGCCGCAGCGCCCAGGCTCACGGCCAGCGCAGCGGCGCCGAGGGCGCGCAGCAGGGAAAGGGAGGTCATGGAAGCAATCCTTGGGCTTGTTGGAGTCGCGCCTGCGCCAGGCGCAGATGGACTTGCTGGCGTTCGCTGGCAGCCTCGGCGTGGGCGGCGGCACTGAGGGCGCGCAGCAGTTCGGGCAGCGGCGCTTCGCCCGCCTTGAAAGCCTTGTCGATGTGGCCCGCCCGCTCGCGCAGCAGCGTGGCGCGCTGCGTTTCGAGGCGGGTCTGGGCTTGAGCACCTTGCAGCTGGCTGCGTGCCAGCTCCAGCTCGGCCGCGAGGCGGTCACGGGTGCGTTGCTGCTGGGTCAGGGCCATGTCGACCTCGGACAGCGCGCTGGCAATGCGCGGCTGGGCGTGCGTCTCGGTGCCAAATGCAGCAAAAGGCAGGCGCAGCGCGACGCCAATGCTGTTCAGTGCCGGGTTGCCCTGGCCGGGGCGTTCCTGGCGCAGGTTGACGCCCAGCTCGGGGCCATCGCCGCGCTGGGCCTGCGCCAGGGCGAGCTGGCGCTGGGCACGCTCGACGGCGCGTGTGGCGAGCTGCAGTTCGGGGTGGGCGTCGTTGAGGTCGACGGCCGTGCCAGCAGATGCAGGCTCGAACCGCGCGGCAACGGCGAGGCCCGTCAGCAGTTGCCATTGCGTCTGCTGGGCGTGCAGCTTCAGTGCAGCCTCGGCTTCCAGAGCTTGGCTGGACAGCCACTCGGCCCGGGCCGCCATCGCGTCGGCAGGCGCGAGGTCGCCGGCCTTGACGCGGCGGTCGACGTCTTCGGCCAGGTGACCGAGCAACTGGCTTTGCAGCGCGGCCAGGCGCTGCTCCGCCTCCAGGCTGCTCAGCTGGCCAAGGGCTTCGCGCACCTGGCCGGCCACGTGCAGGCGGGCGGCCCGCTCGGCGGCGGCACTCCAGTCGAGGCCGGCTTGGGCGGCCTGGCCGGCGGTTGCGCGGGCGCCGATACGCCACAGCGGCAGGGCGACGCCGACCTCGGTTTCGCGCTGGCCGCTGGCGCCACTGCCGCGGCCTTCACGCTGGGACAGCTGCAGCGCTGGCGGCGCGGCGAGCCAGCTGGCGGCGACGGCCTGTTCAGCGCGAGCCTGGCGCTGCTGGCCTTGCGACTGCGTCACCTCGACGGAGCGCTGCCAGGCGGCGTCAATCGCCTGGGCCAGGCTGGGGCGGCTGGCCGCGAGCGCTGCGGAATTCGATAGGGGTTGGGCGGCACAGGCGAGCGCGCTGGCAGCAAGGGCGCTGCCGGTGAGCCATGGCGCCAACCATGGAGGGATTTTCACGAGGGTCCTGATGCGAAAGCGGCGGCGACCCGCATGAGGCCAGCCCAGGGCTGGTCATGCGCAAGAGGTCACCACCAGAGCGACAGACGGCCGCGCGTGTACACGCGCGGGTCGCGGGCGGGATCAGGACTGGGCTTTGGGCGGCCGCTCGGGGCCGGCAAGGCAGGGCGGTGGAGGCGGCGTCACCGCGGTCTGCACCGGCATCGCCGGCGGCAGTTGCGGCAAGTGCAGGTCAACACGGGTCATCAGGACCGGTGAATGCAAGCCGCAGTCGCTGGCCAGATGATGGGCCGAGGCGAGCGACTGGTCCTCGTGGACGCCGCTGGCATCGCCGTGATCATCGTGATGGTGCCCCTGGCCCTCGAGGTGCATCAACGCATGCTGCTGCTCTTCCTGGCCCGCCATCCCCACGGCAACGCCTGCATGGGCCAGCGCTTGCCAGCACATGCACAGCATCAGCAGGAAGGTCGTCAGGCCGTGGCGCATGGTCGTCAGTCTAGCGGAGCGACCATTTGAGGCGCATGGCGCGGCCGCCTACTGGGGCCAGTTAACCAATCATTGCGATTCGGGCACTGGCACGAGCGCAGTCCGCCGGCGCCGCACGCCGAGAACCACGCCCAGCCCCAACATCGTGAGCGCCCAGGTCGCCGACTCAGGCACGGCGCTAGGAATGCCTTCGAAGTGGTAGAGCGCGGCCAGCGCCGGGTCGTCGATCGTGAACGAAGGGTCAACGAAGGCCTTCGACCAGCCTGCCGGCCCGCCGGGGCCGCCCGAGCCGGAATCGGCACGGAGGTAGACATCAAAGACGGCATTGACCTTGAAGTTGGTGACCTGATCGAACGAGAAGCTGTTGCCACTCACTCCGTTGAGGTTGATGCCGGCGAGCAAAATCGCGCCAGCACCGCCGCTGTCGTAGTTCACGGAGAAGGAGGCCGATGCCTGCGTACTTCCTTCGCCGTCGACCAAGCCGTGGGCGAGGACGTGCACCGGCACTACCGTTGCCGCGGCCGGGCCGCTCAGCATGACCTGGTAATGAATCGTCGTGGTCGCTCCAGCACCACCGCCGACGGTGAATCCGAGGACGGGCGAGTACGCAGCCACGGAGAGGGAATAGGCATAAGCCGAGCCCCCCTGGGCTGAATCGGTGATCGAGGTGGCGACGTTGCCATCCACGTTCACCCCGTAGCTTGCAGGCGCAAAGGTCGTCCCGTGGTCGATGTCATTCAGGCGATTGAGCGGATTGAAATTGTCAGCGGCCGCGTGGCCCACATAGGTGACGACGCCGAGCGCATGCGCCGCGCCAAACGGCAAAACCGCGCAAGCGCAAAGAAGCGCGCTGAGCAACGTTCGTGAGCGAGTCATGATGTTCCTTGGCTGACGGAGACGAAAAACCTGACAACGGAATCGGGTGAACGGTCCGCCGGCAAGGAGAACATGTTTCCGGTCCGGTGGGACGCCCCGGGCAGCTTCCAATCTAGGGGGCGTGCAGGGCAACGGGCAACGCGTCGTCGGTCAGCCTGGAACGTTCATTTCGGAGCGACGCGCCAGATCTCGCCGGTCACATCGTCATCCACGAGCAGCGAGCCGTCCTTCTGCACGGCGACCGAGCTGGGCCGGCCCCAGACTTCGGTGTCGCTGGCGACGAAACCCGTCACGAAGTCCTGATAACGGCCCGTCGGCACGCCATCCTTCATGAACACCCGGACCACTTTCGACCCCGTGCGCGTCTGCCGGTTCCAGGAGCCGTGAAAGGCGACGAACAGGTCGCCGTCGTAGGCCTTCGCGAACGCCGCAGGGGCGGCCGGCGGCGCCTCATACATGACCATGCCGAGTGGCGCTGCGTGCGCCGTCAGCAGCAGATCGGGCGCCGTCACCTTGTCGCGAAGGTCGGGGCGATGGCCGGCGAGACGGGGGTCTTCATGAGCGCCGATGTAGAACCAGGGCCAGCCATAGAACGCGCCCTCCTTCACCCGGGTCAGATAGTCCGGTGGCAGGTTGTCGCCCAGCAGATCGCGCTCGTTGACGCTGCACAGCAGGTTCCCGGTGCGCGGGTAGAGGTACATGCCGACGCAGTTGCGCAGGCCCGCGGCATAGGTGCGCCGGTTCTTGCCATCGGCATCGAACGCCAGCACCACGGCGCGGCCTTCCTCCTCACCCCAGGCTGCACCCAGGCCGTGCCTGGCTTCCCAGCCGGCAAGCGGCTCGGGCGGCGTCTTGCCGATGCCCTCGGCGACGTTGGTCGCCGAGCCGATGGACAGGAACATCGTGCGTCCGTCGGCAGAGAACACCAGCGTCCGGGACGAGTGCGCGCCGACGGCCTGGGACAGCTTGGGAACGACCACTTCGGGCTCACCGCCGGCCACAAGGTCGCCGTTGCGGTACGGATATCGGACGACGGAATTGACGAAGGCCACGTAGAGGTACCGCGGGTCGGAGCCTGTCGGCCAGAAAGCCAGGCCGAAGGGGCGGTCCATGCCCGACGCAAAGGTGCTCACCACATCGGCGGTCTCGCCCGTGGACGACCGGAACACCTTGACCAGCCGTTTCGTCGTGGACGAGATGAAGATGTCCCCGTTGGGTGCCTTGACCATGACGCGGCCGCGATCAGGGTCCCTGGCCCACAAGCTGACCTTGAAGCCCTCGGGAACCAACGGCAACGCGCCCTCGGGGCGTGGCACCGTGCGGGGCCCGTTGCTCGCGCTTTCGGTGGCGAAGGGCTTGGGCAGGTCGGCCACCTTCCACTCATGGATCCGCCCCGGTCGATCAGCACTCCAGCTGCCCACGTCTGCACCAGGGACCGCCGGCTTGCTGGCCGCAGTGCTCACCGCCACCGTGGTCGCCGGGCCTGAAAGCTTTTCGAGATAGGCCAACAGCGCCCGGCGTTGTGCCTTGTCCGCCATGCTGATCGGCATGGTGGTGCCGGGTGCATAGGCCGAGGGGTCGGCGATGAACCTGTCCAGCTCCGCCTTCGTCCAGACCTTGCCCTTTGCACCCAGCGCGGACAGTGCCGCCGAGTAGCCGAAGCCCTGCGCTTCACCCACCCTGCGCCCGACGATGCCATGCAGGCCGGGGCCCATCAGCGCGCGCCTGTCCGGTGTCGCGGTGTGGCACATGGCGCAGTTGCTGTCGAACAGTCGTTGGCCCAGGGCGATGTCTTGCGCCTGAGCGGGTGCCGTGGCCGCCAGGGCGAGCAGGCCGCAAGCCGCGGCCCGCATGAAGTGAAGGGGGTTCAATGGGTCTCCTGTGATCGTTGTGCAACCGGGCAGCGCCATGCGGCCGTCAGAACCGCAGCAGCAACCGGCCGCCGTAGCGTCCCGTCGCCAGGGCCGGCTCACCCGCCGGCCCGGTCAGGTCAGCGGCCTGGCCCTTGGCGCCCATGGCGGGGATGGCGTGCAGGAAGCCGATGTCGCTGGCTGGGAAATCCACGCTGGTGGTCGGGAAGTCTGCCAGCCTCGCGCCCAGTTGCAGATAGCCTGCCCCGTCGTTGACGATGGTGAGGTCCCCAGCTGGTGAGCTCAGCCGCAGCCAGCGCGGGTCCGCGAAATAGCCGGCAGACGGCGCGATGTCGTACACACCCAGCACGGGCCCGCGCAGGCGGTTCTGCCAGACGGGGCTCGGCCCGCGCACGAGCGCGCGGGGCTTGCTGGCCTCAACGAGCGGCCGATCAAAGCCGACACCGTGGTACAGCGTGGGGCCTTGGAGCTGGTAGCCGTAGTCCAGCGCAAGCACGCCGCCGTCGTCGTCCTCGCCGAGCGTCCAGCGCACGCGGTCCAGCCCGCCGGCGCCAGGCGCTTCCAGCCAGGCGCCTTGCGGCCCGGTGCCTGCGGTCACGACGACCTGAGCCGCCGGTACGGCGAAGCGGTCTGCCTCGAAGGCCAGCCGCAGAGACACCACCGAGGGCGTGCGCCGCACACCCGCCAGGCGGGTCACGCGCAGTGCCTTCACGGCCTGGGGCGGGAAGATGTAGGTCTGGCCGTCGCGCGCCACCCGTGCGCCATCAAAGACGGTCTTCCAACGCTGGCCATCGGCAGACAGATCCAGCCTGAAGCTCGCCCAGCCATCGGTCTCGGTGATGCCGAGGTCGATGGTTGCAACATTGGCCATCGTCGGCGTGGGGAACTCGTAGACGCCGTCGGCCGCGGCGTCCGGCTCCAGCCATGCCGGCTCGGCGGCCTGCCTGGGCCGGGCGACCACCAGGCGCGGCCCGTTGGACAAGGGTTGCACCTTGCCGCCCCTTGCGAGTTCGAGCAGCAGGCCGGTACGGGCATCAAAGCGCGCGGACATGGCGCCGGCCTGCAGCCGGATGCTGTCGCCCTCTCTCACCGCCGCGGGCGTGCCGGCATGCTGGCGCGCGAGGTGGGAGGGCCGGTCCGGCTCTGCCCAGACCCAGGTCCACAGATGCTGGTCGCCTTGCATTGCCGTCAGGCGCAGCGCATCCGCCTCGCGCCAGGCCGCGGGCAGCGGCAGCTTCAATTCACCCGCGGCATGCGGAGCCACGGCCGGCCCGGCGAGGTCGCCTTGGGCCAGCACGCGGGCGTCCGGGCTGCGGTCCTGCGGTTGGGCGAACCGAATCCATTCCCACTGGAAGCGCACCGCCGCCAGCGTCGTGAAATCGAACGCGTTGCGCAGTTTCAGCACGCCGTTGAATTGATCGTCGAGCGTTGGCGGCGCGATCTGCACCGGTGACCAGATCTCCTTGACCGTGTAGTAGCTGGGCTCCTTCTCGTGCCGGGGGCCGACGATGCCGTCCGGCGCGTAGCTGCCGAACACGTCGATGCGCCCGCCCTGGTCGGTGCGCACGAGGCCTTCATCCGCCAGGTTCCAAAGGAAGCCGCCCGCGCCGCGCGGCGAGGCGCTCATGGCTCGCCAGTAGTCGTCCAGGCCGGCACCCAGGCCGCCGTCGAACAGGCCGTGCAGGAACTCGGTGGGCATCACCAGCAGCGGGCCGGCCAGCCGGCGCTGCAGATCCGGGTAGCGCGGGTAGTGCTTGGTGTCGATGCCGCCAAAAGCCTCCCACGGGTGGAGCAACGGCCGCGCCTGCGGGTCGTAGAGGGCGAAGTCGCCGTCCAGCTCGCGGTTCCAGCCGCCTTCGTTGCCGTTGGACCAGAACAGGATGCTGGGGTGGTTGACGTCGCGCTCCACCAGCTCGCGCACGAGCTTGCGGCCCACCTCGGTGTCATGGGCCTTCTGCCAGCCGCTCAGCTCGTTGATGACGTAAAGCCCCAACTCGTCGGCGGCCTCCAGGAAGGCCTTCTCGGGCGCGTAGTGGGCCACGCGCATGGCGTTCATGTTCATGGACCGGATGAGGTGCGCGTCCTCATAGGCCAGGGAGCGTGACACGGCGCGGCCCGTCTCCGGGCGGAAGCTGTGGCGGTTCACGCCCTTGAGCATGATGCGCTGGCCGTTGAGGTACAGGCCCCGGCCCTCGCGCACCTCGAAGGTCCGAAAGCCGAAGCGCTCGCTGACCTGGTGGACGGCCTTGTCGCCTTCGAACAGCGTGAGCTGCAGGAAGTACAGGTGCGGCGTTTCGGCGGACCAGAGCAGCGGCTGGTCGATCCGCCCCTGGACGCGCACGCGCCCGGCGCCGCCGGTGGGAATCGCGGCGGAGAAGGGTTGGCCCACGGCCGTGCCGTCGCGGGTGGTGACCTGGGCCGCCAGCCGGGTCACCGTGCGCGGCGCCCGCAGCGTCACGTCGGCCGTGAGCTCGCCGCTGGCCTGGGCGTTGATGGCCACGTGCGCGATGGACTGCAGCGGCGACGCCTCCAGCCACACCGGCCGGTAGATGCCGCCGAACACCCAGTAGTCGCCATGGCGCTCGGCGATGTCGGTGGCCGTGGCGGCCGAGGCCTCGCTGACTTGCACCTCGATCTCGTTGTCCTCGCCCGGCTTGAGCCAGCGGGTGATGTCGTGGCTGAAGCGGTTGAACCCGCCCTGGTGGATGGACCCCGTGACGTTGCCGTTGACCTTCACGAGGGTGTCGGTCATCACCGCATCGAAGACCACGCGGACCGTGCGGCCCTGCCACTCGGCCGGCACGCTGAAGCGGCGTCGGTAGGTCGCCTTGTCCGCCGCCCGCGGGCCTTTGTCGTAGCCGTACTGGTAGTGGCCAAAGCCTTGCTGTTGCCAGTTGGACGGCACCTTGATGCGCGCCTGCTCGCCCGCGCGCTGCCCGCCGTCGATGACGAAGTCCCAGTCCACCGCGTCATCCGGGCCGGTGCCCGACAGCATCAGCGTCTCGGTGCGCGGCGCGTCCGCGGCCAGCGCCAGCGGCGCCAGCAGGCCGCAGACGAGCAGGCCGGCCAGCCACTTCAGTGCTGCAAGCTTGACGTTCACCGGGTGTACTTGCGCCTACTCGATGACGAGCAGCGACACACCCTGCCGTGGCAGCGTGAAGCTCAGCGTCGCACTGCCATTGGCCACCGCCAGCGCCGGCAGCGCGGCCGGCGCCATCACCGAGGCGGCTTCCAGCTGGGCGTACTGCTTCGCGTCCGGCGCCTGGGGCGCGCCCATCGCCTGCCAAGCCGTGAATGCGTTCGCGTGGGCCTTGTCGACGCGCCACTGCGTCACCGACCGCGTCGCCTGCCCGCCCAGGCCCGCCAGCTTCAAGCTGACCGCCGCATCCGGGCCGCTGGCATCGTCGTCGTGATAGTGCCAGGTCATCACCGCAATCTTGCCGTCGGGCGTGCGGGTGGCCAGCACGCCCACATCCGGGCGGCCGCGGACCCCGTTCGCCACGATGTCCTCCAGCGCCACTTCGGCGTCGCTGGTGGCGCGCAGCTGCGTTGGCCCCAGCTTGGCGAACATGCGGAACACGTTGAGGACCGGCAGGTCGACGCCATTCGTCGCCAGTTGGCGATAGCCCGCAAACCAGGGTTGGTCTTCAAACGTGAAGGCCCAGGTCAGCGCGCCTTCCAGGTTTACCTGGTGGCGGTCGGCGAGCTGCCAGATGCGCTTGTAGCTGGCCGCCGTGTAGCTGGAATACATGGTGCCGTTGCGGTAGGCGTTCTGCGGGCCGGGGCAGGCGGCGCAGCCTTCCGGGTCGTTCTCGCCGATGACGATGGGCTTGTCCTTCAGCTCGGGCACCGCGGCGATCTTCTGGAAGCCGTTGGCGATGCCGCTCAACTGGGGCGCCATGCCCATGCGCACATGCCCGTCGACGAACCGAGGGCTGCCCTTGGCGTGGAAGGCGAGGAAATCGGTCGGCGTGCCGATCTGCCCCGTCGCATGGTTGCGGCCGCTGACGACATGCTTGAGGAAGGCGTCCATGAACGCCCCCCCGGAGCCCGCAACGTCGGGGCCACCCACGCGGGCCTCGGGCAGTGCGCGGCGCACGGCGTCGATGGCGTAGTCATGCAGCTTGTTGAACTCTTCCTGCGTGCCGGTCCAGTAGGCCGGGCCGTTGGGCTCGTTCCAGACTTCGAAGTACCAGCGCAGCACTTCCTCGCGGCCGTAGCGCTCCACGCAGTGCCTGGTCCACTGGAAGACCAGCTCGGCCCACTTGGCGTAATCCTTCGGCGGGGCGTTCCAGCCGCCGGCGATCAGGTCGTAGGCGAAGCCGGGGCGCCAGCTGTGCTGGTACGGCGTGCCCGGCTTGGCGCTCGACAAGGCCTGCGGCATGAAGCCAATCTGCAGGTAGGGCCGCACGCCGCGTTCGAGGTAGCTGTCGATGATGCGATCGGTGACGGCCCAGTCGTAGACCGGCTTGCCGTCACGGTCCTCGGTGTAGGCATTCGTGCTGCCCCACTTGAACGCCGGCGTGCCGTCACCCGTGTTCAGCAGGTTGTGCGCGCGGAAGTACACGCTCCCCGGCCGCAGCTCGCCCAGCCGCTTCATCAGCTTGCGGCCGTCCTTCATGGTCGCGTAGTTGGGCTCGTCGGCGCCGAAGAAGCGCCAGATGGGCTTGAGCTCGCCAGCTGTGCGGCCGGCGTCCACCTCGATATGGACCGGGAAGGGTTCGGCCGGTTGAGCCTGCGTGGTAGCGGCGATCAAGCCGGCCATGACGATGGCGACGGTCCTGGGCAGTGGCTTGAGCTTCATGGCATGAATGGCGTGAAACGAGAGGTCGAAAGGCTCGGACCGCGATCATGACGACATCCACTGCGTGTGCCGCTCGCAATTCCTGGCCGAGTGTAGGAAGGGCCTTCGCTGCGCCGCAAGCGCCCGGCCATTCACTCAAGAACGTGAGCGCGTGCCGTCGGTGGTGCCAGCCCCTTTGGCCCTGGCCCGCGATGGGCTCTGCCTTTCCCTGGCCGCAGGCAGCGTCGCGTTGTACTTGAGGGACAGCTCGATCCAGTAGTCCAGTGCCGCCTTCGTTTGCACGGTCGTCGAGGCGACGAACACATAGCCTGGGTAGGGGCGCCCCTTCATGACCACCGTCTCGACACCGTCACGCTGGAGCGCCATCTCGTGCAGCGCCGGGTCGATGCGGCACATCAGCCGCTCGGGCCTCGCCGTCACGCACAGGTGGTCGCGCACCATGAAGCCGGCGCTGCCGAACATGCGCTTCTCACGCACGTCGGCGACACCGGCCAGCGCGTGGCGAACGCGGTCTACCAGGTCGTCGCTGATCGGGGACGTGTTCACGGAGATTCCTGATGTCGACTTGACGGCGCCAGTATCTGCCAGGGGTGGCACCGGGAGCGCCAATTGCCGCCCACGACCAACGTCCTCCCGGGAGCTTCAGCTGCCTGTTCGTGAGACTGCCTTCATCCTCCATGTCGATGACAACCTGGACAACCTTGCTTCGACGAAGCTGATCCTGGATCGTCCCGGCATCGAGGTGGTATCCGCCGAGTCCGCTGCGGTGGCGGTGGAACGGTTGACGCAGCACGACTTTGCGCTGGCGCTGGTCGACGTCAACATGCCCGACGTCAATGGCTTCCAGCTTGCCGAGTCCATGCGCGATGAGGCGCTTTCCCGTGAAGTTCCCATCATTTTTCTGACGGGCGACGGCGGCGACGCAGCGCGGACTTTTCGTGGCTACGAGGCCGGTGCCGTCGACTTCCTGGTCAAGCCGGTGCACCCTCAGGTGCTGGAAAGCAAGGTCGGTGCGTTTGTCGCTCTCTATCTGCAGCGCAAGTTGCTGCGCGATCAGAAGGACGACTGCGAGCGCCTGTTGAGAGCCAACCAGCGGATGGCTTCGGAGCTGGAACGTGCGCACGAGCTGGCGGTTCAGGCAGCTTTTACCGACGATTTGACCGGCACGCCGAACCGCCGGCACATCCTGAAACTCGCTCAGAGCGCCCTGAACGACCCGCGCAGGCATTCCCAGCCGGTGAGCCTTGCGCTGCTGGACCTGGACCACTTCAAGAGAGTCAACGACACGCGTGGCCACGCCGTCGGGGACGCCGTGCTGCGCCACTTCTGCGATCACACCCAGGCCCATCTGCGATCCGGCCAGGCCATGGGCCGCATCGGCGGCGAGGAATTCCTCCTGCTGCTCCCGGGCACCGAGATGGCGGAGGCCTGCACCGCGCTCGAGCGGGTGCGCCACACGCTGGAGCCGCATGCCGGCATTGCCTACACCTTCTCGGCTGGCGTCGCGCAGGCCCGCCCGGACGAGGCGCTGGATGCCGTGCTGGAGCGTGCCGACCGGGCGCTCTACGTTTCCAAGGAGCACGGCCGGGACTGCACGTCCAGCGAATTGATGGATTTCTGAGCGCCATGAACGTGGATTACGCCGAGCGGCGCGAGCGCATGGTGGCCACACAGCTGGCCGCCCGCGGCATCCGCGCCGACGCGGTGTTGCGGGCGATGCGCACCGTGCCGCGCGAGGCTTTCGTCGAGGCGGGCTTTGAGGACGTCGCCTACCAGGACGCAGCAATGCCCATCGCCCAGGGCCAGACCATCTCCCAGCCTTTCATCGTCGCGCTGATGATCGAGGCCGCCGAAGTGAAGGCGGGCGACGCGGTACTGGAGATCGGCGCGGGCTCGGGCTATGCGGCTGCCGTGCTGAGCCGCATCGCCGCGCACGTGTCGGCAATCGAGCGCAGCGAAGTGCTCGCCCGTCGTGCGCATGAGCGCCTGGCGGCGCTCGGCTACGACAACGTGGAGATCATCACCGGCGACGGCAGCGGCGGCTGGCCCGGCGGTGAGAGCTTCGATGCCATCCTTGTCGCCGCATCGGGCCCGACACTTACCGCCTTCGGCCCCTGAGCCGGTCTTGCGGAGCGGCGCATGCGCCCCAAGCTCGATCAGCTGCGTCTGGCCGCCGCCGAGTGGCCGGCCAAGTAGGGCACGGTGACGACGCGGCCGCCCCAGCCGCGCACCAACGGTGTCTCAGGCAGTTGTTCCGCCGCGTGGTCGCTGCCCTTCACGTACACGTCGGGCCGCACCGCCTGCAGCAGCGCCGCCGGCGTGGCCTCTTCGAACCACGTCACCCAGTTCACGCAGGACAGGGCCGCGATGACGTGGGCGCGCTCGTGCAGCGTGCAGCAGGGACGCTCACCCGGCTTGCCCAGGTCGTGGGCGGAGGCGTCGCTGTTCAGCGCAACCACCAGCACATTGCCCTGGCGGCGTGCCGCCTCCAGGCAGCTGACGTGGCCGACATGCAGCAGGTCGAACACGCCGTTGGTGAACACCAGCGGCCGCTCCAGCCATGCCAGCCGCTCGATCAGCTGCTCGGGTGCCAGGCATTTGAAGGCGCCATTCCAGTTGCTCTGCACCTTGCATCTCCTGCCGGTTGAAGCCCCCGGTCATGTTCCAGGCGAGGCGCTGCGCGTTAGCGCAGACGAGGTCCCGTGCGCCAGCGCATTGGCCGGCCTCGACGCCGTCGATGGAGACGCCGAATTCCACCTGCAGTCTGTGCAGCAGAACTTGCCGCAGCTGCGCAAACTGCGCTCGCGTGAACGGGCCGCTCCGTTGGGGGGCGATGACGAGGGCCGCGCCCGCGCGCTGCCGCCGCGCCAGTCGACCATGGCGAGCTGGACGGCGATGGCAGGCGCCGTCAACGCCGCCTTCGCAGCGTCGGCGGTGAGGAAGCGGCTGGCGGTTGGTGCTGGGCTCAAGGGGCTTTTGCGCAGGGTGCGGAAGGCCCAACGATTGGCAAATGCCGCTCCCACCGGCCGCGAGGGCCGATACTGGCCGAGCGGCTGCACCTGATGCCGCAGGCGGACCACCATGGCGGCCAGACCGTCGGCAACCTGCTCAAGCCGCTTGCCGTGCCCTTGCTCTGTTCTGCGGCCAGTCGACGGGTGTGAGCCGGTCACCGGCCAGCAGGAGCTGCGGCACTTGCTGGAACAGCCAGCGACCCGCCTGGCAGCGAAACGACCACGTCAGGTCGAATCGCTCGGACGGCCAGTTCTCCGGCACTTCATCGACTGTCGTGATCGCCTTGGCAAGTTTGGGGAGATCGTCGTGCCGCCAGCAAACCAGCACCGGCGCGTCCAGCGACCGCAAGTGCCACGCGAGTTTGTCTACCGGATCGTGGTCCGACCAGCGTTCGTCGACGGCAACCCCGAGGCGGTCGGCCAGGCCTTCCACGGTGTCATAAGGGCGGGTCGACGGATGCCTTGCCGTTGGCCGGGCCGCAAGGATGTGCTGCGGGCGCTCCAGCACCTGCGGATGCAGACGTTCAGCCAGTGCCGAGAAGTACGGAACCAGCGCGCCGGCGCGGCGCCAGCCTTGAACGCTGAGCGAGTTGGGATCGTCGCGACCGGATTCATCCACGCCGCCGTCTTCGCCGTGTGGCTTCTCGGCGTGGCGAATCAGCATGATGCATTTCGACATGGCTGAACTTCAACTGCTGCATCGCAGCATGCGCCAAGCCAGCGGTGGCATGTGTAGGACGGAATGCCGCATGGTTGGCAAGCCTGCAAGGCGGTTCAACGAGGCAGGAGGCACCGCGCGTGGGTACGTGATTTGCCGTCGAAGCAGGGCGGCGCCATCGACCGCTACACAGCTACGGAGACCACCATGAACACTGACAACACCACCGGCCCCACCATCGCTGCCTCGAAGGTTGAAGGCACCGAGGTCTACAACCTGCAGGGCGACAAGCTCGGCTCCATCGACGACCTGGTCATCGACAAGGCCTCCGGGCAGGTGCGCTACGCCGCCCTGGAGTTCGGCGGCTTCCTGGGCATGGGCACCGATCTCTATCCCATGCCCTGGTCCAAGCTGAAGTACGACACCGCCAAGGACGGCTATGTGGTGAACCTCGACAAGTCGCAGCTGGAAGGCGCGCCGCGCTATGCCCGCTACAGCGAGCCGGCATACACGCGCGACTACGGTCGCAAGGTCTACGACTACTACGGCGAGACCTGGGTTTGATCTCGACAGGGCGGTTCGTACCGCCCTTGCCGAAGACAAGCTCTGAATTCACCGGCTCCGGTGCCCGCCGGAGTCTTTCCAAACCATCAGCCAGCAGGAACTCCCATGCCCACCAGCGCAACGAAGACCTCAGCCAAATCCACCAAGAGCACGGCCAGGAAACCCGCCAGCCCGACGACACGCGATTCGACACCGGACGCGATCGATCTGCTGACCGCCGATCACCGGGAGGTGAAGTCCCTGTTCCGGGCCTATGACAAGCTTGTCAAGGCCGATGGCGATGCCGGCGAGAAACAAGCCATCGCGCTGCAGATCTGCGTCATGCTGACCGCGCACGCCACGGCTGAGGAAGAGCTCTTCTATCCGGCCGCGCGGGACGTGCTGGGCGACGACGCCGACCTGATCGACGAAGCCGACATCGAGCACGCCAGCGCCAAGGAACTCATCGCGCAGATCGAAGCCGGCTCGCCCGATGACGATCACTACGACGCCAAGGTGAAGGTGCTTGGCGAGTACATCGACCATCACGTCAAGGAAGAGGAAGGCGAGATGTTCCCCAAGATCCGCAAGTCCGACCTCGACCTGGATACCTTGGGTGAAGCCATCGCCGGGCGCAAGGCGGAGTTGATGGGGCAGGACGCTGAGCCGCACTGACGGCGTCGTTCAATCCAAGGAGAAGCCATGAGTGAGGCCATCGCCGACGTTCACCGGGGTGTGCGGTTCACGGTGGAGGCGGTGCCTCGCAGCGGCGGCTTCGAAGGACGCTTCGCGATCCTTGACGTGGCCGCCGCTGGCCAGGTTGGCACGGATGACAGCTACCGCCCGGCAACCGACAACCTGTGGGCTACGGAGCAGGAAGCATTGACCTATGCCACCGAGGCCGCTCACCACGCCATCGAGGGGATACCGGCGTTCGACAAGGGAACGCCGGGGTTGTAGTGCGAGCACGTCGTTGCTGCCGTGGTTGAGCGCCTCGACGCTGCCGGACTGCCCCCGCGGGCCGAACTGTTCGCAAGACGGCGCGACGCGCCTGGCTATATCTGCACGCGTGTGCCCAGTTCGACCACCGCGTTGTCCGGCAACCGGAAGAACCTGGCGACCCCGCTGGAGTTGCGGCTCAATGCTGCAAACAGGCGCTCACGCCAGTTCGCCATGCCGCCACCGGGAGTCGGCACCACCGTCTCGCGGCTGAGGAAGTAGCTGGTCTCGAAGGGCTCGATGCGCAAGCCCTTGGCCTCGCACAGCGCCAGTGCCAGGGGAACGTCGGGTTCCTCCATGAACCCGTAGTGGACGAGCACGCGCCAGAAGCCTGGCGCCAATGACGTCAATTCGAGGCGGTCGGCTGCGTCGACCATCGGCCGGTCGTGGAACATGACGTTCAGGATGACGTTCGTTTCGTGCAGGACCTGGTTGTGCTTGAGGTTGTGCAACAGGGCCTGCGGCACGAGGTTCGGGTCGGCGACTGCATAGACCGCCGTGCGCCGTGCACGATGGGCTTCGCCCAGGGCGAGGCTCTCAATGAAGGGCTGGAGTTCGATGCCTTCGCTGCGCAGGCCGGCCATCAGCAGCTGACGGCCGCGCGCCCAGGTGCTCATCAAGACAAACAGCATCAGGCCCAGCGCCAGCGGAAACCACCCGCCGTCGAAGAACTTGATCGCGCAACCGGCAACCAGCAGCATGTCCACGGCCAGGAAGAACACCGTGGCGCCGATCGCCAGCGGCGCGGGGAGCTTCCAGCCGTCGCGAATGACGAAGAAGGTCAGCACGGTCGTGATCAGCATCGTCAGCGTCACCGCGATGCCGTAGGCCCCCGCCAGCGCCGATGAGCTGCCGAACATCAGCACCGCACCGATGACGCCGGCCAGCAGTGCCCAATTGACCGCCGGCACGTAGATCTGCCCGGACTCGCTGGCGGAGGTATGGCGCAAGGTGAGGCGCGGCAGGAAGCCGAGCAGGATGGCCTGCTTGGTCATCGAGTAGGCCCCGGAAATCACGGCCTGCGAGGCGATCACGGCGGCCATCGCAGCGAGGCCGACCATGGGCAGCACCAAGGCGCTGGGGAAGAGGCGGAAGAACGGGTTCTCGATGGCCGTGGCGTCTCCGATCAGCAGCGCGCCCTGGCCCAGGTAGTTGAGCGCCAGCGCGGGAAACACCAGCCCCGTCCAGGCCAGGCGGATCGGCCTCACGCCGAAATGGCCCATGTCGGCGTAGAGGGCCTCGGCGCCCGTCAATGCCAGCACGATGGCGCCGACGGCAGCGAACAGATGCCATCCCCGCGTGCTGAGGAAGGCCCAGGCCTCCAGCGGGTTGAGTGCAGCCAGGATCTCGGGATGCTGGGTGATGTGCATGACGCCGATGGCGCCGAGCACGGCGAACCACAGCACGATCACAGGCCCGAACACCTTGCCCACCGCCGCCGTGCCATGGCGCTGCACCAGAAACAGCCCCACCAGGATGGCCACCGAGATCGGCAGCACATAGGGCTTCAAGGTCGGCGTCACGACCTCCAGGCCTTCGATGGCGCCCATCACCGAGATCGCGGGCGTGATGACGCTGTCGCCATAGAACAGCGTCGCCCCGAACAGGCCCAGCAACAGCAGCGCGCCACGCAGCCTGGGCCGCTGCTGCACGGCATGGGCGGCCAGGGCCGTCAACGCGAGTGCACCGCCTTCACCGCGGTTGTCGGCGCGCAGGATCAGGATCACGTACTTGAGCGTGACGACGAACATCAGCGCCCAGACGATCACCGAGACCGCGCCCACCAGGTTGTGGGTGTCCAGCGTGACGCCGGTAGCGGGCAGGAATACTTCCTTGAGCGTGTAGAGGGGGCTGGTGCCGATGTCGCCATAGACGACACCGATTGCGCCGAGCGTCAGTGCGGCCAGGCCGCTGCGTTGGGTCTCAAGGCTCATGAACGGGAAACTGGGTGGGATGGAGCCAGTTTCCCGTAGGCGGTGTAAAGAACGTATAAAGATCGCGGCAGCCCGCTGCCGGCGTGTGCACCATGCGCCAACCAGGCTGGCGAGAGTTCAGCCTTGGCGCAACACCGGAAGGTCGCGGGCTGTACCGTTCACTCGGCCTTGAGGACTATCCGGCGGAGATGTGGCGGCGGCGATGCTGAGGTATTCGGAGGGAACGGGGGCTTCGGTCGACGCTGGCAGCCTGACCCGGATCAGCGTGCCCTGATTCGGCGCCGAGGTCACCGACAAGCTGCCGTGCTCGGCTTCGACCCTGAATCGCATGCCCAGCAGGCCGTAGCTCGAGTTCGTTGCTGCGTTGGCGTCGAAGCCGACGCCGTCGTCCCGCACCGTCAGTTCGGCCTGCCCCTGGATGATGCCCAGGTTCAGCCACAGCTGGCGCGCGCGCGCATATTTGCTGACGTTGGTGATGGCTTCCTGAACGACGCGATAGACGACGAGTTCGGCGGCCTCGGCGAGCCGCACGGGCGCCAGCTCGCAATGCACCAGCACGCCGGAGCGCTTCGCGAAATCGCCGGCCAGGATGTCCAGCGTGACGGCCAGGCCCAGGGTGTCGAGGGTGGACGGGCGCAGGTTCTCGATGATGTCCTGCTTCAGCGCGATGCCGCTGTTGAGCTTCTCGATCAGCCGCGTCAGCGGCTCCAGCGCCTCGGGTGCGAGGCTCGCGACGCGGGTCTTGATGCGCGCGGCATCAAGCTTGGCGGACGTCAGCAGCGAGCCCATCTCGTCGTGCAGGTCGCGCGCCAGCCGGGCCCGCTCCTGCTCGCGCGCCGTTTCGATGTGATGCGCCAGCTTGACGAGCTGCGCGGTGCGGCGCGCCACCTCGACCTCCAGCCGCTCACGCTCGATCTGCACCAGGCGCTGGCGTTCCTGCTTTTCGCGCTCGCGCTGGTCTTCCAGCGCGAGGCCCTGGCGCAGGTACAGGAACAACGCAGCGAGGCTGGCCACGCTCAGCAGCGCCACGCCCAGGCGGTTGAGCAGCAGCGTGCGGTGGATGTCGGTCTGCTGATCGGTGGGGGCGGCGCGCAGTTCCTCCAGCCTGGCGGTGCCGGCGCGCAGGGCGCTGAGTTCACCCAACACGTCTTCAGACTGCCAGTAGGAACTCTCGCCCACCAGCACCACGGTCAACGCTGCGGCGCAGGCCAGGGGAACCAGGATGGGATGCCGGGCTAGAACCGAGAGAATCTTCACGGCCACGTTATCCGTCCGTCGAGATGGCGTCGGTGCAGTGGTAGGGCAGCTGCAGGCGACCGTCGGCACCGGCCACGGCCTGGATGTTGATGACCGGGGCGCTGGAGTTGACCGTGCCGAAGATGGTGGCGAAGGCGACGTCGGCGGCATCGCGCCCGGTGCCAAAGCGCACGAAGCCCATCGGGATCGCGGTGCCTGAAGGGTCGAAGATGTACCAGCGGTCGCCGACGTAGGCCTCCACGTAGGCATGGAAGTCGGTCGGCCCGAGTGCGGGGTCGGCACCATAGTCGATGCCCGTGGCGAAGCGCGCCGGGATGTTGATGGCGCGGCACAACGCGATCATCAGGTGGGCAAAGTCGCGGCACACGCCCACCTGATCGAGCAGGGTGTCGATGGCGGAGGTGTTGGAGTCCGAGGTGTTGGACGTGAAGGTCGTGCGCTCCAGCACCCAGTCGCGGATGGCCTGCACGCGGCCGTAGCCCTGCCAGCGCTGGCCGAACTCGCGCATGGCCATGCGGTGCAGCCGGTCGGACTGGCAGTAGCGGCTCGGGTAGATATAGCCCAGCACCTCGGCGGGCAGCCGCGCGACGGGCACCTCGCCCACGTCACCCGGCGGGGCGAAGTGATGCATCAGGTCGACCGTGGCGCGGTAGGCCACCTTCAGCGGCCCGGCCTGGGCCTGCAGGCGCAGGTAGCGGTTGCGGGTGACCGGCTCCGTCTCGACGCGGGCCAGCAAGGGCTGGCTCAGCGTCAGCGACTCCGCCACCACCAGCTGGCGGGGGGTGCTGGCCGCGTGGATGTTGAAGATGAAATCACAGCCCGGGTCGGCAATGACGTAGTCGAGTTCAAGCGCGATCTCGAGGCGGATCATGTTTGGCACGCAGGAGTGCGACCTGCTGCCAGCAATGCGGATCCAGAACGGGACGTCATGAGGGGCTCCAAAGTAGCCCGACCTTACACCCCCCGGCCGGGCATACCTCTGTTGCCGGGAGGGGATAGGCGGTTGGACCCGCCGTGGGGCAGCTCAGTTCAAGCGCAGGCGGCTGCCTTGCGGCCCGTTTGCCACGACCCTGCCGATCTCCGCCGCCGCACCGAACCCATGGCGGCGAAACACGTCCAGCACGGCGTCAACCGCGCTGGCGTCGCAAGACACCAGCAGGCCGCCGCTGGTCTGGGGGTCGCTCAACAGCGCCTGATCGATGGCCGGGAAGCCCTGCGGCAGCTGCACGTCCGAGCCGTAGCCGGCCCAGTTGCGCCCCGAGGCGCCGGTGACCATGCCGCGCTCGGCGAGCTCGCGCACCTGCGCCAGCAAGGGCACCCGCGCCCAGTCGAGCTCGACACTGGCCTGGGCACCGCGCGCCAGTTCCAGCGCATGGCCGGCCAGGCCAAAACCCGTCACATCGGTCATCGCATGGACGCCGTCCAGCGCCGCCAGGTCCGGCCCCGGGGTGTTGAGCTGTGTCGTGGTGGCGATCATCCGCGCGTAGCCCTCGGGCGAGAGCGACTCCTTCTTGAGGGCCGCGGACAGGATGCCCACGCCCAGAGGCTTGCCCAGCACGAGCCGGTCGCCGGGGCGTGCGTCCGCATTGCGCTTGACGCGCTGGGGGTGCACCACGCCCAGCGCGACCAGCCCGTAGATCGGCTCGACCGAATCGATGGTGTGGCCGCCCGCGATCGGGATGCCGGCGGCGGCGCAGACCGATTCACCGCCCGCCAGGATCTTGCCGATCACGTCGACAGGCAGCACGTTGATGGGCATGCCCACCAGGGCCAGCGCCATGATGGGTTTGCCACCCATGGCGTAGACGTCGCTGATGGCGTTGGTCGCCGCGATGCGACCGAAGTCGAAGGGGTCATCGACGATGGGCATGAAGAAGTCGGTGGTGGCGATCAGCGCGATCTCGTCGGTCAGCTGGTAGACCGCCGCGTCGTCGGCGGTCTCTATGCCCACCAGCAGTTCCGGCGGCGCCGGAAAGTGGCGCGTGCTCTTCAGGATCTCGCTCAGCACGCCGGGAGCGATCTTGCAGCCGCAGCCGCCACCGTGGGATAGCGAGGTCAGGCGGGGCACGGAAGAGGAGGGGATCATGTTTCCAACCTAGGGCAGTGAAGCGATGCGACGGGCCAGGGCCTGGATGCCGGCATCCGACAGATCCTCGCATTGCAGGCGCTGGGCGTCGGGCAGGCCCGCCAGATGGCGGCCCTGCGAACGGGCATACAGAGGGTCGTAGTGCCGGGCCATCAGGGCTTCGAAGAGCGGCGGCAGGGCGCCTTCCAGCGCCCAGGCCTGCCACTCGGCCAGCACTTCCTTGGGCAGCAGTTCGCGCAGCGTGCCCAGCTTGTCGGCCAGGCCCTGCGGGTCGTCGCCCAGCCAGGCGTAGTCGCGCAGCAGGTAGTCGAGCCGCGCCTGGGCAGAGGCGTCAATCTCGACGACGGAGCTCTCGCGCAGGCGCTGCAGCAGCGGCTCCGGCACCGTGATGCGGCCGATGCGCCGGCTCTCCGCTTCGACCCAGACGCGCCGGCTCAGGTCCAGGCCGGCCAAGGCCTGCATCAACTGCGTCTCGAAGCCCTTCTGCGACGGCTGCGGCCGGCCGGGCATGGCGCCCAGCACCGAACCCCGGTGGGCCGCCAGATCTTCGAGGTCGAGGACTTGCTCTCCTTGAGCGGCGAGCGCCTGCAGCACCCGCGTCTTGGCGCTGCCGGTGGGGCCGCACAGCACGCGCAGGTCGAGCCGCGGCGCCAGCAGCGCAATCTGCTCGATGACATGGGCGCGCCAGGCCTTGTAGCCGCCCTTGAGCTGCTGTGCATCCCAGCCCACCAGCCTCAGCCAGTTGACGAAGCTGCCGCTGCGCATGCCGCCGCGCCAGCAATAGACCAGCGGCCGCCACTCCTTGGGCTTGTCCCTGAACAACTGGTCCAGGTGGCTTGCGATGTTGCGCGCCACCATGGCCCCACCGATCTTGCGCGCCTCGAAGGCCGAGACCTGGACATAGGTGGTGCCGACGATGCGACGCTCCTCGTCATCCAGCACGGGGCAGTTGATGGCGCCGGGAATGTGGTCGAGGGCGTATTCGGCCGGCGAGCGCACGTCGATGAGGACGGTGAACTCGCCCAGGTCGTTGACGGTGGTGGGCTTGTGACTCATTGCTGCTAGGTTAAGGCAACCCCACGCGGCCCCGGGGATTCAAGCGCGGCCAGAATCCGCGGCGCATCTCCCCAGAGGAAAACGGATGGCCTGGATCATTCTCGTCATCGCCGGCCTGTTCGAGGTCGGCTGGGCCATCGGCCTGAAATACACCGACGGCTTCACCAAGCCCTGGCCCAGCGTGGCAACGGCGGCCTGCATGGTGGCCAGCCTCTGGTTGCTGGGCATCGCGATGAAGTCGCTGCCGGTGGGCACGGCCTATGGCGTCTGGGTGGGCGTCGGTGCGGTCGGCACCGTGATCCTGGGCATCTTCCTGCTCGGCGAGCCGGCCAACCCGGCGCGGCTGTTCAGCATCGCACTGATCGTGGCCGGCATCGCCGGGCTCAAGCTGTCGTCGCCGGGCTAGGTCGACACCCTGGGCCTGAAGCGGTCCCGTCCTACAGGGAGGGCCGCTGTAGGGGCGGCATGCTTCGGGTCATACCAACCACATCGGAGGCCCCATGTCGACCCCCATGAATTCCGTCAAGTCCACGCAGATCGTCGCCGGCGTCGCCGTCGTGCTGGCGCTGCTCGGTGGCGCCTATGCAGTGGGCCGGTCGCAGACGGTCACCAGTGAGCCGATTGCCGCGACGACACAGCAGCAGACCACCGCCGCACCGCAACGGTTGGTCAGCGCCGAGCCGGTGCGCCAGGCCCAGCCGGCTCCGGTCGTTGAAACCCAGGCCCCGCCCGCGCTGTGCGACAGCTGCGGCCGCGTGACCGACGTGCATACCGAGGCGCGCCGTGGCAAGGGCAGCGGCGTCGGCGCCGTGGGTGGCGCCGTCGTCGGTGGCCTGCTGGGCAATATGGTGGGTGGCGGCAACGGCAAGAAGCTCGCCACCGTGGCGGGTGCCGTGGGTGGCGGTTATGCCGGCAACGAGATCGAGAAGAACCAGAAGAGCTACAACGTCTGGATCGTGCAGGTGCGCGAGCGTGATGGCCGCCTGCGCCGTTTCGAGCGCAGCACCGACCCGGGCCTGCGCGTCGGCGATGAGGTCAGGCTGACCGAGAACGGCTTCGTGCGCGCCTGACGCGACGCGAAGCCTGGGCAGGGCGGGTTCCAAGGAGTGATGCGATGAAGTTGCTCATTGCCACCGCGGCCCTGGCGGCCACCCTGTCCACTGCCGTGCGTGCCGAGGACAACCCCGCCCCGGTGCTGGCCATCCCGACGCAGGCTCAGCGCAACGCGCTCTGCGACGGCTGCTTGTGGGTGCAGGAAATCCACAGCGAGACCCGCAAGGGCAAGGGCAGCGGCCTGGGAGTCGTGGGTGGTGCCGTCATTGGCGGCCTGCTGGGCAACCAGGTGGGCGGCGGCACCGGCAAGAAGCTGGCGACCGTCGGCGGGGCTGCCGCTGGCGGCTATGCCGGTAATGAGGTCGAGAAGAACGCCAAGAAGTCCACCGTCTGGGTCGCGCAGGTCGTCGATCGCCACGGCCAGATGCACCGCGTCGAACTCGGCGCCGATCCCATGCTGAGGGCCGGCGACACCGTGCGCGAGAAAGACGGCCAGCTCGTCAGGCCCTGACGAGGCCTGCTACGACGCGTGCAACCGGTACTGGTTGCGCCCCGCGCCCTTGGCGAGATACAGCGCCTGATCGGCACGGCCGAGCAGTTCCTCGCCGCCGAGTTCGTCTCGCGGGTGAACGGCAATGCCGATGCTCGTCGCTATCGACAGTTCGCCGGCCGATGTGGCAAACGGCCGGTTGATGGCCTCGATGATCTTGCCGGCGACGATCTCGGCCTCGGTGGCAGCGCGCAGGCCTTCCAGCACGACGACGAATTCATCACCCGCCAGCCGGCCGACAAAGTCGGTGCCCCTGACCAGTTGCTGCAGCCGCCGCGCAAACTCGCGCAGCACCTCGTCGCCGACACCGTGGCCATGGCTGTCGTTGATGAGCTTGAACCGGTCGATGTCGAGGAACAGCAGCGCCGTGAAGCTCTGCGCCCGATGGGCCCGCTTGATCACCGCGGCCAACTGCTCGTTGAAGCTGTAGCGGTTGGGCAGCCCGGTCAGCGCGTCAGTGCGGGCCAGCTCGGCAAGCTGGCGCTCGAGCTGCCGGCGTTCGGTCACGTCCGTGCTGAGCGCATAGAGGCCGCGGACTGAGCCGTCCTCGGCGATGTCGGGCAGGTAGAGGTTGTGCAGCGAGCGGGCCGCGCCGGCCGCCGTGGATTCGACATGGAACTCGACACGCTCGCCGCCAAGTGCCCGCGCCAGGTGCTCGCGGCGCTGTTCGTACAGTGCCGCCGGCACGGCCTCCGCGACGGTCTTGCCGACGGTGGTGCGGTGATCCAGGCCCGTCCACTTGCTGAAGGTCTCGTTCAGGAACAGCAGGCGCTGGTCCTTGTCGATATAGGAAATCATCACCGGCAGGTTGTCGGCGATGTCACGCAACCGTTTCTCGCTTTCGGCCAGCTTGGCCTCGGCCTGGCGCCGCTCCGTGATGTCGAAGGAGACGGAGTAGAAGCCCTGGACCTGGCCGGCCGCATCGATGTCAGGCACATAACGCTGCGCGAAGTACAGGGTGCCATCGGCATGGCTCACGAAGGATTCGAACTCGCGGGGATTCCCCTGCATCACGGCGTCGATATGGGGCTTGGCGATCTCCCACACCGCGTCTCCCCGGATCTCGCGGAAGGTCTGGCCCAGCAGCTCGGAGATGGGGCGCCGCAGCACGCGCTCGGCGGCCAGGTTGCCAAAGTCCGCGCGCAGGTCCTTGTCGAAGTGCGAGACCACGACGGGGATGTTGTCCGTGATGTCCTTCAGCCGATGTTCCGAAGCCTGGACGGCCAGCTCGGCGGCCTTGCGTTCGGTGATGTCCATCGACACCGAATAGAAGCCCACCACCGTGTCGAACGCGTCGCGCCTGGGTACATAGAGTTGATGGAAATGCCGCTGCGCCCCGGGCAGTGCCTGCGTGCTGTCGAACTCGACGGACTGACCCTGCAGCACAGCCTCGATGTGGGGTTGCAGTTGCCGCGCCCCGTCCTCGCCGCGCACGTCGCTGACATGCTTGCCGACAAGCGCTTCGGCCGGCACGCCGTAGATCCGTCCGGCCGTTGCATTGGCGAACACGATGCGGGCGCCGGCATCGAACTCGGTGATGAGCACGGGGACGTTGTCCGCAACGGCGCGCATGCGTTGCTCGGCTTCGCGCAGCTCGCCCGTGCGGCGCTGCAGGGCGATGGTCATGGCGTCAAAGCGGCGCTTGAGGGTGCCGAGCTCGTCCCGGGCCGTGCTGCCGAACAACGGCACCTGCTCGCCGCGCTCGAGGGCCTCGGTGGCCTGCGTGAGCAGGGCCAGCGGCCGCAGCACGCGGCGCACGCCAACACTGGCCAGCACGACCAGCAGCACGCTGAAGGCGACCACCGCGGCCATGGTGACCTGCTCGTGCACGTCCTCCGCGAGCCTGCGCGCGTCGCCAGCGTTGCGTGACCAGCGGAAGGCCGCGTCCGCCATGGCCTGGGTGTCGCCGAGCAGCAGCTCGAAGGCCTGGTCGTGGCGGCGGCGCTGGAAATCGCTGTCTGGCGCGGCTGCCGTCTTCAGCGCGCGCTCAAAGAGAGCAGGCAGCCGGCCGGCCGCGTCTCTCAGCAACTCGACTTCGGCATGCGCTGATCCCTGAAGATCGGCGCCTGCCAGGTCACGCACGATGTTGGCGTGCCAGCTCTTCCATTCCGAGACCGAGAGCTCGTCGCGCTCGCGCTGGAACACATGAGTCACGCCGACCAGGCCTGCCACGTCGCGCGCCACCTGCTGCGCCCGTTGCTGCTGGGCTTCCGCGCGGCCTTCCAGCCGGGTGGCCGTCCACATCGCGACGATGGCCGACGTGCCCACCAGCGCGGCAACGGCCCCAGCGGCAATGAAGAGGGAGCGGATCTTCATGGTGGTGCAGGTCAGCGAGGCAGGCCGACGGCGTTGGGCAGCACGGCGCGCAGCGGCGCGGCGTCGACCAAGGCGCGGTAATCGGCAGGCTTTCTGCCGGTGGCATAGCCCTCCCTCACCGCCCAGTTCGCCTGCGACTGCAGGGTGCGCAGCAAGGCCTCGTCCAGGGACAGCTCGGCGTGGGTGCGCTGCATCGACCAGCGCGCAAAGCCGGGCTCGACGCCCAGCCGGTTCACGAAGATGGCCTCGGCCCGGCGAGGCTGGGCGCGGATGAATTCGTTGGCGCGGTGGATGGCCTTGAGGAAGCGCTCCAGGTCGGGCCGCCGCGCCTTCAGGACGCTCGTCTGGACCACGAGGTTGAAGGTCTGCTTGTAGTCCCCGGATTCGCTCAGCACGACACCGTCCACGCGCGGGCTGTGCGCCGCCGCATAGGCAAAGGGCTGGAAGACGGCCACCGCATCCACCTGGCCGGCGGCCATGGCGTCCAGCGCGCCCTCGGGCTGGATGGCGACCTGCAGGACGTTCTTGGGGTCGACATCGTTGTTGAGCAGGAAGGTGTCCAGGAAGTATTGGGCCGAGGTGCCTTTGACGACGCCGACTCGCTTGCCGACGAGGTCGCGGGCGGCCTTGATGCCCGCGCTGCGGCGGGTGACCAGTTCGACGTCGCTGGATGTGCTGGAGAAGGTCGCGATGACGGAGAAATCGGTGCGCTCGAAGGATTCGAAGGCGATGGCGGTGTCGGCAGCCGTGCCCAGGTCGGCCTGGCCTTCGGCCATCAGCTTCAGGCAGCGGCGGCCGCTGGGCGCCTCGATGGCCTTGACCGTCAGGCCTTCGGCCTCGAACAGCCCCTCGGACAGGGCCACCAGCACCGGCAGCGAATGCGGCGACCGGGACACCGCCACGGTCAGCGGCGCCGCGGCGACGGTACCTGCCAGCCATGCCACCAGCAATGCCAGCAGGCGTCGTGTGTTCAAGGCGAACCTCATCGTGTGAGCGTGACCGAGCCCGGGGCGAGTGACTGCAGCGGGCGGGCGTCGATCAGCTGCTGCATGGAAGGGACCGGTTCCGTCGCCTTGCCGTCCTGGCCCAGTTGCCAGCGGATCTGGCTCAGCATCGTCGCTGGTAGCGAGGTATGCAGGGCGAGCCGGTAGTCCTGCTCGGCCATCAGGCGCTGCGCCACGGCGGCGCTGACCTTCAGGTTGGCCGCCAGGATGGCCTGGGCCTCATTGGGCGATTCGGCGATGAAGCGCTGGGCCCGCAGCAGGGCACGCAGGACTTTCTCGAAACGCGGCCGGTCCCGGTCGACGGCGCGGGCCTGGGCCACGATGCAGAAGTGCTGGGTGTAGACATGGGCCGAAGGCAGGCGGACCGCATCGGCGCCAAGCCGCTCCTCGATGCGGGCCGCCTCCGGCTCCCACACGACGGCCGCGGCGGCCTTGCCCTGCTGCACGAGATCGCCCAACGCGCCGGGCTCGGCGAAGCTCAGCTTGACGCGGTCGGGGTCGATGCCTTGATAGGTGAGCCAGCGGTCCAGGAAGTATTCGGCCGAGGTGCCCGCCACCGTGGCGATGCGCTTGCCGGCCATGTCCCGGCTCTCGCGCACGCCGGCGCGGCGGCTGGCGATGAGCTTGATCTGAGCGGTCGACTCGCCGATGGACGCCAGGATGGTGACGGCCGGTGTCTGCGCAGCCGTCATCGCGACGGCAAATTCGGCGCCCGCGGCGACTTCGGCGACGCCAGAGCGCAGCGCGGCCAGGCAGGCCTTGCCGCTGTTGCAGGGAATGCGCACGACGTCCAGCCCCTCGGCCTGAAACAGGTGCTGCTCGATGGCGACCAGCAGCGGCAGGGCGACCGGGCCGCTGGGCACGGCAATGCTGATCGTCGCGGCCTGCGACGGCACCGCGATCGCCGCCAGCAGCAGCGCGGTGGCCAGCCCGAGCGCCAGCCCGATGCGGCGGCGCATGGTCAGCCCGCCTGGCCGGGCAGGCCCCGGCGGAGCTGGATGGCCTCGGCGACATGGGCGCTGCCAATCGCCGCCGCCCCCGCCAGATCGGCCACCGTGCGGGCCACGCGCAGCACGCGGTGAAAGCTGCGTGCCGACCAGCCCAGGCGCTCGGCCGATCGCTCCAGCAAAGCCTTGGCTGCGGGCTCCAGCACCGCATGCTCGGCCAGGTCCTGGGCCTGCAGCAGGGCGTTGGCCACACCCTGGCGCGCCACGGCCCGCTCACGTGCCGCAGCCACGCGTTCCGCGACGACGGCGCTGGGCTCGCCCGGGGAGAGATCCTGCAGGTCGCGTGGCGGGACGGCAGCCACTTCGATGAGCAGGTCGAGCCGATCGAGGAAGGGGCCGCTGAGCCGGCCCTGGTAGCGTGAGACCTGGTCCGGCGAGCAGCGGCAGGCTTTCAGGGGGCTGCCCAGATGACCACAGGGGCAGGGGTTCATCGCGGCGACGAGCTGGAAGCGCGCCGGGAATTCGGCCTGGCGCGCGGCGCGCGAGATCAGGATGCGACCGGTCTCCAGGGGCTCGCGCAGGGCTTCCAGCGCGGCGCGGGGGAATTCGGGCAATTCATCCAGGAAGAGCACGCCGTGCTGGGCCAGCGAGATTTCGCCCGGCCGGGGCGGTGAGCCGCCGCCCACCAGCGCCACGCTCGACGCCGAGTGGTGGGGCGAGCGCAGCGGGCGCAGCCCCCAGCGCGCAATGTCGAACTGGCCGGCCAGGCTGAGCACGGCGGCGGATTCCAGCGCAGCCTCGTCATCCAGCGCTGGCAGCAGCGCGGACAGGCGTTGCGCCAGCATGGACTTGCCGGTGCCGGGCGGACCGACCATCAGCAGGCTGTGGCCGCCCGCCGCGGCGATCTCCAGCGCCCGCTTGGGGCCGGCCTGGCCCTTGATGTCGGCGAGATCGGGCAGGCCGCGTGCGGCCTCGCGGGTCAGGGCGATGGCGCGCGGCAGGGCTTCGCCGTCGGGCTGCAGGGCCGCCACCACGTCAAGAAGATGGCGGGCCTGCCGCACCACCAGGCCGTCGACGAGGGCCGCCTCGGCGGCGCTGGCCTCGGGGAGCAGCAGTTCTCGCTCGCCACCGTCCTGGCGCAGCGCCAGGGCCATGGCCAGGGCGCCGCGCACCGCGCGCACCTCGCCGGCCAGCGACAGTTCGCCCGCACACTCGAAACGCGCGAGCCTGGCGGCATCGATCTGGCCGTTCGCGGCGAGCAGGCCCAGTGCCATCGGCAAATCAAATCGGCCGCCTTCCTTGGGCAGGTCGGCCGGGGCCAGGTTCACCGTCATGCACTATGTAGGATTCACGTTCGTGCTGGGTAGCCGCCTCATGGGGGGAGGGCTTCCAAGTTTTACCATGAACGTGAGGGATAGATGGTCAAAAAGATCACTCTGAAGTTTCACTCAAAACGCTACGGCCGAATCACTTTCAAGGATGTTGACGTCGCATTCGACGACTGGCAACCCGTGGTGATGAACTGGCTGTGGCCGGCGCTAGAGCAGTTCGCAGAGGACACCGATCTTGAACCGACCCACCTCACGACGTGGGACGTACTGTCATTCGGGCTTCCTGGACTGGCTGAAGTGCCAAGTTGGAGCGCCTTCGCAAAAATTCCAATCCAGGCCTTGGAAATGGAGAACGTGCGAGACCTCTACATGGACATCGACGACGCGTTCCATAGGCTCTGGGGACAGGATCGAGGGGCGCTGCGCTCGGCAACGACCCGGAAGTTCCTCACCGACCATCTTCTCGAGTTGCGACCGGACGGCGCTCTGGCCCGCGTCAGCATGGCGTTTCGGCCTAAGGGCCGCGGGGACCATACGCCGAGGCCTTTGATCAGCGACGGCGTGCGCTATGAGGATGGAGCGGCCAAGGACGCGCCGCTCGGCGCTTTACCGCACGCAAATCCCAAGGAACTCAAGGAACTGCAGCTCAAGCGAATGCACGCGGACCTTGACGCGATCTCAGACGCATGCTGTCGCGAACTCGACACGTACTACAGGGCGTGTGCAGTCCAAGACGCAATCCTTGCCGAGGACTGGGACCCCGCGTTCATTCAAGCGGTCCTCGACAACCTGCCCAAGCTAGGGATCACTGATCACGTCCGGGCGCTCAGCACCGACCAACGTCGGGCGCTCGTAGCGCACTACCTGCAAGTCGACAGTAGATTGGAAACACCGTTTGAGGCCGCTGGCAACAAAGGCGGTGCCGTCCTAGCCCCTGAGCTCGCGGAGCGAATGGGCATCGAGCCGCTGGATCTGCAACGATGTCTTCGATATCGCTACTACCCCCATCAGACGGTTCTGATCGCGGCGATCGTCCTGATTCAGCTTGCGACGGCGTGGAACGTGGGTGCAGTAATTGAGCTGAGGAAGAAGGACGTGCGCCCGCTGCCCGCTGGCGGATTTCTGATCCAGTCGGTAAAGGACAAGACGGGCGACGACACGCCAATGGTCCTCATTGAGGGGCACGACAACCCTGCTGCGCGGGCGCTCCGGTTTGTGCTGGAGCGGCTGGAGAATTTGGTGCGGCGCGGCTGGGCCGATGTCGACGAGCAATGCCTATGGCTGAGTTCAGAGAGCAACTTCGAAGCCAGTCGCGGCCAGCCCATCTCCAACCTTCAAAAACCACTGAAGACGATTCGAGATCGGTACGGGCTTCCGTACTTCTCGTTCGAGATGATCCGTACCCAAAAGCTGACCGTGGTCAGTGTTGAGGAAGGTCCGATCGCTGCAGCGGAGCTTGCGGGCCACAGCACCTTCGCGACCATTGGCGACTACATCGACCACCTGATCACCCGCCGCATCAATTCGTCGATCAACTTGGAGTTCCAGCGCCGGTGGGAAGCGGAGGTCGCGGCGCGGATCACGATGAAGCCCGTGGGCATTCCCTTGATGCCGATCGGAGACGGCACGTCTTGCCTGGATCCATCAACACCGTCCGACGACGCCTGGCTGAGCGGTGGAGTCTGCGATGGTGCGCATTGCCATGAAGACGGCGGATGCCCCAATCGGAAGCTCGTCATTGATCGGGAGCGGGTCGAAGAAGCCGTGCTCACGCGCCGCTACTACGACGCCAACTGGAACCGTCTGTACGCGGAGAACCCGAAAGCCTTCGCAGAGATTCATGTCCCAAGGTTGGAGTTCAACATGTACTTGGTTGAGTACCTCAAGAAGGGCCCTTACCGGCATCTGATCAATGGCTAAGCGCAAAACACCTTACATCCCGTCATCCGACCGGGAGGTGCCTGACGAGACTCCACGAGTCACAGCGTATGGGTACGAAATCCGGTGTCGGATGCTGACCTTCAAGGATGACGTCGTTGGCGTGGGCCTCAAGTTTCCCGAGAACCACGATAAGGGCGAAAGGACGATCGACTTTGCGACTGCATACCTGCCGCCGAATCGGCTGCATCCAACGGTCACGCTTCTCAAAGATCGCCCAGATCTTGCCCGGGTGGTCGTCGCAGTCATCGACACCTACGTGCTGAGGCAGCAGGACACGAAGAGTACGGCCACTACCGCCGTCACCCTAGGGCGAACAGTCATCCGCGCGCTTGAGTACTTCTGGCTCCATGAGATTTACCACCTCAAGTGGGTGACGACGGGCCACTGGGAAGCACTGCTCGACAAGTTCGTGAAGGGCGGCTGGTACCTTGCGTTGGATCTTGAACGTCGCGCTTCGGCTATTGACTTGAGAACCCTTTCATTGTCTAGAAGAAGGAAAAAACAAGGGGTCATTGAGTACAGCTGCGACAGCCTGCTTGCAGCGATGGGCGCCAACATGGGGCCGGGCCAGGTGCGAATTGAATACCGTCGAGGTGATGTGCACGGCCAGCTCCACAGGACGCGCGCAGATGAATTGCCCGGTGTCTCAAGCATCAGCGCGTTGATCACTCAACTGAATAATCTGGTTGAACTCCCGAAAGATATGCGCGCGCTCTGCGTGGCGCATCCGAGGCCATACTCCTTCGCAGAATCGGCAGCAGCCGCCGCCCAGAATCGAACAGAGAACTTCGATCCAGCCCAGCTTGCAGCATTGATGTGCGAGGCCTACCGCTGGGTGTCCATCTACTCAGACCCGATCGTCAAACTCGTCGGCCACGTCTATTCAGACCTGACCCCATACGAGCAAGAAGAGGTGGACGAATCGAGAATGCTGAGGCTACTGGAGGCGCCAGAAGCCCGGGAACTTGAACAACTGCTCGGTTTCCGTGTCGCTACCGTGGCCAGACTTGGCGACTGGCAGCGCGGTCTCGGTCTGCTTGGTCTCGTGCGGACGCTCCTGGCGGCATGCTTTGTGCTGTTGGGGGTCTTCAATGGGCGACGGAAGGACGAGGTCGCTTCCAAGGCCACGGGCCTGTATGCAGATGCCTTCGAGTGCATCGACGAAGAACTCAGCCTCTTCCAGTCTTACTTCTACTGCGAGAAGACGATCAGCGACTACCGCCAGTTCTACATCAATGAGATCTCCTTCAAGGCGCTCAAGACGGCCAAGGCCATCTCTGACATCGCTTGGAGCGAAGCGGGCCGCAACGGAGGGCAACAGCAGAAGGACCGGATGAGGAAGGTGTTCTGCATGCCGCCGAGAGGCCGGGAAGACGTGCCCACTTGGTACGACTACTCGTCCGATCCAGGGATTGGACTCCTATGCGAGCGGGCAACGGGCTTTGGGAGCAACATCGCACCTAACTCGCACATGTTCAGGCGGGCGTACGCCGTGGTCTTTCACTATCGCTATGAGAACGCGGACCTATACGCGCTTTCCCAGCAACTGGCGCACTTCGACTTGGCGATGACCCTGCACTATGTGCTCGACGGCCCCAGCCGTGTTCTTGCGCATCACGCGGCGAAGCTGTGGGGCGACGGCGGCGAATCGAAGAAGGCACGGGCCGCGCAGGCTGCCGAGCTGGCAGCGGAGGTCAAGGAGTACGCCCGCGTCAAGCTGCATGACGACGTGCTGGAGATCCTGCAAGGCGGCATCTCAGTGGCGGGCGGGTTTGCTCGCCTGGTGCAGCGTTTCGCGCGCAAGATGCTCGGACGGATCAGCTACGACGACGCTGATCTGAAGGTGGCAGCAAAGAAGGTGTCGAGCGTGCTGATCGACAGGGGGCATACGGTGATCCCGTTCCGCCACGGCAACTGCAACGCCGGCGGTCCCAAACCTGGTGCACGGTGCTTCCGGCACGGGCAGTTGTCTCGCGAGCTCGCGTCCCCGACGGTGTGCGGCTCCTGTCCATATCACCAGATGAAGAAGACGCATCGAGTCGCCGTTGAGGATGACCTCAGCAGGCAGCGTGAACGTCTTTCGCAACGTCCGGAATCGCTTCAGACCAGCGCTGAACAGAAGGCGCTTCAGGCCACAGAGCAACTCGTGGCCTTCTATCGGAAGAAGGCGCAACCCGAGGCGGCGGTGATGGGGGGCGAGTGATGGCCAAACCAAAAGTGGCATTCGCAAATGCGGACGAGGGGCGAGTCAACATCGAGCGCAAGATCAAACGCTTGGCCACCATGCTGAAAGATGGGGCGCTCACCGAAGATGCGCCGACGAGCCTGAACAAGTTCAATAAGTGGGTCTTCACAGGCGCYAGCGCCGAAGAGTCTTTTGCGAGCAATGGGCATGACACGCTGAGGAGGAACGGCACTCTTCAGACTGACGCAAAGGCCCTCACCGACCTTGTGAAAGCGGCTGCAAATCCAGCACCGCCAGTTCGAGAGCTCTCGGTGAATCGTTCTCGCGAGCGGGTGAAAGTGCACCTGCAGTTGCGTCAGATCGCCGAACGGCACGCGCTCCAAGTGACATCAGAGAACGGAGAACTTCGGCGCCAGATCGTGGCTTTGAATTCGACGGTCGACTCCATGGCCGAAGAGCTCGCGGCGATCCGCGAAGCTTACGAGGAAGCTCTGCAGGAGCTTAGGTCTCGAAATGCCGAGTTGGTCCGGTCGACGCCTTCGAACGTTAGGGTGCTTCGCAAGGATGTCTAACCCCCGCTACATCGTGTCTGAGGTTCCCGTGCAGGAGGGATGCCCAGCCTTTCTGGTCTATGACCTGGAGGTGGATTGCGTCCTTCGCGAACTTACGGACTACGCGACCTACCAGATCGATGAGCGTGGCAACTCATCTCTGACGGTTGGTCAGGGGCTGCACCACCTCGTCGAGTTCTGGACGTTTCTGCAGAACGAGGGTACCCGTCTCCGGTCCGTATCCAACGCGACGATTCGCAAGTTCAAGGCAGAGAACTTCAAGAAGGTCAAGAAATCAAAGGCACATCGCGGCGGCGACGATCAAGCCAAGAACACGGTGAACGTCAAGCTCGAGCGGATCTATCAATGGATCGTGTGGCTGCAGGAGACCGGTCGGGTGCCGGTTGGGACGATCGGCCGCCGAGGGCTGGTGGTTGCGATCATCGAATCAAAGGTGGTGCGAAAGCGTAGCGGCGGAAGGTGGGCTGCGGGGAGCGAAAAAAAGTATCCGCTGCTCTTTAAGGTTGGGAAGCGCAACGCCAAGCACAACGCTGCGGGATCGGTGGTCACGGACAACGATGTGAGTGACCTCATGGCCTACTTCAGCGAGCGGTTTGATCCATTCGTCGCACAGCGCAACAGTCTCTTCGCCGATATTGCGGAGTCGGCCGGATTTCGTCGTGGGTCCATCTGCTCACTTCGCATAGATCAATTCGATATGAGCGAGATTGAGACGGCGGAGGGCGAATACCTTGTGCGGCCTCCCAAGCAGAAGCTCAGCTACACAAAGACGTTCGGCATAGAGCTAGCCCTAGCCTATCGAATCTGTGAGTTCATCGAAAACTACTGGAAGCCGTGGGTCAAGGAGCACAAGGTTCCGAAGTCGGTGCATGACAACGCGCTTTTTCTCTCGGAGAAGACGGGCAAGCCCATCCTTGAGAGATCGATGACCCAGGTGATCTCACGAGCGTTCAGGTCGCTCGGCTTCGACAAAGGCATCGGACCTCATATCTTGCGAGGCAAGTTCGCTTCGACCTTCGTCGACGAAGAACTCGCTGAGCGGCGTGAGCTCGGCCTCGATACAAGCAACAGGTCAATCGCCGCAGCCGCCGCAATGAAGCTTGGGCATGACGATCCAGACCAGTTCTATGCCTACGCGTCATCGAGCCAAGCCAGGCTTGCACGGATCGCTAGAGAAGGACGTCTGGCCGAGGTGAAGGCCCTTCGCGAGGAGGTCAAAGCGCTTAGAGAGCAAGTGAGACGACTTGCTGGGGGCGACACTTGTATTTGACCAGTCGGCGCGCGGCGCGTGGAAGGACGGCGCCGTGTTCATGGCGGTCCCGAAAATTCTGCGCGAGATGCTGGCTCTCAGCGGCTTCACTTTCGAAGAGAAGGCGGACGGTGGCTTGACCGTATTCGTGGGCGAATACCCGCCGGGGCTGTTGCCCAGGGAGGGCCTAATCTGATAGCGCTGTAAATTTGGCGCTGGCCCCGAGGAGCCCAACCGGCTCTTCCCGCCCAATTATCGAGAATTACCAGCAATTACCAGTACAGGCCGAAGCCCGCCGAGGCAGACCTTCCTATGGGAGGCGCTGAGGCGATAGCGCCACCTCCGGGCGACCATCAGCGGAGGTGTTGCAGCTCTGCTGAGCCCGGAAATTTGGGCGGCCAGGCAGACCTTTCATGCACTCCTCGAACCGTCCAGCAACGCCAAAATCAGCCTCATTCCGACCCATCCAGACACGCGTTCAGGAAATTTGTCGCGCACGCGATATCCCCAATGCTTGATCGAACCGACGTGGGCTGAGAACAGTGTCTGCCGGCGTGTTTGGGCACCTTGCAGGCGCTCGTCGCGCTTGGACCGACGACACCAACGGCACGGCACATTGCTGCTGTACCCACGCCCGCCGCGACCTTCAGCAAACGCTCCATTGCTGCTGGCCTCCAACGGGATGTCGGTTCTAGGCTGGAACCGGCCTCCAGCCTCTCGTTCGAAGCGAGCAATCGAGACTGTTGATACACCAGTCTTCCAGACTGGGCTGTCATCGCGACCGCCTAGTTCGATTTCCGGCGGACGGTTGGTCGACGAGGTGCACTCGCTCGGCTCTACGATGGCGGGGACCACACGCTCCCTGCTTTATCTCCATGAGCAGGCTTCATCCGTACGCGATGAGGGTCCAGCCCTCGGCTACGGCCGGGGCTCTTTTCTCTGCTCGACGCCGGCAAACAGGTTGAGCAGCCTTGAACCAATGGCGTACGCGCTCTCGCCACTGCTTTTGACCAGGCCGTCAAAGGACTCCTGAGCCTGACGGTCTGGCCGCGCAACTTGGTCGGGGACATAAATCCGGACCCTATCATCACGGGATCCGCGCTGCTGCCGTCGGTCGGAGCCCATGGACACTTTCCACATCATCTTCGACACGAGTCTGCTGCGTCAGACGCCGTTCGGGCATCCGAACTTCGCCCGGTTGCTCAGGCGGGTCCAGCAAGGCGTGGCGAAGCTCTACATCCCGCTCATCGTCCTGGAAGAACGCCGGACGCAGTTGCTTGACGATTACGACGAAGTGATGGTCGCGGTGCGATCGAAGCTCGGCGAACTCAAGCGCGGGTCACTTGGCATGATTTGCGATGGCATCGTCAACCCAGACCTGCGGGTGCCCAGCCGGGCCGATTTGGATCGTCACTCGGTAGAGGTCCTGAGGGCGTACCTCGCTGCCAACAAGATCGAGGTCTTGCCGTTCACCGGCGAGCACGGCGATAGAGCTTGGGCTCGGTATTTCAACGTCAGTCCGCCGTTCAACGGCGAAGAGAAGCGAGAGAAGCGGCGCAGGGACATTCCTGACTCGTGGATCCTCGAAGCCGCGTTGGATATCAAGGCGAAGGCTGGACGTCACATCGTGTTGGTTCGGGACGGGAAACTCGAAGGAGCCTTGCGTGACGACGGCTTCGAGATCTGGAAAGACATCGAGCTACTGGATGCAGCCATCGAGGAAGCCACCGCCGTGGTGCCGATCAGGGGCCGGCCGCTGGCTGTCGCGGCGGTTCCTCTGGACCAACTGCGGAGCAAGCGGTTCGAGAACCTCGATCGCATCGTTCTAGGCATGATCGACGCATGGGAAACACCTGTGAAAGACGAACTCTTCTCTCGGCTAGAGGCGCTCGGAATACCCAGGGACTTCGCCGAGCATGAGGCCAAGACGCTCCAGTTGTCCGGCATGCTGCAGGACATAGGCAACCGCTACCTGCCAATGAATCCCGAAACGGCACGCCTCGCAGCAGAGGATCCGCTTGTGCAAGACTTGTTGGTGAAGTCGCTTGACCTATGAATCTGGAACTGCGCGTCGCCACGCTGTCCAAACTGATGGACAACCCTTCCGTCGCGGTACAGAAGCGCTTGGACGAAGAGCTTCGCCGCGTCGAAACCGTCTTGGGGAGCGCCGCCGATTACGACGAAATCCGCGGTGCCCTCAAGATCCTCAGCGTCCTGGCACCGAAGTATCACGGAGCCGTCATACCGACGCTGGTCAACTTCGTGCGGTCACTGCCTGAACGAGCGCTCGAGGATTGCGGCGAGCCGATCAAGGCGCGGGGTTACCGGTCGGCAGCCGAGCTGATCTGCGATGCGATCGACGTCCCCAACACGATCCGATACGCCCACATGGAGGCGATGGTGGACTTCCTATTGGAGCTGACCCGGTCGTCCGAAATGGATGTGGTCAAGAAGGCCCAGAACGCGCTGCAGAGTCTTGCGACCATCGACCTCGACTTCTTCCCGGCACTCGGTGTTGAACCTCAGAAAAGCCTGGTCAGAAAGCTGGCCGACCTCACTGACGCACAGCTCGTAGCCGATTGCCAGGCTGTCCTCGGTGTGGTCAATACGACTTTGGCCCCGTCCATGGAAGGACGGCAGTGGACGTACAACGCGGTGACGATCTCGCGCGGCAGCGTGCCGGGTACCGCTGACGTCGCCGGCATGCGTGCAAGTGCCATCGCCCTGCTGAAACGGATGTATCCGCTGAAGGACGCCATCCGGTACAGGGAGAGCATCATCAATGCGCTGAATGCTGCAACCCATCGGGAGCGGAGTCCGCAAGACGTCGATACCGCTGAGATGTTCCAGCGCGATGCAATCGATGTGCTGACTTTCTGGCGAGGCCTCCTGCCGACGGAGGCGATGCCGTTGCTCCAGGACATCGAGCACCACGGCTACTGGAACTACTTTCACGCGACTTCCACCGAGGTCGCCGATGCAGCCTTAGCGATCCGCGATGCCATCGCCCTGCACGACGAGTATCAGATTTACAAGCAGCTGATCGGCTTTGAAGGCATCTTCGGAGACTGGGAGAGGCTCAAGACTCGAGAAGAGGAATGGGACTACGGCAACACCAAACGCCTGGAAGCAGCCCGCGGATACATCGAGGCTATCAACGCCGACAACCGGGTGGAGTGGCGGGACCGCATCCTCGAGTTTTCGAAGACCGAGTCGGATGACCTGGCCACCTTTCCGGTGTACTACGAGTTCCTCGATCTGCTGGCGCGCCAGCAGCCCGATCTTGCGCTGGAACTGGTGACCGAACACGAGGCGGCCATGCAGCCGTTTCTGATCCCGCTGCTGGGCGGCCTGCAGCTCAGCGCCCGGGAGAAGGAAGTGGGTGAAGTCATCGACCGTTGGTTGGTCGAAGGAACGCACTTGGTCGCCATCGCGAAGTCGCTCTTCAAAGTCGGGCCCGACCGGTTGGACATGTTGGTGGCAGTTGTGGCTCGTGCCGAGGAGTTGGATCAGCGGGACGCGTTGAGCATAGCCATGGGTGTTGCGGCCACGCTCCACGGGCAAGGATGTGCCAAGGCGAAGGATGTGTTTATGCGTGGGCTGCGGGCCCTAGCGAAACACGACGACGCCCGGTGGGCGAAGGTGTTCTGGTTTGGCCGGGAGTTCAAGTCGTTGGTGACCGCGATGGAGAAGTCGGATCGCGACGAGGTCCTGGTCAGCCTGGTGAACCTGCAGGAGCTCGACTACCAGACTGAGGAGGTCCTCCGTGCCGTCGGTGAGAGCGATATCGACGCCGTTTTAGGCTTCCTGTCATCGAGGCTAAAGGTTGAGGTCGACGAACGGCGTCAGCGTCGTGCAGAAGGTCGTAGCGTTCTAGAAGACAAGTTCGAGGCCATACCCTACCAGCTGCATGGCCTCAACCAGCTGCTCCAGGAGCACCCGGCCCCGCTGCTTCAGCTCCTTCGCCAGAACTTCGACGACATGGATGCGCGTTCCATGTTTAGCTATCGTGGGGGCGCCAAGCTGGTGAAGGCGGTGTTCCCTAACTTCGAGCAGCCGCTGCAGTCCCTGCTGCTTGAACTGGTGGCTCGCGACTCCAAGCACGACATCGAGTTCGTACTGGCCGTCACGCGCGCCTACGGTGGTGGCGCGCCCATCCTGGAGATCTGCAAGGCGATCGTGAAGGCGGTCCCGGAGCAGTCCAGGGCTTGGCACGAGGTGGCTGCCGCGCTCGAGACCACAGGCACTGTGTGGGGCGAGGACGGCATGATTAAGGCGTATGAACGCAAACGCGACGAGATTGGCGCCTGGAGGACAGATGAAGACGAGCGGCTCCGCACGTTTTCTGCTTGGCTGACCGAGCAACTAGACCGCCGGATCGACGCGGAGAAGCAGCGCGCGGACGAGAGCCTGGCGCTACGCAAGTACCAATATGGCGTGGGGAGTGAGGGCGACTGAGCCGCTTGCGACAGCGCAGCCGGCGTGGGCTCGCGCGCCGCTGCCCGTGCCGGTCAACGCGCCGCGATCATGCACGGGAAGGTGAACTGGCAACCTCAATAACCGGGCCCTCATGCCTTGTCAGACCGTGCGGCTGCTGTCGGCGACGACCGCGAACAGAGAATCCTGGCCACGTGCAGCCGTTCAACCTCGCATAGCGGGCGGCAGCAAGGTGCGCCCAAAGCCGAAGTTCATCGAACCTCAGCACCAGGCTGCTTGCTGCGCTTCGAGTCCGACAGCCGAACGGCTCTGCCCGACCCTGAAGAGACATCCGCCGACTTGATCTCGCCGCCCGAAAGCTGCCGAACCGCCTGGCTCAGCGGGGTAGGAAGCAACGGCCGCGCCGAAGGTCATCCGTGCTTCCGATCAGACCCTCAAGCCCCGTAGATCACAAAGGCTGCCCAGAAGTACGGGTGAGAGAACGGCCGCTCTCTTGCGCTTGCGAGCGTGTGGCGACGCAGTTCCCGTTGCAGCAGTGACGGGTCGATTGCCACGCCAGCTTCTTGCATTGCGCCGTAGTAGCGCGCGAGCGATTCATTGGTGGCGTCACGCAGCCAACGCTGCGCCGCGCGCAGCGCTTGCGCCGGACTCAGGCGATCACGAAGCAGACCCTCGTAGAGCCTTCGCGAAAGAAGCAGGGTCGCGGCATCGTCCACACGCCACGCCGTTCCAATGATCGCGGCCGCACCCGCCCTGATGAAGGCCGCCGGCAGGCCCAGGAACTCGTCTGGGCGGCCCACATCCGTCTTGCCGCTCTCGCACGCAGACAGCGTGATGAGGCGGCACTGCGACAAGTCCAGTTCCAAGGATATCCAGCGCTGCCCCACCAGGAAGAATTCCTCCAGCGCAGGCCGTCGCTCTGCGGCCGCACTCAGGCCCTCGTTGCTCCTCGTCAGCGCATCGTGCGCAAGCTGAAGCCCGGAGAAGTTGCCGCCTTCGGTCGTGTAGAACGCGTGGCAACTCAGATGGACATACCGCTTGCCGCGGACGCCGCCGATCACGTTTTGCCCACTGGCAGCCGCGCCCGCCAGCACTGCAGCTTGCGTCTTTTCGAACAGCGCGGCGATCGCGGTGCCTTCAGCACGGCCGAAGTCAAGATCCCCCAACGGGTCTGCGATGGCCAAGAAGGAGTCCGCCTGCCCGGCGCGCTTGGTTGCTCGCCGTTGCATCATGGACAGCAGGCGCAGGCTGGGCGCATATGAGATCGCATAGCTGTCCAGCAGACTCCCGGAGAACTCGGGGCCTGATGAAGCCGCCGACAGCGGCAGCAGTCCGAGCCCCCCTTGCGGAAGGACGACGACCGGAGCGCCCTCGGCCAGGCCCAGCGCCCTGAGTTTTTCGGCGACGCGCGCGCAGAACACGGACCACAGCCGCTCGCACATTGCGGCAACACCCTTGCGGCGCTCAGCGCGTGCCGCGTGGGCCTGCGAGTTGTTCCACTCGCCTATGAGTGCGATGAGATCGTTGTCGGTGAACTCGTCAAGCCACAGCAGGTCTTCGGCCGTGATCTGCGTGTGACCGCCCGGAACAACGAGGACGGCGCATCCGGCGATGCTGAAGGCTGGCAAGACGAGCGCCCCGCCTTCGGGGCAAAGCTCGAGGAGTCCTTGCTCGTCGATGTCTTTTCTGAGGGCCTTTGGCGTCGTCGCTTTGATCTTGGCAATGACGGCCGTCAACTCCAACCACGCGGTGCGGTTCATGTTGTCGACCAGCTCGGCGCGCTTGTCGTCGGCCCCAGGCTTGGTGGAGATGACTTTCGTCGTGCGCAGCATGCGTACGACCCGCCTCGCCTTCTCAAGCTCCTCGCACGTCTCAGGAGCCAGAAGGCCCTCGTCGACATCGAAGGCTTCCATCTCCTCGGACAGCACACGGCTGCGACCACCTTCAAGAAGCGCGATGCCCTCGCCCAAGCGACCCAGACGGAAGCAGATGTACGCAGCTGCGGCGTATGCGGTACCAAAGTCGCCGAATGCCTCTCGGCGATTCTCCTCGCTGTATTCCTCGGCGAGCATCTTTTCGGTGACGGCAATCGCGGATTGATAAGCGGCCAACGCGCCTTCCCAATCGCGCGTCTCAAGTGCAGCAAGCGCCTGTCGCAGATCGGCACTGCGCGGATCGCTCGCAAGTCGCGCCTCGAAGCTCTTCAGGTTTGCAAGGCGCAGGCGGCCTAAGGTTTCCTGAAGACGGTCCTCCGACAACTGATGCTGAACCTCCGCTGCGCGTTCCAGATGCTCCACCGCCTGGGTGGCGTTCGACAGGGCGTCACCCTTCTCGCGCTCCAGGAAGGCATTGCCCACGTTGAACTGCATCGCGGCCCAAGCGCTCGCGTCCTCCTCACGGTCGACCAGATTTGCCGCTGCCTGGTAGCACACCAAGGAGGCCTCTACGCGATCGGCGGGACCGCCTTCGCCATACTGGTAGCGCCAATAGCCCAGGGCGTCGTACGCCGCTGCCAGCGACCTCTCATCGCCGAGCGCGCGGAATCCTGCGACAGCAAGCTCATACTGTTCATCGGCCAGGGCGTGATCGGCCATTGCTTGCGCTACAACAAGGTGGCATTGGCTGCGCCGCGCGAGCCACGGTCCAGCCTGAAAGTCGGCGCGTGTGATCGGCTCGAGCGGGTGCTGCTGCGAGCCACCCGCATGGCCGGTCGATCGCGTGAGCTGGAACAGCATCATGTTCAGCTCCGCCCACAGCAAAGGGTTGTTGGTCGCGGTCAGCTCGCGCGTGGCCTGTTCCAGGTGGGCGACTGCACGAGTGAGATCCTGCGCGCGCAGCGCGCCAGCCGCTTTGTTCAGGGCATCGTTCGGCGATGTCTGAGGATCGTAGACCTCGGGTGCCGGAAGCAGCGCTCGAAGTCGTTCAGGTCCCACGCGGCGGCAGCTCTCCAGGAGTCCGCGCTGCTCGCGCAGCTCCCAGAGGGCTTCCCACTTGTGCTCCTCGCGCGCCCGGGCAATTCGCTCGTCCAGCTCCTGTGCGACATCAGGCTCATAGAGCTGGGGCACACACGTCAGCAGGTACTGCTGCTTCCAGCCCGTGTCGGCCTCGATGAGCGCGGTCGTCAATCCCTTGACCGGGTACGTTGGCGTGGCGCTCAGGGCATGAGGCAACAAGGCACGCGCGACCACTTCGACTTCTGAGAACAGCGAGTCGTCCCACAAGTCCTCCATCACCTCGCGCAGCATGCCCAGCGCAAACACGAGTTGGTTGTGGTCATCCAAGCTCATGGTGCCCGGGGAGGGCGAGAACACAAGCCGGGAGCCCTCGACGTCTCTAGCCACAAGAATGGGCGCGTTTGTGGCGGTCTGCGTGTTGCAGGCCTCGCAGCGAAAGACGTGGATGCTCCCGTCTAGGATTCGCGCACGCAGGTCGGGGTTCTCGGCGACGTCGGCAAGAAGCCAGACCACGGGCTGCCATGCGACGCCACAAGCGGGGCACTTCTCGAACAGCGGTGCCCCGCCCGACAGATCAAACGGTGCGAGCCGGGTGGCGGCCATGGGTCACCAGCCAGCTAGCGCTTGACGTGCCTTGACGACCTCTTCGGCATAGGCCTGTACCTCACGCTCCAGGTCCTCGTCCGCGCCTATCGCTAGAAGCTGTCGATCTGCGCGCTCATCGGGAACCCAGGACGATGCGTCGTTGTCTCGCTTGCCTCGGTAGCTGCGTTCGAGCACAGGCTGCATGGCCAGCTCACGGCAGCGCAAAAACGCCGCCTTCACGATCTGCTCTGCCTCGGCGCGCAAGTAGCTTGGCTCGGCACGCAGGAAGGTCTGCGCTTCCCGGATGAGCGTTCGGCACTTCTCCCACGCGCTCTTTCGTGCCTCGTCGTCGGCCAACGGATCGTCGAGTAGCCCCTGGGCGATGTCTTCCGCTTCGCGCAGGCGATCGTCCCACTGCGTGCCAACGCCCAGGTCTCTGGAGCGGGCGCTGGTCTTGCGAACCTCAATGACCACGTACGACAGGCCCGACAGCGGCTGCCCGCCCGCATACACACGCTGATCCTTCACCTCCAGCCGTGGAAGCGGTGACGGGATCGGGTTGTCAGCGTCGCGCGACCCCAGGACGACGTAGTAGCCGGGCGTGAGCTCGTTCGTCGACAGGTTGAAGTCGCCAGTGAACTGCAGGATGGGCTCCTGTTCCTCCGCCGGCAGGAAGGTCTGCACGATGTCCTCGGCCAGCGCGCTCACCGTCTTGGCGATCGCCACGCTCCCGGGCGCGAGCGAGAGGACGGCAGAGAAGCTGTCCTTGTTGACGAGCGCCGCGAGCTTGGTCAGCCGATTTTCCTTGTCCAGATGGAAGTCGACGGACAGGGAGACTTGGGACATCACCGCCGGCGTCAGGTCTACGAGGTTCACCGCCAGGCCCAGTTGCTCATCGACGCTCGGATTGACGGCGCGCGCCTGCTGCAGGGAGCGCAGGCCCTTTTCGCCCAGGAGCTGGTGATGCAGGTTAACCTGCGTGGACACAAGCACTGCCCGGACCTTGCTCCAAATGGAGCCCACGAAGGAAACCTGCGCCGCGTAGACGCGAATGGAGAAGTAGTCGACGCCGACCCGCACGGGATCAGAGGTGAACGCAGAGGGCACGAAGATCGGCGTCGACGTGCCGATCGCTGCATACGAAGAGTCTCGGCTCGCCATCTCACCCTCCACGTGTTGCCGGTGCTGCGACCGCACCTGGGCCCTCCTCTGGACGAGTCTAGTGGGCTGCCGCTCGCTCGGCACTCCCCACGTTCATAGACTCCACCGCGTCTGCAGGTCACGCCCCGCGCCGCATCGGCGAACCCCTTCGCCGGCCGCCCATTCATGCCGGCCACTCTATCTGAGCGAGGCCAGCAGCGGGGCCGGACGGAAGCAGTCGTGCCCCGACGCCTACTCCTGGCCGAGGGCGCCAGTTCGCCGCCGTTGACCGAATACCCGTTCCCGCTGCGGTGGCGACCGTCAACCCTGGAGTTGAACTTCGGCTTTGTCGCACATAGCTGCCGCATCGACGCCGGTCATGAACGCAGCAGCCGCTGCGAAGCTGACATGCCGATCCGTTCGCACGCGCTGGTAGGGCACGAGCTGAACTTATCTGAAATCGCGGCTCGTCGTGGCGAGCCCACCGAGCAGTGGAGACCAGTCCTCGAGGTGGCTCGCGACGATGTTGCTGACGCCGTGTTCGCGCTGAAGCCGCCCCTTCACGGCAACCAGCTGCCCGTTCAGCACGACCGGACGGATGTGCGGCTTTTCCCAGATGCCGCGATAGATGATGAGCTGGATCTCGCCGGCCTCGTCCTCCAGGGACAGGAAGATGACGCCCTTGGCGGTCTCAGGCTGCTGCTTCGTCGTCACGATGCCGCAGGTGTGCACCTCCCGGCCATCGGGCATGTCGTTCAGTTGGCCAGACGTCAACAGCCTGAAGCGCGGCTGTTCTTGAAGCTGCTGGCGAAGCAGGGCTAGCGGATGTGTGCGCAGGGTCAGCCGCAGCGAGTCGTAGTCGAACATCACGTCCTCGCCCTCTGGTCCCCGCTCCAGCTCAAGGTAGTCCTCGGGGATCGGCACGCCTTGGAAGAGCGGTGGCGCCTTCTGCAGCGCGCTCGCTTTCCAAACCTGCTGACGCCTGTGTCCGCTCAGGCTGGCCAGCGCATCGCCGGATGCCAGCGCCGTCATTTGCTGCTGGTTCAGCCTTGAGCGGCTGGCCAGGTCCTCGGCGCTCTCGAACGGATGCTCTGCTCGCGCCGCGCAGATGGCCTCTGCCGATTCGATCTTGAGGCTCTTGACGATCTTGAGGCCCAAGCGCACGGCACTGCCGTCGCCGTGTGGCTCCAGCGTGCACTCCCAGTTGCTGTACGTGACGTCGGGCGGCAGGATGACGACGTTCTTGCGACGCGCATCCTGGTACAGCTGACTGGACGAGTAGAAGCCCAGGGGTTGAGCGTTCATCATCGCGGCGAAGAACTCCATCGGGTGATGGCACTTCAGCCAGCAACTGGCATAGACCAGCAGCGCGAACGATGCGGCATGGCTTTCAGGAAAGCCGTATTCGCTGAAGCCCTCGATCTGCTTGAAGATCGACTCGGCGAACTCTGGGTCGTAGCCGCGCTCGGCCATGCCCTTGGTGATCTTCTCGTAGTGCTTCTTCAAGCCGCCCTTGCGCTTCCAGGCGGCCATGTCTCGACGTAAGCCGTCGGCCTCGCCGCCCGTGTAGCCGGCCGCGATCATGGCGATCTGCATGACCTGCTCCTGGAAGATGGGCACGCCCAACGTCCGCTCGAGCGCCGGCCTCAGTTCCTCGCTGGGGATGATGATGGGCTCGGTGCCGTCGCGCCGGTTCAGATACGGATGGACCATGCCGCCATGGATGGGGCCGGGTCTCACGATGGCCACCTCGATGACCAAGTCGTAGAACGTCTTTGGCTTGAGCCGCGGCGACATGGAGCGCTGCGCCCGGCTCTCGATCTGGAACACGCCGATGGTGTCGGCGAAGGTGATCATCTCGTAGGTCTCAGGGTCCTCCGCCGGGATGTCCTGCATGGAGAACTCGTAGCCCTTGGTCTGGCTGACGAAGTCCAGCGTACGGCGGATGGCGCTGAGCATGCCGAGACCAAGGACGTCGACCTTCATCAGCCCAACGGCGTCGAGATCGTCTTTGTCCCACTGGATGATGGTGCGATCGACCATCGACGCGTTCTCTACCGGCACTAGGCGCGTGACGGGCCCGTTGCTGAGCACGAAGCCGCCCGGATGCTGGGACATGTGCCGCGGCATGTTGAGGATCTGCTTCACCAGCGCGATGAGCTGCTTCACCGCGAGGTCGTTGACGTCGATGCCCACTTCCTTGAGGCGCTGCGGGTTGATGTCTTCCTGGCCCTCCCACCAGGGGAAGTTGTCGGCGAGCGCTTGGAGCAGCGGCAGCTCGAAACCCAAGGCCTTGCCGACATCCTTCAGCGCGCTCTTGATCCGGTACGAGATGACGACTGCTGTCAGCGCCGCGCGCTCGCGGCCGTACCGTTCGTAGAGGTACTGGATGACCTCCTCGCGGCGCTGGTGCTCAAAGTCGATGTCGATGTCCGGCGGCTCGTTTCGTTCGCGACTGATGAACCGCTCGAAGAGGGTGCTGAGCCTCGCCGGATCGACCTCGGTGACGCCGGTGGCATAGCAGACGACGCTGTTCGCTGCCGAACCACGCCCCTGACAGAGGATGTGCTTGCTGCGCGCAAAGCGGACGATGTCCGCGACGGTGAGGAAGTAGTGCTCGTAGCCCAGTTCGGTGATCAAGGCCAGTTCGCGCTCGATCTGCTCATTGACCGCCGCAGAGATGCCATCCGGCCATCGCCTGCCTGCACCCTCATAGGTGATGCGCCTCAGATGCCTGGCCGGCGTCTCTCCATCGGGCACAACCTCGCTGGGATAGTGGTACTGGATCTCGTCCAGGCTGAAATCACACCGATTGGCGACCACGAGGGTCTGAGCGAGCAGGTCCGCGGCGAATGTGCGCGCCAGACGTCCGCGCATGCGCAAATGCCGTTCGGCATTGATGTCGAGCGCCTTGCCGCATTCGATCAGCGGCTTGCGCAGCCGGACTGCGGTCATCACGTCCATCAGCGGCTTGCGGCTGCGAGCGTGCATCGTTGCATCACCCACGGCAACCAGCGGGATCTCGGTCTCGGCGCTGACCGCGCGCAGGCGCTCCAAGCGAATCTGGTCATCGCTGCGCCGGAGCTGGTCGACGCCAAGCCAGGTGCGTCCGATGAAGTGAGTGAGCAGCCAGCGGCCAAGCTTCAGGAGCGTGTCTGGCTTGGCGTGGCGCTCGGGACAGGCGATGACGACGCAGTCATCGAGCTCATCGCGTTGGATGTCGTCGACGCTGAGCTTGTACGTCCCTTTCTTGGAGCTGCGCCGCAGCTTGGTGATGAACTGACTGAGGTTGCCGTATCCGTTGATGTTGCATGCCAGGACCACGAGCGTGAAAGGCAGCTCGCCCGTCACCTCGAACTGGCTGCCCACCAGGAGCTTGATGCCGCGCTCCTTGGCTTCAAGATGTGCGCGGACGATGCCGGCCACCGAGCAGTAGTCGGTGATGGCGATTGCCGAGTAGCCGTACTGGTGGGCGCGTTCGATCAGCTCCTGCGGAAAACTGGCTCCGCGTTGGAAGCTGAAGTTGCTGATGCACCGCAGCTCGGCGTAGTCGGGAAGGTCGTCGGCCACGGCATCCTCACGCAAAGATCCCGTCGAGGAACCAAGCCAGGTCGCCATCGGCCAACTGCGTGCAGAAGATCCACAGCGTGCCTGCCGTCTCCGACTGGGCCACCCAGTAGTCCCGTTGCACGTTGCGCGTCGACGATGTGCCAGGCAGGCGATCCCACCAACCGCCTTCGACCAGCTCAGGCCCCACCAACAGCGTCAGCGGACCTTGGTAGTGCGGTTGTCCATCGCGAACGACCAGGCGCAGTGGCTCGCCCTGCAAGATCGTGGCGGCAGCGAGTTCTGGGACGGGCTCGGGCGTACGCGCCCTGCGCTTGGCTGCCGGCGTCCACCGCACCGCACAGGAGGTGCGATGGTCGTCCAGCAGGCGGGGGGCCACCACGCATTCCGGGCCGAAGCGTGCGGCCAGGCGTTCACCGAGCATCGTGATCGACTCGCCGTCGCCCAGGCGCTCGGGCAACAGGGACATCGACTTCTCGGTGACCAGCTCGACACCGACAGCGTCCAGGCGCAGCTCCCCGACCGGTGCGAGGAGCTCCAGCTTGGCCAGGTGTTCGGCCAGCAGCCGCGTGAAGTGCTCCAGGTCGCGAATGGGTTCGGCCGAGCGGATGGTCACCTCGCCGCCATCGCCTGCATCCTTGGAGCGCATGGAGTCGTGGATCCAGCGCAACCGAAAGCCCAGAGCGCCGGCATGCCGAGCGCTCAACCACCCGCACATCTGCATCAACAACGGCCGCGCGTACTCGAGCAGCGCGGGGGCGTTGTCTTCGCGGGCTGGCAGCTCGTAGCGGGTGCTGAACTCTTCGGGGATGACCTCCCACTTGAAGGCCTCAGCGTATTTGCCATACGTCTGCTCCAGCGCAAGGATGACCGGCGCACCGAACCTCCGACTCACGCCATCACGTGGCAGGCCTCGCAGCTGGCCCAGCGTGTTGATTCCCATGCGGCTCAGCACATCAGCGTGTGCCGCGGCGGCGGTCAGCGCGACGAGGGGCAGTGGATCGAGAACGGGCTGCAGCAGCCGGTCGCCAAGGTCCAACACGCCGCAGCGCGCGAGGACTAACGCGGCCTTGGCGTTGGGCGCCCAGCCGATGCCGGTGACGCCCAGGTCCGGGGCTTCGTCGCTGATGCGCTCCTTCAGGGCGGAGAGGCCTTTGAACAGGCGCAGGCTGGCCTCGACCTCCATGACGATTGCGCACCCCTCGACCGTGGCGACGCGAGGCGTGAACTGCAGGCACCAGAGGGCGAGCCCTCGCAGGGCGTCAGAGGCTTGCAGCTCGGGCGATGGCGTCGATGGCGGTTCTGGCAGCGGCTTGGGCGAGATGAGCAGGGCGACCCAGAGCACGGCGGGCCTCGTTGGTTGAGCGGACCAGGCTTGGCCGGCGCAGGCGCTCGGTCAGCACGTGGTGAAGTCCGCCAGGGATGGAATCGAGAAGCAGCGGTGTCTCCAACGCCGGCCCTCGGCGCTTGAAGATCTCTACCTTGATCTGCCAGTCAAAGAGCACCGAAGCCATGACACGCAATGGCGCCGGCGACGGGTCGTGTCGAGCCTCAATGGGACGGATGATGAAAACGGGACCCTCGCAGCCTTGCGCCAGGACCTGCAGGCGACGTAGCTGCTCTGGCCGGGCCTGCGGCAGCCAGGTCAGGATCGCCGCAGCTGAGTTGGACCGGATCGCCTGTTCTGTCGCCCAGAGGCGGTGCGACGGCAGGTCGACCTTCACCCAGAGCAGGTTGTCCTCCTCGATGCCGAGATGGCGCAGGCCGACCAGATGCGGCTGCTTGGGATGGCCCACGACGACGACGGTGCGACCGCCGCAGACCAGGGGCCGCAGGCTGGGACCGATAAGCCGCCATTCCAGAAGCGAGGGCTGCGGTTGCAGCACTTCGATGAGGCTGCCGCAAGGCCAGCCGCCATCGGTCAGTTGAGCGTCGAGCTCAGCAAAGCCGGTCGCCACGAAGGCGGCGCGGCCACTGCCGAGCTGGTTGCCGCGCCAGACAGCGTCAGCCAGCTCCGGGGGAAGGGGCGGCGCTGGGGGATCTGCGTTCTGGGTCGGATTCAGCAGCTGGCTTGGGGCGGTAGCTGGAACCTGTGCAGGCTCGGGCGCTTCCAGGCGAGACAACGCCAGCGCCGGGGTTTCGGCACTGGACGGCTCGTCTACGGAGTTCAGAATGAGCTCCGCCTGGGTGGGCGCAAACATGGTGGGGTGGCATCAAATACTGTTTATTTATACAGTACACCATGCCGCAGCTTGTCGTCCACCCGCACATGAACGCCATCGCCGCTTCAATGACCGATCACACGTCGCGCGCTCCCGTAGGGCCGGCCGATCGCTGCCCGTACTGCCAATCGGGCGTGGAGCTGGTGCCGGGCATGGACGTGTATCCAGACCGTGAGGAGCTGGCCGATCGCCACATCTGGCGCTGTACAGCCTGCGACGCCCATGTCGGCTGCCACAAGCCAGGCGCCCGCGTGGTCCTGCGAGGCGGGGAGGTCGTCATCAGCGACGGCACGTTGGCCATGGGGACGCTGGCCGATCACAACCTGAGGGCGGCTCGCGTTGAGACGCATCGGATGTTTGACAGCCTCTGGGCGCCGCCGGCGTGCATGTCGCGGCATGACGCCTATGCCTGGATGGCGAAGCTGCTGGCGATCCCTCACGAGGAGGCGCATATCGCCAGCCTGACCTATGACGAGGCCATCAAGGTGCAGTTGGCCATCGAGGACCTGCTTCGACCGCCCGGCGAGAAGCCGGAACTGCCTGGCGCCGCACACTGGCTGCAAAGGGCGGGCATCGAATTCACGGTAGAGGCCGATGGGCGGCTGGCGGTGAAGGCCGGTGACGAGGTAATTGACTACTGGCTGGACCGCGATACGTGGGAGATCCGTGGCCAGTTGCTGGGCGAGCGAGAGGGCCTGCACGATCTAGTCATGTATTGCCGGCCACGCAGCTAGGCCAGTAGGTAGAAGTCGCGATGCGCCACCTAGAGCTGTAGACGGCTCCGTCCACGCGCGCCGTCGAACTTGAAAGTCCTGCTGGCGTCGGAGCCAGCGGCACGAAGGTGCCTAGGCCCCTGGCCTGCGGTTCAGATGCTTTTGGGGCTCAGCATGCGAAGGCAGCGGCCCTGATTGCACACGACTATGGATGAAATTCATGCTGCCGCACGGTGCAGTCTCAAGCTTGGCTGCGGTGCGCCCGAATTGCTATTTAGATGGTGTCGCGCCTTTCGCATCGCTTAACGCCGGTCGTTCCAGCATTCTCACCTGATAGATCTCACGTGCGAATACCAGCAGAAAAGCATAGGAGACAAAAAGCACCATCACGCCAATCAAAGAGGTTTGCAATCTCAATTTTGAGACAGAAAGTTCCACCTCAATGAGATTGGCCGGCAGCTTTGAAAGTCGAGTTGACTTCCAGAGTTGATAGCCGCAAAAACACACGGCCGCTACGGTGAGAAATCCGACGAGAAAAAGGATTACATTCGCCGCCCATATCTGCCATTTGAAAATTGAAATTTCGACATCACGTATCTCGTTTTCTTGCTCAAAGAAACGCTTCGCGTACCGTTCATCCGAATCTTGGGCCTTGTTATAAGACTTGCAGGCCGCTGCCTTGGTTTGCTCCTCTTGCAGTTTGGCCTGATATATTTTTTCGGAGAGCTGACAGAGTTCGAGTTGATTGTTTGAAGTTTGTGCAGAGTTCGCAGGGGATGCAAATATGCCTAGGCAAGCTAGCAAAAGCAATGTCAGGGCTTTTTGCATTGCGAATGCTCCTCGCCTGACTTGCGCTTATATTCCTCGCAATGGATTTTTAAATCATCCTTCTTTTCAGGTGCAGTTTTTGGACGTTCGGCGTCGCGAATGTAAATGTCACTCGCATCGGGTTGACTAGCTGCTGGCTTGGGCGCGCTGGCGCTTTTTGGAAGCGCTTGCACATTTGCTGAAATGATCAAGCCTATTGCCGCGCAAAAAGTTGATACTTTCATTTATTGCTCCGAGTTGGCTTCTAAATATGAAAAGGTCATGCGCAAATAATAGCGCGGTGGAAGTTCAGGGTATTTGGGAACATGTCTGCCAACCCTTACTGAGATGCGCTCGCCTGTATCTGTGTTCCTGAAGCTTGCCCTTTGTTCTGGCTTCGAGCTTCTGTCCTGCTTTAAAACAGCACCAAAGCAAGTCTTAATCATCTGCACTGTTTCGAGAAAAACGCTTTCCGCGACTGCCTTGTCATCCTGCATTCTCTTCTCGCACTCATAGCTCYTTGAATCGCCAGCGGATTCAGTTAGGCATTTGTCGAAAGGTTTCGGGATGACTTTTCCGACATATTTGTTCATTACCGAGTCGAATTCATCAGCCCGCAAATTCACATAGTCATTCCTCACGCTTCCAGAAATGGTTTTTAAAGCTTCGCAAGAAGCGTCGTCTTGGGCGTGCGAATTGTTTGTGGCGAGCCCAGCCAACAAGGCCGCCGCGACAAATCTCGACTTACTCCTTATCTTCATATCTCTTGTATTCAAAATAGATGTACCACCACGGCGCATGCCACATCTGAGTGAGTGAGACATATCTTCGATCCTTAGGATTGTTCCGGTGAGGTGGTTCGTCGAAGTCGAAACTGATCCCGCCGTGGCTTCGAGCCTCAACTTCAAGCGGCTCTTTTGAATGGTCACACTGCCAAAATTCTTTGACGGTGTCCATGTATGCCGTGGTGGCTTCGTCTACTTTCTCTTTGCCGAAATGGGTGTGCCACTCGCACGTGTACTTGCTTTCCTTTGCGCTATCGACCTCGATGTAACATTCTTTCGTTCCACTCAGAGTTTTGCGTGACTTGTATTTTTTGTACTCTGAATCTTTCTTGAGTAATTCGCCTTGCCATTCCTTGAAGTTGTCTCCGGCTGCCTTGCGCATGTCTGTTAGGGTTGTGCAGGCATCAGATTCCGCTTTGACGGCCAAAGCAGCCAGAAGGGTGAAGGCAATCATGAACTTCTTCATCCCTATCCCCGCAGCCTCATAACCGCTTTATAGCCCTCATCAGAAGCAAACCAAACGTCCGGAAGTTTGTCCTCATCCCACCATTGGGTGGCATGTGCATATCCCGCTGTCATGGCTTCGATGCGAACTGCAGCGCTCCCATACTTTGTTGGATCAAAATACCCGGAATCATCTCCGCGGACACTGAGTGCGGACGTATATGCGCTAAGGTTTATTGTTCCAGGTTCGAGTTTTTCCTTATTTCCCAAATACCAGCCAGAGAGATAGTCGGCGTGAGTTTCCCAGACAAATCGCTTTTCTTGCAGGCGCGTTGAGTATTGAAATGCATGTGCCCACTCGTGGGCCGCGATGCCAATTAGCGAGCTTCGCCAATCTGCCGGCCTCAATTCATACTCGGTGTTGACCAAGCGCTTGCCAATTAGTATTAGGCTTTCCGTGTCCTCACCTCGTCTTAAGGTTCGAGCTGCGGGCGCTTTTCCATCTTCGAATATCTGAAATTCTGGCTTCACGCGAAACCATTTGTTGAGAAGCCGAGTTTCTTCGCGTAAGGCGCGATCAAATCGCGAGATGCCGCTTCCGGATAACAGGATTGGCTTCTCGCTGCCTTCAACAGAGTCGGGGGCTACTCCACAAGCCGGGGCCACAGCTGTTTGGCTCGGTGATGGAGCGATGCCATTTCTGGGAAGTGCGAATGAAGCACGAAGTCCGCAGCAACTGAGGCAGGTCAGGCAGGAGGTCACTTGGCGTCGACTGACCATTTGTGGAACCCTCTTCGATCTCGCATCAACGACTGATTGGGACTGTGATGGTCGACTGTTGCCTGAGGCAAGGCGTTGAGCTTCTACCCTTAGTCGAATTGATGACAGAGGCTGCTTGCTCATGGCGCGCATGACTAGACAACAACTTCGCCATATGCCTCGCTGCACAGCCTGTGCCGTCAGATGCTGGGCTAGCGCGTCGAGCTGAAGCCGCCTTCAGTACGGCGAGGCGCCGGCGAGCCAATTGTGCTGAATGCCTCCTTGGCGGAACCCCGCAGGATTGGCGATGCCGTGCCCTGTTTATGCAGCTAAAAGTTGGTGCTCGTAGTACGGTCGCTCGCGCTCTTCGAGCAGTTGATCCAGTGCGTCGAGGCTGCTGCCCTCGGGTGTCAGCCAGGCCATCACGTTTTCCGGACGGAGCGGCACCACGCAACGGTCGTGACCTGCGTCAAAGACTTCCTGCGGTGGATCGTCAGTGATGAAGGCGAACGAATCCAACGGCTCTTCGCCCTCTCGCTCCCAGTGCGACACCAGGCAAGCGATCAGCATGTCCTGACCGTTGGTAGGCGTGAAAACGATCTCGGTCGTGGATTCCTCTTCGCCCGGCAGCATCGCGCGGCCCTCGGCCTTATAGGTCGGCACCCATTCGTAGAACGACTGGGCGACCACCAAGCCGTGCGTGTGCCCGAACTCCCCACGCCAGAACTCGCGCAGGCTGTCGCGACGGGCATTGAAGGTTCCTGGGAACTTCTCGTCGTAGAACGCTGGCGCGCGTGCCGGCCGGCACTGGTAGCGCATCGGCTTGATGACCAGTTGGCCGTCCTGCATGACCATGACTGGCACATAGCTCTTTGGGAAGATCCGTCCGTCGGCCGGATGGTGTTCGATGCGGTGCATCTCGGCGATCTTCTGGCGGGCACGCTCAATCTTGTTGGTCGCGATTCGCTGGCTTTCCAGGGCCGTCTTGGTCTGCTTGACCTGCAGCTTGCGCTCGGCTTCGACCAGGCGCGCACGTTGGGTGAACAGCTCCTCCTCGAACCTGGCGCTCTGTAGCCGTCGGTGTTCGAGGACCATGTCCCAGATCTGGCGCTCTTCGTCGGTCTGCGGATTAGCGAAGGCGTTCTCGATGCCGCGCGGGATCATGAGCTTCGCGCCCTGATGCCGGCGGAAAAAGATGTTGAAGAACTCCTTGATGCCGAGCTTGGCGCGGAACTCACGCACGTACTTCCGGTAGTCGGACCAGACCTGGGCCGAATAGCACATCGCTCACCTCCAGCGGTTGAAGCCTCGATGCTATCGGGCAGGCGCCAGAGCTAGGGCTGCTCCCGGTTGAAAACTCTCCATCCGCCGCCCAGACTGCAAGAACTCGGAAACACGCCGCCGATGAGTTCGCCTGCCGCTGCTGATGCCGTCGAAGACGACCTGAACCCGTTTGAGCCGGCGCCTGGTCAGACGCACTTCAAGCCGCGCGGCATGGTGTGCACTCAGTGCCAGCACGACACCGTGGTCGTCGCCGGCGATGTCATTTATCCCGACCGGCCTGACCTCTTCGACCGCTTTTTCTGGCTGTGCAGGGACTGTTGGCGGTACGTCGGCTGCCATGCGGCAAAAAAGGATGTCGACGAGGATGGCAACGTGAGCTGGGGCAGGGCCGGCGCCGTTCCGCTCGGCGACGTCGCCGACGAAAAGCTGAGGGGGCTGAGGTCGCGCGCACATCAGCTTTTCGATCCGATCTGGCAAGGTGGCTCAAAGACCCGATCCGAGGCCTATGAATGGCTGGGAGGATTCTTGGGCGTGCGGCCGAGCCAGGCACACATCGCAATGCTGGACGAGGCGCAGTGCCGGCGGCTGATCGACGCGCTGTTCGTGGCACCTTCCGAGGTGTCGGCGCCCGACATCGATGTGGCGACAGAACTTCAGCTTGCAGAACGGTTCAATCGCAACGTGCGCGGCTTGCACAGGCTGGCCAAGCAGTTGGCTGACGCCGGCGTGAAGTTCCAGGTTAAGAACAACGGCCACCACCTGATCGTGCACACCGCGCGGGATATCTTCGACGTGTGGCTGGCCACCGAGAGGTGGGCGTCCAGAAGCACGCGGGCAACGCAGCACGGCGTCGGCGCGATGTTGCGCGCGGCCGGCGCCGCCATCTGAAGTCTCCAGGCGGGAACAGGCCGGCCACTCGAAGCTAGATCTGCTGGTGTGCAGAGTGTCTGCTTCAACGTGTACTGTTTTGGGTCACGCACACGTCGGGCCCCCGGGCGACCTTTGCGTTGAGAGGGGCGACGCTGGCGTTGGGCCTGCTTATTCCGGCGGTGTCGATCAGGTAGACCAACGCGCAGGTCACCTGTGGTGGGGCACGATCACCGTGGTTGGCACGATGGATCTGCGACCTCGAGTCCTCTGTAAAGTTTTGTTGCTAAGGGTTGGCGTGCGGCCTTCCTAATCCCCGATAACGCCGATACTTAGCGATACGCAGAGATAGTAGCGATACGCGAGATATGGGGCGAAACTCGCAACTTGTTGATTTTGCCTGGGAAATTTGATTTCGTTGCTGGGAAAGCGCAAAACTCAGATAGTGAGTTACACTGTTTTGGCAACATCTGACTCCCCTGAGTTCGCCATTTTTGCCAACTACTGAGTGACTGGGGGATTCTAAGTCGTTGATTTCAAAGAGCGGCTCTGGACAATTGAGCCTGTTCCAGACAACGCTTTGCCAGCCATGACGACTACAGACCCCACCCAGCTCCCGCCCCTGCCACCACTCAACGCGCCGCAAGGTGTGACGGTGCCACCGCCGCCCTTGACTGTGCCACCCTCGGTGAGCGCTCCGCTGCCCACAGTCGCTCTCCCTGGCGTGCCGTTCGTCGCGCCGCCGCCTGGATCGACTACCCTGAACTTCGACGCGGCTGCGTTCGCGGCGGCGCAGCTCGAACAGAAGAACAAGAAGCAGGCTGCCAAGGCGAATTCCAAAGCGAAGCAGGCGTCCATCGACATTCGCAAGCTGCACTGGCCCGAGGTCAAGGACGAAGACCTGTGGTTGCTCGATGCGGCGACCAAGAAGCGCGGCGGCTTCTCGCAGGTGCCTCGCCCGCTCCCGTTGATCATCAACATCATCAACAACATCGCCAAGCGCATGCATGGCAAGTCGATCCCTGCGGGCAAGACGTACTTGGTCCTGTGGATGCACCACTTCAGCGAAGGGCTGGTGAAGATTCATAGCGAAGCCGACGCCGCATATGAAGCGGGCTATGACGGCCAGCGGAACATCACCACCTTCCGCGCCCACATGAAGCTGCTGCAAGAGATTGGCTTCATCGACTACCGCAAGGGTCCGAAGGGGCCGATGCAGTACGTCCTGATGCGGAGCCCCTACAAGGTCTTGAAGAAGCTGCACGGGGAGAGGGACGCCAAGGGCATGAAGCTTGTGGCCGATGAAGAGTTCGCCGCCGTCATCGAGCGGGTGAACGACATTGGCTCTCGCGACGAGTTAGAGGACTGACATGCAGCGCAATCTTGTTGAAGAGCTGTATCGCGAGCTGGACGCGACAGATGAGGCGTATGTGCGCAACAAGCTTGCGACCAACGGCTACCCCACCTCGAAGATCAAGCACGTCAGGACTTGGATCGAACGGAAAGATGCCGAGGCAAAGGCCCGTCATGACGCGTCCGTGCGCTTCTGGACGATGATTGCTGGGGTAGGCACTCTCGGCACAGTCGTGGTCGCTGCGTTGGGCATGATCCGCAATTAGCCCGGACCCGTTCGCAGCCATTCCGGCCTGAGGGCTCAAGAAAACGTCGGCGACGCGCTTTGGTCGGCGATGTGGGGCGGCAATCGGATGTTGGCCGGTTGCGCACAGGCAGGCGGGCGTTCGTGATTTCGCCGATTGCGCCACCGGCGCGCCGGCCCTAGCCTGCGGACACAAAAAGCGCACGGCAGAGGCGGCTAGCTCGCCAATGTCGATGCGCTTGCACCACGCAACGCTGCAAGCGGCACTCATGCGCAGCGCTTGAAGGGAGGACCATGGCCGTATCTGATGACATCGACGCGCAGTCCGTCGGGGCGATGTTCTATCGCGCTGATCTGCACATCCATTCTTACGGCGGCTCTCACGATGTCTCTGACACCGCGATGACCCCGGAGAAGATCGTGGCAACGGCTGTTGACGAGAACATCTCGATCATCTCGATCACGGACCACAACGACATATCCAACGTCAAGCAGGCCATCGAGATCGGACAACGCAGTGACGTCCTGGTGATCCCTGGCGTCGAGCTTTCAACTGCGCAGGGGCACCTACTCTGCTACCTCCCCGACTACGCTCGACTGGCGAAGTTCTATGCCAACTTGGACATCGTCGACGCGGGCCTTCCGAATTCGCGATGCCAGCAGTCCATCCTTGAATGTCTAACCGCGGCGAACGCCCACGGGGGCTTCAGCATCCTTGCCCACGTCGATATTGCCTCAGGCTTCGAGCACGACAATCCCGGTGGCTCGCCCCACAAGGTGGACGTTATCTGCCATCCCGGCCTTGCGGGCATAGAGCTCAAGCACGCCACCTCGGACATCCACTACTCGCCGTCAGATGGTGTGGCGGAGCGAGTTCAGATGGGTCAGCAGAGGATCGCCCGCCTGCGCCTCGGCGCACGACAGTTCCTCGCCAGGGTCATGAACTCCGACTCCCACACGCTCAGCGCGCTTGGCCGGAACGCATCTAACGACAAGCGCATCACCCGGTACAAGATGGACGAGCCCAGCTTCGCAGCGCTCAAGATCGCACTGGAAGATGCGGATGCCCGGGTGCGCATCGAAGACTTGATACCGCAAGCTGTGCCCCATGTCGTCGGGATGGCGATTGAGGGGGGATTCCTCGACAAGCAGGTCATTCAATTCAGCCGCAACTTGAACTGCATCATCGGAGGTCGCGGTACCGGCAAGTCGACCACCTTTGAGGGCGTGCGCTGCCTGGTAGACACCGACGAGGAGCCAGGCAAGGTTGTCGATTCGGAGGTGTGGCCGGACGTCTTGCATCTCGTCTGGCAGGACAAGGCGGGTCAGCGCCACATGCTGGCACGCTACAAGGACTGTGCGGTTGAGAATGTTGACGACGCGGACGGTGGCCCATGCGCCTTCGACATCGATTGCTTTGGGCAAGGGGACGCGGCCCGCATCAGCATAGAAGCTCAGAAGAACCCGCTGGCGCTGCTGAACTATCTGGACAAGTTCGTCGACCTCGGGGCCTCGCTGGAGGAGGAAGATGCGGCGCGGGATGAACTGCTGAACCTGCAGACCGCTATCGAGAAGGCTGAGCAGCAGGTAGCGCTGATCCCTCAGATCCAGCGGCAGCTGACGACGACGCAGAGCGCTCTTACCGCGATGCAGAAGCCCGAGGTCAAGGCGCTGATAGAACTGCAGCGCCACCTCGCAACCGAGCGAGAACTTCGGAGCCAGATCGTTGCGAAGCTCAAGCTGCTCAAGAACAGTGGCGACGTCACCACCCAGGCCAGCACTGCAGATGAAATCACCCAGCTCGCGAGCCCAGGCTCACTGACGCTAGGTCGCAAGGAGTTCGAAGCCATCGTGACCGAGGTGGGTGTCTTCAAGTCGCTGGTGGTCGACGCGAAGCAAAAGATCTCGGCAGGCGCGTCGACGTTGGAGGCGGCGGTAGCCGGGCAGACAGCAGCGTGGAAGGCGAAGGACGTCGAAGCTCAGGGCAAGATTGATACGAAGAAGAGGGAGCTGGAGGCCCTAAGGATCACCTTCGACATGTCGTACATCACGAAGCTGACGAACGATGAGGCCAGCCACAAGGCGACGCTGAAGAATCTGGAAGCGTGGAAAGCGAATTTGACGGAGTCGAAGCGCAAGCGGATTACAGCGCTGGCCCGGCGTCGCACTGCACGCGGCCGCATCTCAACACTGCGCGAGTCCTTCGGGCGCTTGGCTACGAGCACCCTGAGAGAAGCGCTGTCTGACCTCCAGGTCAGCCTGAAATATGCCTGCAGCGCGTACTCTCCCGACGCGTCGGATCAGATCATCGCTGCCATGGGGTGGCGCACCAATCAGCAAGTCAGGGCAAGCTACTTGGTCGAAGACCTGACGGTGCCCGCTTTGTTGGAGGCGATCGAGAAGAACGACACCAGTACGCTGACCGCGTTGAAGACCAAGGACGGAGCGCAAGCCTTCGATGCCGCGGAGGCTAGGGCCGTGTTGGACCGCCTCGCGGTTCCTGCAGCAAAGTTTGCGCTTGAGCGCGTCGCGCTGTTTGATGTCCCCAAGCTCCAGGTCAGCAAGCGCGTTCCCGATGGCTCCGGCGGCTGGCGCACAACTCGCCGTGAGTTCTCCAAGCTCTCGCTCGGACAGCAACAGTCCATCCTTCTCGCCTTGATGCTGTCCGCCAACAGCGACAAGCCCCTGATCATTGATCAGCCCGAGGACAACTTGGACGGCGAATTTATCTACTCGACGTTGGTACCGGTGTTGCGCCGGGCCAAGGAGCGCCGCCAGGTCATCATCGTCACCCACAACGCGAATGTCGCGGTGTTGGGCGACGCTGAGCAGATCATCGTAATGAAGGCCAACAACGACCACGCAGAGATCGTTTCCCGTGGGTCAATAGATCTTCCTGAGACGCGGGACGCCGCCTGCGCAATCCTTGAAGGAGCCCGCGAGGCGTTCACAAGCCGCGCCAGGATGTATGGCTTCGAGATGTGAGGCGGATTCGCAGCCTTACCGTTGAAAGATGGCGGAAGCATCGGCGTACCGCAGGCGACTGTCAGCGTGTGACTCCCCGGGCTGCGTAGATTCGGGAGTCGAGGTCGGGACCTCAGTTCAATCGAAGACCGCGTTCAGCGTCATCGCCAGGCGCCGCCCGGCCGTGACGATTTGTTCCTTGACCGTAGCAACGCCCATCGCGTCGTAGGCGTCATCCGCGGCGAACGACTGGTGCTTCGCCTTGCAGGCGAACCCATCGAACCCATAAGCAGTCCGCCTGGCCAGCTGGTTCGATTCGGCTGCCCAATCAGCGGCGACCTGTGGCGCGTTCAACGGCGCCTTCGGGCTCTCCACTGCCCAGACCTTGGCTGCTGCCGTCTCGGACTGACCGCGCAGGGCAGCCTTCACCAGACTGGAGTCCCAGTAGGTGTGGAGCTTGCACGAGGAGGGTTGCGAAGCGCCAAACTCGACGCACAGCCGATTCGTGACCGTGGAGCCGTTGCCGCCATAGTCCCCGTTGTCTGCCGCGTGTAAGGGCTGATGGACGTCACCGATCAGGTGGACGAGGACTCGGAGTGCCTTCAGTGCCTCTTCCGGCGGGCCGGATCTGAGCGTGTCGCGTGCCCATTCGATGCGCTCGGTGGCGCAATTGCCGTTCTTGCACTTTGGCTCCGCCTCGCCACAGGCCTTCATGTTGACGAAGTGCCAGCGTTGCATGGCGTTGCCTTCTGGAGTACCTCGGACCTCGTCCATCCAAGTCGAGACCGCCGCCAACGAGTCGGCGTTCATAATGCGTCGCACGGAAATGCGGGCCTTCACGCTGAGCTCGGCGTCCGCCACGTAGCCGACCATGCGGTGCCCTTCGGCGCCCCACGACCAGCTGGCGGTCGTGAAGGCCAGTCCGAGCGCGGCGGTAAACCAAAGTCCGATTCGTTTCATCAGGCCATCTTCCGGCATGAGCAAGCGAGCTAAAACTCGTGCTTCCCCATAGCCGCTTACCCGCGGCTAGCGTCGGCGCCTGAAGGTCTTCTCTACCGGGGCGAGCAGGTCGCCCGCCTCGCAGCCCAGGCCTCTGGCCAATTTGAGCAATGCAAGAAGGGTTGGCTGGCTCAGTCCGCGCTCAAGTCGACTGATGTACGAACGCTCGATTCCGGTCTCCAAGGCAAGCGCCTCTTGGGACAGTCCCGCGTCAAGGCGTCGGGCCCGTGCCGCTTTGCCAAACGCCATTGCGATGCCTGCATCGAGGCTGCTATAGCCCTTCGGGCGGCCGGCTTTGAGGGTAGTCTTCAGGCGGACAGGCATCCGCCGAAGGGTCCAAGAACTGAGCTATCTACACCACGTTATAGATAACTCAAATCGATCGACTTCGTGCTCAGGGTGATGGTGGTCGTGGGCTGTTTCGGCGCAATACGCGCAGGCCTGCGGTGCCGTGCGGGGCCAGTTCCGCATGCAGCTCGCTGAGGAACTCGATGAAGTCGATGTCGAGGGCGCTCAGCCAGTCTCTCAGCTCGATGACGTCAAGCCTGCGCTCGCCGCGCTCCACCTTGCTGACCAGCCCTTGGTGGCGGCCCAGCAGCAACGCCAGATCTCGTTGCCGAAGGCGCCTGCGCGTGCGTGTGCGCTTGAGCATTTCGAGAAAGATCTCGTTGTGACGGGAGTGCAGGATCTTTGGCATGGTGCTATTCGTTGCGCACCCTACGCCACCCTGTGCCGTATTCGGTAAGCGCATTTTTTCCCCGGCGTACCGGTTGCTCATTTGCGGAAAACCTTGGCGCCGATGCATGGTGCGCGCAGAATTTCCATGAGTTATTTAAACCTCAACCGCCAAGCCATGGTCTCATCAAGCCGACGACATAGCCTCGCATGCCGACCGTTCATCCTGCGCAGCCATCAACCGAACAAGGGACATGGAGCTGGTGGACCTTCCGTTCGATGTCCGAGGGCCAGCTTTCAGGGTGGCGCATGAGCTCGACCGAGCTGGTGCAGATCACCTGTGCCAACGAGAGGGACGCTCCGGCTGTCGAAGCGCAGCCGCGCATGTTGGTTCATTCCTGGCGGTTGATCAGGACACCAGCCGGCACCCTTCATCTGGTGACTCTCAGGGACGTGAGCGATGCGCAAGGAACTGTTCGGGTCACGTCACCGATCTCAGCCGTTGACCGCGGTCGGGTCGTCGTGACCACGTCGTCGGGCCGCGAGTACGAACTCGTGGGGCCCGCAGAGGAACGCGAGACCGAGCGCGAAGTCCTTCGCGCGGGAGCGGTCAGGTTGGGCATGGGTCGCGCCGTCGACGTCAGCGCGCTGGCCTGGGACCTCGTGCACATCGACTAGGACACGTTGCGACTTCAACGCTCAGTCGCGACTTCAATCAAGCTGCATGCATGACCATTCCAGCCAACGTTGCTGCCTTCATCACAGAGCAACGCAAGGTGCTCGACGAGCTGGAGAAGTTCGTCGAGACGCCAGAGTACCGACGCCTGTTGGCAGCCGCTGTGCCAATATTGGTCGATGAAGACCCTGAGCCATGGCTAACGCAATGGCTGATTGAGCCCGCCTATGGCCTTCAAGGCCGGCCTTTGGACGTGGCGGCCCGGCCGGGAGGGGTCGAGCGCGTAGAGCAGCACTTGAAGTGGATCTCCAACTTCGTGGTCGGCTAAGTAGCGTGGGCGTCGAGGTCATGGGATCGTACGAGGGGATTTCCCGTCTCAGGCGCAATGTGTGCTGGGAGATTTGCGCTTGCCGGCTGCGGGTGGACGCGCGAGCCAGCTCTGCACGCTGTTTGGCAAATATTCCTGGAGACCTTGAGCAGTTGGTCGCCATCAATATCGGGCACACCTTGCGGCTAGAGTCGCGCTCTAGGAAAGTCTCCGCATGACAAGCGTTCGAGTTGCCCCCGGCAAGTTCGTCACCATTTCCTCCGAGCTGGCGGAGAAGGCAGCGCGAGTGTTCGCGACTGGCCTGACGCGCGACCAAGTCCGCGAGCTCATGGCCACGGAGCCTCGCGTTGCCGAGACCGTCATCATCGGGTCGTCCAAGCCGCTGACGCTGGCCCGGCCGAAGACAGTTGTTGGAAAGACTTCCTCGTCCGCCTGGGCCGCTTGCGTCGCAGGACTGGCTGATGCTTCGGCTGGAAAGCGCTAAATCCCGAAAGCTCGATTCCAGTCTGACGGTGGATGACCGTCCACGTCGGAGGCGCTAAGCGACAACGTCGGAAAACACAGGCATTTAAATCTGATCAGCAATGCCGTCGCGCTGCCGCTTGATGTGCCCGGCACGCTAGTGGCTCTAGGGCCAGCCGAAGGCGACTAGGGAAACTTTGTCTTGCGCAGCCAGCTTGAGGGTGTTCGCCGCAATTCTTCTCTAAGGTCGGGCCTGCGGGTAGGAAGCCTTCAGGGAATCGTCCGTGGTCGGCAGCTTGAAACGTTCGCGGAGCTCGGCAATGTCGTACGCGTCCCGACGATCCCGCGATCGCTTTCTCAACCACACAAACATCGCGGCGTACGCAGTGATCACTGAGATGGCCAAGCAGAGGAAGGGAAGCGCACCGATGAGATCTCGAGGCTCGGGCAACAAAAAGATGGGCGACTGCCGTGAGTCGCTGGTGGCTCGCGAGTTCGACAGGATTCCAGTGAGAAGAAATCCCCCCAGACCTGCGAGCGTTGCATAGAACAGTTGGCGCAGCCTCGCCTGCGAATTCATGTTCGAGCTCTTTCCAATCCGCGCTCTCATTTGACTGATCACATAGGCACGGTCATCTTTTGAATCTGTGCTGGTTTTCATGCGCTCGGCAGCCAGAAGATCGAGGTACAGATCCCCGAAGACATCAAGCGCGGGCAACTGCAGGTACTGCTCGTTACTCACCAGCATGGCCCGGACCATCTGCTTTTGTCGTGAGGCAGAAACGCCTTCAAAGAGCGCCTCCTCCAAGCTGTCCAGCGCTTCCAGGATTTCCTGACGCGAACGAGCCTTGATCTCAACGGACCTTGCGCTGGCCACATCGGACAGCCGCAACGCGACGTCTTGAGCAATGCGATCGGCATCGGCTTTTCGTTCCGCTTCCAGGTCGTCCAGGCGTTTGGACATGCTATGTAAATCGACCGACGAGCTTGCAGCCGCGGGGCTGCCAGCCGAATCGCCGACAGGCTGTTTGCTCTTGAGCAATGGAAGCGCCGTTGACTTAAAGGAGGCCGAAAAGTCCGGCGCTGTGAAGTTCACGAACTTGTCATTGCCCAGTAGACGGCGAATTTCAGCGCTGGAGTAACCCACCGAGACCACCAAGAGCTTGCCATCGAGCCCCAGCGAGCGGAACGTCTCGCGCAGGCGTTGAATGCGCCTCGCGGTGCCGACCTCGTCGACCGCGTCGGTGGCCATAACGATCTTGACCAGCAGGCACAGCTGCCCTTGGTCATCGAGTACGCCGCGTTCGGCCAAGTCCTCGCCGATCTTTAGGTCGCGAGTGACCGTGCCGAATGCAGTGAGGATCAGGTCGATCTCCACGAGCGCCTGCTGGGCTTTGGTCTCCAGACTTCCCGCCTTCATGGCGGCGCCAAGCAACTTTCGCTCATCGGCATTCCAAAGGTCGCCGTGACTGTCTTCGAACGCATGGTGAGCTATACGCAAGACGTCTCGCGGGCTGCCGCCGGAGAGCTCTCGCAACGGGCCGACGATGGCATGACCTCCGAGCGGCATGAGCGCTCCCAGGTAAGCCTCCAGGAGCAGCCGACACTCCTGTTCAGACAGCTCGCCTACCGTCAGCGGTTTAGGCGTCCTGAATCGCGGCTGGACGTCTGGTGGCAAGACCGTCCACGCGCGAGGCATTCCGGCAATAACCAACAGCGACCGCTGCCGCGCGGCCTGTTCTGCGAGCTTCTTGATCAACGACCCCATCTCGCGGCGCCGGCGATCGTCCTCTGTGAAGAGGACGACCTCGGCTTGGTCGACCAGGATGATCAGCGGAACGCCCGCCACTTGATGCAGCGCTGCGATGACTTCCAACGCAGCGATCGCGTTGGTCTCAGCGTCGGCGGCGCCCAGTGGCGCCGCGACACCAATGGCTGCTAGGTTCTTGTCGCTCGGCCCTCCCGAGATCCAGGTGTAGGCCTCAACGCCATATTGCGAGGAGGGCACATCCAGCAAAGCGCGCGCGAGCAAAGTACCCACATCGTGACTGGAGGACAGCTTCACCAAGAGGTCTTGCCGCAACAGGTCCAGGTCCAAGTTGCCCTGTTGCTCCAACTGCTGGAGTCCCCCGACCGTTCCCAGCGTTTCGATTAACGCCTCTGTCATGGCCGCCGAGCGGACCTTTTCCCGGGCCAGCGTCAGCAGCGCCAGTTGGATGATGTCAATGATGACCGAGCGTTCCAAGCCCTTCATCAGCGCTCGGTAGAGCGACAGCATGTCATTGCTATCGCACTTGGCGTAGAGGACCGTTGAACGGATGGTGGCAGACTCGCGAGCTTTCTCTGCCAGCCATGTCAACAGGTGGGTTTTGCCGGATCCTTGCTCGCCACTGAGCGCGATGGCGGTTCCAAAGGCCCGGTCTTCAAGGGCGTAGCAGGCCAAATAGTCCGACAGCAGCCGATGCGGTTCCTCCATGTACTGGAGCTTGGCGCAAGTCACGAGTCGGGTGCCGTAGCTGGCCACCGCTTCTGCAGGGAAGGGGTTGTTGGGCATCATGACGTGGCCTTCTCGCCAATGCTGGCTCCGGCATTTCGCACGTGGACCGGCTCGATCATCGTTTGCAGTGGATTGAGAGCCTGCAGCGACTGCGCATCATGTGCATTGAATTCCTGCGGCACGGCCCGGGCCCTTTCGGTGAAAGCGCGGTACAGCACACGCCGCAGCCATCCCACTTGATGCTTCACGCCACCAGCCGAGTGGACGCTGCCTGCACGGAACATTTCCTTGATGGCTTCCCTTGTGAAAGGGAACAACTGCGCATCGGCGCCAGTAGGCGCATTCTTCAAACGCTGCAGCCCGATTCGGGTTTCGATGTAGAGGATGGCCTTGTCCTCATCGAGCGGTTCTGCACGAATCCAAGCGACGTTTTGACCCACTTTGCTGGCATGGCACACCTTGGCATAGGCCTCGTCCGAGGTCATCACGATGACGGCCTGGCAGCAGCCCGCGACGGCATCCTGAATGTGTCCCCAACTGGCGTCGTCACCGCCGCCGGTGAGACGCAGGACGATGTCCAGATCCAAGTCCTTAGCGACAAACTGAAGCGTCTGGAACAGGGGTGCAGACATGAGGTTCCGCCCCAAGTCCACATCGGCTCGAGCAGTCGCCAGATCTTGTTGCAGTTCTGTCAGCAGCGCGACCTCGGGGAGTGCCGGCCGATGAAACCGTAGCGCGTTGGCCAAACACGTCGCGACGGTCAGTACATTGCGATTCTTGTCGCGGCTGTCCAGGGGAACGTTCACGACCACCGCTAGGCGACCCGACTCCGAGGCCATCTTGTGAATGATCAAGTTGACCAGTGAATCTCTCCCTGACTGCTTGCCCCCGGAAACCAGCACCAACAGAGGATTGGCAACCATCAGTTGCGGCGATGGGTAGTTCGCTAACCCATCTCCCACCGTCAGCCCGCCGAGCAACGGGCTCTGTGCCCAGTCGTAGATGTCGAAGTAGAGCGTCTTGACACGGGGGTCGATTGCCGGGTTCAGTGCCTGTTGCATCGCGGTCTTCTCGTACGCGACACCTTGTTCGTCCACCGCCGGAAAGAAAGGGTCGTCTCGGAGCTGCCAAAGAAGGCGTTCAACCATCGTCATTCCTCTGCTGAGATTTCAGTTGGGTTTGTGCCGCAAAAGATGCCGAGCCAACACGTGCTCAAGCTTAGGCCTGTCTTCCTCCCGCAAGGCCACTTCCAGCGCGTCTCTGTCCTTGCAAGGGATGGCCGCCCAGAGACCGCAGTCACTGAGCTCCTTCTTGATACGCACGCCCCATCCCTTCGGGTGCGTCGTGAAGATGGTCTCGTAGAGGCCATCCTCCTTGAACAGCTCGGTCAACCGACTCGATGACGATTCGCGGAACCCTGACCAGCCGGCGCGCTCGACCAGATTCGCGTCATGCGACTTCTGCAGGCGATACACCCAGTAGCCCAAGGTGCTGGTCACCAGAACCGGGATGAGGATGCCAATGAACCAGAAACTGGCCTTGAGGACCGGCGAATATTCCTCTCGGGACAGCTGCACAGTCTGCTCGACCACCGACAGTCCGTCCCGGTAGAACAAAACCTTCCCCTTGGCACCCGATGCCTTGGAAGGAAACGCGGAATCAGGAATGCGCAGCCGAACCCGTTGCTCCTGTGGCCCGACATCCTTGAGCACCACCGTCGTCAGCATTGCTCCAACTGTTGAACAGGCCGGGGTACGGGATCCCAGAACCTCCAAGGTGGCGCCGGGGAGCCCAGAGGTGCCCACCTGAACGTCAACGGGCGTGGTCGCCAGATGCCGGACGCTGAAATCCGCGCAGGTGTCGCCATCGCCGAAGTACTGCAGCCGCGGGCGCTCGAGGATAGTTGCCAGGCCGGATACCAACAGGGGATCTGCGCCCTTGGAGCCTTTTTGAGCACTGCGCGTGCCGGTCGTCGCGGCGCCTCGGGCCGCGCTGGCTGCTGAGGCGGCAGGGACAGGGGCAGGCGTGCCATGCGGCGCAAGGGCGAATGCAGCGGTAGCGAGCAGGGCAAGCCCAACCCCGATGCTCAGTGCAAGGGCTTTCTGCAAAAGTCGTTGCCAGGTTGCCTGCAGTGAGGCGAGCGCGCGTGCACTTCTGTGGCAGTCGGTGGCCGCAGTCTTTGCAGACGGCCCTGTAATTGCTGTGGAGGCCATCTTTCCACTCCGTCCCGGGCCTTCAGTGTTATGTCTGGAGAATGCCATCGTCAATCGCGACGTTCAGCTTCTCCACAGGTTTGACTAGGTGCTCTTACCAGGGGGCACATCCGGATCACATAGGCCAGTCGCGGAACGGAACAACACCGGAGCGTGCGGACAGCGCACGCGAAAACCAGGACGAGGCGGGGCTTGATAGCGGCTGGATGCTGCAGTCCGGGGCTTGCGGACGATCTGTTCCTTACCCGTGGCCGCGCCCATCGCGTCAAAGCGTCGTCCGAGGCAAACGACTGGCACTTCACCTAACAGGAAGGAGAGCATGTGCACTCACGCGAATGCCACCTACTCGACTCCGCACAAGGCAGCAATGCACTTGTGGGCGCAGGACCTTCGCCAAACATCTGTTGCGCGCCTCCGCGGACGTTGGTGGCACGGCACAGGTGGGAGGGCCGGGCGCTCCGCGCCCGGCAGGTCCGTGGACAACGCGTTGCGTTGACCACCGACATAAAACTTAAGAGGCGCGGTGAGCCGAGGTCTTTGACCTACCTGACACACTTTTGCGAAAAAGTGCTTGACTACATTGGATGCGCTTGTTCGCTGGGAATGACAGCCCGCTGTTCTGCAGCGCCGCGCGCACGCGCTCGCGGGCTTCCTTGACCTCGGTGTCTGCGAGCCCGACGACCGTGAACGACGGCAGACCGTTGGCCAGATGGACTTCCACGGTGACCGGCGCGGCGGCGAGGCCATCGAGAGCGCGGCTGTAGACGGTGGCGAGACTCATTGAAGGTCAGCTGGCGAGGGTAGTTGACGCTGGCGGCTGCATTGATCGTGCCGGGGCGGGCGATCCCGGCATCAGTGCGGCTCCTGAGCCGGCGGGCCAGTCTAGCCGCCGGTCCGTCGCAGATCGGCCCGGTGCTTCTCCCAGGAATGCACCGTATAAGTGCCATCCAAACCGCACGAAGATCCAATTTGGTGCAAATGCCTGACTTGGGGGCGCGACCCGCCCAGATTCGTGCGGGGTGACAAGGTGTGACGCTTGGCACGGAAGCTGCAAATACCCCGCCGGATCGAAACCCCCCACTTTTTACTCAGGAGCTCCCCGCCATGAAGTTGTCCCCTTCGCTGCTCGTTCTGGCACTGGCCGCGGCCGCTCTGCCTGCGTTTGCCGATGAGCCGGCGCCAGCGCCGGACCCGTTGTCGTTCAACGTCGGCGTCGTCAGCGAATACCGCTACCGCGGCATTTCCCAGTCGCGCCTGAAGCCGGCCCTGCAAGGCGGCCTGGACTACGCCGCGCCGAGCGGTTTCTACGTCGGCGCCTGGGCGTCGACGATCAAGTGGATCAAGGACGCGGGCGGCGACGGCCAGGTCGAGGTCGACCTGTACGGCGGCTACAAGACCGAAGTCGCCACGGGCCTGACGCTGGACGTCGGCGTGCTGCAGTACTACTACCCCAGCAACAAGCTGTCCACCAGCGCCAACACCTTCGAAATCTACGGCGCACTCAGCTACGGCCCCGTGACGGCGAAGTACTCCAACACCAACGGCACCAACCTGTTCGGCGTGCCGGGCACCAAGTACAGCGGCTACTTCGACGTGTCGGCCAATTTCGACCTGGGCGATGGCATGACGCTGACGCCGCACATCGGCCATCAGACGATGCGCCACGTGCCCGCCGGCTCCTACTCCGACTACTCGCTGACGCTGGCCAAGGACTTCTCCGGCCTGGTGCTGAGCGGCGCCGTGATCGGTACCGATGCCGACAAGAGCTTCTACGCCAGTCCCGCCAACGGCAAGTTCATGGGCAAGACCATGCTGGTTGTCGGCCTGAAGAAGACCTTCTGATTACTGGAGAGCGACATGAAATTGATCACTGCCGTCATCAAGCCCTTCAAGCTCGACGAGGTGCGTGAGGCCCTGAGCGCCATCGGCGTGCAGGGGCTGACGGTCACCGAAGTCAAAGGCTTCGGGCGCCAGAAGGGCCACACCGAGCTGTACCGCGGCGCCGAATACGTCGTCGACTTCCTGCCCAAGGTCAAGATCGAGGCCGCCGTGAACGACGACGTCGTCGAGCGCGTCATCGAGGCCATCGAGTCCTCCGCCCGCACCGGCAAGATCGGTGACGGCAAGATTTTCGTGTCGCCGCTGGATCAGGTCGTACGCATCCGCACCGGCGAAACCGGCAACGACGCGCTCTGAAGCGCGTCCATAACAACCGTTTGGAGATCACTCAAATGAAGAAACTCCTCGCCGGCCTTGCGCTTGCCGCCGGCCTGCTGGCGCCGGCCGCCTGGGCCCAGGAAGCTGCTTCGGCGCCTGCCGCCGCCGTGGCGGCCACGGCTGCTCCCGCAGCTTCCGCGGCCGATGCTGCCGCCTCCGCGCCGGCTGATGCAGCCTCTGCCCCGGCCGCTGCCGTGCCCAACAAGGGCGACACCGCCTGGATGCTGCTGTCCACGCTGCTCGTCATCATGATGACGGTGCCTGGCCTGGCCCTCTTCTACGGCGGCCTGGTGCGCAGCAAGAACATGCTGTCGGTGCTGATGCAGGTCATGGTCGGCTTCTCGCTGATCGTCGTGCTGTGGGTGCTGTACGGCTACAGCTTCGCGTTCACCGAGGGCAATGCCTTCATCGGTGGCACGGATCGCCTGTTCATGAAGGGCATCTGGGACAACGTCGCGGGCACCTTCGCCACTGGTGGCACCTTCAGCAAGGGTGTGCCGATGTACGAGATGGTGTTCGCCGTCTTCCAGGCCACCTTCGCCGGCATCACCGCCTGCCTGATCATTGGCGCCTTCGCCGAACGCATCAAGTTCTCGGCGGCCCTGGCCTTCCTGACGCTGTGGTTCACGTTCAGCTACCTGCCGATCGCCCACATGGTCTGGTTCTGGATGGGCCCGGACGCCTACTCCGCCAAGGAAGTCGCCGATGCGATGAACGCCAAGGCCGGCTATATCTGGCAGATGGGTGCGCTGGACTTCGCCGGCGGCACGGTGGTGCACATCAACGCCGCCGTTGCGGGCCTGGTGGGTGCCTTCATGATCGGCAAGCGTGTCGGCTACGGCAAGGAGCAGTTCACGCCGCACAGCCTGACGCTGACCATGGTCGGTGCCTCGCTGCTGTGGGTGGGCTGGTTCGGCTTCAACGCCGGCTCCGCACTGGAAGCCAACGGCTTCGCGGCTCTGGCCTTCATCAACACCTTCGCTGCCACGGCTGCCGCCGTGCTGGCCTGGTGCGTGGGTGAAGCGCTGCTCAAGGGCAAGGCCTCGATGCTGGGTGCTGCCTCGGGTGCCGTCGCCGGCCTCGTGGCCATCACGCCGGCCGCCGGCAACGTCGGTATCGGTGGCGGTCTCGTCATCGGCATCGTCGCCGGCTTCGCCTGCCTGTGGGGTGTGTCGGGCCTGAAGAAGCTGCTGGGTGCGGACGACTCGCTGGACGTCTTCGGCGTGCACGGTGTCGGCGGTATCGTCGGCGCGCTGCTGACCGGTGTGTTCGCCTCGCCCAACCTGGGTGGCCCCAGCGCCATGGGTGACTGGGTCACGGCGACCATGATCACGCCGGCCGACTTCTCGATCGGCGCGCAGTTCTGGATCCAGGCCAAGGCCGTCGGCATCACCATCGTCTGGTCGGGCATCGTCTCGTTGATCGCCTACAAGCTGGTCGATATGACCATCGGCCTGCGCGTCACCGAAGAGGAAGAGCGCGAAGGTCTGGACATCTCGTCGCACGGCGAGACGGCCTACCACAAGTGATCCTTGGGACCGGCGCCAAGCCGGCCCCTCTTTCACGCCAGGCCGCCCCTCGGGGCGGCTTTTTCTTGGCCCCTGCGGACCCGCCGTTATGCTGGCCCGTATGGATGTCATCACCCTCCTCGGGGCGGTGCTGGTCAACGCGCTGTTGATGAGCCTGGCGCTGGCCGTCGGCGTTGGGCTGCGCACCCGCAGCGGCTTGCAGGCCTGGCAGTTCATGCTCCTCGGCCAGGCATTCGGCTTCGGCCTGTTGATTGGCGCCACCTTTGGCGCACCGCGCCTGCTGGCGACGCTCGGGGTCATGGCGCTGAGCGGGTCGGCCTCGGCCACGGTGATCACGGCCTGTCGTTTCCTGGGGTTGAGGGCCTCACGGCGCTGGCTGCTGGGTGCGCCGCTGGGGCTGGGCGTCGTGCATGCCCTGGTCTTCAGCGACCTCGGCGTCGCCACCGGCCTGACCAACCTGACCATCGGCGCCCAGATCATCTGGGCCAGCGTGCTGCTGCTGCGCGGCGCGGGCGGCATGCGCTGGCGCTGGTTGTGCGGCGGCGCTGCGCTGGCCAACGGCGCGATGACGCTGGCCCGCGGCTGCCTGGCGCTGGGCTGGCCCGAGATCTATCCGCGCTTTCTCACGCCCAATCCGCTCAACATCGGCTCGATGATGCTGCTCAACGCCAGCCTCGTGCTCGGCACCATGGGCTTTTTGCTGGCTCATCGTGACGCGGCCGAGCAGGCCCTGGTGCGGCTGGCCTCGCTGGACACGTTGACCGGCCTGCTGAACCGCCGGGAATGGATGAACCGCGCCGGCCGGGCGCTGGGGATCGGCGCCACGAGGGAGGCGGCTCCCGTGCTGATGATGCTGGACCTGGATCATTTCAAGCGCGTCAACGACGAACGCGGCCACCCGGTCGGCGATGAGGTGCTCAAGCTGGCCGGCGAGGTGCTGCGCGGCGAACTGCGCGCCAGCGACCTGGTCGGCCGCTACGGCGGCGAGGAGTTCTGCCTGCTGCTGCAGCACTGCGAGCCCGAGGCCTTCGGCCGGTTGGACTCGCGCCTGCACATGGCACTGACGCGACGCTGTGAGGCGAGCCTGGGCTTCATCGTCGACTTCAGTGCCGGCGCCGTGCGCGTCCAGCCCGGCGAGGCCCTGGCCGCTGCCATCAAGCGGGCCGACGATGAGCTCTACCGGGCCAAGCACGCCGGGCGCGGGCGCACCTCCTGCGCGGGCGGCGTCTTGTGATCCGTCCGGTCGCCCCCAGGTGGGTCGACCTGCAGAAGCTGCAAACGAACACCGCACGCCCGCTCATCTCGCCGCAACGCCGCCACTCGGCGTTGCAAAACTTGCCGTAGCCCCCAGCTACGGCGGCGTTTTGCGCCTTGATTGGCGACGCTGCGGCGGTCTGCTCGGCCGCGCAGAGTCCATTCACAGCTTCTGAGATCATTCGGCCATGGTTCCCCATCTGATCACCGCCCTCAACGGCCCCATCAATGAGCTGGAGGCCCGCATCCTGGAATCCATGCCGGCCACGGAACGCTGGTTCAGGCTGGAATGGATGGAGCACACGCCGACCTTCTACGCCTCGGTGGACCTGCGCAATGCCGGCTTCAAGTTGGCGCCGGTCGACACCAACCTGTTCCCCGGCGGCTTCAACCACCTCACGGCCCAGATGCTGCCCCAGGCCGTGCAGGCCGCCATGGCGGCCATCGAGAAGATCTGCCCCGAGGCGCGCAACCTGCTGGTCATTCCCGAGACCGGTGCGCAGTGCAGCTTCTACCTGGACAACCTCGCCACGCTGGCCCGCATCTTCACGCAGGCCGGCCTGAACGTGCGCTTCGGCACGCTGGACACCAGCGTCACCGAGCCCACCGAGCTGCGCATGCAAAACGGCGAGACCCTGGTCGTCGAGCCCCTGGTGCGCAAGCGTGGCCGGCTGATGCTCAAGGGCTTCGACCCCTGCACCATCCTGCTCAACAACGACCTCTCGGCCGGCACGCCGCCGCAGCTGATGGGCTTGCATGAGCAATACCTGCTGCCGCCGCTGCATGCCGGCTGGACGGTGCGGCGCAAGAGCCAGCACTTCCGCGCCTATGAGGAAGTGGCCAAGCGCTTCGGCAAGCTGCTGGGCATGGACCCCTGGCTGATCACGCCCATGTCCAGCAGCGTCGACCTGCACGGCAAGAAGGGCCTGGAGGCGCTGCAGACGGCGGCCGACGCCCAGCTGACCAAGGTGCGCCGCAAGTACAAGGAATACGGCATCAACGAGAAGCCCTTCGTCATCATCAAGAGCGACGTGGGCAGCTATGGCAAGGGCGTCATGACCGTGCGCGACGCCAAGGACATCGAGGGTCTGGCTGCAGCGCTGCCCGAGAACCTGGGCCAGGAGGTCATCGTGCAGGAGGGCGTGCCCACCCACGAGCGCGTGCACGAGGCCGTGGCCGAACCGGTCGTCTACATGATGGATCGCTACGTCGTCGGCGGCTACTACCGCGTGCATGCCCACCGCGGCATCGACGAGAGCCTCAATGCCCCGGGCGCCAGCTATGTGCCGCTGGCCTTCGCCGACTCACCTCATCTGCCCCGCCCCGGCGAGAAGCCTGGAGCGAGCGCTCCCAATCGCTTCTACATGTACGGCGTCATCGGCAGGCTGGCCATGCTGGCGGCCAGCTACGAGCTGGAGGCGACGGACCCGCAGGCGGAGGCGGAAGCGGCCTGAGCGGGCAACTTTCGGCAGGGCGCGGCCTTTGATCTAGGCTGGCGGTTTCGCGCAAACCGCTGCCCCAGATGAAGATCTACCGCCTCGCCGCCCTCGTTCTGTCCCTTCAGTTGGCCGGCCTTGCCGGTGCCGCACCGCATTCCGGCCTCGACCTCGCCGGCATCGACCGCGCCGTGCGCCCGCAGGACGACCTGTTCCGCGCCGGCAACGGCCATTGGCTGTCCACCACCGAGATCCCGGCCGACAAGTCCTCCTTCGGCATGGTGGCCCAGCTGCGCGACCTGTCCGACCAGCGCGTGCGCGCCCTCGTCGAGGGAGCGGCCCAGGCCAAGCCCGGTTCGGCGGAACACAAGATCGGCGCCTATTACGCCGGGTTCATGGACACCGCGGCCATCGACAAGGCCGGCATGGCGCCGATGAAGCCCATGCTGGACAGCATCGCCGCCCTCCAGACCCGCCAGCAGCTCGCCGCCTGGCTGGGGCGCCAAAACGGCGTCATCGACCAGCCGCTGACGATGGTCGTCGATGCCGACTTCAAGCAGCCCGGCATCAACCGCCTGACGCTGAACCAGACCGGCCTGGGCCTGCCGAACCGCGACTACTACCTGAAGGACGACGCTCGCATGGCCGCCGCCCGCACGGCCTACCAGACCTATCTGCAGGTGCTGGCCGGCGCGGCCGGTCTGCCGGAAGGCGCCGCTGCACGCGCTTACGCCTTCGAGCAGCGTCTGGCCGAAGCCCAGTGGCCGGCCGAGGAAAACCGCGACCCGCAGAAGATCTACAACCCGATGACGCCGGCGGAACTGGCCGCCAAGGCGCCGGGCCTGGACTGGGCGGCCCTGCTGGCGGCCGCCGGCGTGCCGGCGCCCGACCGTGTCATCGTGGCCCAGCCCAGCTATGCCGCGGCCGCCGCCCAACTGATGGCCGAGGCGCCGCTGGAGGATGTGCGCGCCTATCTCGCCCTGCGCGCGCTGGATCTGGGCGCCGATGTGCTGCCCCAGCCGCTGCGGGAGGCCCGCTTCGCCTTCCGTGGCACGGCGCTGAGCGGCGCCAAGACCGAGCAGCCACGCTGGCAGCAGGCCGTGGCCGACCTGAACAACGCGCTGGGCGAGGCGGTCGGCGAGGCCTATGTGAAGCGCAACTTCCAGGCCGCCGACAAGGCCCGCATGCTCAAGCTGGTCAACAACCTGATGGCCGCCTATGGCGAGTCCATCGACGGCCTGGGCTGGATGACGCCCGCCACCAAGGCCAAGGCCAAGGACAAGCTCTCCAAATACCTGGTCAAGATCGGCTACCCCGATGTCTGGCGCAGTTATGCCGCGCTGGACGTGAAGGTGGGAGATCCGCTGGGCAACCGCCAGCGCGCCGCGCAGTTCGAATGGCAGCGCCAGGTGGCCAAGGCCGGTAAGCCGGTCGACAAGCGCGAATGGGGCATGACGCCCCAGACCGTCAACGCCTACTACAACCCGACCTTCAACGAGATCGTCTTCCCGGCCGCCGTGCTGCAGCCGCCGCTGTACAACACCCGCGCCGACGACGCGGTCAACTACGGCGCCATCGGGGCCGTCATCGGCCACGAGATCAGCCATGGCTTCGACGACGAGGGCAGCCAGTTCGACGGCGACGGGGCGCTGGCCAACTGGTGGACCGATGCCGACCGCCAGGCTTTCGAGAAGGTCGGCGAGCGCCTGGTGGCCCAGTACGCCGCCTACGAGCCCATTGCGGGCAAGCATGTGAACGGCAAGCTGACGCTGGGCGAGAACATGGCCGACCTGTCCGGCCTGCAGATCGCCTACAAGGCCTATCTGCGCTCGCTGGGCGGCAAGCCGGCCCCGGTCATCGACGGCCTCACCGGCCCGCAGCGCTTCTTCATGGGCTGGTCGCAGGCCTGGCGCGAAAAGATGCGCGAGCCGCGCCGCCTGCAGCAACTGACGGCCGACCCGCACTCGCCCGCGGAGTTCCGCGCCAATGGCGCCGCCGTCAACCACGACGGCTTCCACGAAGCCTTCAAGACCCAGGCCGGCGACAGGATGTTCAAGCCCGCGGAGGCGCGCATCCGCATCTGGTGAGAGGGTCGCCCGCGCTTACGCCTGCAGAGGGGCAGGCGTCAAGCCTCGGAACCATGGTTTTGCTGCGCTGCACAAAAACCCAAAACCGGGCGCAGAATCCCCTCTTTCGAACAACAAAAGCCACTGCTCAAGCCGGTGGCCTTCGCGAAGTGAGTTCTTCTCATGCGGCCCGCAGCCCCTCGGCGCTGGCGGGTCTGACCCTCGGGGCCCTCGGAGTGGTCTATGGCGACATCGGCACCAGCCCGCTGTATGCCCTCAAAGAAGTCTTCCATGGCGGTCATGTCAGCACGACGCCCGAGAACATCCTTGGCGTGCTGTCCCTGCTGTTCTGGACGCTGACCGTCGTCGTTTCGATCAAGTATGTGCTGCTGATCCTGCGCGCCGACAACAACGGTGAGGGCGGCCTCATCGCCATGCTGGCGCTGGCCACCAATGCCGTGAACGACAAGCCGCCGCTGCGCCGCACGCTGATGCTGGTCGGCCTGTTCGGCACGGCCATCTTCTTCGGCGACGCCGTCATCACGCCGGCCATGACGGTGCTGGGCGCCGTCGAGGGCATCGACGTCTATGAGCCGCATCTGCACGACGCCATCCTGCCGATCACGCTGATCGTCATGGTCGGCCTGTTCGCCGTGCAGCGCTTCGGCACCGGCGGCATCGGCAAGGCCTTCGGGCCCATCATGATGCTGTGGTTCCTGACACTGGTGGCGCTGGGCCTGCCGCACATCTTCGAGAACCCGCGTGTGCTGGCGGCCGTCAATCCCGTCTATGCGCTGCACTTCTGCCTCGAATACCGCTGGGTCGCCTTTGTCGCCCTGGGCGCCGTCGTGCTCGTCGTCACGGGCGGCGAGGCTCTGTATGCCGACCTGGGCCATTTCGGCAAGAAGCCCATCCGCATCGCCTGGTATGGCGTCGTCATGCCGGCCCTGGTGATCAACTATTTCGGCCAGGGCGCCATGCTGCTGGACAACCCCGAAGGCGTGAAGAACCCTTTCTTCCTGCTGGCACCCGGCTGGGCCGAGATTCCCCTCTTCCTGCTTGCCACTGGCGCGGCCATCGTTGCGTCGCAGGCCCTGATCACGGCGGCCTTCTCGGTCACCAAGCAGGCCATCCAGCTCGGCATCCTGCCGCGGCTGCGCGTGCTCCACACCAGCGTGCGCGACATCGGCCAGATCTACGTGCCCTTCATCAACTGGGGCCTGTTCAGCCTGGTGATCCTGGCCGTCGTCTTCTTCGGCTCGTCCACCAAGCTGGCCGGGGCCTACGGCGTGGCCGTCACCATCGACATGACGATCACCACGGTGATGACCTTCTTCGTCATCCGCTACGGCTGGAAATACCCGCTGGCGCTGTGCATCGCGGCCACGGGCATCTTCTTCCTCATCGACGTCACCTTCCTCGCGTCCAACCTGCTCAAGGTTGCCGCCGGCGGTTGGTTCCCGCTCTTGATCGGTATCGGCATGTTCACGCTGATGCTGACCTGGAAGCAGGGCCGCAAGCAGCTGTCCGACAAGCTGCGCGAGGACGCCATCGAGCTGGACACCTTCCTCGACGCCGTCTTCATCAACCCGCCGACCCGCGTGGCCGGTACGGCCGTCTTCCTGTCGTCCGAGAAGGGCTCCACGCCCAACGCGCTGCTGCATAACCTCAAGCACAACAAGGTGCTGCACGAGCAGAACGTCTTCGTCACCGTCAAGCACCATGAGGTGCCCTGGGTCGGCTTCGAGAAGCGCTGCGAGGTCGAGGCCCTGGGGCACTGCTGCTGGCAGGTGGCCCTGCACTTCGGCTTCAAGAACGAGCCCGACGTGCCCGAGGCCCTGGCCCTGCTGAAGAAGCATGGCGTGCAGCTCGACGAGATGGAGACCAGCTACTTCCTGAGCCGCGACATCGTCATCCCGACCATCGGCTCGGGCATGGCGCTGTGGCGCGAGAAGCTGTTCGCCAGCATGCACCGCAACGCGGCCGCCGCGGCCGACTTCCTGCACCTGCCAACCAACCGCATCGTCGAGCTGGGCAGCAAGGTCGAGATATAGGCCCACCCCCTACGCGCTTCGCGCGCCCCCTCAAGGGGGCACTGCCAGTGGCCCGGCAGAGCCGGTTCCACGGCAGTCGCGCGAGGGTGCGTCCGGCTGCGCCGGCCGCAGAGCGTCGAGCTTTAGCATCGCGGGCCTATGTCACTGCCCACCCCTGAACGTCGTCTTGGCGCGCGGCATGCCGGCGCCCTCTGCGTCGGCATGGTCGTCGGTGCCGGCATCTTCAAGACCTCGCCCATGGTGGCGCAGTCCCTGCCCGACGCGGGGCAGCTCTATCTGGCCTGGGCCCTGGGCGGCGTGCTGTCCTTTGTCGGCGCGCTGTGCTTTGCCGAGCTGGCTTCGGCATTCCCCGATGCCGGCGGCGACTATCACTTCCTGCGCCGGGCTTTTGGCCGGCGGCTGGGCTTCCTGTTCGCCTGGTCGCGCTTCGCTGTCATCCACACCGGCTCGATGGCGCTGCTGGGTTTCGTCTTCGGCGACTATCTCGCGCAGGTGGTCGATCTGAGCCCCTGGCTGGGCACCCATGCCAGCGCATTGCTGGCGGCCGCGCTGATCGTGCTGCTGACCGGGCTGAACCTGCTGGGCGTGCGCGTGGGCCTGGGCACGCAGCTGGGCCTGACGACGCTGGTGATTGCCGGCCTGCTACTGCTTGGCTTCGCGGCCGGCGCGCAGCAGCTCGGCGGTCAGCCGCCCGCGACGCAAGGCGCGGCCACCCTGGAGACCAACTGGGGCACGGCCATGGTCTTCGTCTTCCTGGCCTATGGCGGCTGGAGCGACGCGGCGACGCTGTCGGCTGAAATGCGCGACGAGAAGCGCGGCATCGTCCGTGCGCTGCTGCTGGGCTTGAGCGTGGTGATGGTCCTCTACCTGCTCGCCAACTGGGCCTATGTGCGCGTGCTGGGCCTGCCCGGGCTGGCGCGCAGCGAGGCGCCGGCCGCCGAGCTGATGCGCCTTGCCCTTGGCCGTGGTGCCGAGTTGCTGATGGTGGGTGTGGTCACGTTGACCGCGCTGTCGGTCATGAACGCCATCCTGATCGCCGGCCCGCGCACCACCTATGCCGCGGCGCGCGATCTCGCGGCCGAGTGGCGGCTGGCGCACTGGAACGCACGCCGCGGCACGCCCAGTGCGGCCGTCGTCGCGACATCGGCCGTGGCTCTGTTGCTCGTCGGCCTTGGCGACCTGACGCGTGGTGGTTTCTCGACCATGGTGGACTATCTGTCGCCCGTCTACTGGTTCTTCCTGGTGCTCAGCGGCCTGGCGCTGATCGTGCTGCGCCGCCGCGAGCCCGAGCGGCTGCGACCGTTTCGCGTGCCGCTGTACCCGTGGCTGCCCCTGCTGTTCAGCGCCTGCAGCAGCTATGTGCTGTGGTCCAGCCTGGTCTATGTGAAGGCCGGCGCCATCGTCGGCGTGGTCGTGCTGGCGGTGGGCGCGTTGCTGCTTTGGTGGCGAGGCACCTAGCCGCAGAGCAGCCGGCGCTCGATGCGCCCGTCATGCACATGCACGACCTCGCCCTTGGCCAGCGGCTGCCAGGCCTCGGCGTCGTCGCCCAGCGGCTCCGACGCAATCGCCCAGCCGCCCGGCTGGGGCTTGAGATAGAGGCTGGGCGGCTTGTCGTCGCTGGCCCAGCGCACCGCCCAGAGCTGCTCGCCATCGGCCAGTGCCGCCGAGAAGCGCAGCGGCGTGGTGATGCCGCGCGCCCCCATTTCGTCCACCGTGTCCAGCAGCACCTGGCGCGTTGCCGCCTCGACCGTCGCGCCGGCCTTCACGCGGCCCATGATGAGCAGGAAGAGCAGCTCCGAATCCGTCGCGCCGCGCTTCAGGTCGTAGAGCTCGTCGCTCAGCTGCGTCTCCATCACCCGGCGCAGGCGCGGGAAGTCGCCGATCTGGCCGTTGTGGATGAAGAGATAGCGGTCCAGATGAAAGGGATGGCAGTTCTGCCTGGAGACGCCGCCCCCGGTCGCCGCCCGCACATGGGCCATGAAGAGATGGGAGCGCACATTGGCGCACAGGGCCATCAGGTTGTCGTCGCTCCAGGCCGGCATCACCTCGCGGTAGACGCCCGGCGTGTCGCGCTCGCCATACCAGCCGATGCCGAAGCCGTCACCATTGGTGACCGACTTGGCCTCCGAAGCCTGCAGGCTCTGGCGCACCAGCGAATGGCGCGGCTTGCAGACCAGGTCTTCCAGAAAGATCGCGTCGCCCGAGTAGGCAAGGAACCGGCACATCCGTCGTGCACTTCCGTCGTTGAGGTGGCGGCTATGCTGGCCGCATGCGTCGTTTGCTGCAAGACTTTTCGCCCTCGACCGTTGTTGCCGGCTTCGTTGCGGTGCTGGTGGGCTACACCAGCTCGGTGGCCATCATCTTCCAGGCCACCGTGGCACTGGGCGCCACGCAGGCCCAGACCGCCTCCTGGCTGTGGGCCCTGGGCCTGGGCATGGGCGTCACCAGCATCGCCTTGAGCTTGTGGACCCGCCAGCCCGTGCTGACGGCATGGTCCACACCGGGCGCCGCCCTGCTCGCGTCCACCTCGGGCCTGGACATGCCCGAGGCGGTCGGCGCCTTCATCGTCTGCGGCCTGCTCATTGCCTGGGCCGGCGCCAGTGGCTGGTTCGAGAGGCTGATGGACCGCATTCCCGTGGCCGTCGCCTCGGCGCTGCTGGCCGGCGTGCTGGCCCGTTTCGGCCTGGACGCGGTGACCAGCGCCAAGACCGCGCCGGAGCTCGTCCTGGCGATGGCCGCGGCCTATCTGCTGGGGCGGCGCCTGTGGCCGCGTTACGCGGTGCCCGGCGTGCTGATCGCCGGCGTCATCGTCGCCCTGGTCCAGGGCCGGCTCAGCTTCCTCGGCATCGACACGGGCCAGATCTTCGTGACGCCGGTCTGGACCGCGCCCCAGTTCACCTGGCATGCCGCCATCGGCGTGGCCCTGCCGCTGTTCATCGTCACGATGGCCTCGCAGAACCTGCCCGGTGTTGCGGCCCAGCGGGCCAGTGGCTATGCAACGCCGGTGTCCGCTTCCATCGCTGTGACCGGCGCGGCGACGACGCTGCTGGCGCCCTTTGGCGGCTATGCCTTCAACCTGGCCGCCATCACGGCCGCCATCTGCATGGGCCGTGAGGCGCATGAGGACCCGGCACGGCGCTACACGGCGTCCATCGCCGCGGGCCTGTTCTATGTCCTCGTCGGCCTGGCGGGCGGCGCCGTCGCCATGCTGCTGGCCGCCTTCCCGCGCGAACTCGTCGCGGCGATCGCCGGCCTGGCCCTGCTGGGCACTATCGCCGGCGCGCTCGCCACGTCGCTGAAGGACGAGGGCCACCGCGACGCGGCCATCCTGACCTTCCTGGTCTGCCTGTCCGGCATCAGCGTCTTCGGCATCGGCGCGGCCTTCTGGGGTGTGGTGGCGGGCGGCATCGCGACGCTCGCCGCGACCTTCCGCCGCACTCGGCCTTAGGTGGGCGAGGCGGCCGGCCCTGTGCAACACTGGCCGGATTGCACAGGCCCCCTCGATCATGAAGCTGCTCTTCGTTGCCGACCCCCTCGATACCTTCAAGACCTACAAGGACTCCACCTTCGCCATGATGCGCGAGGCCGCCCGGCGCGGCCACAGCATCGTCGCCTGCGAGGCCAGCCAGCTCGTCTGGCTGCGCGGCGGCCGCGTCACGGCGCGCGGCGCGCTGGAGATCTCGCTGACGGGCGATGCCGATGCCTGGTACACCGTCACGTCGACCGGTGATGTCGCCCTGGCCGACGTCGATGCCGTGCTGATGCGCAAGGACCCGCCCTTTGACAGCGAGTTCTTCTACGCCACCCACCTGCTCAGCCAGGCCGAGCGAGAGGGCGCCCGCGTTTTCAACCGGGCCAGCGCCCTGCGCGAGCACCCCGAGAAGCTGGCCATCCTCGAGTTCCCGCAGTTCATCTCGCCGACGCTCGTCACGCGCGACCCGGCCGAGATCCGCGCCTTCCATGCCGAGCAGCGCGACATCATCTTGAAGCCCCTGGACGGCATGGGCGGCATGGGCATCTTCCGCGTCAAGGAAGATGGCCTGAACCTTGGCAGCATCATCGAGACGCTGAACAAGGACGGCACGCAGACGGTCATGGTGCAGCGCTTCATCCCGGCCATCACGGAGGGCGACAAGCGCATCCTCATCATCGGCGGCAAGCCCGTGCCGCATTGCCTGGCGCGCATCCCGCAGGGCAACGAGGTGCGCGGCAACCTGGCCGCCGGCGGCAAGGGCGTGGCCCGCCCGCTGACCGCTCGCGACCGCGAGATCGCCGAATACCTCGGCCCCATCCTGGCCGCACGCGGCCTGCTGCTGGTGGGCCTGGACGTCATCGGCGAGAACGTCACCGAGATCAACGTGACCAGCCCGACCTGCTTCCAGGAGATCACGGACCAAAGCGGCTTCGACGTGGCCAAGATGTTCGTCGATGCGTTGGAAGAGGCCATGGCATGAGGCGCCGTGACTTCACCGCCTTCGGCCTGTCGGCCGTTGCGTTGCCGGCATTCGCCCAGGATGCGGGCTTCGGCAAGCTGACCGACAAGTTCCTAGAGGCACTGTGGCGCCAGGACCCCGATGCCGCCGTGGCCGCCGGGCGCTTCGAGTTCGCCCAGCAAGTCACTCTGCCGAGCAACGCCCAGCGCGAGCGCATGCGGGCCTTCCTGACGCAGTGGCAGGCCGAGTTCGAGCGCCAACCCGAGGCGGCGCTGAACACCAGCCAGCGTATGGATCGCGCGGTATTGATTGCCAAGATCCAGAGCGACCTCTGGCGACTGGACACGCTGCGCGAATGGTCCTGGAACCCTGCCGAGCACAACCCCGCGGCGCCCCTGGACCTGCTGCTCAACACCGACTACGCCCCGCTGGCCGCCCGCCTGGCGGCGCTGAAGCCGCGCATCGCAGCATTGCCCGCCTACTACCGCGCGGCGCGAACCAGCCTGGCCGGCGTCACGCGCGAGCACACTGAGCTGGCCATCCAGCAGGCACCGGGCGTGCTCAGCGTGCTCGACGACATTGCCAAGCGTGCGGCCGAAGCGGGCCAGGCCGTGGCCTTCAAAGCGCCGTTGAACCAGGCCCGCGCCGCGGTGAGCAGCTATGTGGGCCATCTGAAGCAACTGCTGCCTACGGCACGGCGGCCCTTCCGCCTCGGCGCGACGCTGTACGAGCCCAAGTTCGCCCACGACATCCAGTCGGCCCGCACAGCCCGCGAAACCTATGAGCTGGCCCAGCAACGCCGCGAGGAGGTGTTGGCCAGCATGCAGACGCAAGCCGCAGCGCTGTGGCCGAGCGTCATCGGCAGCGAGGCGCCTCCTGCCGACCGCTTTGCGCTGATCGGCCGCGTCATCGCCAAGCTCAGCGAAAGGCATGTGGCCCGCGAGCGTTTCGTTGACGAGATCCGCGCCCAGATCCCGCAGCTCGAAGCCTGGGTGCGCGAGCACGACCTGCTGAGCCAGGACGCCAGCAAACCGCTGGCCGTGCGCGAGACGCCCGAATACCAGCGCGGCGTGGCCGGCGCCAGCATCGAGGCGCCCGGCGCCTACCGGCCCCAGGACCGCACCTATTACAACGTCACGCCGCTGGACGACCTGACGCCCGAGCAGGCCGAGAGTTCACTGCGCGAATACAACCACTGGATCCTGCAGATCCTCAACATCCACGAGGCCATCCCCGGCCACTACACCCAGCTCGTGCACGCCAACCGCGCGCCGAGCAAGGTCAAGGCCCTGTTCGGCAACGGTGCGATGGTGGAAGGCTGGGCCGTCTACGGCGAGCGCATGATGATCGAGAGCGGCTACGGCGCCTCGCCCGAAATGACGCTGATGTACGGCAAATGGCATCTGCGCTCGGTCACCAACACCGTGCTCGACTACAGCGTGCACGTGCTCGGTATGAGCGAGGCCGACGCGCTGGACCTGCTGGTGCGCCAGGCCTTCCAGACCGAGCGCGAGGCCAAGGAAAAGTGGCGGCGCGTGCAGCTCAGCTCGGTGCAACTGACCAGCTACTTCAGCGGCTACAGCGAGATCTTTGCGCTGCGCGAGGCGTTGAAAGCCAAGCCAGGCTTCAACCTCAAGGCCTTCCACGAGCAGTTCCTGAGCTATGGCAATGCGCCCGTGCGCCTCATCGCGGCGGACATGCTCAAAGCGTGAAGTGATCGTGCACCCGCGGCGCCGTCGCCGCGGGGTCGTCGTTGCGCCAGACCGGCCCCGGCGTGCCCGCACGCCGCCAGCGCCGCGGCACCCGGTCGATGGCAATGAAGAAGGCCTGCATGCTGCCGTCCGGCGTGATGCAAAAGCGCAAAAAGCCCTTGTGGTCCTGTCCGTCCAGGGCTGAGTAGGCGTTGTTGGTCAGCAGGCCCAGCCGGCACATCAGCGCCAGATAGCCGCCAAACAGCGCCGAGCCCAGCACGGCGCCGCCGATGAACACGCCCACGCCGACCAGCAGCGAATGCAGGATCAGCCCCAGCCACTGGTCGCGGCTGCCCAGGCCCGCCCACAGGCTGACGGCCTGGTGCATGAAGAACTCCAGGCTGAACACCGCCAGCACGTGCACGCCCGCATGCACGGCACCCATGCCCCAGGTGACGGCCCAGCGCTTGGTGCGACCGTCGTCGGGTGACAGCTCGTCCACGGCCTCGCGGCCCATGGTCATGCAGCCAAAGGCCATCAGCCCGTTGATCAGAAAGCCCAGCGGGCTGAACACCATCGCCTTGAGCCATAGCGCCAGCACGGCCAGGTAGTCGCCCGGCCCGTAGGCCCACAGCGGCTGGAAACCATCGGCCCGGAACGACCAGGAGAAGGGGCTGGAGTTCAGGTAGGCGTTGAACCAGTACAGCGCGCCCAGCAGCAGCGCAAAGCCCACGTTGCCGTTGCCGCCCTCCCGACGCGGCAGGAAGGCGAACAGATTGCGCCAGGCCCGCCCCTGCGACGCTTCGGCCGCCGGGTAGACGGTGGCTTCCTTGCGCTCGAAATGCACACCCCGGGCGCGCCGGCCCGTCAGGCCGACCTTGAGGGCCGGCGTCTCGGTGCGTGGCTCGGGCGGGATGCAGTCCTCGGTGTCGAAGGCCTGCAGCCGCACGGGCCGTGTGGTCGCCCTGGTGTGCGTCGGGTGGGTGAAGGCGCCGCCGCAGCCGCAGGTGACGAGGCGGCCGTCTCGGGCCAGATCTTGGGAGTCCCAACGCATGTAGTGGTGCAGGTCGCCGGCCAGGCGCAGCCGGATGCGGCCGCGCAGCAGGCCCTCCAGGCGCTGGTAGCGCTTGGGGTGGCTCTCATCGGCGCCGTCGCCGATGGGCCGTGTCCAGTAGGGCTCGGGGTAGATGAGGATGACCTTGTCGTCCGGGCCGATGACGGCCGGCTTGCCATGGCCGCCGATGGCCAGGGCCTCGAACTGCTCGTACTGGTCGCGGTCGATGTCACGCGTCAGTGCAAAGTCCAGGGCCAGGGCCCACCAGCCGCCGGGCAGCTTGACGCAGAAATAGGACTGGCGCTGTGGAATGTCGGCGCCCAGCAGCGGCGCGGAGTCGTAGCCGCGCACGAAGTAGCGGCTGAAGGTCGAGGCCGAGTCCATCCAGTCGTGGTTCTGCGGCACGGCCGCCAGCGTCAGCCGCCGGCCACGCACCAGGGTGTCGGCGAAGTCGTTGCGCACCGCTTCGAACATCTCGACGAAGCGGAAGCGGTAGTCCTCGGTGCTGGCAGCCGGGTAGGCGAGGTCGCCGCCGAACAGCAGCAACTGGCCTCTTGGGAGGGTCTGCAAGGTCTCGCCGTCGAGAGCCAGCTCGGGCGCCAGCGCGGCGCTCGCCACCGCATAGCTGGCGTTGCCGCCGTCGCCGGTGTCGGCGATGAAATCAAACCAGAACGTACCGTCGGCCTCGGGCTGGCTGCGGTCGATGACCACCAGCGGTTGCGGCTGTGCCTCGCGGCCGTCGCGGTTGCGCAGCTGGTCCAGTGACGACAGCACCTGGTTGGCGGCCGTCCACAGCACGCTGGGTTGGTACCAGGCGACCGGATGGCGTTCGTGGGGTGGAACGGAGCGGCCGAGCTTGGGTGAAGGCATGGGGCGCGATGATCCTCGCGGCCCCGGCGGTGATCAAGGGGCGCGTGTGCGATGCCCCGCAGCCGCCTTGTACGCATTGATCTCGGCCGCCACCTCTGCCGGGGCGATGACATCCGCCAGATTCGTGAAGCCCTCCGGCGCCAGCGCCTCCACGCGGTCCAGGATGGCGTCCAGCCCTTCCCTGCGGTTCATCTCGACGATGCGGGCGCACATGGGCCGCCGTTCGTCCTCGTAGGCGGCCAGTCCCGTGTCGAGGTCGGCGTGTGCGCTCAGGGCCTCGGCCAGCGCCTTGGCATCCATGATGGCCTGGGTCGCGCCGTTGGAGCCGATCGGCACCATCGGGTGGGCTGCGTCACCCAGCAGCGTCGAGCGGCCGAGCTGCCAGCGTGGCAGCGGATCGCGATCCACCATGGGCCATTCCAGCATCTGCTCGGCGCGGCTGATGAGGCCAGGCACGTCCAGCCAGTCGAAGTGCCAGTGACCAAAGGTGGGCAGCAGGTCGTCGAGATTGCCGGCGCGGCTCCAGTCGGCGCGGTCGGGGGCGGTCAGGCCGGGCGTGGGCTCCTGCACGCGGCGGTCGGCGATCCAGTTGATGAGCTGCAGCCCGTCGGCCCGCGGCGCGCCAATCGGGTAGACGACGAACTTGGCCTGGCTGTGGCCGGCCTGCACCATGGTGCGGCCGTCCAGGAAGGGCGGCGCCCAGGTCGTGCCACGCCACATCATGACGCCGCGCCAACAGGGCGCACCTTCGTCGGGTGCCAGGCGGCGGCGCAGGGCGGAGTGGATGCCGTCGGCGCCGATGACGAGATCCGCCGCCTGCTCGCGCGGGCCGTCCACGGTTGCGATCTCGGCAATGGCGCGGTCGCCTTCATCGCGCACGTTGACGACGCGCTGGCCGTCGAGCACCGTGACCTTGGCCGAGGCTTCGGCCCAGAGCCGCATCTGCAGCTCACCGCGATGGATGCTGAACTGCGGATGGCTGTAGCCGCCCTCCAGGCCGCGCGGGTCGCGGTAGATGGCCTGGCCGTGCTTGTTGGCGAAGACGAGGGCCGAGGTCTCGACGGCCATGTCGCGCAGCGCCGGCAGCAGGCCCAATTCGTCCAGCACGGCGACCGCATGCGGCAACAGGTTGATGCCCACGCCCAGCGGTTTAGGTTCCCGCACCGACTCCAGCACCGTCACGGCGTGGCCGCGTGCGTGCAGGGCCAGCGCGGCCGTCAGCCCGCCGATGCCACCGCCTGCGATCAGGATCTTCATGAGCTCAGGTTAACTCAGGGTAAGCGAGATAGTTGCAGTGAGCAACAAAAACTAAGCTGGATTGGTGAGCACGCCCGACGGCCCCAGCGCCATTCCTCCCGAAGGCCCGATGTTGCCTGTTCCCGGGCTGGATTACGGCCTGCTGGACGGCTTGCTGGGCTATGCGCTGCGGCGCGCGCAGAACGCGCTCTACCTGGACTTCTACCGCGCCACCGCCGAGTGGGACATCAGCCCGCCGCGCTTTGCCGCCCTGGTGCTGATCGCACGCAACCCCGGCCTGCGCCAGGGGCTGCTCGGCCAGGCCATGGGCCTGCACCGCAGCGGCGCGCTGCGCCTGACCGACTGGCTCACCGCCCAGGGCTGGGTCGAGCGCCGCGACGCGCCCGACGACGCGCGCAGCTGGGGCCTGCATCTGACGCCGGCCGGCAAAAGACTGCTGGCCAAGCTTGAAGCCGCCGTCGCCGAGCATGACCGTGCACTGGTCCGGGCCCTGGGCGACCAGGGGCCTGCACTGCAAACGGCCCTGGAGCGCCTCGCCCGCGTTGCCACTGCAGCGCCTATCAACTGACAACACGACCGGAGACAAGAGAAATGATGCAACGACGCCACCTGATGCTTTCCTTCGCGGCCTTGCCGCTCGCTGCGCGCGCGCAAGGCCAGCCGCCGCGCATCCTCGTCGGTTTCCCGGCCGGCGGCTCGGTGGATACGACGGCCCGCCGCTTCGCCGAATTCGGCCGCGGCAAGCTGGCCGAGACCATCCTCGTCGAGCAGAAGGTGGGCGCCGGCGGGCGCATCGCCATTGGCGCGCTGAAGGACGCGGCCCCCGACGGCCTGACGATGCTGCTCGGCCCTTCGTCCATGTTCACCGTCTACCCGCATGCCTACCGCAAGCTGGCCTACAACCCGGCGACCGACGTCATCCCGGTCTCGCCATTGGCGCTGTCGACCTGCGGTTTCGGCGTCGGGCCTCAGGTGCCGGCCACCGTCAAGACACTGGCGCAACTGGCCGACTGGCTGAAGGCCAACCCCGACAAGGCCGCCTACGCCTCGCCCGCAGCGGGCGCCATGCCCCACTTCCTCGGCAACCAGTTCGAGCACGCGGCCGGCCTCAAGCTCACGCACGCGCCCTACCGAGGCGCGGCGCCCGGCATGCAGGACCTGATGGGCGGCCAGATTGCCGCGGGCTGCTTCTCCATCGGCGACTTCCTGCCCCACCTCGCCTCCGGCCGCGTGCGCCTGCTCGGCGTGACCGACAAGGCCCGCTCGCGCTTCGTGCCCGATGTGCCCACCTTCGAGGAGCAGGGCTTCAAGGGCATCGTTGGCGTCGAGACCTACGGCCTCTTCCTGCCGGCCAAGACGCCGCAGGCGACGGTCGACAAGCTGGCTGAAGTGGCCCGCGCCGCGGTGCGCGAGCCCGGCGTCATCGAGGCCCTGGCCAAGCTGGGGTTCGAGCCGCTGTCACTGCCGCCGGCAGACTACGCCAAGCGCCTGGCCGCCGAACGCGAGTACTGGGGGCCGGTCGTCAAGGCGTCGGGGTTCTCGTCGGACGATTAGCATCGGCGCTCCACTCATGGAGCCTGAATGCCCTGGCGTCGACTGGCTGTTGGCCTCGCTGCTTGCCTTGCTGTTTGCCTGACCCTGAATGCGGCCCATGCGGCGACCGACGCCGCGCGGCTGCAGGCGTTGCTGACCGAACAGCAATACGCCGCGGCGCGCGCCGATGTCGACGCATTGCTGCGCGCCAGGCAACCCGATGCCACCGAGCGCGGTGTCATCTACCAATGGCTGTTCGCCCGTGATGACGGTGCCGCCATCGACCGCCGCACGCGAGGCGTGCTGCTTGATCCCCAGGCCGACGCCATCGATCTGCTGGCCGCCGGTCGCCTGGCGCTGGACCGGCGCGACTTCGAGCGCGCCAGGCAGTGCTTCGAGAAGGCTTTGGCGCGGGCAACGCGGCCCGTCGACAAGGCGCAGGCCCTGCGCGGCCTCGGCCAGCGCCGCTATCAGCTGCGCGAGTTCGACGCCTCGCTGCACAAGCTCGAAGCCGGCATCGCCGCCGAACGCACTGCCGACGGCCTGGCGGCGCTGGCTGACACGCTGATCCGCCTGGGCCGCACCGAGGACGCCATTGCCGCGGCCGAGGGCGCCGTGTCGATCAATCGCCACCATGAGGCTGCCCACTACCTGCTCGGCAATGGCTATGTGCGCGAGAACTACAGCCAGCTCGCTGCTCGCCTGGGCGACGGCTTTGCACCGCTGATGGCCGACGTGAGGCGTGCCTCCGATGCCTTCGAAAAGGGCGACTTCGACACGGCGCTGCTCATCAGCCTCGCCGTGCTGGAGCGTTGCCCGCAGCTCGGCCGGGCTCATGCCATCGCGGCCAAGGCGCTGGAGTCGCAGCGCTTTGCCATTGATGTGCACCGCGCCGACTACGAGCGCCGCTTCAAGGCCCTGCCCATGCCCACCGTGCCGGGCATCGAGCGCTATGTACTGAACTGGAAAGAGCTGTCGCCGCGCCACCAGAAGCGTGTGGCACTGTCCGTCGCGCCGTGGAAGGCCTTCATCCCGGTGCTGGTGGAAGGGGGCGCTACCCACTTCATCAAGCCGATGTGGATGCGTCTGTCCGAGACGCCGCAGGCCCATGCGCTCAAGGATGCGCGCATCGACTACGACTCGCGCCTCTGGGACGACGTACGCGGCATGGGCGGGCACTTCACCGTCACCGGCATCGAAGACGTCGAGCGCAGCATCTTCGATCGCTACAACACCGTGCTGCACGAGCTGACCCACCAGGTCCATGGCGTGCTGACGGCCGACCAGGCGCGCAGCATCGAGACCCTCTACCAGCAGGCCAAGTCGCGTGACGCCAGGACACGCAACGGCTTCCTGTCGCGGTATGCCGGCGGCTCGGTGTGGGAGTATTTCGCCGAGGGCGCCAATGCCGCGGCCTCGCCACGGCGCGACGCGTATGACGGCCGCGAGATCGTGCGCGAGCGCCTCATCGAGATGGACCCGGCCCTGCGTGCCGAGATCCGGCGCTTCTTCGCCCAGCGCGACACGCGCGCCAGCTTGCCTGTGGCCCTGGTCAATGCCGGCAACCAGAAGCTGGAAGATGGCCAGCTGGCCGAGGCCAAGCCGCTGTTTGCGCGCGCTCTCAAGCTCGCGCCCACCGACGAGCGCGCGCTGACGGCCCAGCTCAATGCGCTGGCCATCGAGGGTGATGGCGCCGCCGTTGCTGAACTGGCGGCCCGCGCCCTGGCTGCTCATCCGCGCAGCGGTGCGCTGCGCGCGGGTGTCGCCGACGCCCTCTGGCATGGCGGCCGCCCACTGGCTGCCGAGGTTGTGCCTGACCTGGGGCGCGATGTCGAGGCGCTGAAGGGCGAGGACCGCTTCCGCGTCGACCTCGCGCTGGCCGACTACTACCGGCGCCTCGGCGATGTGCCGCGGGCGCTGGCGGCCTATGAGGCCGTGCTGGCCTACCAGGGCGACCAGCCTGAGGCGCTGTGGGGCCGTGCCGCCACGCTGGCGCTGGGCAGTCGCTGGGACGACGCCTTCAAGCAGTACGAGGCTGTGTTGCGGCTGCGCACCGGCCTCGTGCCGCTGCGCCGCGATTACGCGCTGGACCTGCTGCGCGCCGGCCGTAAGGAGGCGGCGCGAGCCCAGATCAAGGAAGCGCTGATCTTGGACCCCGCCGACCCCGACACGCTGGCGCTGAAAGGCTGGCTGGCCCTTCTCGATGGCGACGCCGATGCCGCACGCCGCGATGCCGAGGAAGCGCTGCGGCTGGGGCCGTGGAGCGATCTGGCCGTCATCGTCGAGGCCGCCGCGCTGCAGGCCCTGGGGCAGGGCGAGGCGGCGCAGGTGACTCTCGCGCCTTTGAAGCAGCGCATTGCCAGCAACGCGGCACCGCAATACGTCTACCGGCCCGAAAAGTCGGGCTGGTTCTCGGTGCATGAGCTGCCGGCCAGCGAGCGCCGTGTCATGGAGCTGTTCGTCAAGTGAGATTCATCAAGCGCCTGGAGGCGGCCCATCTGAATGGCCTCAGCGTGGCCCTGGGCGTGGCAGCCACGCATCTCGCCGTCGGCGCGCTGTTTGGCGAGACGGCGGGCCTGGCGGCCGTCGGTGGCGCCGTCTGCGCCAGCCTGACCGATCTGCCCAACCCGCCCCAGCGCGTGCTGCCGCGCGTGTTGCCGGCAGCGGCCGCCGCGGCGCTCGTGACGCTGCTGGTCGGACTGACGGACCACTCGCTCGCGTTGACCGTCGGCCTGATCGCCGTCGTCACCTTCCTGTCGTTGATGGCCCTGGCCTGGGGCCTGCGTGCCGGGCCGCTGTCGTTCGCACCGGTGCTGGCCATGGTCTTCGCGATGGCCTGGGACCGCACGGCCGGCGCCACGTCGCCGCTGGAGCACGCGCTTTGGGTGGGCCTGGGCGGCTGCGTTTATGCCGGCTGGGCGCGCGGCAGCGCGGTCGTGCTGCGCCACCGGCTGCGCGAGTTGGCACTGGCTACGGCACTGCGCGCCACCGAGAAGCGGCTGCGTTCGCGTGCCCAGCGCATTGCCGGCGCGGTGGGCGGCGCCGAGGCGAACATCCGTGCCTCCATTGCCGATGATGTGCTGCTCGCCGATGCATTGCAGGCCGCGCGCGACCAGGTTTTTTCCGCACGGCGCTCACCGCGCAGCCGCCGCCAGACCGACCTCGTGCTTGGCCTCATCGAGCTGCGCGACCTGCTGCTGGCCAGCCGGTTGGACACGGAGCTGCTGGGCCAGGACTTCCCAGGCCGCCAGTGGCGCGCCGCGCTGGCCGACGCGCTGCGCCACCTCGCCGACGTGCTCGCAGCCCTGGCCGACACCGTGGCCTATGGCGCACCGCTGCCCGAGGTGTCTGCCGACGCCTGGCGGGCGCAGTTGGCGGCGCGGTTGGCCGATGTCAGCGCGCCGGCTGGCGACTCGCGCACCCACCTCGCGTCCGCGCTGGCGTCGCGCGTCGGCCACATGCTGGACGACGTCAGCGCCATGGTGGCCCGCCAGACTGCCGCGGACAACCCCGACAGCCCCTGGACACCCGAGCGCCTCGCGCCCTTCGTGTCGCCCGAGGGCTGGCCGCTGGCGGCGCTGAAACCTCATCTGAACCTGCAATCCGGCGTCATGCGCCATGCGCTGCGCTCGGCGCTGGCGCTGTCGTTCGCCTATGCGCTGGGTGCGGCCTTGCCCTGGGCAGCCCACCCCTTCTGGTTGATGCTCAGCGTGGCCGTCGTGCTGCGCGGCAACCTGGAGCAGACGCTGTCACGCCGCAACGAACGCATCATCGGCACCGTGCAAGGCTGCCTGCTGGTGCTGCTGCTGGCGCACGTGAGCTGGACGCCGCTGCTGAGCCTGTGCTTCATCGCGGCCGTGGGCACGGCCCATGCCTATGTGAACCGCCGCTACCGTGTCGCCGCGACGGCCGCGACGTTGATGGCCCTGCTGCAGCCGCTGATGCTGGCGCCCGGCAGCGACCCCTTTATCGCCGAACGCCTGGCCGACACCGTCATCGGCGCGGGCCTGGCATGGCTGTTCAGCTTCGTGCTGCCGTCATGGGAGCGCGCCGCGGTGCCGAGGTTGGGGGCGCAGTTGCGCGGTGCGCTGGCACGGCATTCGGCCAACATGCTGCGCTGGATGCCCGGCGCCGAAGAACAGACCGCCCAGCGCCTGTCGCGCCAGCAGGCGTATACGGCACTCGCTGCGCTCGCTGCAGCGGCCCAGCGCACGCGTGTCGAGCCGGAGCGCGTGCGCCTGCCGGAGGCCGAGATCGAGTCGGCCTTGAGCCATGGTTATCGACTGATGGCGCTGCTCGGCGCGGTGCAGCACCAGGTGCAGCGCCGCACGGCCCGTCTTGACGCCGCCAAGGCCGAGACCGCACTGCCGCTGGCGCGCAAGGCCTGCGTGGATGTGCTCAAGGGCGAGCCCATGACGGGCACCGACCCGGCGGAGACGCCCGACGGCGACGCCGGCGCCTGGCCCGAGCATCTCGGCCAGCAGGACCTGACGCCCTGGCTGCTGCGCCGGCTCAGGCTGTGCCGCCTTGAAGCGCGCGAATTCGTCGCCGCACTGACCCGACTTCAAACCCCTGCAGGAGAACCGAAATGAGCATCCAGACCCGCGCCGCCGTCGCCTGGAAGGCCGGCCAACCGCTGAGCATCGAAACCCTGGACCTGGAAGGCCCGCGCGATGGCGAGGTGCTGGTTGAGGTCAAGGCCACCGGCATCTGCCACACCGACGACTTCACGCTGTCGGGCGCCGACCCCGAAGGCCTGTTCCCGGCCGTGCTCGGCCACGAGGGCGCGGGCGTCGTGCTGGAGAGCAAGGTGCCCTGGCTCAAAGCCGGCGACCATGTCATTCCGCTCTACACGCCCGAATGCCGCGAGTGCAAGTTCTGCCTGAGCCGCAAGACCAATCTCTGCCAGGCCATCCGCTCGACGCAGGGCAAGGGGCTGATGCCCAACGGCACGTCGCGCTTCTCGCTGAACGGCGAGCCCATCTTTCACTACATGGGCACCAGCACGTTCTCGAACCACATCGTCGTGCCCGGCATCGCGCTGGCCAAGATCCGGCCCGATGCGCCGTTCGACAAGGTCTGCTACATCGGCTGCGGCGTGACGACGGGCGTGGGCGCTGTGCTGTTCACGGCCAAGGTGGAGGCGGGCGCCAACGTGGTGGTCTTCGGCCTCGGCGGCATCGGCCTGAACGTCATCCAGGGCGCGAAGATGGTGGGCGCCGGCAAGATCATCGGCGTGGACATCAACCCGGCGCGCGAGGCGATGGCGCGGCAGTTCGGCATGACGGACTTCGTGAATCCCAAGGACGTGGGCAATGTTGTGGACCACATCGTGCAGCTGACCGATGGCGGTGCCGACTATTCGTTCGAATGCGTCGGCAATGTGCAGCTGATGCGCCAGGCGCTGGAATGCACGCACAAGGGTTGGGGGCGCAGCATCATCATCGGCGTGGCGCCGGCGGGGGCGGAGATTGCGACGCGGCCGTTCCAGTTGGTGACGGGGCGGAAGTGGGAAGGCTCGGCGTTTGGTGGCGCGCGCGGCCGGACGGATGTGCCGAAGATCGTCGACTGGTACATGGAAGGCAAGGTAAGGATCGATGAGCTGATCACGCACAAGTTGCCGCTGGAGAGGATCAACGAGGGGTTTGAGTTGATGCGAAGAGGAGAGAGCATTCGCTCGGTGGTGGAGTTTTGAGGAGGCCTTTGCCCAGTACCTCATGACTCGGTGCAGTGAGCCGGGAGTCCGCCCCGGCAGGGCGGGTAACTTTTCTCTGACGCGCTGTTTGGACCGGAGACATGGGTAACGGGTGTGCCAGGACATGGGTAACGCTTTCGGGGTTTCGAAGCCCCGGAAGAAGCCCATGGTCTGGATGGAGAAGAGCACCGTGTCCCTGCGTCAAGAGTTCGTGCACCTGGCCCGCCAGGACGGCGCCAACGTGCGCGCGTTGTGTCGCCAGTTCGGCATCAGCCCCAAGACCGGCTACAAGTGGCTGAGCCGTTTCGAAACCTGCGCGGGCGATGCGCAGGCGCTGCATGACCGCAGCCGTCGCCCGCTGAGCAGCCCCGCCCGCAGTGGCGACGCCATCGAGCAAGCCGTGCTCGGCGTGCGCCGCGAACACCCCGCCTGGGGTGGCCGCAAGATCGCCCGGCGGCTGATGGACCTCGGACAGGCGCAGGTCGCCCCAAGCACCGTCACCCACATCCTGCATCGCCATGGGTTGGTCAGCCCTGCGGCCAGCGACACCGCTCGGCCCTGGCAACGCTTCGAGCACGACGCGCCCAACAGCCTGTGGCAGATCGACTTCAAGGGCCACTTCCCCACGCTGGCCGGGCGCTGCCAGGCGCTCACGCTGCTGGACGATCACTCGCGCTTCAACCTGCGACTGCAGGCGCTGGCGCGCACCGACACGCCCTCGGTGAGGGAGCAACTCGTCCAGACCTTCGAACGCTACGGGCTGCCGCTGCGCATCAACGCCGACAACGGCTCGCCCTGGGGCAGCCCCAGCGGGCGCGGTCACAGCCTCAGCGAATTGGCCATCTGGCTGATCCGCCTGGGCGTGCAGGTGAGCTTCAGCGCCCCGCACCATCCGCAGACCAACGGCAAGCTGGAGCGGTTCCATCGCACGCTGGACGTGGAGGCTGGAACGGCTTCCTTCACTTCCAGGGCCGCCGACTGCATGTGTCCAGCGCGTTGAAGGGACTGCCCATCGGCATCCGCCCCAGCTCCGAATGCGACAGCGTGTACGACGTGTACTTCTGTCATCAGCGCTTCACGCAGTTCGACCTGCACGAGCAGCCGGTGGACACTTGAGAAGGTGTTACCCATGTCCTGGCACGGGTGTTACCCATGTCTCCGGTCCAAACAACGCGCCAGAGAAAAGTCACCGAAAGAGGAGCGCTCAATGCAATCCGCACTCGAGTGGCGGCATGCGCTCGCAAGCTCGGAGTGGGCCGTGCCCACAAGCGACCCGCTACGCTCTCGCTGCTGTCCCTGTGAAGACCATCATCCATTGCCCCTTCACTCCGGTTAACGCCGGCTGCACGCCGGGCTCATCAGGGAATACCGCGTCGCCCGAGCGACGCTGCATTGGGCTGTTCTGGTGAGCACGGCGTGCAGCCGCGCGTCGGACGGGCCTCTGGTGCGATGGATGTTGGTCGTGACAAGTCAGACGCGAGAGCGCAGCGGTTCGCTTCGTGCCGCAATGCCAGCGGTCGTTTTCGCGCGCCGCTCATGACGGCGTCGCGCTGGTGTGCGGTTCAGGGCCTCTTCTTTGGTGACTTTCTTCTGGCCCCGTGTTTGGACCGGAGACATGGGTAACACCCGTGCCAGGACATGGGTAACACCTTCTCAAGTGTCCACCGGCTGCTCGTGCAGGTCGAACTGCGTGAAGCGCTGATGACAGAAGTACACGTCGTACACGCTGTCGCATTCGGAGCTGGGGCGGATGCCGATGGGCAGTCCCTTCAACGCGCTGGACACATGCAGTCGGCGGCCCTGGAAGTGAAGGAAGCCGTTCCAGCCGACGTTAACGACGCAGTCGGT
>NZ_JBFUMS010000015.1:0-156629 GCF_054049255.1 Roseateles sp. P5_E4 | reverse complement strand
GCCAAGGCCCCGGCACCCAGGCCAGCCGCCAATGCCAGGCCGACCGCCGCGCCCATGGCCAGGCCGGCGCCCGCAGCTGCGCCGCGCCCTGCCCCGGCGCCAGCGCCGGCGAAGGACGACGGCGATTGGGAGACCTTCTGAGCCGCGCCACGCAGCGCCATTGAACGGGAGCCGGGCAATGCCCGGCTCTTTGCTTTTGGGAATCAGGGGCCGCCCGTCCCTCGTTCAGGGACGCGACCGCCGGCGCCCAGCGTGGCGGGAGCCGCCCTTACAGCCTGAAACGCCAAAGGTCGCCCGGCTTGTTGCGCCCCAGCGCCACACCCGGGATGTTCCCAGCCCGCGCGGCGGCATGGGTGAGCAAAGTCATGCCAGCGCCGCACCGGCGCACCCTGCGGCAGACCCGCCGCGCTTTCCAACAAACCAGGAGCTCCCGATGTTTCGCCCGATCTTTCGCCTCGCGCTGCTGAGCGTGGCACTCACGGCCTCGTTGGCCCAGGCCCAGTCCAATCGCGCCGACGCCAACGCACTGAAGAGCCGCGCCGAAGGCCATGTGCGCCAGTTTCCCGGCCTCAGCCTGCACGGCAGCGAGCACAGCTACAGCGTGCGCGACATCGTCATCGACAGCGACGGCGGCAGCCATGTGCGCCTGGACCGCAGCGTCGCGGGCCTGCGCGTCATCGGCGGCGACCTCATCGTGCAGACCGACCGCTTCGGCACCCTGCGCGCCATGCACCACAACCTGCGCTGGCGCCTGGACGGCATCGCCACCAAGCCGGCCCTGAACGCCAATCGCGCCGCCATGGCCGTGCTGCGCACGATGGACGGCGATGCCGGCAAACCCGAACTCGTCATCTATGCCCGCGACCAGGCGCCCGCCCTGGCCTGGGACGTGCCCGTCTCCGGAGAAAGCGCCGATGGCACGCCGTTCGAGAAGCATGTGATCGTCGACGCCTTGGATGCCCGCCAGCTCGACGCCTGGGACGACATCCACACCGCGGCCGCCAACGGCACGGGCAAGACGCTGTACAGCGGCAACGTGGCGCTGACGACCAACAGCATCAGCGGCGGCTACGAGCTGCGCGACCCGAGCCGCGGCGGCACCTACACGATCAGCATGGGCGGTCGCAAGAACGGTGGCAGCGTCATGACCGACGCCGACAACAGCTGGGGCAACAACGCGACCAGCGACGCCGCCAGCGCTGGCGCCGATGCGCAGTACGGCACGGCCATGACCTGGGACTACTACAAGAACGTGCATGGCCGCAACGGCATCGCCAATGACGGCAAGGGTGCCTACAACCGCGTTCACTACAGCCGCAATTACGCCAATGCCTACTGGTCGGACTCCTGCTTCTGCATGACCTACGGCGACGGCGACGGCACCAGCATCAAGCCGCTGGTGTCCCTGGACGTGGCCGGCCACGAGATGAGCCACGGCGTCACCAGCCGCACGGCCAACCTGACCTATTCCGGCGAGTCCGGCGGCCTCAACGAGGGCAACTCCGACATCTTCGGCACCATGGTCGAGTTCTACGCCGCCAATGCCAGCGACCCGGGCGACTACCTGATCGGCGAGAAGATCATGGTGGGCGGCGGGGCCTTGCGCAGCATGGTCAAGCCCAGCGCCGACGGTGCATCGGCGGACTGCTGGTACTCGGGCGTGGGCAATCTCAACGTGCACTACAGCTCGGGCGTGACCAACCACTTCTTCTTCCTGCTCGCCGAAGGCACCAACAGTGCCTACGGCAACAGCCCGACCTGCGTGACCGGCAACACCCGCGTCGCCACCGGCGCGGGCTCGCTGACGGGCATCGGCCGGGACAAGGCCGCCAAGATCTGGTACCGGGCGCTGACGACGAAATTCACTTCGTCCACCAACTACGCCGGCGCACGCAGTGGCACCATCGCCGCCGCCAATGAGCTCTACGGGACTGGCAGCGCCGAGGCGAATGCCGTGGCCTCTGCCTGGAGCGCTGTCGGCAGGAACTGAGCCGAGCGGGCTCAATCGGGGGCGTCTTCGGACGCCCCTTTTTTCTGGGCGTAGCTGGCCTTGCGGCCGCGTGCCGGGTACCAGACCTCACGTTCCACCCAGTGCGCCAACCGCCCGGCGCGATCCCCGCGCTGCTCGCGCAGCCAGGTCAGGACGACCTCATCGAGCACATAGCTACCGTCGCGTTGCTCGCGCACCGACTGTGGATGGCGACGCCGCAGCGATGCGGCCGGCATCGGCGCACCCAGGGCCATCGACAAATCCTCCAGCGCGATCCAGCGGTGGCGCTCGATGTCATCGTCCAGCACACGAATGCGGTGGCCCTTGAACGCGTAGTAGCGCCCCTGCACGGGCCGGAAGGCCAGTGCCTTCAGGCCCCGCCCGACCGTTTCGCCCAGGGCAACAAGATCGGACGCGAAGGCACGGCCCCACAGCATCAGCGCCACCAGCATGCCGGCCCAGCCGCTCGCCCACCACAGCAGCGCCGTTGCGGCGCCGCACACGGCCAGCTTGAACAGCAGGCTGCGCCACCAATGGTGCCTCTCGTGCGATGCCGCATCGAAGCCGAGGGGCTCGCGCGGCATGCGGTCAGAACTTCAGGGTCTTCACGCCGTCGGCACCGCCGAGCAGACAGACGCTGGCCTTGTGGCGGGCGAACACGCCGACGGTGACGACGCCCGGCCACTGGCTGACCTCGGCCTCGAAAGCCAGCGGGTCGGTGATGGACAGGCCCGTCACGTCGAGGATGTGGCCGCCGTTGTCGGTGACGATGCCGGCCCGCAGCCTGGCCTCGCCGCCGAGCTTGGCAAAACGGCGCGCCAGCTGGGCGGCGGCCATCGGGACGATCTCGACAGGCAGCGGAAACTTGCCCAGGGTCTGCACGAGCTTGGATTCGTCGGCGATGCAGACGAACTGGTCGGCCAGATCCGCCACGATCTTCTCGCGCGTCAGCGCGGCACCACCGCCCTTGACCATGAAGCCCTGGCCATCGATCTCGTCGGCGCCGTCGATGTAGACGGCCAGCCGCTCCACCTCTGTCGCATTCAGCACGGGGATTCCATGCTTGATGAGGCGCTGCGTCGAGCGCTCCGAGCTCGACACCGCACCGGGGATGGCGATACCGCTGGCCGCGAGCGCATCAATGAAACAGTCCACCGTGGAGCCGGTGCCGACGCCGAGGATCTGACCGGCGGGAACATAGTCCAGAGCCGCACGGCCGACGAGTTGCTTGAGCTGGTCTTGATTCATGGGCCCGGATTGTCCGGGATCGGCGCGGTGAACAACGCCGATCCCGGTCCGGCTCACTTCATCACCACGCTCCTGACCGCCGAATCGGTGGCCAGTTGGCTCCTGCTGTCCCAGGACGTGAATCGGTATTCCACGACGTCACCCTTCTTCAGCCCTCCCAGCGTGTACCGGCTGGCAGCGCCGTCCTGGCGCATGCGCACGGTCCGGGTCTCGCCGCCGTTGACCGTGTAGTGCGCGTCCACCCAGCCCGTCGCGTTGGCGGCGAGTTCGAGGGTGGTCGCACCGGCCTGCGTCGAGGCCGTCGGCACGGCGGCCGTCTTGGCAAGCGCCGGCGCCGTCACGGCCACGGCGTTCACAGCCGCCACGCCCGAGTCCCAGATGATGTCGTCGAAGGCCATCTGGAAGGACGCGGCCGGATTGGAGCCGTCCACGCTGAGGAACTCGAACAGCGAGTTCATGGACTGCAGCGCCACCAGGGGGCCGGCGATCTCGGCCACAGGGATGGTGGCCGTGCCCCACTCGCCGTTGCGCACCAGGCCATAGGCCGTGGTGTTGGCGGGGAAGGTCACCCAGCTGTGGTTGGTGTAGGTGTCCAGGATGCCGATCTTGAAGGCGACATTGGCCGGCGCCTTGATCTTCAGCTTGATGTTGCCGCCACGGAAGCCGCTCATGTCGTGCACCTGGCGCGACTGGACGGCACCGCCGAACCACTGCCCCGGCGCGAAGTAGTTCAGCGCCAGCACGTTGGACCCCTCAAACGCCGGGATGTTGCCGCCACCCATGGAACCGGTGTTCCAGATGAAGAAGTCCGCCGACGTGCCGAGCGCCTGGCTGTTGTTGACCGGCGTGTTGTCGGTGAACACGCCGAATTTGCCGGCCTCCGGCGTGATGCCGACGCCCAGCTTGACCTCGCCCTTGCCGTCCAGCTCATAGACACGCACATAGTCCACGTACATCGTCGCGGGCAACGGCGCGGTGATCTGCGCAGGCGTGGCGGCCGGCGTGAAGTTGCCGCCGACAGCCATGTTCATCAGCAGATAGAACGGCTCCTGCAGCGCTGGCGAACCCACCGTGGAGATGGGCGCCTTGTACATGTCAAGTTCACGGCCGTTGTCCACCAGCGTGAAGCGGATCTGCGTGTCAGTCCAATACAGGCGATACAGCACGAAGCGGTTGGCCAACGAGCGCGTGGGCGTGACCCAGTTCTTGGTCTGCCAGGCAGTTGACGCGGCGCAGCTTTCGTTGCCGGGCACGCAGGCGGCCTGGTTGAAGGTGATGACGTTGGAACCGACGAACTGGTCCGGCGACACGGCGGGCAGGCCCGCAGGCTGGCGGCCGCCCTGCTCCATGATGTCGATCTCGCCCTTGCGCGGCCAGGCCTGCGGACTGGTGCCCAGCAGCCACAGGGCCGGCCACAGGCCGACGCCGACCGACGGCGTGGCCGCGCGGATTTCGATCATCCCGTACTTGACCTGCACCTTGCCCGCCGAGTCCAGCTTGCCGGAGGTGAACTGGTTGGCGCCCATCACCTCGCGCTTGGCCGTGATGGCCAGGGCCCGCGTGGCGGGCTCGAAAGGCACGTTGACGATGCAGAGGTTGTTGGGGCGGTAGTACTCCAGCTCCTGGTTGCCGTAGCCGCACAGGCCGATCTGGCAGCCGTTGCCGTCATAGGTCGACCAGAGCGCGCTGTCGAGGCTGGCGCCGTTGAATTCCTCGGACCAGAGCAGCTTGCCGATGACGGGGCTGGTGACGCTGGCGGAAGCGATGGCACTGGCGGCCAGCAGCAGGCCGCCGATGAGGGTTTGGCGATTCATGGCATTCATCCTTGCTGGCGGTTGCGACGCAGGCGGGCCCCGACGACCAGGATGCCCAGGCCCATCAAGCCGTAGGTCGAGGGCTCGGGCACGGCGCTGGTGACGGTGATGCGGGTGGCCGGCGCGCCGGTGAAGCCCGTGTTGACCGCCTGCCAACTGCCGGACGAGGAGAAGGCCCAGGCGGCGCTGGGCGAATCGGTGCCGCTCTGCCATTGGCCGGCGAAGCCGGCGTCGGCCTGGGTCACCAGCCAGTAGCTGCCGGCGGCCAGGTTCCAGCCGCTGGGCGCCAACGCCGTGTTGGCCCAGGGATCGGTCAAGTGCGTGCTGTAGAGCCAGCTGTTGCCGGCGGGCACGGCGCCCTGGCGGGCCATGATGCCGACGGTGATGCCGCCCACGCCGTCGATGGACGTGAGGATGGACTGGATGGTGGTGGCGCTGCTGATATCGAAGGCGACGGCGAGGTCCTGGCCCTGGCCCAGCAGTGAGGCCCAGCCGCTGACGTCATCGCCGGGGCCATAGGTGTTGATGACGACGGTTCCGGCGGCGCTGGCGTGGGCGGCCAGGCCGCAGAGCAGCAGCGACGCGCCGATCCTGGAGAGGGTGTGAATCTTGGCTTGCATGGCTTGTCTCCTCGGGTTCAGGCGCGGCGGCGGCGGGCGATGGCGCCGACGGTGACCAGGCCCGCCAGCAGCAGCGCGTAGCTGCCGGGCTCGGGCACGGCGGCGGTCTGGATCGCGAACTGCAGGTCGTCGACGAGGACGGCATTGGCGCGGTTCTCCAGGATCGGGCCGACTGCGGTGCCGATCTCGATGAAGACCGAGGTTGTGCCGACCGGGACGGCAGCCGCCTGGAAGCTGACCTGCGTCCAGCTGCTGGTGCTCAACTGGCCCTGGAACTGCTGGTTGAGGGCCGTGCCGATGATGCCGTTGGCCCCCATGTAGCGCAGCGTGACGAAGGCGTTGCCGGTGACGCTGGCGTCACCCTTGGCCCAGAAGCTCAGCCAGGGCGTGTCACCCACATTGGCAGCGCCCAGTACAGGCATGCCGCCGTGGCCGACGGCATCCTGCAGCGCGATGGAGGCATCGAAGCCGTTGGGCGCGCTCAGCAGCAGCGAGAAGCTGCCGGAGTGGGCGTCGGTGGATCGCGAGGCCGGGCTGCTGGTGGCCGCCGTCAGCCAGCCGGCGGCGAGCTGGCCGGGGCCGCCCGCGGTCTCAAAACCGCCATTGGCGAAGGCGTTGGTTGTGGCTGCGCCGGCGGCACCGGCCAGCAAGAGGGTGGCCATCGCCACGCAGGTCTTCAGATTCAGCATGTTGTCGTCTCCATGGTGTTGACTGGGGAATAAAGAATCCCGAAACGAGGCGACGACGAACTGCTGCCGATCGCCGAAAGTGAAAGCGCTTTCTGAAAGCGCTTTCAACAAACTGCACGACCATAGGTGGCTTGCAAAAGCCTGTCAATGCGGAGTCCCCTGCCCCGTTCTCGAAGCAGGGGGGCTTGAGGTTCAAGCGGCGTAGAACTTGCCGTGGAAGCCGTAGGGCACGGCGTAAGGCAGCCAGGCGCGGGCCAGCGGGCCGTTGGCCAGGCGCATCGCATCGAAGACGCTGAAGAAACTGCGCCGGCGCTGGATGTCATAGCCCATGCCGACCAGCCAGCCCTCGCCTTCCCGAGTGCTGCCAGGCCTGGGCACCAGCACATGCTCCTCGACGACGGTGTCGTTGCCGAAGCTGAAGCGCTCGCGCGCGCCGCTGTCGATGTCCAACCGCATCAGGCCGTTGAAGCCCCAGCGCGCGCCGATATCGATGGCCGTCGGGTACCAGACGAAGCGGTGGCGCCGGGCGACGACTCGCGGGTCGACGACGGGGAACTCGACGGCCTCGTCGCGCGCAGCGATGTTCAGCCGCCCGCTAGCCAGGTCGATCTGCAGCACCCGCGGCGTCGACACGTCGCGCGCCGTGCGCTCGCCGCGCATGATCTGCCGGGCGCCGGCGTTGAACTCCGGCAGCGGCGTGCTCTGCACATAGTCCAGGCGCAGCATGCGGCCGTCGTCCCAGGCATTGCCGAAGTGAAAGACCTGGACGGCCGGCATCTCGAAGATGCGCTGCTTCGAGAAGTCGGCCTTGTCGACGACGAGCACGCGCGTCGGTTGCTCGCCGGCCCAGCGCATCGCGTCGACCATGGAGGCGCCAGCGCGCACGGCCGCCATGTCCATGGTGATGGGCGCCAGCAGAAAGACGAGGTGGCGTTGCGACACGGCGAAGTCATGAAGCATGGCCGGAGCCTGCACATCCAGCAGCGCATGGCGGCGCACGGTACCGGCGGCATCGAGCTGATAGACGGCCAGCCGACCGTTGGCCGTGCCGAAGTTCCACACCGTGCCGTCGGGCTCGACCTTGGGATGGGCCGAGAAGGGCATGCCACGCAGCTCAGGCGCCCAGGTCTTGACGCCGCGCGTCGCGAGCGTCGCCGGGTCCAGCTCATAGGCGCTGCCGCCCTCCCACAAGGCGTAGAGGCGGTCACCCTGCATCAGCACGCTGGTGTTGGCCACGTTGACGCTGTCGGGCCCGCGCACCGGCAGTTCGGCCTTGATGGCCGTGCCGAAGGCGGGCAACAGGAAGCGGCCGGCCTCTTGCTCGGCGCGGAACTTGGTCGTTTGCACGAAGCGGGCGCGGTGGCTGGCGCGGCCGTCCTGCAGTGTCCAGGACTGAACCAGGCCATCGCCGTCGAACCAGTGGTGGTAGCGCTGGCCGGCGCGTTGCATCAGGCCAGGACCATTGCGGAAGTAGCGGCCGCGCAGCGCGGCGGGCAGGCGCCCTTCAACGACGGCGCTGGCGTCCAGGTTCTCGCCATTCAAGCCACGCAGCGGCAAGAGTTCCGGCGCATCGGCAGCGAAGGTATCGACCGGCAGGCCCAGGGCCAGCAGTTCGGGGCTGAGGCCGCCGGCCAGCAGCGCGGTCAGCAGTGAACGACGGGTCGTGCTCATGGCCGTCCCCGCTCAGTTCAGCTTGACCTTGACCGACGCACCGGTCACCGGTGTCACGACGGCCTGCTCGAACTTCGGTGGGCCGAAGGTGCCAGCAGCGTTGTTGGAGAAGCCGTAGGGCTCGACCGGAATGCCCATGGCGTTCATGTCCAGGCGACCATTGGCATTGGCGTCCTGGAACAGGCTGATCGCCAACGGGCCGTCTGGCAGGTCCTTGAGCACGACGCTGAACTTGCCGCCAGTGGCCTCGGGGCCGAGAACGAAGCGCAGGCCGGTCTGCGGCTGGCGCAGCCAGTTGGCCGGCTCCGTGAAGACGGCCACCATCAGGGTGGCGCCCTGCAGGCGGCTCGTGTCCAGGCCCTCGACTTCGAGGGTGACGTCTGCCGCCTGGCTGCACAGCGGCAGCAGGGCAAGCAGGGCGGAGGCAAGGGCTTGGTGTTTCATCGCGATCTCCAGGGTTCAGCAGTGGGATGGCTGAATGTTGGAGATCGCCCCGCCGCGGCGCGAGCGCGCTGCGACGGGTGGGCGCCGGGCGGCGCGAGTGGACTTAACCCCGGCGCTTCTGGACGGCTGCAGCCAGCTCGCGCAGCAGCGGCTCGGTCTGGCTCCAGCCCAGGCAGGCGTCGGTGATGGACACGCCGGGCTTCAGGTCAGCCTTGGTCTGGCCCTCGGCCAGATCCTGGCGGCCAGGCTGCAGATGGCTTTCGATCATGACGCCGGTGATGCGCTGGTCGCCGCCCGCGATCTGACCCGCGACGTCATGGCCGACATCGACCTGGCGCTCGTACTTCTTGCTGGAGTTGGCGTGCGAGAAGTCGATCATGACCTGCTCGCGCAGGCCCGATGTCTTGAGCGCATCGCAGGCGGCGTTGACCGATGCCGCGTCGTAGTTGGGCGCCTTGCCGCCACGCAGGATGACGTGGCAGTCCTCGTTGCCCCGGGTCTCGAAGATGGCGGCCGTGCCCATCTTGGTCATGCCCATGAAGGCATGGGCGCTGCTGGCGGCCAGCACGGCGTCGCTGGCGACCTTGATGCCGCCGTCGGTGCCATTCTTGAAGCCGACCGGGCAGCTCAGGCCCGAGGCGAGCTGGCGGTGGCTCTGGCTCTCGGTGGTGCGCGCGCCGATGGCGCCCCAGGCGATCAGGTCGGAGATGTACTGCGGCGACAGCAGGTCCAGGAACTCGGTGCCGGCCGGCAGGCCCAGCGCGTTGACGTCGAGCAGCAGCTGGCGCGCCAGGCGAAGGCCCTCGTTCATGTGGAAGCTGCCGTCCAGGCGCGGGTCGTTGATGTAGCCTTTCCAGCCCACCGTCGTGCGCGGCTTCTCGAAGTAGACGCGCATGACGATCAGCAGGTCGCGGCTCAGTTCCTCGCGCGCCGTCTTCAACAGGCGGGCGTAGTCCATCGCCTGGTCGTGGTCGTGGATGGAACAGGGGCCGACGATGACAAGCAGGCGGTCGTCGCGGCCATGCAGCACGTCGCTGATCTGCTGGCGGGCCTGCTCGACAAGCTCCAGCGTCGCGTCGGGGATGGCCAGCTCTTCGAGCAGCAGCGCCGGGCTGATCAGCGCACGGACGGCACCGATGCGGGTGTCGTCGGTACGCGTGGTGTCGCGCGTTTCGTCGCGGGAGCCCGCTTCGCGGTCGTGGTGGGGATCGTCCAAAGGTTTCATTGCGAGGCTCCTGGGAAGCCCCGCATTTTCACCGCTTGGCGGCGGCAAAGCACACGGCCAGCGCAGAGAGCCCAAAACCGGCCAGCGCCAACGGCTCCAGGCGCTCGCCCAGCAACACGAATCCCATCAGCGCCGACACGCCGGGGATCAGGAAGAAGAGCCGCGCCACCTGCCCTGCCTGGCCGCGGCGGATCATGATGAACATCAGGCTGAAGGCGCCGATGGAGTTGACGAGGCCCAGCCACAACCACGACCCGATCAGCTCGGGCGCCCAGTCGATGGCAAATCCTTCGGTCGGGCCTGCCACCGCAGCAACGGCCAGGGCCGACACGGCCATCTGCACGCCGGCACCGCTGCGCAAGTCCATGTGGGCGCAGAAGCGCTTCTGGTAGAGCGTGCCGGCGACGAGGCCGAGCAGGCCCAGGCCGGCCACGGCGTAGGCGGTCCAGGCGCCGTTCAGAGGCTTGTCGGCGATGACCAGGCCCACACCCACCAGGCCGCCGAGCAATGCCAGCAACTGGCGCTGGCCAATGCGCTCGGCCAGCCACAGGTGGGCACCCAGGGCCGTCGCCAGCGGCATCAGCCCGATCAGCAGCCCGGCCACGCCGGCGCTCAGGCCCCATTGCAAGGCGAAGTAGATGCAAGAGAAGTGCAGCACCTGCATCAGCAGGCCGACGACGGCCAGATGCGCCCAACCGCGCGCCCGGTGCGGCCAGGGCGCGCCGGTGGCCATGGCGACGGCCAGCAGCACAACGGCTGCCAAGCCGAAGCGCAGGGTCAGCAAGGTCAGCGGCCCGGTGTGCGGCAGGGCCAGCTTGCCGGCGACATAGCCGCTGCTCCACAGCAGGATGAAAAGCAGCGGCAGGCTGGACGCGGCAGCGGCGCTCAGCAGGCGGTCGAACAGGCTGGGCCGGAAGGACCGGGCCATGCAGGGCGACAGCGTGGTGGTGGACATGACGACTCCTTGAAGGGATGACTGCACTCTAGGAATCAATTGTTCAGGACACAATCCATCAAATATTCGATTCAGAGTTTCCAAATGGAGCACAGTTACCATGGGCCGCCTTGAAGACTTGCAAGCCTTCGCCCGCGTCGTCGACGCCAAGGGCTTTTCGGGCGCCGCACGCCTGCTGGGCACGACCAAGTCGGCCGTCAGCAAGCAGGTGGTGAGGCTGGAGGACCAGCTCGGCACGCGGCTGCTGCACCGCACCACGCGCAGCGTCAGCCCAACGGCCGAGGGCCGCAGCGTCTACGAGCGCGCGTTGCGGCTGCTGGACGAGTCGCTGGCGCTGGAGACTGAGTTGGCCGGCCGCCGTGACGAGCCGCGCGGCGTGCTGCGGCTGTCGGTATCCACCGCCTTCGGCAATCTGCAGTTCACGGCGCTGATGGCGGAGTTCTGCGCCCGGCATCCGCAGATCGACGTCGTGCTGGGGCTGAACGACCGCTATGTCGACCTGGCCGAGGAAGGCTTCGATGTCGTGCTGCGGCTGACGCACAAGCCTTCCGATGGCCTGGTGGCGCGGCGATTGGCAGCCATCCGCTTTGTGCTGTGTGCGGCGCCGGCCTATCTGGAGGCCCACGGTGAGCCGCAGGCCGTGGCCGACATCGCCGGCCATCGCTGCCTGCGCTTTGGCTATCTGCAGTCCCCCGACCGCTGGCGCTTTCGCCACCCTGAGCAGGGCGAGGCCGAGGTCGAGACCCGCGGCGCGCTTCGCTTCGAAAGCGGGCTGACGGCCAACAGCAGCGAATCCCTGCGCGTGGCCGCCCTGGCCGGCCTGGGCCTGGCCGTGCTGCCCACCTATGCCGTCGGCGCAGACCTGCGCGCGGGGCGGCTCAAGGCCGTGCTGCCCGACTGGCAGCCGGTCGGCGGCCTGGCGGATGCCAACACCCTGTACGCCGTCTACCTGCCCAACCGCCATCCGGCGCCCAAGGTGCGGGCGCTGATCGACTTCATGCTGGAGCAGATGGGCGACGTGCCGCCGTGGGACCGCGACTGAGAGAATCACGGGCTATGCCGCTGATCCCCTACGCCCTCACCCGCCCCTTCCTGTTCGGCCTGGACCCCGAGCACGCCCATGAGCTGACGCTGAACAGCATCGCGAAGCTGCAGAACACGCCCGCGCAACTGCTCTGGTGCGGCGAACGCATCAGCGATCCGGTCACCATCGCCGGCCTGCGCTTCCCGAACCGCATCGGCCTGGCCGCCGGCCTGGACAAGAACGGCCGCTGCATCGATGGCCTGGGCGCCATGGGCTTCGGTTTCATCGAGGTCGGCACCGTGACACCCAAGGGCCAGCCCGGCAACGACAAGCCGCGCATGTTCCGCCTGCCCGAAGCCAACGCGCTGATCAACCGCCTGGGCTTCAACAACGAGGGCATGGCCAGCTTCATCGCCAACGTGAAGCGCGCCCACAGCTTCCGCAAGGCCGGCGGCATCCTCGGCCTGAACATCGGCAAGAACGCCGCCACACCCATCGAGAACGCGGCGGACGACTATCTGCTCGGTCTGGAGGGCGTGCATCCGCATGCCGACTACATCACCGTCAACATCTCCAGCCCCAACACCAAGAACCTGCGCGCGCTGCAGAGCGACGAAGCACTGGGTGCTTTGCTGGGCACGCTGCAGCAGCGCAAGCAACAGCTCGACAGCCAGAGCGGTCGGCGCGTGCCGATGTTCGTCAAGATCGCGCCCGATCTGGAGGAAGACCAGGTTGCCGTCATCGCCCAGACGCTAAAGGCCAACGGCATCGACGGCGTCATCGCCACGAACACGACGATCGCGCGCGACGCCGTCAAGGGCCTGCCCTATGCGAACGAGATGGGTGGCCTGTCGGGCGCCCCGGTCTTCGAGGCCAGCAACCGCGTCATTCGCCTGCTGCGCGCAGCCCTGCCGGCGGGCTATCCCATCATCGGTGTGGGCGGCGTCATGAGCGGTGCCGACGCGCGCGCCAAAATCACCGCCGGTGCCGACCTTGTGCAGGTCTACACCGGCCTCATCTACAAGGGCCCGGGCCTCGTCAGCGACTGCGCGAGGGCCCTGGCCCAGCGTTGAATATCGCCATGCGACTCGCCGCCCTCGCTCTCTGCGCCGCACTGCTCACCGGCTGCGCGACGCCGGATCGCGATGCGCGGCTGAAGCCCGGCGTCAGCGGCGAGATGGACGTCATCGCTCTCTATGGCCAGCCGGTGCGCACCTGGCCCGAGGCTGACGGCGGCCGGACGCTCGAATATTCGAGCCAGCCTATGGGCCGGCACAGCTACATGGTTCGCCTGGCCGTCGATGGCCGGCTGGTCCGCATCGAGGACGGCCTTTCCCCTGCCGGCCGCGCCCGCATCGTGCCGGGCATGACGCCCGAACAAGTCAGCCGCATCCTCGGCCGCGAGCGCACGCGCGTGTTCTTCCGCCTCAGCGGCGAAGACGTCTGGGACTGGACCATCGAGCCCGACCAGGCGGGCTATGGCCTGCGCTTCAACGTCCACTTCAAGGACGGCGCCGTCGTTCGCACGACGCAGAGCATGGTGTTCCCGAGCCGGCTCTTCCCGGGCTTCGATGATTGACGCCCGCAAGGGCACATTACCGTTGCGGGTCGAGTAGGCTTCGGCCCCGTTTTCAGGGAGAAGTCATGAGAATCATCGCGCAGGCCAGCGTCACGCTGGCCCTGTTGTCGTCTGCACTCGCCGGCGCCCAGGCGCCCAAGCTACCCATCGAGGCCTTCTTCAGGCCGCCGGCTTTCGAGCGCGCCGTGCTGTCGCCTGACCAGAGCCGCGTCGCCGTCCTCGTCAACCGCCCTGGCGAGCGCACCAAGCTCGCGCTGGCTCGGGTAGACGACGACAGCCCCACCGACGTCGTCGCAGCCGTGGACCGGCTCGACGTCGCCAGCGTCCACTGGCTCAATCCCAACCGGCTGGTCTTTCAGGCCTGGCAGCGCCACGAACTGCGCGACACGCCAGTCTCCACGGGCCTCTGGGTGCTGGACGTGCGCAGCGGCGAGGTGACGCAGCTGATCTCCACGCGCTTCAACATCAACCCCGGCCAGGCCCAGACCGGCACGCGCATCAAGGAAGCCGTTGACAAACTGCTGCCCTGGAACTGGCGGTTGCTGCGCGCGCTGGACGACGACAGCGACGACGTCATGGTGCAGCGCTACACCTGGGACGAGAACGGCGAGTTCAGCCACGAGGTGCTGGGCCGGCTCAACACGCGCACGGGCAAGCTGACGCTGGTTACCGACAACGTGCCCAACCGCGTGGCCGAGTGGCTGGTGGACGGCAAGGGCCAGCCGCAGGCCTGCATCACGATGGAGGGCGCGGGCTTCGGCGTGCATCTCTTCGACGCCGAGACCCGGTCCTGGAAGCTCTGGCGTTCCGGCCGCCGCAACATCGACCCCATGCCGATGCCGCTGGCGCGCCTGCCGGGCGGTGACCTGCTCGTGGCCGGCCATGACGCGGCCGAGTCCAAGGGCGACATCCGCATCGTGCAGCGCCTCAGCGCGATGGGCGACAGCCGCCAGACCCTGCTCTCCATCCGTGGCTACGACTGGACCGGCCACCCGGTGCTGGACCGCGACAGCGGCCGGCTGATCGGCCTGCGCTACGAGGCCGATGCCGCTGACACCGCCTGGTTCGACAAGGACATGAAGGTCCTGCAGGCCGAGATCGACAAGCTGCTACCCGCCACCGTCAACGCCATCAGCTGCCGCGACTGCCTGAAGGACAAGCGCGTGCTGATCCACGCCGCATCCGACCGCCAGCCTGAAATCATTTACGCCTATGACCGCGACAGCCGCCAGCTGAAGATGCTGTTCCGGTCGCGTCCGTCCGTACGTGCCGCCGACATGGCGGAGCGCGAGGTTCTGCGCGTGAAGACCCGCGACGGCCTGGCCATGCCCGTGCAACTGACCAAGCCGCTCGGTGCGGCCGCCTCGCGTCCAGCGGTCGTGCTCGTGCACGGCGGCCCCTGGGTGCGGGGCAATCACTGGTACTGGAACGACATGGCGCAATTCCTCGCCAACCGCGGTTACCTCGTCATCGAGCCGGAATTCCGGGGCAGCGAGGGTTACGGAGAGCACCATGAAAACCTTGGCCGCAAGCAATGGGGCCAGGCCATGCAGGCCGACCTCGCCGACGCCGCCCAATGGGCCGTCGACAAAGGGCTCGCCGACCCCAAGCGCATCTGCGTCGCCGGTGCCAGCTACGGCGGCTACGCCACGCTCATGGGCTTGGTGCGCAACCCGGAGCTCTTCCGCTGCGGCTTCGAGTGGGCGGGGGTTACCGACCCGGCCTCGCTGTTCAGCCGCAGCCACACCGACATTCAGAGCATGTGGGCCGAACACGACCTCAAGCTGCTGGTCGGCGACCCGGTGAACGACGCGGAGATGCTGGCCACCAATGCGCCCGTCAAGCTCGCCGCCAAGATCAAGCAGCCGCTGCTGATGGCCTATGGCGCCGAGGACCGCCGCGTTGAGGTCCAGCAGGGCGTCGACATGAAAAAGGCCCTGGAAGCCGCAGGCCATCGAAGCCTGGAATGGGTGGTGTACCCCAACGAGGGCCATGGCTGGCGCTCGTTGGAGACGAGCGTGGACTTCTGGGGCCGCGTGGAGCGCTTCCTGGAGCGCCACATCGGCGCCGCAGCGGCCACCCCTTAGTCGATCGAGTTTGAGACGCCCATGAAAAAGCCCTGGATCAGGATGACCAGGGCTGTACGGGTCGTGAGCTGCCTGCGCGCCGTTGGGAGCGCGCAGGCAGTTCAACCGCGATCAGGAATCGCGGCGGCGACGCGAGGCGAGGAAGCCGATGACGCCCAGGCCTGCACCCAGAAGGGCGTAGGTTTCGGGTTCCGGCACCGCAGCCGCGACAGAGCTGATGGCGTATGTGGACGAGCCGGTAGCGCCACCCAGGACGGAGTAGTAGTAGCTGCCCGAACCCAGCGCCACGGTGTTTGCGGTGTTAAATCCCCAAGCGCCCACAAAGGAATCGTCACCGCCACCAACCATGTGGTCAGCTCCTGAGGAGTACAGCGTGTAAGCCGAACCCAAGAAGCTGCCGGGATTGGCGATCACGCTGCTGGTCAGCGTGCTGCTGGTACCAAGCGAGAACGAAAAGGTGTCGAACACGGCGCCAGAGACGGTGTTGCCACCGACTTCAAACGCATCATGCGCCCCCCAGTTGAAGGAAGCAGCTTGGCTGCTGAGCGCGGTTAGAGCCACCACGGATGCGGCGGCGAGGTTTTTCAATTTCATTGCGTAGCTCCTGACTTTGGACGGTCAAGCACAACCGCCGGAAACCATTGTGCAGTGCAGCGAAGACTGTTGAATCGCCTGCATACCCCTTGCACTAGGGACATCACGGGCCGGGTTTGTAGCAACTTGTAAACGCCGCCCTAAGCTTTGTCAGATGTGCACCAAGTCACGGCCGGCTGTCACCTTTTCTGAGCGCATGCACCTTATTCGGCCGTCAGGCGCGCGACCTTCTGCAGGCCATCCACCGCCCGGCCCTTGCGGGCGCGTTTGCCGGCGTGGGCGGCCAAGGACTGGTTCTTCAGCAGTTCCTCGCGCGGCTTGCCGCCGCGGCCGCTGCCGAGCACCCGCAACTGGGTCGTGAAGCAGGCGATGGAGGCGACGGTGTCCTTGGCCTCCAAATCCATCAGCATCAGGCCCTTGCCGCCCTTGGGCTGGTGCTTGAGTTCATCCAGCGGGAAGCTCAAAAGACGCCCCTGGGCGCTCAGCACGCCAAGCTGGAGAGCGACTGCGTCGTTAGGCACTGCGGCCAGGAGCGGCAGCTCGCCGTCGTCAAGCGCAAGGAAGGTCTTGCCGGCCTTCTGGCGCCCGACCAGGTCGCCGATCTGGGCGATCAGGCCATAGCCGGTCGAACCGGCAAACACCAGGCGCTGGTTCGGTGCACCGGCAACGTAATGGGCGATCTGGCTGCCCGTCTCCAGCTCGATCATGGTCGTGATGGGCTGGCCGTCGCCACGGCCACCGGGCAAGGTCGAGATGGGGACGGAATAGACCCTGCCGTTGCTGCCGACCACGATGAGGGGATCGACGCTGCGGCAGCGGAAAGCCCCCCACAGCGTGTCGCCGGCCTTGAAGGTCTGGGCGGCGATGTCGACCTCGTGGCCCTTGAGCGCCCTCACCCAGCCCTTCTGGCTGACGATGACGGTGACCGGCTCGTCGACGATCTTCACTTCGGCAACGACGCGCTTGTCGGCCTGGATCAGCGTGCGGCGGTCGTCGCCGAACTGCTTGGCGTCAGCCTCGATCTCCTTGATGACGGTGCGGCGCAGCGCCGAGGTGGAGCCGAGGATGTCTTCCAGCTTCGTGCGCTCATCGCGCAGCTTGGACAGCTCCTGCTCGATCTTGATGGCCTCCAGCCGTGCCAATTGACGCAGGCGGATTTCAAGGATGTCTTCCGCCTGACGGTCGCTGAGCTTGAAATGCTCGATCAGCGCGGCCTTGGGCTCGTCGGACTCGCGAATGATGCGAATGACCTCGTCGATGTTCAGCAGCACCAGCTGCCGGCCTTCGAGCACATGGATGCGGTCGTTGACGTGGGCCAGGCGATGCTCGGTGCGGCGGCGCACCGTCGTCTGGCGGAAGCCCACCCACTCGGCCAACACCTGGCGCAGGCTCTTCTGTGTCGGCCGGCCGTCGGCGCCGATCATCGTCATGTTGACGGGCGCGCTGCTCTCCAGGCTGGTGTGGGCCAGCAGCGTGTTGATCAGGTCCTGCTGCTCGACGGTGCGGCTCTTGGGCTCGAAGACGATGCGCACGGCCGCATCCTTGCTGGACTCGTCGCGCACGCCGTCCAGCACCGCCAGCAGACTGGCCTTGAGCTGCAACTGGTCGGCCGACAGTGTCTTCTTGCCCGCCTTGACCTTGGGGTTGGACAGCTCCTCGATCTCTTCCAGCACCTTCTGCGCACTGGTGCCATGCGGCAGTTCGGTGACGACGAGCTGCCACTGGCCGCGCGCCAGATCCTCGATCTTCCAGCGGGCACGCACCTTCAGGCTGCCCCTGCCCGAGGTGTAGGCCGCGCGGATGTCCTCAGGCGCGCTGATCAGCTGGCCGCCGCCAGGGAAGTCCGGGCMGGGGATCAGGTCGAACAGCGCTTCGTCGGAGAGCTTGTCGTCCTTCAGCAGCGCCACGGCCGCAGCGGCCACCTCACGCAGGTTGTGGCTGGGAATCTCGGTGGCCAGGCCCACGGCGATGCCGCTGGCACCGTTCAGCAGCACGAAGGGCAGGCGCGCCGGCAGCTCGACCGGTTCCTGCGTGGTGCCGTCGTAGTTGGCGCGGAAGTCCACCGTGCCTTCGTCGATCTCGTCCAGCACAAGGCGGGCGATGGGCGCCAGGCGCGCTTCCGTGTAGCGCATCGCCGCAGCGCCGTCGCCGTCGCGGCTGCCGAAGTTGCCGTGGCCGTCGATCAGCGGGTAGCGCAGCGAAAAGTCCTGCGCCATGCGCACCAGCGCGTCATAGACCGACTGGTCGCCATGCGGGTGGAAGTTGCCGAGCACGTCGCCGACGACCTTGGCGCCCTTGACGGGCTTGGCACCGGAGTTGCCGCTCCAGCCTAGGCCCAGGCGCTGCATCGCGTAGAGGATGCGGCGTTGCACGGGCTTTTGCCCGTCGGCATAGGACGGCAGCGCGCGTCCCTTGACGACGCTGAGCGCGTATTCGAGATAGGCCTGCTGGGCGTAAGCGCCCAGCGTCAGCGTGTTGTCGCCACCGTCGTCGGTGGGCGGGTTGAAGTCGATGGGGGTCTGGGAACTCATGGATGCAAGGTCAAACGCTGCGCGCGGGCCGGTTGGCTCTGCTGCAGCAGGGCCCAGTACAACTCGAGGACGAGATGCACGTGGGCCTGGGTTTCATCGATGTCGGGCACGCGGTTGCCGGCCCGGCGCACGGCGCCTTCGCCGGCATTCCAGGCCGCCAAGGCTGCGTCGATGCGGCCAAAGCGGCGCATCAGATCGGCCAGCATGCGGGCGCCGGTGTGGATGTTGATACGGGGCTCGATCAAGCGCGCCGCCTCGGCAGGCGAGGCGTAGCGGCTGGCCGTTTCGGGCGTGATCTGCATCAGGCCCGTTGCGCCGCGCGGGGACACGGCGTTGCGCTGGTAGCCGGACTCGACCGCAATGATGGCCTTCAGCAGGTCGGCGTCCACGCCGTGCTGGGCGGCGGCCTCGCGCACCCAAGGCTGGACGGCCTTCACTTCGGGAGCGATGTCCAGCCAGTTCAGCAGCGCCAGGCCCGCGTCCGTCTTGCCCGGCACGCGCTTCATGCCGACGCTGCCGAGCACGGGTGCATAGCGCGCGTCGAGCTGGCGCGGCGCGAAGTGGGCCATGCCAGCTGAGTCGACATAGCCCCACAGCTCGGCATGCACCGGCAGTGCCAGGCCGGCCAGCAGCAGGAACAGCCATGGCTTCATGCGGCCTCCAGCCCGAGGGCCACGCGCGCCTGGAATTCGCGGTCCAGCAGCGACATGACGATCAGCGAGTCATAGCCGTCAGCGCCGTCGGTTGTCACGCGCACGCTCTCACGCAGCCGGCCTTCCTCGACAAAGCCTTCGCTGCGATACAGCTCGAGGGCGCGCGTGTTCAGCGCCGTCACGTCCAGCCAGAAGCGATGGGATTTCAGCTGCGTGAAAGCCATGGCCTTGAGCTGGCGTACGGCCGAGCGCCCCAGGCCGCGGCCCTTGGCCTGCAGCACCAGGCGCTTCAGCTCGACCGAGCCGTTCGGGTTGCGGCAGCCCTGCAGGATGACAAAGCCGATTCGTTCCAGTTCGTCACCTTCTTCAAGGATGAAGTGGCGTGAGTCGGGAAAGCGGATGGCGCCTTCGTGCTGCGGGCGCTCCCAGGGCGTGATGAAGGGCAGGTTGGTACCGTCGCGCTCGACCGAGACGACCCAGTCGAGGTCGGACAGCATGGTGGGGCGCAGGCGCAGGCTCATGGGACCTCCCGCCGGGCCGCCCCAAGGGAGGTCCAGCCCCCTCGGGGGGCAGTGAGCGGAGCGAGCGTGGGGGTCGTCATTCAGTCTCGAACCCAGCCAGCACGGCGACGACGTTGCGGCCGATGGCCTCGGTCGCGTAGCCGCCTTCCTGGATGAACAACGTCGGCGCGCCGAACGCAGCCAGGCGCTGGCCCATGCGGCGGAACTCGGGCTCGTCCAGCTTGAAGTGCGAGATCGGGTCCCCGCCATAGGTGTCCACGCCGAGGGAGACGATGAGCAGATCGGGCTTGAAGGCTGTCAGCCGCGCGAGCGCCGCGTCCAGTGCAGCGAACCAGTCGTCGTTGTCCACGCCCACCGGCAACGGGAAGTTGGCATTGAAGCCGACGCCCTCGCCTGCGCCGGTCTCGTCGGCATGACCGAGGAAGAACGGGTACTCGGTGCGCGGGTCACCGTGGAGGCTGGCGAAGAACACGTCGGCGCGGTCGTAGAAGATGGCCTGGGTGCCGTTGCCGTGGTGGTAATCCACGTCCAGGATGGCCACACGCGCCAGGCCCGCGTCGCGTGCAGCCTGCGCGGCAACGGCGGCGTTGTTGATGAAGCAGTAGCCGCCGAAGAAGTCTGTGCCGGCATGGTGGCCGGGCGGGCGCGTCAGCACATAGGCCGAGCGCTCACCGGCCAACACCAAATCGAGTGCGGTCAGCGACGCCTGCGCGCCGGCATAGGCCGCGGCCCAGCTGCCAGCCGTCAGCGGCGTGCCACAGTCCATCGAATACAGGCCCATGCGGGCCGCGAAACTTATCGGCTCGAGGTCACTGCGCAACGAACGCACCGGCCACACGGCCGGGAAGGCATCGCCCTCGCCACCGGTGGAGAGCCACTCGGCGTGCGCGCCCTCGATGAAATCCAGGTAGCGCGCTGAATGCACACGCTCCAGCGGCGCGCGGCCGTGGTCGACCGGCGCGAGCACCTCACCCAGGCCCGCAGCCCGCACCGCCTGCAGGATGTAGTCGGCGCGCGCCGGGATCTCGAAGGCCGGCACCAGCCGGCCGCGGAAGAACTCGTGCGTGGCCGCGTGCAGCGCGTGCCCGGCGTTGAAGACCGTCTGCATCAGGCCCCCGATCCGCTCGGCTGAGCGCGGCTCCACCCGGCGGGCAGCGTCGCGGGGCATTGGCAAATGGCGGGGGCGGGGGCGGGGGCGGTCATCACGGCGCGGGATTGTGCCGCGCWTTGACTCTGTCCCCGGCGCCGGGGCGCCTGCTCAGTTGCCGCAGCCCAGCGCGGCGATGCGGTCGTGCGCTGCCTTGGCCTGCACGAGGCCGTTACCGTAGTAGTCGTCACGGCCGGGGGCGCCAAGGTCCAGCGCGCTCTTGTTCAGCGACGCACGCAATTGCGTGGCCGTGCAACCGGCATGCAGGCTCCACACCAGGGCCGCAACGGCGGATGCATGGGGCGTCGCCATCGACGTGCCGCTGTAGCTGGCGTACAGGTCGGGCAGGCCGAAGACGGCGACGCTGGCCGACTGGCCGAGCTGGCCCAGCAGGGTCGCGCCGTCTGCCTGGGTGGCCCCGACGGACGGGATGGTCGTCACGGTCTCACCCAATGTGCCGAGCAGGTCGCCCGTCGTGTTGTTGTAGATGATCGCACCGACGCCGCCACTGCTCTGGCAGTTCAGCACCTTGTCGGCGAAGGCGATGGTGCCGCGCTGTATCAGGCAGACCTTGCCGTTCATGCTGCCCGGCGTGGCGGCGCTGCCAAGGCCGAAGTCGGCCAGTGAACCGCTGGCGCTGCTGCGGGGTGAACCGTCCATGGACTGCACGGTGAAGCTGCCGCCAGCGACGGTCAACGAGGCGCCTGTCTGGCTGTAGGCCGGCACGGTCGACAGCACGGCCACACCGGGGGCGGCGAGCTCGACGTCAGCGTTGAACTGCGAGAAGCTGGCAACGAGCTTGTTGGCGTCGACGGCTGCAATCGACACGACCTCGGCGAAGGCGGCCGGGTAGGACAGCGTGTTGTCACCTTCGTTGCCGGCTGCCGCGACCAGCAGGATGCCCTGGCTGGCCAGCTTGGCCACGGTGCGCGCCTCGGTGCGGCTGCCGGTGGCGCCACCCAGCGACATGCTGATGACGTTGGCGCCGGCGCGCCCGCAACCCAACATGGCACGCGAGATCACCGCGTCGCTGGCGCTGCCGCTGGCGTCGAAGACCTTGGCGATATGCAGGTTCAGGCGGCCCGACGGCGCCACGCCGACGACCCCGACCGCGTTGTTCAGCGCCGCGATCGTGCCGACCACATGGGTGCCGTGAGAGTTTTCGTCCGTGTTCCAGGCGCCGGACTTGGTGAAGTTCTGGCCCGTCATCGGGATGCCGGCCAAATCCTCGTGGGTGCCATTGATGCCCGAGTCGACGATGCACACACGCCGGTTGCCGGCCTGGGCGTCGGAAAGCTGATCGGCCTGCACCATCGCAATGCCGTAGGGCGCGACCTGGGCCTGCGAGCCGGCGACGCGGATGCTGCGATTGCCGAGGATGTGACGCTCGACCGGTTCATCGACGAAATCGACCTGGGCGTGGCGGGCCAGTGCCTTGGCGGCGCCGCGCGGCATGCTGACGACGAGAGCGTCGATCTCGGACAAGTCCTCGACGACGCGACCGCCACCGCGACCGACCTCGGCGCGCACAGCGCCACCGCCGTTGACCTTATGGCCAACGATGAGCTCGACTTCGTCCTTGGGCGCGGCGAGGGCCGCCGACATGGCGGCGGCACCGAGGCAGAGAACGACGGCGCGGATCGCAAACTTGTGCTGACGCATGGCAGCTCCTTTGAATAGGGTGGGCGCCATTCTTCGCCGCCCATCACCCGCGTCAACAGAGAGTCACCCCGCCCCTAGCTTGGGGGGGCTCAGACGTCAATCTCGACCGTGTCGCCGTGCAGCTCCATCAGCTCGCGGCGCGAGGCGGCCTCGCCCTTGCCCATCAGCTTGTTGAAGGCGTCCACCGTCGCGCCGAAGTCGAGCTGCCCGTATTCCACGCGCGACAGGCGCCGTGTCTCGGGGTTCAACGTCGTGTCCCACAGCTGCTCGGCGTTCATCTCGCCCAGGCCCTTGAAGCGGCTGATGCTCCACGAGCCTTCCCGCGCGCCCTCCTTGCGCAGTTTGTCCAGCGTCGCGGTCAGCTCACCGTCGTCCAGCGCATAGAGCTTGGCAGCGGGTTTCTTGCCCCGCGCCGGCGCATCGACGCGGTACAGCGGCGGACGGGCAACGAACACGTGCCCGGTCTCGACCAGCTTGGGGAAATGGCGGAAGAACAGCGTCAGCAGCAGCACCTGGATGTGGGAGCCGTCGACGTCGGCGTCCGACAGGATGCAGACCTTGCCGTAGCGCAGGCCGGAGAGGTCCGGCGTGTCGTTGGGGCCGTGCGGGTCCACGCCCAGCGCGACCGAGATGTCGTGGATCTCGTTGTTCTTGAACAGCAGGTCGCGCTCGACCTCCCAGGAGTTCAGCACCTTGCCGCGCAGCGGCAGGATGGCCTGCGTCTCCTTGTCGCGGCCCATCTTGGCGCTGCCGCCGGCAGAGTCGCCCTCGACGAGGAAGACCTCGTTGTGCAGCAGGTCGCGGCTTTCGCAGTCGGTCAGCTTGCCGGGCAGCACGGCCACGCCGGAGCCTTTTCGTTTTTCAACTTTCTGACTGGCGCGTTGCCGAGTTTGTGCCTGCTTGATGACCAGGTCGGCCAGCTTCTTGCCATGGTCCACATGGTGGTTCAGCCACAGCTCCAGGGCCGGCTTCACGTACGCCGACACCAGGCGCAGCGCGTCGCGCGAGTTCAGGCGCTCCTTGGTCTGGCCCTGGAACTGCGGGTCCAGCACCTTGGCGGACAGCACGAAGCTGGCGCGCGAGAACACGTCGTCAGGCATCAGCTTGACGCCCTTGGGCAGCAGCGAGTGCATCTCGATGAAGCCCTTGACCGCGCCGAACAGGCCGTCCTTCAGGCCCGACTCGTGCGTACCGCCGGCGACCGTCGGGATCAGGTTCACATAGCTCTCGCGCAGTGGTGCGCCGTCCTCGGTAAAGGCCACGCACCAGGCGGCGCCCTCGCCTTCGGCAAAGTTCTCGCTCTCGCCGGCGGTGGCAAAGCCCTCGCCCTCGAACAGCGGGATCAACGGGTCGCTGTTGAGCGACTGCGCGAGATAGTCGCGCAGGCCGGCCTTGTAGAGCCAGGTGGTCGTCTCGCCGGTCTTCTCGATCTTCAGTGTGACGGTCACGCCGGGCATCAGCACGGCCTTGGAGCGCAGCAAGTGCACCAATTCGTGCTTGGGCAGCTCGGCGCTCTCGAAGTACTTGGCCTCGGGCCAGACGCGCACCGTCGTGCCCTGCTTGCGGTCACCGCTGGCAGCGGGGCGGGTGACGACCTGCTGCTTCACGTCGCCGTGCTCGAAGGCGATGCCAGCCACCTGCTTGTCGCGCCACACGGCCACTTCCAACCGCTTGGCCAATGCATTGGTCACCGACACGCCCACGCCGTGCAGGCCGCCGGAGAAGCTGTAGGCGCCGCCCGAGCCCTTGTCGAACTTGCCGCCGGCATGCAGGCGCGTGAAGACGATCTCGACGACGGGCACGCCTTCTTCCGGGTGCAGGCCGAAGGGAATGCCCCGGCCGTCGTCGGCGACTGACACCGAGCCATCGGCATGCAAGGTCACGTCGATGCGCTTGCCAAAACCGCCCAGCGCCTCGTCGGCGGCGTTGTCGATGACTTCCTGGATGCAGTGCAGCGGGTTTTCGGTGCGGGTGTACATGCCCGGCCGCTGCTTGACGGGTTCCAGGCCCTTGAGAACGCGGATGGAAGCTTCGCCATAAGCGGCAGGTGCAGCGGCGGGAGAGGAAGACGGACGGCTCGACATAGGGGCGGGATTCTATGGACGCGCTCGGGCTAGGATTCGCGGCCCCCGAAGAGCGAGTGTTCGAGCTTGAGATTCCTGACTGCCTTTTTGCTGCTGGCCTGTGGACTCGCACAGGCGCAAGGCCCCTCCCAATCGCCCTACCAGGCCAGCGCCCCGCTGTCTTGGGAACTGAAGAACGCGCGCTGGTTCGACGGTCAGAAGATCCAGCGCGGCAGCCTTTACGTCGAAAACGGCGTCTTCGTCGCCAGGAAACCGGCCAAGGTCAACCGCAAGATGGACATCCACGGCCAGCAAGTCCTGATCAACCCGCTGGCCGAGGCGCACAACCACAATCTGCAGACCGCCTGGGGCTGGGGCCAGTACGCGCAGACGTATCTGGACGAAGGAGTGTTCTACGCCGCCATGCTGTGCGGCGACCCGGCCGGCGTCGCCGAGGTCAAACCGCTGACCGCCACGCCCGCGGCACCGGACGTCAGCTTCGTGACCGCCTGCATCACATCCAGCGACGGCTACCCATTGGCGGCCGTGCTGCCCGAACCCAGCGCCGAGGCGGCCGCAGCGCAGAAGCAGATCGTCCTCGTCGACAGCCCCGAGCAGGCGCTGGCCCAATGGCCCGCAATCAAGGCCCGCGGCGGCAACTGGCTGCGCATCGTGCTGGCGCACAGCGAGCGCCCCGAGCTGCGCGGCCGACCGGAGATGTTTGGCCGCCTGGGCCTGACGCCCGAGACCGCCAACGCGCTGACCCGGCTGGCGCGCGCGGACGGCCGCCGCGTCGTCGCCCATGTGGAAACTGCAGCCGACTTTGATGCCGCACTGGCCGCTGGTGTCGACGCCATCGCCCACCTGCCCGGTTATGCCAACACATTGGACGAGGCGCCCGAGCGTTTCGCCATCAGCGAGGCCGCCGCCGCCCAGGCCGCGCGTCAGCACACCGCCGTCATCACGACGACGGCCGCCACCGCTCTCTTCAAGCTCGACGCCGCAACCCTGGCCGCGCTGAGGGACGTGCAGCGCGCCAACCTCGCAAGACTGCAGGCGGCCGGCGTGCAGTTGCTCATCGGCTCCGACGTCTTCGTCGGCACCGGCCGGGCCGAGCTGCACGCGCTGGACGACCTCGGCCTGGACCGTGCGACGCTGTTGCGGCTGGCCACGCGCGACACGCCGCTGGCGCTTTTCCCGGGCCGCAAGCTCGGCTGCTTCGACCCCGGCTGCGAGGCCAGCTTCCTGGTGCTGGGCGCCGACCCGCTGACCGACCTGGCCACCATTGACATGCCGCTGTTGCGCGTCAAGCAAGGCAGGCTGCTAACCCGACTGGCCGACGTGGCGGCGGCCAGCTCCCAAGCCAGCACCTCGACCGCCGACCCGCCGAAGAAGGCTGCCGCGAAGAAAAAAGGCGGCAAAGCCAAGACGCCCAGCAAGGCCAAACAGCGCTGATTACAGTCGCCGCATGAACACCCCCCGCCCCGCTTCCACCGGTTTGTCCGTCCAACAGGTGCTGCTGTGCGGTGCCATGATCGTCACGCTGTCGATGGGCATCCGCCACGGCTTCGGCTTCTGGCTGCAGCCCATCATCACGGAGCGCGGCTGGACGCGCGAGACCTTCTCTTTCGCGATGGCCGTGCAGAACCTCTCCTGGGGCATAGCCGGGCCGATTGCCGGCATGCTGGCCGACCGCTTCGGCGCCTGGAAGGTACTGATCGCCGGTGGCCTGACGTATGCCTGCGGCCTGCTGCTGATGGCCGTCACCAGCCACCCACTGAGCTTCACCCTCGGTGCCGGCGTGCTGATCGGCATCGCGCAATCGGGCTCCACCTACGCCGTCATTTACGGCGTGCTGGGCCGCACGGTGTCGCCGGAGAAGCGCTCCTGGGCCTTCGGCGTCGCGGCCGCGGCAGGCTCCTTCGGCCAGTTCGTCATGATCCCCGTCGAGACCTGGCTGATCAGCCATCTCGGCTGGCAGGGCGCCTTGTGGCTGCTGGCCGGCGCGGCCTTGTTGATCGTGCCGCTCGCGCTTGGCGTGCGCGAGCGCAGCGTGGCGGCCTTCAGCGGCGCCCACCAGAGCATTGGCCAGGCGCTGCGCGAAGCCTTCGGCTACCGCAGCTTCCAGCTGCTGATGCTGGGCTACTTCGTCTGCGGCTTCCAGGTCGTCTTCATCGGCGTGCATCTGCCGAGTTACCTGAAGGACCACGGCCTGGGCATCGGCGTGTCCACCGGCGCACTGATGCTGATCGGCCTGTTCAATATCTTCGGCACGTATGCGGCCGGCATGCTGGGCCAGCGCTTTCCCAAACGCTATCTGCTGTCAGCCATTTACGGACTGCGCGCCGTGGCCATCGTGACCTTCATCTCGGTGCCACTGACGCCGCTGAGCGTCTACATCTTCGCCGCGGTCATCGGCTTCCTGTGGCTGTCGACCGTGCCACCGACGAACGCCGTCGTCGCGCAGATCTTCGGCGCCCAGCACCTGTCCATGCTGGGCGGCTTCGTGTTCTTCAGCCACCAGATTGGCAGCTTCCTGGGCGTCTGGCTGGGCGGCAAGCTCTACGACGCGACCGGCAGCTACGACGTCGTCTGGTATCTCGCCATCGGGCTCGGTGTCATGGCCATGCTGGCCAACTTGCCAGTGCGTGAGACGCCCATCCTGAGGGCTCAGCCGGCATGAAGCCCGGCCGCTGGCTCTGGCCGACGCTGGCCGTCGCCGTGCTGGCGCTCACCGTCCTGGCCTACCGCCACCCGGCCGTCATGGTCCAGCTCAGCGAGCAGATCTGGGCCTGCTTCGGATGAGTGGCCGGCCCTCTGCCTGGTTGCAGCGCCTGGCGCCGACGCCGCCCGGTGCGGCCCTGGACGTGGCCTGCGGGTCTGGACGCAACCTGCATTGGCTGGTGGACGCCGGCTGGCAGGTCACGGGCATCGACCGTGACGCGGCCGCCACTGCGCCATTGCAAGACCTGGCCGAGATCATCAACGCCGACATCGAGAACGGCCCTTGGCCGCTGGCGGATCGCGAATTCGACCTGGTCGTCGTCTGCAAATACCTCTGGCGGCCGCTGTTCGATGACATCCGCGCTGCGGTCAGGCCCGGTGGCTGGCTGATCTGGGAAACCTTCGCCGACGGCCAGCAGACCCTCGGCAGGCCCTCCCGGCCCGACTTCCTGCTGCAGCGGGGCGAGTTGCTGCGCGTCTGCGAGGGGTGGCGCATCGTGGCTTACGAAGACCTGTTCGAGGACGGGGCTGATCTCGAAACCTCGCCGCGCTTCGTCCAGCGCGTTGCGGCCATGCGGCCGTCGCCGGCAGCCTAAAATCGCCAGATTCCTTAAGAAATTCCCACCATGAAGCCCATCCTCGGCAGCATCGTCGCCCTCGTCACCCCGATGAACGAGGACGGCAGCATCGACTACCCCGCCCTGCGCCGCCTGATCGACTGGCATGTCGAGTCCGGCACCGCCTGCGTCGGCGTCGTCGGCACGACCGGTGAGTCGCCCACGGTCAGCATGGAAGAGAACCGCGAAATCATTCGCGTCGCGGTCGAGCATGCCAAGGGCCGCATCCCCATCCTGGCTGGCACCGGCGCCAATTCCACCGCCGAAGCCATCGAGCTGAGCCGCTATGCCAAGGAGGTCGGCGCGGACTGCACGCTGTCGGTCGTGCCCTACTACAACAAGCCCTCGCAGGAAGGCATCTACCAGCACTTCAAGGCCATCGCCGAGGCCGTGGACATCCCCATGATGCTCTACAACGTGCCTGGCCGGACGGTGGCCGATATGGCCCCTGAGACGACGCTGCGTTGCGCCGGCCTGCCCGGCGTCTTCGGCGTCAAGGAAGCCTCCGGCAATATTGAGCGCGCGGCCTATCTGATCAAGCACGCCCCGGCGGGCTTCCACGTCTACTCGGGCGACGACGGCACGGCGGTCGCGCTGATGCTGCTCGGCGGCCACGGCAACGTCAGCGTGACGGCCAATGTCGCGCCGGAGTTGATGGCTGAACTTTGCCGCCTGGCCATCGACGGCAACGCCGTCGAGGCGCGCAAGATCCATTTCAAGCTGCTCGGTCTGCACAAGCAGCTGTTCTGCGAGCCCAGCCCCGGCCCGGCGAAGTGGGCGCTGTCGCGCCTGGGCCGCTGCGGCGGTGCGCTGCGCCTGCCGATCACGCCGCTGACGGCTGCCGGCCAGGCCAGCGTCGGCCAGGCAATGGTTGAAGCCGGACTGCTCTGAGCCTCTGGTCTAATGCGCGGCTGCCCGTTTCAAGCGGGCAACCAGTTCCCTCGGAGATCTCCAGCGTGACGTCCCTTTCCCCGATTTGCTCGCTTCGCCCGTCGGCGACCCGTCTGGCCTGCACGGCCTTTGTCCTGTCCCTCGCCGGCTGCAGCACCATCGACAGCATGTTCTCGACGGACAAGGTCGACTACCGCGCCGCTTCGCGCCAGACCCAGGGTCTGGACGTCCCGCCCGACCTGACCCAGTTGGCCAAGGACAACCGCGCTCAAGTGCAGGGCGGCTCCATCACCGCCTCGGCGTTGTCGGCGGTCAAGCCGGCGAATTCGACCAACGCCCAGTCGCTGGTCTCCGGCAGCGTCGCCGCCAATGCGGTTGGCGATGTTCGCCTCGAGCGCAGTGGCGCCGAGCGCTGGCTGCACACCTCGGCTTCGCCCGAGCAGCTCTGGCCGCAGATCCGCACCTTCTGGCAGGAACGCGGCCTTGAAGTCGTCAAGGAGCAGCCCGAGGTCGGTGTCATGGAGACCAACTGGGGCGAGAACCGCGCCAAGCTGCCGCAGGACTTCATCCGCTCCACCATCGGCAAGGTCTTCGACGGCCTGTACTCCACCGGCGAGCGCGACATGTACCGCACCCGTGTCGAACGAGGCACAAGCGGCACCGACATCTTCATCAGCCACCGCGGCATGCAGGAGATCTACACCTCCCAAGGCCGTGATTCGACCGCCTGGCAGAACCGCCCGGCCGACCCGTATCTCGAAGCCGAGATGCTGTCGCGCCTGATGCTCAAGCTCGGCGGCAAGGAAGACGCTGCCAAGGCCATCGTCGCCGAAGCGGGCTCGCCCGCCGCAGCCACGACGCCGAGCACGATCAAGGTCGGCGGCGACGCCCCACGCGCCCGCCGCCCGCTGTCCGAAGTGCCTGACAGCCTTGCCGTCAATGATGGATTCGACCGCGCCTGGCGCCGTGTCGGCCTGTCGCTGGACCGTCATGGCTTCACCATCGAAGACCGTGACCGCGCTGCTGGCCTCTTCTATCTGCGCTACGCCGACCCCGAGCAGGCTGGCAAGGACGAACCCAACTTCTTCCAGCGCCTGTTCGGCGCCAAGGCTGCCGCGCCGATGCGCTATCGCGTTTCGGTCAAGGCAGACGGTGTCAAGAGCACGGTGCGTGTGCTGGACGACCGCGGTCAGGCCATTTCCGACGACAACGCCAAGCGCATTCTGTCGTTGCTGATGGACGACCTGAAATAAGACCACCCCTACCGGCTTCGCCGGCCCCTCCAAGGGGCGCTCCAAGCAGCCCGGCAAAGCCGGATCTGCTGGAGCCACTCGGTGAAGATCAGGTTGCCTCGATGAACCGCCCGTTTCCCGCTGCAATGCTCACAGGAGCGTTCGCGTGATGCGCTTTTGCAGCCTCGGCAGCGGCAGCGGAGGCAACTCAACCCTGATTGAGGCCAGCCAGGGCATCACGAGCACGCGGTTGCTCGTCGATGCCGGCTTCAGCGTCCGCGAACTCGTCAAACGCCTCGCCCGCGCCGGCAGCGCGCCCGAGGATGTCGACGCCGTCTTCATCACTCACGAGCACGGCGACCACATCGGTTGCGCACTCGCCTTCGCGATGCGCTACCGCATCCCGCTGGTCATGAGCCGTGGCACCTGGCGGGCGGTTGGCAGCGCGGACTTCGATCCCGCTTTGCTGCGCATCGCCAGGGGCGGCGAGGCCATGGAACTGGGCGATATGGCGTTGCGGCCGTTCACGGTGCCCCATGACGCCAATGAGCCGCTGCAACTGGTGCTGGACGACGGCGCGCTGCGCTTGGGACTGGTCACCGACCTGGGCTGCGCACCAGCAAGCGTGGCCGAAGCGCTGGCTGGCTGCCAGGCGCTGCTGCTGGAATGCAACCACGACGAGGGCATGCTGCGCACCGGGCCATATCACCCGGCGTTGAAAAAGCGCATTCTGGGCAGCCACGGCCATCTGTCGAATGCCGCGGCGGCCGATCTGCTGGCTCGCTGCCTGCATACCGGTTTGAAGACTGTGGCCGCAGCCCATCTCAGCGAACACAACAACACGCCCGAACTGGCGCGCGCCGCGTTGGCCGAAATTCTCGGCGAGGTGGAATCAGATATTCGCATTGCCCATCCAACCCTGGGTTTGGACTGGGTGGTGCTGAACTGAGCCGGGCGGCGCGACCGCATCAGGCAAAGTTTTGTAATCGCGCTCGCAACACCTGTCAAAGCGTCGCGAAAAAGAAAAGAGCCGCCGCTGCTTGCGCAGCGACGGCTCTTTCCGTGGGGACGAAGCGATTACTTCGAAGCAGCGGACGCAGCAGCGTCGACAACAGCGCTGGCAGCAGCCGAGGCAGCTTCGGCAACAGCCGAGGCAGCTTCAGAAGCGGCGGGAGCCGGGGTCACGACCGCGGGGGCCTCAACCTTGGGTTCTTCCTTCTTGCTGCAAGCGGTCAGAGCAGCAGCAGCCAGCAGGGAAGCCAACAGGATCGACTTATTCATACTTGTCCTCAAACGTTTAAACGACGGTGCACACCATAATTTTGGGGTCGTGCGCCAGTGCTTTTTGCACACTAACGGCCGACCCCGACAGAACAAGACGCGGAAAACCTCGAGCGCTTCCCTCGCCTAGCCCGTGATTATAGGGGTTTGCACGTCACAAACACTCAGAGCCCCAAAGTCGTGGGCGCAAATGAGTCGCTGGAGCGTTGTGCGAGGGCATCAAACCATTCAAGGCCGCGCAGGCGCTCGGCCGGATCCAGGCTCAATTCGCCGCGCCATAGATGACGGTCGAAAAGCCGCAGGCTCAAGGTCGACTCGGCCCCGACAGCCAGCAGCAAGCTCGCCGGCGCTGCTTCGAGTCTGAGTTCCGGCTCGACGGCCCGGGCCGTCACGCAATGCGCGAAGTCACGGCGCCAGCGGACGAAGCGAGGGTGTCGGCGCACAACGTCGTCGTACTGCAGGGCCAGCAGGTGTAACTGGCGGCCGTTGCGGGCCCAGACGGTCAGGGCGGCCAGGGCCGCCGCTTCGGACAGCGGCCAGTCGACGAAGTCTGCGTCCCAGGCGTGCAGCTCACGACAAGCTTGTGCGCCCGCCCAGGCCAGCGTTTCGGTGAGCAGGCGCTGGAAATCGGCCCGGCCGGCAAAAGTTTGTGCGTTCATGGCGTCTGTGGCTGAACCCAGCCATCCTCGGTCCATTGGTCCAGCAGCTCGCGCGCGTCGGGAGACAGGCGCGCGACCTCGGCGGCCCCCAGCACCCGGTTGTCGGCCAGGCTGCGCATCAGCGCTGCGTCGCGGCCGCCAGCCCGAAAGCTCTCGCCGTTCAGGAAGACATGGGCAGCGTCGTAGAGCATGCGGCTGCGGCGGTCGAGCACCGCATCGCGGCCCGGCGCCAGGGGTTCGCCGGGCTCGAACCAGACGGTTGCCTTGGGCTCGGTCAGCGCCTCGCCCAGAGCCCGCTCCAGCGCCTGCGGCCGCTGCACGGCGGCTTCGACGGCGCGGCGGGCGAAATCCAGCAAAGCAGGCGGCACCCGGGCAGGCTCGGCGGTGGCCTCCTGGCGTGGGTCGGCGTAGAGCTTGCTGGCGCTGTCGACGTCGTCCAGCAGTCGCGGCAGCAGCTCAGCCGCCAGACCCTCAACGCTCGACGCTCGAAAGCCAACCGAGCCGGTGATGCAGCCGGAGCCGACCGCGACGCCGTCATGCGCCCAGCCCGGCGGCAGGTAGAGCATGTCGCCCGGCTGCAGCACGAATTCCTCTTCGGCCTTGAAATTGGCAATGATCTTCAGAGGCACGTCGTCACGCAGCACGGCATCGCGCTGGGCGGCGATGCGCCAGCGGCGCTGTCCGGCGAGTTGGATCAGGAAGACGTCGTAGGAATCAAAATGCGGACCGACGCCGCCGCCGTCGCTGGCCACGGACAGCATCAGGTCGTCCAGCCGCGCTTCGGGCACAAAGCGAAAAAGGTCGAGCAGCGCGCGCCCTTCCGCCAAATGCTGATCCAGGCCTTGCACCAGCAGGGTCCAACCGGGTTTGCTCATCGCCGGCAGGCGCGCGATGGGGCCTTGCTTGAGCTTCCACTCGCCATCAAAGGCAGTGACGAGGCGGGACTCGACATCGTCGCGCGCCGCCAGTGCGGCCAGCTCCTTCAGCGAAGCCGGCGACGGCGCGGGATTGAAGGCCTGGCGCACGAGCAGCGGCTTCTTCTGCCAGTGCTTGTGCATGAACTGCTCCGGGCTCAGGCCGGCGAGCATCGCTGTGGGTAGGGCAATCTGCATGCCTTATTGTGCCGAGGGTGGTGTGGGAAAATCTCTCCCATGCAAGCGACCCGCCCCTGTGTTGTCTCCCTGCGCTGGAGACTCGAAGATGCCCAAGGCCAGCTCATCGACGAGCTGGCCGAGCCCATGGAATTCCTGCTGGGGGGTGACGACCTGTTTGCCAAGGTCGAGGAAGCGCTGGAGGGCCAGGAGGCCGGCTTCGAGACCGCTCTGGCGCTGCAACCCGAGGAGGCCTTCGGCGACTACGACTCCGGTCTCGTCTGCTTCGAAGCCCGCGGGCTGTTCCCGGACGGCGTCGAGCCCGGGCTGCAGATCGAGGGCCTGCCCGAAGGCGCCGCTACCGAAGGCATGCCCGAGGACGTGGTCTACACCGTCACCGAGGTCTACCCTCAGCATGTCGTGCTCGACGGCAATCACCCGCTGGCCGGCATCGGCCTGCGCATGCACCTGACGCTGCTGGACGTGCGCGCGGCCACCGAGCAGGAGGTCGAGGCCGGTTCAGTTGGCGAGCCTATCTTCATGGTGCAGACCGGCGCGCCGCCGGACGAGCAACTGCATTGAGGCCCCTCGACCAGCCTCGCGCCGCTGAACGCGGGCGAGTCTGGTCGGTCCCCCGCGGGGACGGCGATGCTTGCGGCATCGAGCCGCACGCACATCGCCTTGCGGGCCGGCTAGGGAGCGGCCCGGCGCTCGGCCCGAAATACGGTTCAGTGCGCGCGTCTTGGCGCCCTGCTTATGCCTTGCCGGTGGAGCCGAAGCCGCCTGCTCCGCGTTCGGACGAGTCGAAGCTGTCGACGCGACGGAAGGTCGCCTGCACAACCGGCACGATGACCAGTTGGGCGATGCGCTCGAAGGGCTGGATGACGAACTCCGTCTGGCCGCGATTCCAGCAGCTGACCATGAGCTGGCCCTGGTAATCGCTGTCGATCAGACCGACCAGGTTGCCCAGCACGATGCCGTGTTTGTGGCCCAGACCCGAGCGCGGCAGGATGATGGCCGCCAGGCCCGGGTCGGCGATATGGATGGCCAGACCCGTAGGGATCAGCGTCGTCTGGCCGGGAGCGAGCGTGATGGGCTCACTCAGGCAGGCGCGAAGGTCGAGGCCGGCGCTGCCGGGCGTGGCGTAAGCGGGGATCTGCTCGGCCATGCGGGCGTCGAGCACTTGCAAATCAATCGGGGTCATCAGAGTCTTTTGGAAAGTTCGGTCATCAGCTCGCGCGCCAGGCTGAGCTTGTCGGCCCGGGGCAGTTCGCGCTGGCCCTGCTCGTCGATGAGCAGCAGCGCGTTGTCGTCACGGCCGAAGGTGGCGGGGCCGAGGTTGGCGACGATGAGCGGGATGCCCTTGCGGCGGCGCTTGGCGTCGGCGTGTTCTGCGAGCTTCTCGCTTTCGGCGGCGAAGCCGACGCAGTAAGGGGGCATGTGCAGCTTGGCAACCGCGGCGAGGATGTCCGGGTTCTCGGCCATCGCGATGGTCGGCGCGGTCGCACCGCCCTCGGCTTTCTTCAGCTTGTGTTCGTGCGCCTGGGCGGGGCGCCAGTCAGCCACCGCTGCCGTCGCGATGAAAGCATGCTGGTGGGTGGCTAGCGGCAGCACGGCGTCGAACATCTGCTGCGCACTCTGTACGTCGATGCGCTGCACGCCGCGCGGTGTCGCCAGGTGCACTGGGCCCGCCACCAGCGTGACCTCGGCGCCGGCCTCGGCCGCAGCGCGGGCGATGGCGAAACCCATCTTGCCGCTGCTGTGGTTGGTGATGCCGCGCACCGGGTCGATGGGCTCGAAGGTCGGGCCGGCCGTGATCAGCAGCTTCTTGCCCAGCAGCGTCTTGGGCGCGAGGAAGGCCTCGACGTCGTCGAAGATCTCCTGCGCCTCCAGCATGCGGCCGTCGCCGATCTCGCCGCAGGCCTGGTCGCCGTTGGCGGGGCCGATGACGGTCGCGCCGTCGGCCTTGAGCTGCGCGACATTGCGCTGTGTGGCGGGGTGAGCCCACATCTCTCGGTTCATCGCCGGCACGACCAGCAGCGGGCACTCAGCGATGCGGCGGGCCAGCGCCGTCAGGCTGACGAGATCGTCCGCCCTGCCCTGCGCCAGCGCGGCGATGGCATCGGCACTCGCAGGCGCCACCAGCATCACATCGGCCTCGCGGCTGAGGTTGATATGGGCCATGTTGTTGTCGGGACGCGCATCCCACTGGCTGGTGTAGACCGGCCGGCCGGACAGGGCCTGCATGGTCACCGCGGTGATGAACTGCTCGGCGGCCTCGGTCATCATGACCTGCGCCGTCGCGCCGCCCCTCACGAACAGGCGCGTCAGCTCGGCGATCTTGTAGCCGGCGATGCCGCCGGTCATGGCGAGCAGGACGTGCTTGCCTTGCAGTGGTGATGTCATCAACGCTTCCTGAACACCAGATCCCACACGCCATGTCCGAGCTTGATGCCGCGGTTCTCGAACTTGGTCAGGGGACGGTAGGCGGGCTTGTCAGCATAGCCGGCCGCGACGTTCAGGAGATGGGGCTCGGCCGTCAGCACTTCAAGCATCTGCTCGGCATAGGGCTGCCAGTCGGTCGCGCAATGCAGATAGCCGCCGGGCGCGATGTGCTGCACGAGCTTGGCGATGAACTCAGGCTGGATCAGCCGGCGCTTGTTGTGGCGCTTCTTGTGCCAGGGGTCGGGGAAGAAGATGTGCACGCCCGCCAGCAGGTCGGGGCCGATCATGTCGCGCAGCACCTCCACGGCATCATGTTGGACGATGCGGATGTTGGTCAGCTGCTTCTCGTCAATGAGCTTGAGCAGCGCGCCGACGCCCGGCTCATGCACCTCGCAGCCGATGAAGTCATGGTCGGGCAGCGTCGCGGCGATGTCGGCGGTGGCGCCGCCCATGCCGAAGCCGATCTCCAGCACCAGAGGTGCCTTACGGCCGAAGGTGGCTTCAGCGTCCAGGCGCTCGGGCTTGTAGGGCAGGACGAACTTCGGGCCCAGTTCGGCCAGGGCCTTGATCTGACCCGTGCCCATGCGGCCGGCGCGCGTGACGAAACTCTTGATGGCGCGACGCGGCGGGTCCTCTTTTTCTTCCATCAGCCGACCTCGGCCATGACCATGGGCGTGGCGGCGATGTCGGCGTCGCCCAGCGAGCATGCGGCCAGATAGGACGCGATGGCACGCTCAGCCGCCGCGTCGTCCGCGGCGTGGATAAGCGCCAGCGGCTCGCCCGCGGCGACGCGCGTGCCCAGCGGCTTCACTTCCGAGAAGCCGACACGCATGTCGATGGCGTCACCGGCCTTGCGGCGGCCACCGCCGAGTTCGACGATGGCCACGCCCAGGTCGCGGGTCGACATCGTCGTGATGACGCCGGCGCGCAATGCGCGGACAGGCTTCACGACGGGCGCGGCGGTCAGATAAGCCTCGGGCCGCTCCATCAGGTCCGCCGGGCCGCCCAGGGCAACCACCATCTTGGCGAACTTCTCGGCAGCGGCGCCGGAGTCCAGCGCAGCCTGCAGCTTGACGCGAGCGCCAGCGGTGTTGGCAGCCAGGCCGCCCAGCACCAGCATCTCGGCGCACAGCGCCAGCGTCACTTCGTGCAGGCGCGGCTCGCGGTATTCGCCCTTCAGGTAGCGGATGGTCTCGATCACTTCGAGCGAATTGCCGACATCGCTGCCCAGGATCTGGTTCATGTCGGTGATCAGCGCGCGCGTCTTCAGGCCTGCGCCGCCGGCGACCGCGACGATGCTCTCGGCCAGCTCCTTGGCGAACTCGGGCGTGGACGCGAAGGCACCGTTGCCGCACTTGATGTCCATGGCCAGGCCTTCGAGGCCGGCGGCCAGCTTCTTGGACAGGATGCTGGCAGTGATGAGCGGCACGCTCTCGACGGTGGCCGTCACATCACGCGTCGCGTAGAAGCGTTTGTCGGCCGGGGCCAGGTCGGCCGTCTGGCCGATGATGGCGCAACCCAGCGAGCGCACGATCTGGTCGAACCTGGCCGGGTCGGGCGTCGTCGTGTAGCCGGGAATGGCCTCCAGCTTGTCGACCGTGCCGCCGGTGTGGCCCAGGCCCCGGCCAGCAATCATCGGCACATAGCCGCCGCAGGCCGCCACCATGGGCGCCAGCATCAGGCTGACCTTGTCGCCCACGCCGCCGCTGCTGTGCTTGTCCAGCACTGGGCCGGGCATGTCGGGCCAGCGCATGACACGGCCGGAGTTCATCATCGCGCGGGTCAGCAGCACGGCTTCGTCGCGGCCCATGCCCTTGAGGAACACGGCCATGCCGAGGGCGGCCACCTGGCCTTCGCTCCAGGAGTTGTCGACGAGGCCGCGGACGAAATGGTTGATCTGCGCTTCGTTGAGCGCCTGGCCGTCGCGCTTGGCGCGGATGATTTCTTGAGCAAGCATGGTCAGTAGGCCGCGGTGACAGCGGCGGATTGAGCGCCGGAGAGCACGGCTTCGATGTCGGTGAGCAGACCGCTGGCGCCAAAGCGCAGGCGTTGCGGGTTGAGAGCGGCAGCGCCCAGGGCGGCTTCGGCCTGGGCGATATAGCCCGCGGCGTCGGCCACCGAGCGCACGCCGCCCGAGGCCTTGAAGCCGGCGGCGGACAGGCCGCTCGCGGCGATCTCCTTCAGCATCACGGCCGCCGCGGCCGGCGTGGCGCCGACTGGGGTCTTGCCGGTGCTCGTCTTGACGAAGTCGGCACCGGCCGCCAGCGCCAGGCGCGTGGCCTGGGCGATGCGCTCGGGCGTGGCCAGTTCGCCGGATTCGATGATGACCTTGAGCGTCAGCGGCCGGCTGGCGAAGCGGACCTCGGAAAGAAACTCGCTCACCTCGGTGCTGTCACCGGCAATCAGCGCGCGCCAGGGCAGCACGACGTCGACCTCATCTCCGCCCGCCTGCGCAATCTCCGTGACGTCAGCCAGCGCGCGAGCCTGGTCCAAAGCGCCGTCGGGAAAGTTTGCAACCGCCGCGACCTTGATGGATGCCGGCAAGGCGGCGCGCGCTTGGGCAACGAAACGCGGCCAGACGCAGACAGCAGCCACGGGGCCATGCGGCGACTGCGCACGGCGGCACAGCGCATCGATGTCGGCAGCCGTGTCGGCGTCGTTCAGGCTGGTCAGATCCAGGCAGGCCAGCGCCGTACGGGCCGCGGCCTTCAGATCGGCCGTCATAGCGTCAGCTCGGCAAAGCTCGCAATGAGGGCCGCCAGAAAGCTCGCGGCGCGTTCGCCAGAGAGCTGCGCCTGCTTCAGCGTCAGATCATGCGTCAGCGCCTCAGCGGACAGGCCAGCCGCCATGTTGGTCATCAGCGCGATGCCCATCACCTTGAGGCCGGCGTGGCGGGCCAGGATGGTCTCGGGCACCGTGCTCATGCCGACGGCATCGGCGCCCCAGGCCGCAAACATGCGGATCTCGGCGGCGGTCTCGAACTGCGGGCCCAGGGCCCAGCAATAGGTGCCCTCGCCCAGCATCAGGTTCTCGCGCTTGGCCAGGGCCAGCGCGTGCTTGCGCAGGTCGGCGTCGTAGGCGTTGACCATGTCGACAAAGCGATGGCTGCCCTGCTCACCCACCAGCGGGCTGCGCTGCGGCGCGTTGATGTGATCGGCAATCAGCATCAGGCTGCCCGGCGGCATGTGGCCGCGCAGCGAGCCGGAGGCATTCGTCTGCAGGAGAAGCCTCACGCCCCAACGCTTGAGGGTGCGCAGTGCGCCCGCCATGCCGGTGCAGTCGCCGCTCTCGTAGGTATGGGCGCGACCGCGCAAAAAGATGACGCGCTGCTTGCCGATATTGCCGACGACGATCTCGTTGACATGGCCCTCGACCTTGGGCTGCGGGAAGGCCGGCAGCTCGGTATAGGGCAGGTTCTTGGCATCCTGCACATGGCTGACCGCGCCGGCCCAGCCGGAGCCGAGCACGACGGCGACTTCAGGGGCGTCGCCAAACAGGGATTGCAGCTTCTCGACGCTCGCGGAGATGGCGACGTCGAGGGTTTTGTTGTCGATCATGGGAAAACCTCAGATGTGCAAGTGACTGGGTCCGAAGCTGTGGGGCAGCAATTCGGCCAGGGTCCAGCGTTGGCGGATGCCGCCAGGATCGCCGGCAATGACGATGAGCTCTTCGGGAACGGAGAACTCCCGCAGCTTCTGGCGGCAGCCACCGCAGGGGGTGATGACATCGGGGCCGGGGCCGGTCACGAGGACGGCCCGGGCCTGCTTGCCGCCGGCCATGATCATGGCCGTCAGCGCCGAAGGTTCCGCGCACCAGCCCTGGGGGTAGGACGCGTTCTCCATGTTGGCGCCGATGTGGATGCGGCCTTGCTCGTCGAGGATGGCCGCGCCGACCTTGTATTTCGAATACGGCGAATGCGAGAACTCGCGGGCACGCAGCGACTCGGCGAGCAGGCGGTTCAGCAGGTCTTGGGTCAGTTCCATTTCAGCGCTCCTTCACGTAGGGCTTGCCCAGCGCCTTGGGTGCGATCGCCGAGCCGATAAAGCCGGCGAGCAGCACGACGGTCAGGATATAGGGCAGCGCCTGAATCAGCTGCACAGGCACCTCGCCGACACCAGGGATTTGCACGCCCTGCATGCGAATGGCGACCGCGTCCAGGAAGCCGAACAGCAGGCAGGCAGCCATGGTCGGCAGCGGCTTCCACTTGCCAAAGATCATCGCGGCCAGCGCGATGAAGCCGCGGCCGGCGGTCATGTTGGGCGAGAAGGACGCGTTCTGCGCCAGCGTCAGGTAGGAACCCGCCAGGCCGCAGAGCACGCCGTTCATCAACAGGGCCTGGTAACGCAGGCTCTGCACGGACATGCCAGCGGCCTCCACCATGGCCGGGTTCTCGCCGACAGCGCGCAGGCGCAGGCCCGGGCGCGTGCGCTCCAAGAAGAACCAGACGGCAGCCACCATCAGGAAGGCGACGTAGACCAGCACGTTGTGGCTCAGCAGGCCGTGGCCGAAGACGGAGGCAAACCAGTTGCCCGGCTGCGGCTCGGCAAAGCCCTTGGCGAGGGCTGTCAGGCGCACGTCGGGGTCGATGGGCGGCGTCTGCCCGCCCTGCTGGAACCAGGCGATGCCGAGCACGACCGTGAGGCCCGCGGCGATCATGTTCAGCGCGACGCCGGAGACGACCTGGTCGCCGCGGTTGGTCACGCAGGCAAAGCCATGCAGCAACGAAGCCACGCAGGCGACGGCAATGGCGGCCATCACGCCATAGGCCGTCGAATGCGTGACCGAGGCGGCGGCCGCGGCCGCGAAGGCGGCGAACAGCATCTTGCCTTCCAGGCCCAGGTCGACGACGCCGGCGCGCTCGGACAGCACGCCCGCCATCGCGCACAGCAGCAGCGGCGCGCTGACGCGTAGCGTGGACGCCAGCACCGAGGCAATCAGGACTTCATCCATCAGTGGCCTCCCTTCACCATGCCGTAGACGCGCGCAAACAGCGGCGCGCTGACCGTGGCCATCGCGCCCGAGAACAGCACGATCAGGCCCTGGGCCGTGACCACCATCTCGCGGCTGAAGCCTTGCAGCTCGAACGAGACCTCGACGCCGCCCTGGTAGAGCACGCCGAACAGCAGCGAGGCCAGCACGATGCCGACCGGATGGTTGCGGCCCATCAGCGACACGGCGATGCCGGTGAAGCCGGCGCCGGCGACGAAGTCCAGCGTCAGCTTGCCTTGCACGCCCGAAATCTCGTTGATGCCAACCATGCCGGCCAGCGCACCGGAAATCGCCATCGCGATCAGCACCTGGGCGCGCGGGCGGATGCCAGCGTAGTGGGCCGCGCGCGGTGCGCTGCCGACTGAGCGGACCGCGTAGCCGGCGGCGCTCTTCCACAGGAACCAGCCGACGAAGACGCAGGCGATCAGCGCGATGACAAGGCTGAGGTTGAGCGGCGACGACGGCAACTCATAGCCCAGCGCGGCAGCCATCTGGTGCAGAGCCGGCATGCGGGCGGATTCGCTGAACTCGGCCGACTCGACGGACATGCTGCCGGCCGGACGCAACCAGTTCACCAGCAGATAACCGTTCAGCGCCGCGGCGAGGAAGTTGAACATGATCGTCGTGATGACGATATGGCTGCCGCGCCAGGCCTGCAGATAAGCCGGCAGCGCCGCCCACAGCATGCCGAAGAAGGCCGCTGCGATGACAAGCAGCGGCAGCATGACGACGGCCGGCAGCTTGGCACCCAGCCACAGCGCAACCAGGGCCACGCCCACGCCGCCCAGCGTCGCCTGGCCTTCGCCACCGATGTTGAACAGGCCGGCATGGATGGCCACGGCGACCGCCAGGCCCGTGAAGATGAATGTCGTCGCGTAGTAGAGCGAGTAGCCCAGGCCGCGCACGCTGCCCAGGGCGCCGTTGAGCAGCACGGTCAGCGCCTGCCAGGGGCTGTGGCCGATGACCATGACCACGAGGCCGGCCACGACCAGGGCGATGGCCAGGTTCCACAGCGGCAGCAGGCCGATGTCGATCCAGCGGGGGAGAGTCAGGGGTTGGCTCATGCAGCCACTCGTTCTTCTTGTGCAGCCATCAGCAGACCAAGTCGCTTCTCGTCGCAATCTTCAATGGCGAGTTCACCGGTGATGCGGCCGCAGTTCATGACGACGACGCGGTCCGCCAGCGCCAGGATCTCGTCCAGCTCGCTGCTGACCAGCAGCACCGCGCAGCCGGCGTCACGCAGCGCGCGCAGCTGGCCGTGGATGAATTCGATGGCACCGATGTCGACTCCGCGCGTGGGCTGGCCCACGAGCAGCACGGTCGGCTGCTCGCCGATCTCACGCGCCAGGATGAGCTTCTGCTGGTTGCCGCCGGAGAACTTGCTGGAGCCCAGGTTCTCATCACGCGGGCGCACGTCGAAGCGCTCCTGCATCACGCGCGTTGCGTCGCGCATCGCAGCGTGGTTCATCGCCGCGCCCTTGCGGTATTTGGGCAGGTTCTGGTAGCCCAGCACGGCCGACTCCCAGGCTGGGAAGCTCATGACGAGGCCGACGGCGTGGCGATCCTCCGGCACATGCGCCAGGCGCAGCGGACGGGCGCGGGCCGTGTCCAACCAGGCCTCGGGCGTGAAGCTCGCGCCGCCGAGCTCCAGGCGACCACCCTCGGGCGACCGCAGGCCGGACAGAACTTCCAGCAGCTCGCTCTGGCCATTGCCCGACACGCCAGCCACGCCGACGATCTCGCCGGCCTTCAGCGTCAGGCTGACGTCCTTCAGCGCGGGTACGCCGTTGGCGTGCTTGAGGCTCAGGCCGGAGGCTTGCAAGCGCACTTCGCCGGCATGCACTTCCATGCCTTCAGGGCGACCCAGCGTGACCTTGCGGCCCACCATGGACTCGGCCAGCGACTCCTCGCTCCACTCAGCGATCGGTCGCGTCTCGACCACCTGCCCCGCCCGCATCACCGTGACGGCGCTGCACAGGCTCATGACCTCCCGCAGCTTGTGCGTGATGAGGATCAGCGTCGTGCCGCGCTCCTTGAGCCGGCGCAGCGTGACGAAAAGCTGGTCGGTCTCCTGCGGAGTCAGCACGGCCGTCGGCTCGTCCAGGATCAGGATCTTGGCGCCGCGGTACAGCGCCTTCAGGATTTCCAGGCGCTGCAACTCGCCCACGGGCAGGTCGGCCACGACGGCGTCGAGCTGCACGGTGAGGCCGGTCTCCTGCATCAGCGCCTGCAGCTTCTTGCGCACATCGGCCTTGGCCGGCGCCAGGAAGAAGCGCCCTTCGGCGCCCAGCATGATGTTTTCCAGGCAGGTCAGCGTGTCGACCAGCATGAAGTGCTGGTGCACCATGCCAATACCCAGGGCAATGGCCTGCTGGGAATTGGCGATGTGGACCTGCTGGCCGTTGACCTCGATATGGCCTGAATCGGCGTGGTAGTAGCCATACAGGATGGCCATCAGCGTGCTCTTGCCCGCGCCGTTCTCGCCGACGAGGCCATGCACGCTGCCCGCGGCGATGTCGAAGGACACCTCGCGGTTGGCCTGGACCGCGCCAAAGCGCTTGGAAATCGCCCGGAGGCGGACGGCGGGCGTCATCGCGCCGCTCAGAACTTACAAGCGTTGTCCGCCATGTAGTCGGCCACCTTCACCTTGCCGGCAATGATGTCGGCCTTGATGGCTTCAACCTTGGCCTTCAGCGGTGGCGTGATGAGCTTGGCGTTGTTGTCGTCCAGCGCATAGTCGACGCCGCCTTCCTTCAGGCCCAGCACGCTGACGCCGGGCTTCCAGGCCTTCAGCACGTTGTAGACGGCCACGTCCACGTGCTTGACCATGGAGGTCAGCATCGTGCCGGGCTGGATGTGGTTCTGGTTGCTGTCCACGCCGATGGCGAGCTTGCCGGCGTCCTTGGCAGCTTGATATACACCGACGCCTGTGCCGCCGGCGGCGGCGAAGACGACGTCCGAACCCTTGGCGAACTGGCTCTTGGCCAGCTCACCGCCGCGGGTCGGGTCGTTCCAGGCGGTCGATGTGGTGCCCGTCATGTTGGCGAACACCTCGATCTTGGGGTTCGTCGCCTTGGCGCCCTGCTCGTAGCCGCACTGGAACTTGCGGATCAGCGGGATGTCCATGCCGCCGACAAAGCCGACCTTGTTGGTCTTGGTGACCAGGGCCGCCATGGCGCCGACGAGGTAGCTGCCCTCGTGCTCCTTGAACAGCAGCGACTGCACATTGGGCAGGTCAACCTTGGCGTCGATGATGGCGAACTGGGTCTTGGGGAAGTCCTTGGCCACCTGCTGCAGGGCCGACGCCTGGGCGAAGCCGATGCTGATGATGGGGCTGGCACCCCGCTCGGCCATGCGGCGGATGGCCTGCACGCGCTGGGTGTCGTTGCTGATCTCGAACTCGAGATAGGTCTTGCCGGTTTCCTTCTTCCACTGCTCGGCGCCCTGGTAGCCGGCCTGGTTGAAGGATTTGTCGAACTTGCCGCCCATGTCGAAGATCACCGCGGGCTGCTGGGCCTGGGCCATGGCCGATGCGACCAGCAGGGTCAAGGCAGCAAGACGGGGCAGAGAGGTCGTCATGGGCATGGGGTGAGCAAGGCGGAAGGGGCGCATTGTAGAAAACATCCCTCAAGTTTTACTGGATAGGAAAATACCGATTCACGCGAATCAATGGGCCCGGCTGTGGCGCAGCCGCCGGTGAGCCGCACGGGCATGGGGCAGCCAGCCGAGTGTCGCCCAACGCCGCCACATCAAAAGGCCGCGAATCCATTCATCAGCGGCATAAGCAATCCACACGCCAACCAGGCCCCACCCCAGGTAAACCCCGAGAAACCAGCTGCCGCCCGCTAGCACGATGGCCATGGAGGCCGAGCCGACCATCACCGGGTAGCGCGCATCGCCGGCGGCCCGCAGCGCGTTGATGACGACGAGGTTGAAGCTGCGCCCAGGCTCGACGAGCACCGTCCACCACAGCAGCGTGCAACCCAGCGCAATGATGGCCGGGTCGGAGGTGAAGCGGGTCAGCAGCCAGGGCCCTGCCAGCGCAAAAGCCGTCGAGACGACCAGCGCCAGCGCAATGCCCAGCGCCAGGGAACGCCGAACCAGCCGGTCAGCCCGACGCAACTTGCCCGCGCCGATCATGTGGCCGACCATGATCTCCACCGCAAAGCTGATGGCCAGGCTGAACATCAGGATCACGTGCAGGAACTGCGTCGTATAGGCGTGCGTGGCCAGCGCATGGGCGCCAAGCTGCGCCACGGCGGCCAGGCTGGTCATGAAGGCCAGACGCCAGGAGATGTTCTCCGCCGCGCCGGGGATGCCGATGTGCAGCACCGTTCTCAACGGCGCACGCACCAGCCGCCACCAGTCGGCCGCGCGCAGCCGCAGGTTCAAGCGCGTGCGCCACAGCAAGATATGCAGCATCAGGCCCATGCCGCGCCCGCAGGTGCAGGCCAGTGCATAGCCCACCAGGCCCAGGCGCGGCATGGCCAGCAGGGCCACCACCAGCGTGACGACCTGGATGAGCACGACGACGGCCAGCGCCTCGCGGCTGCGCAGGTGCGAACGCATGACGCTGGACATGTTGGCGTTCCAGGCGTCCAGCAGCAGCGCCGGCGCCAGCGCCTGCAGCAGCGTCTTGGCCAGCGGCGCCACTTCGGGCGGCGCGTTCACCAGCGTCAGCAGCGGGCCGGCCGCGAGCAGCGCCACCACAGCCCCGCCCACGCCCAGCCAGGTGCTGGCGCCGACCACGGCGCGGGCCACCGCATCGGCCTGGTCGCGCCGGCCCGCACCCAGGGCCTGGGTGACAGCCACGCTGACACCGGCACCGATGACACGGAACAATACAAAGACCGCGGCGAACACCTGGTTGGCCAGGCCGAAGGCGGCGCCGCTGTTGTCGGACAGCCGGGCGGCCAGGCCGGTGCCGATGATGCCGATGCCGATGCCCAGCAGCAGCTCCAGCAGCATCGGCCAGGTCAGCGCAAACAGACGGGGACGAGCGGACAAGGCGGTCATTACCGGGTCTTAACGACGGGATTCACACAAGTCACGACAAGCTCGCCAGAATGGTTAGGGTCTATTGACCTGTGAATCGTCCCCGCGCTGGGGTGGCCAAGGGTGCAGAGCTAGGCGCACCTGGGCAAGGGCTGCAACAACGCGCTGCGCCCTTGGCCACCCCAGCCCGAAGGGTGAGGTCCCGCTCAGGGCCAACTCGTTGTTGCAAGTGCTCGCCGGGTCACCAACCCGACTACGCCTTGCGCCTAGATTTGGCCCTGAGCGGGACCTCACGCGGGGACGACTCACAGGCCAATAGACCCCAGTCATCCTATAGGAGTAACCATGCCGAAACCCGCGGCCCACGCGTTTGCAAACACCCAGGCCAAGTTCAAGCTCGCCGCAGGCAAGTCCGGGCAGTTTTTCTCCCTGCCCAAGCTGGCCGAGGCCTACCCGAACGTGGCGCGCATGCCGATCTCGATGCGCATCGTGCTGGAGAGCGTGCTGCGCAACTGCGACGGCAAGAAGGTGACGGCCGAGCATGTCGAGCAACTGGCCAACTGGAAGCCCAACGCGGCCCGCGTCGATGAGATCCCCTTCGTCGTCGCTCGCGTGGTGCTGCAGGACTTCACCGGCGTGCCCTTGCTGGCCGACCTGGCCGCCATGCGCAACGTGGCCGCCGCGATGGGCAAGAACCCAAAGGCCATCGAGCCCCTGGTGCCGGTGGACCTCGTCGTCGACCACTCGGTCATGATCGACTACTACGGCACCAAGAAGGCGCTGGACCTGAACATGAAGCTGGAGTTCGAGCGCAACCGCGAGCGCTACGAGTTCATGAAGTGGGGCATGCAGGCTTTCGACACCTTCGGCGTCGTACCGCCCGGCTTCGGCATCGTCCACCAGGTCAACCTCGAGTACCTGGCGCGCGGCGTGCACAAGGGCAAGGACGGCGTCTTCTACCCGGACAGTCTCGTCGGCACCGACAGCCACACGACCATGATCAACGGCATCGGCGTCGTCGGCTGGGGCGTGGGCGGCATCGAGGCCGAGGCCGGCATGCTGGGCCAGCCGGTCTACTTCCTGACGCCCGACGTCGTCGGCTTCGAGCTGACGGGCCAACTGCGCGAGGGCGTGACAGCCACCGACCTGGTGCTCACCGTCACCGAGATCCTGCGCAAGCACAAGGTCGTCGGCAAGTTCGTCGAGTTCTTCGGCGAAGGCACCCGCACGCTGGCCCTGCCCGACCGCGCGACGATTGCCAACATGGCGCCCGAGTACGGCGCCACCATGGGCTTCTTCCCGGTCGACGAGAAGACCGTCGACTACTTCAAGGGCACGGGCCGCACCGCCGCCGAGATCGAGGCCTTCGAGGCCTATTGGCGGGCTCAAGGCATGTTCGGCGTGCCCAAGGCGGGCGACATCGACTTCACCTCGGTGGTCTCGCTGGACCTGGGCACCGTGGCGCCCAGCCTGGCCGGCCCCAAGCGCCCGCAGGACCGCATCGAGATCACGAATCTCGCCTCCACCTTCGCGCAGCTCTTCAGCAAGCCCACCGCCGAGAACGGTTTCAACCAGCCCGCGGACAAGCTGGCGCAGAACTTCGTCACCGAATCGGGCCTGCCGGTGAAGAACGGCGACGTGCTGATCGCTGCCATCACCTCCTGCACCAACACCAGCAACCCCAGCGTGCTGCTGGCCGCCGGCCTGCTGGCCAAGAAGGYGGTGGAAGCCGGCCTCACGGTCGCCCCGCACATCAAGACGTCCCTCGCGCCCGGCTCGCGCATCGTCACCGAGTACCTGGAGAAGGCCGGCCTGCTGCCCTATCTGGAAAAGCTCGGCTTCAACGTCGCCGCCTATGGCTGCACGACCTGCATCGGCAACGCCGGCGACCTGACGCCCGAGCTGAACAAGCTCATCCAGGACAACGACCTGGTCTGCGCGGCCGTGCTGTCGGGCAATCGCAACTTCGAGGCCCGCATCCACCCCAACCTCAAGGCCAACTTCCTGGCCAGCCCGCCGCTGGTCGTGGCCTATGCCATCGCTGGTACCGTGACCCGCGACCTGATGACGCAGCCCGTGGGCTACAACAGCAAGGGCCATCCCGTCTTCCTGGGCGACATCTGGCCCAGCAGCGACGAGATCTACGCGCTGATGAAGCATGCGATGGACCCCGTTGCCTTCAAGGCCAACTACGACCAGGTCGCCACCAAGCCCGGCAAGCTGTGGGACGCCATCAAGGGCGTCAAGGGCCAGGTCTACAACTGGCCCAAGAGCACCTACATCGCCCAGCCGCCTTTCTTCGAAGGCTTCACGATGATCCCACCGGCGCTGGTGTCTGGCGTCAAGGGCGCCAAGGTCATGGCGCTGTTCGGCGATTCGATCACCACCGACCACATCAGCCCGGCCGGCTCCTTCAAGGAGACGACGCCGGCCGGCCAGTTCCTGACGGCCAACGGCGTGGCCAAGGCCGACTTCAATTCCTACGGCGCGCGCCGCGGCAACCATGACGTGATGATGCGCGGCACCTTCGCCAATGTGCGCGTGAAGAACCTGATGCTGCCCGCCCGGCCCGACGGCTCGCGCGAGGAAGGCGGCTACACGCTGAAGGGCGGCCAGCAGACCACCATCTACGACGCCGCCATGGCCTATATCCAGGAAGGCACGCCCACCGTCATCTTCGCGGGCGAGGAATACGGCACCGGGTCGAGTCGAGATTGGGCCGCGAAGGGAACTCAACTGCTGGGCATCAAGGCCGTCATCGCCAAGAGTTTCGAGCGCATCCACCGCAGCAACCTGATCGGCATGGGTGTGCTACCGCTGCAGTTCAAGGCCGGCACGAGCTGGGAGTCGCTGGGCCTGACAGGCGCGGAGACGATAGACATCGGCCTGGCCGAGGTGATCAAGCCGCAAGGCGACGCGGCGATGACGATCACCTACGCCGACGGATCGGTCAGGCAGGTACCGCTGACGCTGCGCATCGACACGGCCATCGAGGTGGACTACTACTACCACGGCGGCATCCTGCCGTTCGTGTTGAGACAGTTGCTCGCGGCCTGAGACCTCTCGCCCAAGGAGTACCTTGGTCGGTCTCCCGAGGAGACGGCGATGCTTGCCGGATTGACCGGCAAGCACATCGCCCAACGCGGGCCGGCTAGGGAGCGGCCCGGCGCTCGACCCGCAAGTCCTCCCCCTGTCTAGACAAGTACGCAGCAGGTTTATGGGACAGGTTTGTCCCACGACACGCACGCCATCCACCTCACCAGAATCCGCGGCTTCTTCAACCCAGTGCCCCGACCCGGGGCCGACAGGAGCTTGCATGAAGACCTGGTTCAAGCTGACCGCCGCTGCCCTTGCCGTTGCTGCCATGAGCAGCAGCCATGCCGCCAGCACCGAGTGCCTGGATGTGCGCGTGAGCAACGCCTCGCCCGTCGTGAACGGCGATGTGGACGTCCACGTGGACGTCGCCGTGACCAACCAGTGCCGCACCGCCGTGCAGGTGCTGCGCTGGCAGCTACCCAGCGACACCATGAGCGGCTCGCTGTTCACCGTGACGCGCGACGACCGCCCGGTTCGCTACACCGGCGCCGTCATCAAGCGCGCGGCGCCCCAGGCCAAGGACTATGTGGAGATCGCCGCTGGCGCCACGCTGAACTACAAGGTCGAACTGACCGGCCACTACGACTTCAGCAAGAACGGCCGCTACGCCATCGAGTTCCACAGCGACCGCGGCACCCACGGCTCGGGCGCCCAGTCCATGCACAGCGCGACGACCACCTACCTGTGGGCGCAGGGCCGCAACGAGAAGCTGGACGCTGCCAGCGCCGACGACGAGGCGGCCACCACGATGCGCGCCAACGCCACCGCGGCAGCCGCCAGCATCTCCTACACCGGCTCCTGCACCAGCAGCCAGAAGTCCTCGCTGGCCTCAGCCGTCACGGCAGCCACCAACTACGCGTCCAGCTCGACCACCTACCTCAACGGCACGCCGTCGGGCACGCCGCGCTACACGAGCTGGTTCGGCGCCTACACCTCGTCACGCTGGAACACGGCCAAGGATCACTTCACCAAGGCCCGCAACGCCTTCCAGACCGCCGCCCTGACGCTGGACTGCAGCTGCAAGGACAGCGGCACCTACGCCTATGTCTACCCGACGCAGCCGTACAAGATCTACGTCTGCGGCGCCTTCTGGAGCGCGCCGATGACGGGCACCGACAGCAAGGGCGGCACCCTGGTGCACGAGATGATGCATTTCAACGTCATTGCCGGCACCGACGACTGGGCCTATGGCCAGAGCGCGGCCAAGAGCCTGGCCAAGTCCAACCCGACCAAGGCGCTGGACAACTCGGACAACCACGAATACTTCGCTGAGAACAACCCATTCCAGAACTGAGTTCCCTCGCGTTTGACGCGCCGCCTTCGGGCGGCGCTTTTTGTTGGGGGCTGCCGATCGTGCGGCCCTGGGCTAGGCTCGCAACCATGCGTCTTCACCGCCTATATCTCGCAACCGCAGCCTTGTTCACAGCCTGCCTTTCGCCCATGGCCCTTGCCGTAACGCCCCTGCAGCATGCCGAGCTGAGCTGCCAGTTCCAGGCCACACCCAAGCCCGACGGCCAGGTGTTGCTGCAGTTCAAGCTGAGCAACAACGGCAAGCGCGATCTGCACCTGCTGCGCTGGGGCAGCCCCTTCGAGGGCGCCTGGTTCGGACCCTTTGTGCAGGCCAGCACGCCACAGGGGAAGCTGACCTTCCAGGGCGCGATGCGCAAACGCGGCGATCCGTCGGCCCAGGACTATCTGCACCTGCCAGCCGGCGCGAACCTGAGCGCTGAACTGACGCTGAACGACGCCTTCGCGGTGCCTCCCACCGGGACCCTGCGATTGCAGGCCCACTGGCATTGGCACGACATGATGCTCCGCGGCACACCGCCACGGCCGCGCGCCCAGCACCGAGGCCTGGACCAGGACTGCGGCGAAGTCACGCTGAACCGCTGACGGCCTCACCTGACGAACGACTGCCGCCGACAGCGGCGTTACGCTGCCGCCCTTTCGCTCCCCCCGCCCTCCATGCACCGCCTTCCTGGCCTCGACCTCCTGCGCAGCATCGCCATCGTCTGGGTGATGTGCTTCCACACCTTCCTCATCGGTGGCCTGGGGCCGGACTGGACCTGGCTGACCCGCTTCGGTTGGGCGGGCGTGGACATCTTCTTCGTGCTCAGCGGCTTCCTGATCGGCTCGCAACTGCTGCGCAAGCTGCAGCGGGGCGAAGCGCTGCGCTTGAGCGACTTCTACTGGCGCCGGGCCTGGCGCATCCTGCCGGCCTTTGCCGTCGTGCTGGCCGTCTACGTGACCTTCCCGGTGCTGCGCGAGGAGCCGAACCTGGAAGCCTGGTGGCAGTTCGCCAGCTTCACGCTCAACCTGCTGATCGACTACGGCCACAACCAGGCCTTCTCGCATGCCTGGTCGCTGTGCGTGGAGGAGCATTTCTATCTGCTCTTCCCGCTCTTGGCCTGGTGGATCACACGTCGTCCCTCCTCTGCACGCTTCGCCGGCCTGTGCGCCGCCCTGGTGCTGGGCGGCATTGCGCTGCGCGCCGGCATCTGGCTGCACAACGACGCCATCCAGCCGCAGCGACCCTGGTTCATCGAGGACATCTACTACCCGACCTGGACGCGGCTGGACGGACTGCTGATGGGCATCATGCTGGCCGCGCTGCGCGTCTACCGGCCGCAGCTGTGGACGCGGCTGCAGGCGCGCTCGACGGCGCTCTTGTTCACCGGGTTGGCCATGACCGCCCTCGCCTTCTGGCTGTTCCGCGACCGCACCGGCCTGGTTGCCAACGCGGTTGGCTGGCCGCTGCTTTCGTTCGGCTTCGGCCTGCTCGTACTGGCGGCCAGCACGCCGCGGGCCTGGGCCCTGCCCGGCACGGGCTGGCTGGCAGCCATCTCCTACAGCCTTTACCTGAGCCACAAGATCGCGATGCACGTCGTGCATGTCTGGATCGCACCGGCGCTGCCGCTGCAGGGACCGGCCCTGTTCCCGGTCTATGCCGTCGTCATCCTGGCCGTTGGCGCCGCCCTGCACTATCTCGTCGAGAAGCCGGGCCTGCAACTGCGCGACCGCCTGGCCCGCTCGCCGCGAACCATTGAAACTGGCAGCATGCCGGCATGACGATCCAACCCGGCTCCGAACTCCACCTGCGCGACCTCGCCCGGCTGCGCCGCGTGCGCGACCGCATCGACCGCGAGTACGCCCAGCCACTGGACGTCGAGGCCCTGGCGCGCGGCGTGCACATGTCGGGCGGCCACCTGAGCCGGCAGTTCCGCCAGGCCTATGGCGAATCGGTCTACAGCTATCTGATGACGCGGCGCATCGAACGCGCCATGGCGCTGCTGCGGCGTGGCGACCTGAGCGTCACCGAGGTCTGCTTCACCGTCGGCTGCTCATCGCTCGGCACCTTCAGCACGCGCTTCAGCGAACTGGTGGGCCAGTCGCCAAGCGCCTACAAGCGCGACCAGGCACAGGCGACGGCGGGCATGCCGTCGTGCGTCGCGCGCCAGGTAACGAAACCGATCAGGAATCGAGAAGCGCCGGAATCGAGCGAAACCTAGACTTCTTTCCGTGCCTTAACCACCCACGGAGATTGACCCCATGGACATCAGCATTCACTCCAGCTTCCTGCCCCAATCCGACCCGGAAGCGTCGCTCGCCTTCTACCGCGACACCCTCGGCTTCGAGGTGCGCAACGACGTCGGCTACAACGGCCTGCGCTGGATCACGGTCGGCCCGGTCGGCCAGCCGGGCACCTCCATCGTGCTGCACCCGCCGGCCGTCACGCCCGGCGTCACCGAGGACGAGCGCCGCACCATCACCGAGATGATGGCCAAGGGCACCTTCGGCATGTTGATCCTCGCCACGGCCGACCTGGACAAGACCTTCGCCAAGCTCCAAGCCGAGGACGCCGAGATCGTCGAAGAGCCCACGATGCAACCGTACGGCGTGCGCGACTGCGCCGTCCGCGACCCCGCCGGCAACCTGCTGCGCATCCAAGAGAAGCGCTGAATGGCCGACGCTGACAACCACGACCGCATCCGCGTGCAGGGTGCGCGGGAAAACAACCTCAAGGACGTCAGCGTCGACATCCCCAAGCGGCGGCTGACCGTGTTCACCGGCGTGTCCGGCTCGGGCAAGAGCTCCCTCGTCTTCGGCACCATCGCAGCCGAGTCGCAGCGCCTCATCAACGAGACCTACAGCGCCTTCGTGCAGGGCTTCATGCCCACGCTGACGCGGCCCGAGGTGGACGTGCTGGAGGGCATCACCACGGCCATCATCGTCGACCAGGAGCGCATGGGCGCCAATGCCCGCTCCACGGTCGGTACGGCCACCGACGCCAACGCCATGCTGCGCATCCTGTTCAGCCGCGTCGGCAAACCCCACATCGGCCCGCCCAGCGCCTTTGCCTTCAATGTGCCCTCGGTGCAGGCGACCGGCGTCATTACGGTCGACAAGGGCGGCGCGAGCAAGGCCGTCAAGCAGACCTTCTCGCGCACCGGCGGTATGTGCCCGCGCTGCGAGGGCATGGGATCGGTGTCGGACTTCGACCTCGACCAGCTCTACGACTCGAGCAAGTCCCTCAACGGCGGCGCCATCAACATCCCCGGCTACAGCATGGAAGGTTGGTACGGCCGCATCTTCCGCGGCTGCGGCTTCTTCGACCCCGACAAGCCGATTGCCAAATTCACCAAGCGAGAGCTGCATGACCTGCTGCACAAGGAGGCGACCAAGATCAAGGTCGATGGCATCAACCTGACCTATGCCGGCCTCATCCCCTCGATCCAGAAGTCCTTTCTGTCGAAGGACGTCGATGCGCTGCAGCCGCACATCCGTGCCTTTGTCGACCGCGTCATCACCTTCCAGACCTGCCCCGAATGCCATGGCACGCGGCTCAGCGAAGCGGCCCGCAGCTGCAAGATCGGCAAGCACAGCATTGCCGATGCCTGCACCATGCAGATCAGCGACCTGGCCGACTGGGTGCGCGGGCTGAAGGGCGCTGAAGTCGCACCGCTGCTGAAGGCCCTGAGCCACCTGCTCGATGCCTTCGGCGAGATCGGCCTGGGCTATCTGTCGCTGGACCGGCCAACCGGCACGCTGTCGGGCGGCGAGGCCCAGCGCGTGAAGATGATCCGCCACCTCGGCTCGTCCCTGACCGATGTCAGCTATGTCTTCGATGAACCGACCACCGGCCTGCACCCGCACGACATCCAGCGCATGAACGAGCTGCTGGGCCGGCTGCGCGACAAGGGCAACACCGTGCTCGTCGTCGAGCACAAGCCCGAGGTCATCGCGATTGCCGACCATGTCGTCGACCTCGGTCCCGGCGCGGGTGCGGCCGGCGGCGAGGTCGTCTATGAAGGCAGCGTCGCCGGCCTGCGCAAGAGCGGCACGCTGACGGGCCGACACCTCGACGACCGCGCCGCGCTGAAGGACAAGCTGCGCAAGCCCGCTGGCGCGCTGAAGATTCGCGGCGCCAGCACGCACAATCTGCAGAAGGTCAACGTTGACATCCCGCTCGGCGTGCTCTGCGTCGTCACCGGCGTGGCCGGCTCGGGCAAGAGCTCGCTGATCCACGGCTCGGTGTCCACGCTGGATGGCGTCGTCGCCATCGACCAGGCCGCCATCCGCGGTTCGCGGCGCAGCAACCCGGCCACCTACACCGGCCTGCTCGACCCCATCCGCAGCGCCTTTGCCAAGGCCAACGGCGTCAAGCCCGCCCTCTTCAGCGCCAACTCCGAGGGCGCCTGCCCGACCTGCAACGGCAACGGCCTGATCTTCACCGACCTCGGCCCGATGGCCACGGTGTCCACCGTCTGCGAAGACTGCGGCGGCAAGCGCTTCCAGGCTGCGGTGCTCGAGTACAAGCTCGGTGGCCGCGACATCAGCGAGGTGCTGGCGATGTCGGTCGGCGAGGCCACCGCCTTCTTCGGCAACGGCCCGGCCAAGACGCCGGCGGCGCATGCCATCCTGGAAAGGCTGGCCGACGTCGGCCTGGGCTATGTCAGCCTCGGCCAGCCGCTGACCACCTTGTCCGGTGGCGAGCGCCAACGTCTCAAGCTGGCGACGCAGATGGCCGAGAAGGGCGACGTCTATGTGCTGGACGAGCCCACCGCCGGCCTGCACCTGGCCGACGTGGCGCAATTGCTCGGCCTGCTGGACCGGCTGGTGGACGCCGGCAAGTCCGTCATCGTCATCGAGCACCACCAGGCCGTCATGGCCCATGCCGACTGGATCATCGACCTCGGCCCAGGCGCGGGCCATGACGGTGGCCGGGTCGTCTTCGAGGGCACACCGGCCGATCTGATTGCCAAGCCCTCAACCCTGACGGGCGAGCATCTGGCGGACTACGTCGGCGCGACCAAGCCCAAGGCGCGAGCCAAGAAATCCTAGGCCTGCACCGGCACGCTGATCTCGAACCAGAACCGGCTGCCTTGCGCCAGCCGGCTCTCCAGCTTGATCTCGCCGCCCATCATGCGCACCAGCTGCCGGCTGATGGCCAGGCCCAGGCCCGTGCCACCGACACGCTGCTCGGCATTGCCGGCCTGCTCGAAGGGCTCGAACAGGCGGTAGACCTGGTCGTCGGCGATGCCCACGCCGGTGTCCTGCACCTCGAAGCACAGCCGCACATGGCCCGGCTCGGTGTCGGCCAGCGGCGGCAGCGCGCGCGCCATCAGCAGCACGCCGCCGACATGGGTGAACTTGACCGCGTTGCCCAGCAGGTTCAGCAGGATCTGGTTGAGCCGCTTCTCGTCGGCCAGCACGACCGCTGGCAGCTGCGGGTCGAGCTGCAGATCGAGCGTGATGTGCTTGCCCTCGGCCATCACGCGCACGATGTCGATCACGGCCTGCAGGCGCGGGACCAGTTCGACGGGGCCGATGCGCAACTCGGCCTTGCCGGCCTCGATGCGCGACAGGTCGAGGATGTCGACGATCAACGTCAGCAGGTGCTGGCCGCTGCTGTGGATGATGTCCAGGCCGTTGCGCTGCTTCGGCGTCAGGCCGTCGTCCATCTTCAGGATCTGCGCATAGCCCATGACGGCGTTCAGCGGCGTGCGCAGCTCGTGGCTCATGCGCGCCAGGAACTGGCTCTTGGCACGGCTGGCGATCTCGGCACGCTCCTTGGCATCGCTGAGTTCCAGCGTGCGCTCGGTCACCAGGTCCTCAAGGTGGTCGCGGTGGGCGCCAAGTTCGGTCTCGCGCTCCTGCAGCGCCGTGATCATGCGGTTGAAGGTGTCGGCCATCGCCGCGATGTCGCGCGGGCCACCAGCCGGCGCACGTGCATCGTTGTCGCCAAGCTCGACCCTCTCCATGGCCTCGGACAAGGCACCCAGCGGCCGCGTCAGGCGCAGGATGAGAAAGCGCACCGCCAGCAGGAAGATGGTTGCAAACAGCACGGCCACGCCGAAGTTGGCGAGGAAGAGCGAGGCCTGGGTGCGGTGCAGCGTCGCCTTGCTCAGCACGATGCGCACATGGCCGAGCAGTTGCGCGGGGCGCAGCGTCACGTCAAAGGGTGAAGCCTCGGGGCGGGTCCAGACCGGTGCGGCGAAGGCCCAGCTGTCTTCCGTCTCCTGGTCGAGCCAGGGTTCGCTGGCCGCCGGGTCGGGCACGGCCGGTGACGTGGTCGTGGGCAGACGGTCCCGCTCGGGGCCCAGCGCCAGCAGCAGCCGGCCCTTGGTGTCGCGGATCTCGATGCCCATCACATCCGGGAAGGCCAGCGACGCGCGCACGGCCTCCTCGGCGTTGTCGGCAGCGGCGTACAGCAGGGCCAGCGAACTGTTGGACGCCAGATTGGCTGCCACGCGCCCCCCCTGCTCCATCAGCATGGCCCGCACCTGGCGGCCACCCTGCCAGGCATTGACGACCGCCATCAGCAGGGCCAGGCAGAGCGTGCCCAGCGCGACGGCGACGCTGAGATGGCGGCGGAACGAGGTCTCGCGCAACCAGCGCGCGTAGATGCGCAGCGGCCACGACCGCTGCGGCGGCGCGGCCACAGGCACGCTTTCATCCCGAAGGATGAGGGGCGGCTGGCTGTCCAGTGGAACGGGTGGCGTCACTCTCGAACCTCAGCTGGAGGGATAGACCAGATCGAATCCCGACTGCACGGTGGCGACGTCAAGTCCCAGGTGCGCGGCGGTGCGGATGTTGATGGCGGCGCGTGCCTGGCGCAACGGCAGCACGCCGGCCGCGCCCGCTTTAGGGTTGGACGCGAGGCGTTGGGCCGACACGGCCAGTGAGCGCCCGAGTTCATGGTTGTCCGGGTAGAGCGAAAACAGTGCGCCGCGCTTCACATGCGCCAGGTGGCTGGAGAACACGGCGATGTTGCGGTTCCAGCCTTCCTTGAGCACCAGCGTGAGCACGACGTTGTCGTCCACGGTCGTCGGGTCCTGCGGCAGCCAGACGGCGTCGCGGGCCGGGTCGGCCGAGGCCAGCAGCTGGGCGTAGGCGCGCAGAGCCTCGGCCTGATCGGCGGCTTCCTGGGCCAGCAGCTCCAGGCCTTCGGCCCGGGCCGCCTCGCGCGCCAGCTTCACCAGCCAGGTGTTCAGCTTGGGGTCGTAGACCAGGTGCACACGACGCGTGGACGACTTCAGGCGCCGGAGTCGCGCGAGCAGCAAGGCCGGGTCGGGCGCCAGCGTGTGGATGGGAAAGTTGCGGGCCTCGGACTCCTGCACCGACACGACGCAGCCGACCATCACGGCCAGCTCGTCGGCCAGCGCCGCCGCGACGCGCATGCCGCCGCGCCCCAGGCCGATCAATACCTTGACTTCTCGCTTGCGCACCTCGTCGGCGACCTGCGCCGGATTGGCGTTGCTGGCCAACGCGAAGCTCGTGACCGAGCCGCCGAGCTTGTCCTCGATGCCCTCGATGATGGTGGTGAAGACCTGGCGAAAGGGCTCGCCGAGTTCGGGATAGACAACCACCAGCGAGCGCCCGAGCTCGGCCGCCGCGGCCGAACCACCGGTCAGCACCACGGCACCGCCCAGGGCCTGCTGCAACAAGGCGCGGCGCGTGGCGGGGCGAAGGCAACCGGGCTCAGTCAAAAGAAGAACGCTGTGTGGCAGGGTCGGGACAGGTGGGCGGCATTATGCAAAGGCCCGGACGCCTTGGCGGTACAGAGCCGGAACAGCGGCGCGCGCCGAGGAACAGCGTCGTCCTCGACATGCCGTTGCGCAGCAGCGGTTCAGGCATGAACAGGCTGCAGATGCCGAGGCGGATGCACAGCGGCAAACGCCACCGCAACGACGCCGAAAGCCCGTCGCAACGGCGCATGGCAAGAGGCTTTCGATAGGCAACCGGAGGCAATCAATGGGGCTCTGAGCGTTCCGACGCCGGGCGCAAGGTGGGGCATTATGCAGACGGCCACAGGCCTCATGCGCTCCGCTCCGGGAGGAGTTCACGATCGCGCCACAGTCTCTGACGCGACTAGCCGGACCGCCCCTGGGTAACAGCACAATACGCGCCCATTCACCCTCCACCTCGGAGACGCTGGCAATGAGACCTTTCTTTGGCTTGGTGATCCTCGGCGGCGTCTGCCTGACGGCCGCGTCGTCACCTGCCCTCGCACAGGGGCCCAGCGAAGAGGAAGAACTGGCCCAGGTCTACGGCGACAAGACCACCATCAGCATCGCCACCGGTACGGCCCAGACCCTGCGCCGCGCGCCTGCCGTGGCGACCGTCATCACGGCCCAGGACATTGCCGTCATGGGCGCCGCCGACCTGGACGAGGTACTGGAGACCGTGCCGGGCCTGCACGTGAGCCGCAGCACCGGGGCCTATTCGCCGCAGTACCTGATCCGCGGCGTGGCCAGCGATTTCAATCCTCAGGTGCTGATGCTGCAGAACGGCGTGCCCATGACCACGCTGTATGTCGGCAGCCGTGGCGTCATCTGGGGCGGCCTGCCGCTGCAGAACATCGCGCGCATCGAGATCATCCGCGGCCCAGGCTCGGCGCTGTATGGCGCCGACGCCTATTCGGGCGTCATCAACATCATCACCAAGAGCGCACAGGACATCCAAGGCACCGAGCTGGGCCTGCGCGCCGGCTCCTTCAGCACCCGGGACGCCTGGCTGCAGCATGGCGGCAAACTGGGCGCCCTTGACCTGGCCGCCTTCCTGCGCGTCGGGCGCAGCGATGGTTTCAGGCGCATCGTCGAGTCGGACGCCCAGACCGGCCTGGACGCCGTGTTCGGCACCCACGCCAGCCTGGCGCCGGGCCCCGTCAGCACGGGCTATCACGCCGTCGATGGCGGCCTGGAGCTGGGTTACGGCAAGTGGCGGCTGCACGCCGGCTACAAGGACCGCCGCGACGTGGGCACAGGCGCGGGCATCGCCGGCGCCCTCGATCCCGTGGGGCGAATGGGATCGCAACGCGCCGAACTCGATACGGGTCTCAGTGATGTCGACCTGTCGTCGGGGTGGCGGCTGAGCGTGAACGCCAGCTATCTGCACTACACGCAAAAGCTCTCCGTGCCCGTCCAACTGTTCCCGCCCGGGGCTTTTGGCGGCTCATTCCCGAACGGCGTGTTCGGCTCACCCAACACCTGGGAGCGGCAGGCGCGCCTGTCCACCGCCCTCACCTACAGCGGCTGGGCCGGCCATCATTGGCGCATCGGTCTCGGTCACGACGACCTGAATCTCTACCGCACCCGGGAGTTGAGGAACTTCAACGTCATCACGTCGGGGCCTCTCACCGGCGTGCCGGTTCCCACACCCGGCGGCCAGCTCATCGAGGCGCCGGTGAACGACTCCTTCCTGGCGCCTCACCAGCGCCGTGTCGACTACGCCTACATCCAGGACGAATGGAGCTTCGCCAGGGACTGGACATTGACGGCCGGCGTGCGGCAGGACCGCTATTCCGATTTCGGCCGCACCACCAACCCGCGCGTCGCGCTGGTGTGGGACGCCAGCCTGGACCTCACCGCCAAGCTGCTCTACGGCAGCGCGTTCCGGGCGCCGTCGTTCAACGAGCAATACGGCGTCAACCCGGTGGCCAGCGGCAATGCGGCCATCCGGCCCGAGACCATGCGTACAGTCGAAGCCGCGCTGCAGTGGCATGCCAGCCGGGAGCTGCAGCTGAACTTCAATGTCTTCCGCTATGCCATGGGGGACATCATCAAGACCACCTCCAACCCGGCGCCCGCACCCGGCGCGACCTTCCGCAATGCCGGCTCGCAGCATGGCACCGGCGCCGAGGTCGAGTGGGTGTGGGATGCGCGGCGCGATCTGCGCTTCACCGGCAACTATGCCTACCAGCGCTCCATCGACGAGTTGAACCGGACCGACGCCGGTTATGCCCCGCACCACCACCTGAATGCACGGCTCGACTGGTCATTCGTGGGTGATTCCACCCTCAGCGGACGGGTCAACCGCGTGGGCGACCGCGTGCGCGTCTACGGCGATGCCCGCCCCAACCTGCCCGGCTACACGACGCTGGACCTGAGCCTCAGGACCGCACTTGCCAAGACAGGCTGGGAGCTGTCCCTCGCGCTGCTGAACGCCCTCAACGCCGATGTGCGCGAACCCAGCCTGCCCAGCACCGGCATTGCCAACGACCTGCCCATGGCGGGGCGCTCGCTGACAGCTCAAGCCAGCTACAAGTTCTGAGTTCCAGGCCAGCGCCTCTTGGGCGCGCCCTCATAGGCCATGTGATCACAGGACAGCGGGAACAGCGCGCCCGCGGGGCGCTCGGCAGCCTCGATATAGCAGGGCGTCATGCCCGCCAGCAGCATCGGCACCTGGAAGTGGTGGAATTCGGTGACCGACAGGCCCAGGTCCGCGGCCAGTCCCGCGGTGAAAGCCGCATAGTTCATCTTCAGCCGCGCATCGCGTGCGACCAGCAAGCGCTCAACCTCGTGCGCCAGGGCGAGGTGGGGTCCGCCGGCCAGCCCCAGCTCGCGGGCAATGCCCAGCAGCCAGGGCAGGCGCTCATCGGTCGAGTGGATGGGGCGGCCGTAACCAAAGATGCGCCGCTGCGCCAGCTCCTGCTGCACGATGTCCGCCAGCGGTTCACCCGCACTGACGCCGCGCTGCGCCTTGATGAGGAAGTCGATCGCCCGCACGCAGGGATGGCCGCCGTAGACGGTCGCCTCCGACATGCCCAGCGCGGCCGACATGCCCAGCGCCGGCGTGCTGCGCGCACTGCCTGCCAGCGCCGCGACGCGGTTGTTCCACAGGCGCGCATCGGGGTAGCTGGTGCAGACCCACATCGCGTGCAGAAGCTTCAGCGCCGGTTCGTCGAAGCGCCGGCCGGTGATCGACAGCATGTAGAGCTCGACCCAGTCTGCGTGCCGCAGGTCTTCGTGCAGGTCATGGCCAAGAAAGACCGCACGGGTGCCGACAAAGGCCTTGCCGGCGCGTGTTGCCAACGGCTTCATGCGGCCACCTGTTCGGCAGGGTCGTTCAGCAGGTCCAGCTCGAAGAACGGGAACTGTTTGGGGCCGATGCCGCGCTGCTCCAGCGCATGCGCGGCGGCACCGGGCAGACGCAGCAGCAGGTAAAGCATCTCGCCCTGCTCTGCCGTGAAGCCCAGGTCGGTCAAGGCGGCGGCGGCCACGCCCGTCATGGCCAGCGGCATGCCCGCCACGGCTTCCAGCGCCGGCTGCTGGCTTGCCAGCCAGGCGCTGCGCAGGCTCCTGGTATTGCGCGCCAGGTGGGCCAGCAGTTGCTGGGCGAGGGGCGCCATGCGCTCGGCGTGCGCGTCGAAGCCCGGCAGGTGATCGCATTCGGGCCAGATGCTGGCCACGCCAGCGTCGGTCTGGCGGAGTGCCTGCGTCCACGGCGCGAGGTCGGTGCCGCAGCGCTGCCAGAGTTGCATCGCATGGAAGACCTCGCGCGCACCGCCTTGCTGGCCGGCGCCCACCGCCAGCGCGGCCATCAGGCTGGCGGCGGCGGTCGAGCCACCGGTGCCGGCGCACATCGCCGCATGCACCGACGGGTCGCGCGGCCCCGGATTGGCCAGCGCAAGTGCCAGGTCTTCCAGCAACGCAGCCTGCGCGGGCTCGGGCGCTTCACCGCGGAACAGCAGGAAGAGCATCTCGACCCAACGCGCACGCCCCAGCATCTCGCCATAGACGTCATAACCGTGGCAGTAGGCGGCGCGCGTGGCGAAGGCGTTGCCGGGCTCGGGCTCCTCCAGCCAGATGCGCGTGTGCACTCGCTGCAGCGCTGTCATCGCGCCGTACCCAGCGTCTTCATGCGCAGATTCATCGGCGGCACTTCCTCGCCATCAATGCGGATGTCCAGCAGAGTCGGCCCCTGGCGCGACAGCAGCGCGTCGAAGTCCAGCGCGTCCAGGTCCTGCGGCGAGCGGATCACGTGCCCCGGGATGCCCATGGCCATGGCCATCATGGCGAAATCGACCTTGGGCAGCTGAAAGCCGATGGGCTCCGCACCCGCCAGGCGCTGGCCATGCTTGACCATGCCCAGCGCGCCGTCGTTGAGCACGACATAGAGCACAGGCAGACCCAGCTCGGCGGCCACGGTGATCTCCTGGCCATTCATCAGGTAGCTGCCGTCCCCCGTCAGGCAGACGACCGGGCAGCGCCGGTTGGCCATCGCAATGCCCACCGCCGAACCAATGGCCCAACCCATGGGCGCGAAGTCCATCGTCACGCGCAGCCAGCTGGAGCTGCGCGAGCGCCTTTCCTTGCCGGCCGGCAGATAGGCACCACCCGGCATGCGGGCGCGCTGGTCGTGCGGCGCCAGATAGTGCACCGCCCAGGCGGCGCTGTTGCCGGCGTCGGCGACGAAACGGGTCTGCGGCGGGCAACGCTCGCTCAGGGTGGCCAGCAGGCGCTGCGGCTTCACCGGCGCGCTGTCGCTGTGGATGGCTTGCGGGTTGTCGACCATGGCCTCGTAGGCCTGGCGCGCCACCTGCGGATGCATGAAGGGCAGCAGTTGCCCTTCCGGACCGTTCTGCGACGGGGCCAGCAGCGTCATCAGCTGCTCGCACACCGACTTGATGTGGCCGCGCACATGCAGCCGCGCCATCTGCGAGCGCATCAGGTTCTCGTCGCTGTCGTCCACATGGACGAGGCGGCTGTTCAGCAGCGCGGCCGACCAGCCGCCGCTGTTGAACTCACCGAAGCCCGTGCCCAGGGCGATGACCAGATCGGGCTCGCTCGACAGCAGCTCGGCCGCGCTGGCGTGGCCGCCAAAGCCGAACACACCGCGAAAACGCGGGTGACGCGGGTTGATGAAGCCCTTGCCGTCGGGCGTCGTGATGAAGCTGCCGTCGGTCAGCTGCACCAGCTGCATCAATTCGTTGGCGGCATCGCCACATCCATCACCAATCAGCCACACGGGCTGGCGGGCCGAGAACAGCAGGCGCGCGAGCTGGCGCACGGAGGGCAGGTCGACCATGGCTGGCGCGCGGCGCAGCAGGCCGGCGAAGTCCGGCGTTTCCATGCCGTCGGGCAGAGGCTCGCGCAGGATGTCCACCGGGATGGACAGGTGACTGGGGCCGCTGGGGGCCCGCTGCGCCTGCATCAGCGCGTTGAAGAGCTTGGTGGGCAGTTGCTCGGCGTGCGAGACCAGCGAGTTGTAGCGCGTGCAGGGGCGGAACATCGCCATTGTGTTGATGCCGGTGCAGCTCGATTCCTGCAGCGCGCCCTTGCCGAAGTTCTTGATCGGCGGCTGGCCGGTGATGACCAGCATGGGCACGTTGTTGTCATAGGCGCAGGCCACGCCGGTGATCAGGTTGGTGGCACCCGGCCCCGAGGTGGCGATGCACACGCCGATGCGGCCGGTCTCGCGGGCATAGCCGTCGGCCATGTAAGCCGCACCTTGTTCGTTGCGGGCCACGACGGCCTGTGGGCCACCGCGGCGAGCGCTGCGCGCCAGGGCGTTGTAGAGCGGTTCGATGGCGCCGCCCGGGACGCCGAACACATATTCGACGCCCAGCGCGGCCAATGCATCGACCAGCAAATCGGCGGCGTCGCGCACGGCAGGTTCGCGCGCCCCATCCGACGCCGGATGGGACGCCTCGGTATAGAACGGGGCGAGAGCAGTATTTGATTCCACGTTGCAGCAGTCGATAGACACCGCACCGGAAGGCCGCATGGCGCTGCGAAGAGCGCCATGCACCTGCTTGTCGGCACGACATCGGGAAGGATGAGTCCACCATCGATGAACCCAGAACGGTCGTCCGAAACCATTCGGACAACCTCGCTCCTCCCTACGTGCGCTTGGGGCGCCGGTGCTGACTACACCTGGCCCTGCGACATCTATGCCAGCACGTGAATACGTTTCCGCAACCGCGCAATGACCGCAACTGTATCCATATGCAACAAAACTACATCCCCGCGAATGCGGGCGGCAGGACATCACAGGGTCAGGGCTTGACCTTCACTCCTGTAAGTTGCGCGACAGCTGCGAGTGTTGTCTGCGCCGCGTTGAGGCCGAGCAGGAAATCCTTGTCCGAGTAGTTCACGAACAGGTCGGTCGGCTGATGCCAATGCGGGTTCCAGCCTGCGCCGATCTGCTGGCCGCGCTCGTTCTCGCGCAGCGAGATGGCCGGTACCTCGTCCATGAAAGGTGTGGAGTCGGTGTTGGTCATGTGAAAGCCCACGGCCGCTGGGTAGTTCGTCGCGTACTTGTCGTTCGCAGCGCGGAAGTGCCAGGCCAGCTTGGCCGCGCCGTCCGCATGCTTGGACGTGGACTGATACTCGATGTTCACGTCGGCCTCGGCACGCTGCTCCTTCGGCGGCGCGTAGACCGGCTGGCCTTTGGCATCGAGCACTGGCTTGCCCGCCGCGTCCAGCTTTGGGACCGGCATGCCGTGGTCGAACATCATCATGTCGTGCTGGATCATGCCCAGCCACTTCGGCTCCGGGTAAAGCCCTGAGCCCTTGGGCGATTCGATGCCCTGCAGCCCCTTGCGCTGCTCGACATAGGCATAGGCGCCGTTCAGGCCGGTCTCCTCGTTGTTCCACAGCACGAAGCGGATGGAGCGCTCCGTCGTCACGCCGGGCAGGCTGAAGATGCGCGCCAGCTCCATGACCAGCGCCGTGCCTGAGCCGTTGTCATTTGCCGCCTCGCCCCAGCCGATGCCGTCCATGTGCGCGCCGACGATGTACATCTCGTCGGGCCGGGTGGTGCCGACTTTGGTGCAGTAGACGTTCTCGCGCAGCGAAGTGCCCTCGGGCGTCGGCTCGGCATTGAGCTTGCGCAGGCGCTCGTCGGGTTGGGCCAGCGGGTCGGTATTCACGCCGATGGGCGCTCGCTTGCCGAACAGCGTGCTGCCGCCCTGCCCCGCCGGGCCACCGGCCAGCGGGCCGCGCGGCGCGGCCGGTGTGCGCTTGGCGGGTTCGGTGAAGGAGTACTGCAACCGCTCGGTGTTCGTGCAGCCATAGCTTTTCAACTGCGCCTCGATCCAGTCCAGCGCCGCCCGGTTGCGCGCGGTGCCCTGGCGACGGTCACCGAACTGGGTCAGACCCTTGATGGTGGCCTTGTACTTCTCGAGCTCCAGGTGCTTGACCAGGGTGGCGACGGGATCGGCCGCATCGGCGGCTTGCGCCTGGGCCAGGCCGGTGGCAGCGATCAGTGCGGCGGCGACGGTGGCGGTCTTGAAGGACATGGCTGGCGAAGTTGAGTCGGGCAGGCACGCATCCTAGGCCGGCAGCCCCAGGCTCGCCGACAGCAGCAAGGCCGGCGTGGCGCGGTCATCCGGGTCGGTCACGAGCAACAGTTGCAGGGCGCCCTTCCCGACGTTCACGGCGATGCCCTCGGCCTTGCAGCGCAAGGACAGCGGCCACATGCCGACCAAGCGCCCATCCGCCGCCACGACCCCGACGGCCGACCCTCGGCACGGGCCGTCCAGATAGCTGTCATCCGTGGCCTCCGCCGCCGCGCAGAACACCCAGCCCCCACCTGGCAGCGCCGCGCCATCGGTGAAGCACAGCGGCACGCCGTCGATGTCACCCAGTTCGTACGGCGTGCTCGACACCCGCTCGGGCGCCTGCCCCGCGCCGTCCAGCCAAGCCTGGATCGCCAGCCAGTCGTAGCTGATCAGCACATTGACCGGGCTGGCCTGGTTGCCCCGCTGCAGCAGGCAGAAGCGGCCTGCCGCGACAAAGGCGCCCTCGATGTTCAGGCCCTCGTGCCGGGCGTGCAGCGGTGCGTACAAGGGCGAGAGATCGATCTCACGGACAGCGCCATGGAGCTCACCCGCCGCGTTGCACGCCAGCAGCGCCGCGCGTTGGCGTTGGGGCCGGGACCCGGAACCCAAGGCCAGCAGCGCACCTTGCGGGCAGCCCGCCCAGGGCGGCAAGCGGGCCAGCGCCTCCAGGTCGGGCTTGGCGGCCTTGCGGGCCTTGGGCTTGTCAGGCAGTTCGCCGTCGAAGAGCCTGTGCAGCCGGCCGGGGCGGTCGCCAGACAAGCCAAAGACGGCCAGCGTGTGCTCGTCATCGGCAACGACAAACAGCCGCTGCCCCACCTGAACCAACCCGCTGGCTGCGCTGAGGTGGCCCAGAGCGGCGTCCGTCTCGACGGACAGTGTTCGGATGACTCGGACCTCCAGCATGGCAAAACTCCGGCAAGCGTGCCGGCGATGCTAGTCGTGCCCGGAGAGCAGCATCGACGCCAGGCTGAGGTGGGGACGCCAGCTGGGGCGCGTTTGGAAGGGTGTGCATCAGCTCGATGACGTCCACCGCCTACCTCCACACGCGTCCCGACACCAGTCCTGTGTTCCAGATGAAGGGCTCGATGTGCACATTTCGTCACGAAATCTCGAGCGCAAACCGATGAATGGTCGGCAGTTCAGGTGATCGGATCGATCGCTAAACCCCATACTGAGCGGCGAACCGCACACGAACCTGAAAGGCTCTGATGGCACCGCGTGAGGTTCGATTGCTTTTGGTCGACGACGACCCGTCCGCGATCCAGGTCATGGCGCGGATGTTGTCGGAGTACCCCGATCAGCGCTTCGCCACATCAGGCCAAGCCGCACTGCGGCTGGCACGTGAGCTGACCCCTGATCTCATCGTGCTGGATGTCGACATGCCTGGCATGACCGGGCTCGACGTGTGTGAGGCGCTGAAGGCCGACCCGGTCTTGGCTGATGTCCCTGTCATCTTCGCAACCAGCCACGACCCCACGACCCTGCTGCAAGTCACGGCCTTCCGCAAGGGCGGGTCCGATTTCGTCACCAAGCCGCTGATCGCGGTCCAGTTGACAGCCCGCGTGCGTGCGCACCTGCGCACCAAACTGCTGATCGAGGATCTGCAACGCGACAGCCTCGCATCGGGTGCCGCGCCGCCGCCGCCAGGCACGCAGACTCCGCGACTGCTGGTCGTCGACGATGACGTTGCATCGATCTACGTGCTGCGCAAGACGCTGGCCGCAATGGGCGATTTTTACTTTGCCAAGAACGGCGAGGAAGCCTTGGACCTCGCGCGTCGCCTGCTGCCGGACCTGATCCTGCTCGACGCGCACATGCCGGGTATCGACGGATTCGACGTGTGCAGGACGCTCAAGGCGGAAGCCGCCTTCAGGCACGTGCCGATCGCTTTCATCACCCGGTTCTCCGATCCGCGCAGCGAGATGCGTGCGCTCGATCTCGGTGCGGCAGATTTCATCGCCAAGCCCTACACCCGGGCTGTTCTGCAGGCACGTGTGCGCAACCTGCTCGACCTGAAGCGACGCACCGATGCCGAGCTGGAGTCGGTGCGCGAACACCTGCAGCGCGTGGGTGATGCGCGCGTCGCAGACATCGTCGGCGCCGCATCGGACGCCATCGTCACCTGCAATGCCGACGACAAGGTGGTGTTGATCAACGCTGCGGCTTGCCGCATGTTCGCCGTCGAGCACCAGCAGGCCATCGGGTCGCCGATGCAAGCGCTGTTGGGCGAGGCTGCGTTGATTGACAACCAAGCTCAGAACGCCCCGGTCCGCACCACGGTCACGCGTGCGAGCGGTGAATGCTTCCCGACCGAGATGTCGGTGTCGCGGGTTGGCGAAGGTCCGGACCGCCTGACCACCGTGATGCTGCGCGACATCAGCGACCGTGATCGGCTCGAGGCCGAATCACGCTCGCGCATCGAAGCCGAAACGGCCAGCCGCACCAAGACGCTGATGCTGTCCTACATCGCCCACGAGATGGGCAACCCCTTGAATGGCATGCTCGGTTTCGCCCAGCTGATGGCGGCCGATGAGAAGCACCCGATGTCTGCGGTCCAGGCACAGCGCCTGACGCAGATCCTGGCCAGCGGCAAGCACTTGGAAGTCCTGATGCGCGACGTGATGGACCTCGGCCGCTTGGAGACCGGCAAGCTGACGGTCGAGTTGCGCCCAGTGAACGCCGCCCGGTGCGCGCAAGACGCCGCAGAGGCGGTCTCGGCGCTGGCGCAGCGGGCCGGCGTGACGCTGACATGCCCGCTCCCGTCGGCACCCGCCCGCTGCGCCGCCGACGTCGGACGGCTGCACCAGTGCCTGTTGAACCTGCTGACGAACGCCATCAAGTACAACCGGCCCGGCGGTTGGGCAAGGATAGCGGTGACCGGCGATTCGCAAGCGGTCGCGATTGCCGTGAGCGACAACGGCTTCGGCATGGACGCGTTGCAGCGCCAGCACCTGTTCGAACCCTTCAACCGCCTCGGCAGACAGCTGGGCTCGACGCCCGGCGCAGGCCTTGGGCTGATGATCACGCGTCAGTTCGTGGAGGCGATGAACGGTCAGTTGCGCGTCGAGAGCGAGCCGGGTCAGGGAAGCTGCTTCACCATCTCGCTGCCCGGTGCGCCCGACCCCGGTGAAGACACCATCAACCACGCATCATCAAACGCCGCTCTTCGAGCGGGTGACGCCGTTTCGCACGACGTCAACGACGGTCCATGAGCGACAACATCCTGCTGGTCGACGACGACCCATCCGCAATTCGTCTGCTGAGTCATATGCTGGCGGACGTGGGCAACTTGCGCTTCGCGACCAGCGGGGAGGATGCGCTGCGACTTGCGAGAGAGTCGGCGCCCGATCTGGTACTGCTCGATGCAGAAATGCCCGGCATGAGCGGGTTCGAGATTCTCGAAGCGCTCAAGGCAGACCCGGGACTCGAGGACGTGCCGGTGATTTTCGTGACCAGCCACAGCGAGCCCGAATTCGAACTGTCTGGGTTCGAGCTTGGCGCGGCCGACTTCATCGCCAAGCCCGTGAGCGCACCGTTGGTCGTGGCGCGGGTCAAGACCCAGCTGCGTGTCAAGCACATCGCCGACGAGTTGCGCCGGATCGCGACGATCGACGTGCTGACCGGTGTCACCAATCGGCGGGGTTTCGACGACGCGCTGGCGCATGAATGGCGCCGCGCCCGGCGGGCCGGTGACCCGCTGGCCGTGCTGATGATCGATGTCGACCACTTCAAGTCATTCAATGATCACTATGGTCATCCGGCGGGCGATGTGTGCCTGCGGGCCGTCGCGCAGACCCTGGCGAGCACCAGCGTGCGCCCGGCGGATCTGGTTGCGCGCTACGGCGGGGAGGAATTCGTCGTGCTGCTGCCGCAGACATCGCGTCTGGGCGCCGAGCACGTGGCCCACAGCATGCTGAATGCCGTCGAAGCGCTGACCATCCGTCACGACGCCTCGTCGGCCGCATGCCACGTCACCGTCAGCGTGGGCGTCGCCTGCTACGACAACGCGAGCGAGTGCTGGGCAGAGCCCTCGGCCGACTCTCGCGCCGCTGGTCTTGGCAGGGGCCACTCCCCGCTTGACCTGGTGCGCGCTGCCGACAAGGCCATGTATTGCGCCAAGCGCGCCGGCCGGGCCCGGGCCATGCTGCTGGACATCTGTGACGTGGATGCGCCGCAGGGGGTGCGCGAGGCACGCCGCCCTCCGGCCGGTCACGACTCCGAGCAACTGAAGCACGGCGCACTCCTCGGCACCGCATTCCCGTCCGGCTGATTGATCACGCTCTCAACAAGGTTGCCCATGCCCAGAATCGCCGGCGATACCCCCACCCTTCCCAATCCCGTCGACGGCACCGTGGAGTACCTCAACGAGGTCCGGCGCCAGGAGGCATTGCTCAAGACGGGCGCACTGCAGAGTGCAATCTTCAACAGCGCCAACTTCTCAAGCATCGCGACCGACGCGAAGGGCGTGATCCAGATCTTCAACGTCGGCGCCGAGCGCATGCTGGGCTATTCGGCCAACGACGTGATGAACAAGATCACGCCGGCCGACATCTCCGACCCGCAGGAATTGGTCGCGCGTGCCGAAGCGCTCAGTGTCGAACTCGACACCTCGATCGCGCCGGGCTTCGAAGCCCTCGTGTTCAAGGCCTCGCGCGGCATCGAGGACATGTACGAGCTGACCTACATCCGCAAGGACGGCAGCCGCTTCCCGGCGGTCGTGTCAGTCACGGCGTTGCGCGATGTCGAAGATCGAATCATCGGCTACCTGCTGATCGGCACCGACAACACGGCCCGCAAGCAGGCGGAAGAGGCGCTGCTCAAGGCCGGTGCCCTGCAATCCGCGATCTTCAACAGCGCCAATTTTTCCAGCATCGCCACCGACGCGAAAGGTGTGATCCAGATCTTCAACGTCGGCGCCGAACGCATGTTGGGTTACGCGGCCGCCGACGTGATGAACAAGATCACGCCAGCCGACATCTCCGACCCACAGGAGGTGATCGCGCGCGCCTTGGCGCTCAGCGTCGAACTCGAGACCACCATTGCGCCGGGTTTCGAGGCGCTGGTATTCAAGGCCTCGCGCGGCATCGAGGACATCTACGAGCTGACCTACATCCGCAAGGACGGCAGCCGCTTGCCGGCCGTCGTGTCGGTCACTGCGCTGCGCGACGCCCAGAACGCCATCATTGGCTACCTGCTGATCGGCACCGACAACACCGCGCGCAAGCGCGCCGAAGAAGCGCTGCTGAAGGCCGGCGCCTTGCAGAACGCGATCTTCAACAGTGCCAACTTCTCGAGCATCGCCACCGACGCGAAGGGAGTGATCCAGATCTTCAACGTCGGCGCCGAGCGCATGCTGGGCTACACGGCCGCTGACGTGGTGAACAAGATCACGCCGGCAGACATCTCCGACCCGCCGGAATTGATTGAGCGGGCCAAGGCGCTGAGCGTCGAACTCGAAACCCCGATCGCCCCCGGCTTCGAGGCGCTGGTGTTCAAGGCCTCGCGCGGCATCGAGGACATCTACGAGCTGACCTATATCCGCAAGGACGGCAGCCGCTTCGGAGCGGTGGTGTCGGTGACTGCGCTGCGCGACGCGCAAGACGCCATCATTGGCTACCTCTTGATCGGCACCGACAACACCGCCCGCCAGCAGGTCGAAGAGGAGCGCCAGAAGCTCGACCAGCGCTTACGCGACCAGCACTTCTACACGCGCTCGCTGATCGAATCCAACATCGACGCGCTGATGACGACCGACCCGCGCGGCATCATCACCGACGTCAACAAGCAGACGGAGGCCCTGACCGGCTGCACGCGCGACGAGCTGATCGGCGCGCCGTTCAAGAACTACTTCACCGCGCCACACCGGGCGGAAGCAGGCATCAAGCGCGTGCTGGCCGAGGGCAAGGTCACCAACTACGAACTCACCGTGCGCGCCAGGGACGGCAAGCTCACCGTGGTGTCATACAACGCCACCACCTTTCATGACCGCGACCGGCAGCTGCAAGGCGTCTTCGCGGCGGCGCGCGACATCACTGAGCGCAAGCAGTACGAGGAATCGCTGCGTCACGCAACGCAAAAGGCCGAACAGGCCAATCGTGCCAAGAGCGAGTTTCTCGCCAACATGAGCCATGAGATCCGCACCCCAATGAACGCGGTCATCGGCCTGACCTATTTGCTCGGGGAGACCTCGCTGGACGAGGAGCAGGTGGCCTTTCTGGCGAAGGTCAAGCTCGCGAGCAAGTCGCTGCTCGTGGTGCTGAACAACGTGCTCGATCTGTCGAAGATCGAAGCCGGCGAGTTGATCGTCGAGAACACCGCATTCAGCCTGCGCAGTTTGCTGAAGGAGCTGAGCGACGTGATGGCGGTGCAGGCCGAGGCCAAGGGCGTCGCCTTCGAGATCGTCGTCGAGGACGAGCTGCCGGTGGTGCTGGAGGGCGATGCGACGCGCCTGAGCCAGATCCTGACCAACCTGCTGTCCAACGCGATCAAGTTCACCGAGCAAGGCAGTGTCGAGCTGCACGTGCGGATGCTTGCCGCCACGGCCCAGCATGCGACGCTGTCGTTTGCCGTGCAAGACACCGGCATCGGCATCGCGCCCGAAGTTCAGACGCAGTTGTTCGCGCCGTTTGCCCAGGCGGATGCGTCGATCACACGGCGCTTCGGTGGCACCGGGCTGGGGTTGTCTATCGTCAAGCGATTGGCAAACCTGATGGGCGGGCACGTGAACCTGGAGAGCACGCCCGGCGTCGGCAGCGTGTTCAGCGTCGTGCTGGACTTTGCGCTCGCCTCGCCGGATGCGGTGGCGCGGCTGGAGGCGCCTCCCGCCGCAGCCGGTGAACGCGCGCTGCTGGACATCCGTGTGCTGGTCGTCGACGACAGCGACATCAACCTGGATGTGACGAAGCGCATTCTCGAACTCGAGGGTGCGAAGGTCTTGCTCGCAAACAATGGACAGGAAGCCTTCGACCTTCTTGAGGCCCAGCCCCACGCCATCGACGTGGTGCTGATGGATGTGCAGATGCCGGTACTCGACGGCCACGACGCCACCCGGCGAATCCGCCTCGAACTGCACCTGGCGGACTTGCCGATCATCGCCCTGACTGCCGGTGCGCTGAGCAGCGAGCGACAACGCGCCACGGCGGCCGGAATGGACGACTACCTTGTCAAACCGTTCGACCCGCGGTCCCTGGTGGCCAGCATCCTGCGCCGCGTTGCACCTGTGAACGGCCGGCCCGTGCACCTGATTGCTGACTCGCCCGACACGTCGGCGCCGGATTCGCTGCCGCAGCCGTGGCCGGAGATCGAGGGGATCGACGGGTTGGACGTGCGCGAACGCCTGAGCAATGACTTCGGCTTGTTCAAATTGATGCTCAAGCGGCTGCTCGACGAGTTCCCGGACATCTCAATTCCGATCGCAGCGCAAGCCCCGATCGACCTCGCCATTCATGCCAGCCGCATGCACAAACTGAGGGGCAGCGCGGGTACCCTCGGAGCCAGGGAGATCCATCAACTGGCGGGCGAGGCGGAGACGGCTTGTGCCGCAGGAAACGTCGAGAGATTCGGCGATCTCGCGACGCGACTTGCCATCAAGCTGCACCGGCTGGGGGAATGTGTGGCGCCGTTGCTCGTGACAGCGCCGGCCCAGGCCGAGGATCCTTCTGCGGCCACCGGCGGCGACAGCCTCGAGCCGCAGGTCCTGGCCGATTTCGTCGGCCTGCTGCGCCAGCAAAGCATGTCGGCGATCGAACGTTTCAATGGTCTCGCCCCACAGCTGCAACGGCTCTTGAGCAAGGGCACGTTCGAACTGGTGCGTCAGCACATTGACGACCTGCAGTTCAGTGATGCCGCCGATGCGCTGGAGGCGGGCCCGTTGTAACCCGCATCACTGCCTTGCGCAGCTCACCCACCCACAGCACGCTGCTGGCCATGGCCACGCAGACGGCCCACTGCTGCGGGCTCAGCGGCGCGGTGCCGAAGGCCAGGTTCAGCGGCGGGAAGTGAACCACCGCCACCTGCAGCAGCGCCGATACCAAGATCGCGCCCCACAGCCAGTGGTTGACGAAGAGATTGCGGAAGGCGCTGGCCGTCTCTGATCGGGCGTTGAAGCAGTTGAACCTAGATCCGGTAGTTGGGCGCGCCCGAGGGGCTGGCGAGGCGGGCCGTTGGCAAGGCGCGCCGACGAAGTGGGCTCCTGCCCACGAGGAGAAGCAACGCGGCCAGCGGCTCGAAGCGCCAGACCAGCGGGCGTGAAGCGCTGCTCACCGAAGTGGTGAGCGTCGCCGAACCCGCAAGGTGTTGATGCATCGAGACTTTCGATGAGTAGTGAGCGGTCAACTGCCGGATCTAGGTTGAATAGCTGGGCCAGCACCAGTCGGGCTTGGCGGCCCTGCGGGCCTTGGGCTTGTCGGGCAGTTCGCCGCCGAAGAGCCGATGCAACTGGCCGGGGCGCTCGCCTGAGACGTCAAACACGGCCAGCGTGTGCTCGTCGTCGGCAACGACAAACAGCCGCGGCCCGAGCTGAACCAAGCCGCTGGCTGCGCTGAGGTACCCGTTTAAACGCCATATCTGCCTACTCGGATGGCGTTCAACAAACTCGTAGCCTTGATGCGCTCGAGCGCCTCCCTTGCTTTGGCCGTGATTTCAGGATGGTCGCTCTCTGCCCACCGCAATGACCACTTGATTAGGTTCGACAACTTGACGTCATCGTGCTGCTTAAGAAACATGGCGTGGTACTCATCGACAGAAGCGTTCGTCATTGCTGCGATGTGCTCGGGGTTGTAGCCACTGTTTTTGGCCATAAAGGTGACTGCCTCCTCCAACCCTGGCAGCTGTGTGAGTCCCGAATGAGCGGCATCGAACGTGGCTCGCAGCTTGGTGTCGTCTATCGTTCCGCCAAAGGGGTGCTCTTTCAAATCAAAAGTCGAGGGCTTGGCCTTGTTCGCATCGACAAACTTGTCGATCAAAGTGTCGGCAAGGTCGTCTCGCTTCAGATCGCGCAGCAGCCGGACGGTACCGTTGAGATCGCCACTGCTGATGTGGGCTATCGCGTGCAGCGATGCGTCATATAGCTCCGCGATGAATGCTTCCTGGTCGTTTGAAAATGAGTCGTGGAAACGACGCCAAGCCGCGATGAATGGCACGGACATCTCATTGCGGCGCTGATCTTCGTCTAGCTTCTTGGCAACGTCGACAAAGGCTGTACCTTCTACGTAGCCTTGTTCGACGATATGCGCAATGGCCAAATCAAGGTCACCAACGTGTGTGAAGCCGTAGGCCTTCAGCCGCTGCACCCAGGCCAAGGTGACGGGATCTTGCTCGGCTTCTTTCTTGAATGAGACTAGGGCCTTGTTCCAGCTCTCGATATCCTCAATTTTTGGCTTCGATACGTCGGGGGCATACGCGCACCAGCAAAGCAATACAGTGGTCGCAATGGAGGCCTCGATGACATTGGAGTGCATGCCTCCGATGGCAGCCACTATTCGCCTGATCAACTGGTGAAGCTTCCGTAGGATCCGCACGTTTGTGATGCCAAGATCGACGACATTACGCAAGACGAGATCGCGGTTTGGGAAAGTAGGATCAAACACGAGGTCGAATGCCTCCTGAACCGTCGGCGCGTACAGCACCTCGAAGTCAATCGCTTTCTCTCGGTAGGAGCGGTATGCATCCTTTGCGCCGAGCTGTTCGGCGTTGAAGATGAGGGCGACCTTGCAGCCACGTTCCTCGCTTAACTCGGTGATCAGTCCCAGCACGTCCTCGGCCTTGATTGTGCTCTGGCGCTCGAAGTCGTCAAAGCACACCAGAGTGTCGCGGACCGCGCTGGGGGCTAGCGCTTCCAGCCCCAGCGAGACGCTGCTGCCATGGGGCAGGCTTTTCATCATCGGGCTAAATCTGTCGAACCGCCCCTTTAACCAGTCCTTTGTAATCGAGCCCCAGTGTTCGTTGATTGTTTCTAGGTCGAGCTTCTTACCGAGGGTGGCCACCGCGACCGACTTGGTGAACAACGCCATTCGTAACTCGGTCATGCTGTTGATGCCGAAGAGACTGAGATAGCAGTATTGTTTGAATTTGATGTCGCCCTGGTGTGCCAGCAATGCCTCGCGCCAAGCGTAGGTCTTGCCAGTGCCCCAAGCTCCCGTTAACGCTAAGACGTCAGTTTCAGCGCTGCTCAAAAAGTCTTTTAGTACCGCCTTGGTGATCTGTACGCTCATCCTGTCGCCTGGTTGTCGTCACGAAGGGCAGGATATCGGGTTGAAGACGTTGCTAGGGGTGCATTTCACGGGTACCAATGAGTTCGGCCAGGCCTCAACATTGACCGTCCACTTGAAGGTGATTCAGGAAACTCCGGATACACCTGCTTTGATTCATGGGCTGCCGGTTATTTAAGGATGCCAAATGACCGCTTCCAGAAGTCGACGCACCCTCCAGCGCTATGGCGGCAGTCACCGCCCAGCCGCCGCCCCCCGCCACCCGCATCACCCCCTTGCGCATCTCCCCCACCCACAACACGCTGCTCGCCATCCCACGCACACCGCCCACTGCTGCAAGCTCAACGGTGCCGTACCAAAGGCCAGGTTCAGCGGCGGGAAGTGAACCACCGCCACTTGCGACCCCAGCGACAGCGCAATCGCGCCCCCAGCCAGCGGTTGACGAACAGGTTACGAAACGCGCTGGCCGTCTCTGACCGGCGTTGAAGCAGTTGAACAGCTGCGCCAGCACCAGCACCGTGAAGCCGGCCGTGCGCGCGGTGGTGAGGTCGCCCTCCCCTGCAATCAGGCCGCCAGGCAGATAGAGGTCAAATCGTCGCCAGCGTGGCCAGCGTGGCCAGCGCCATCGTCAGGCCCGTCCACACCACGCCCCACAGCATGGGCGCGTCGATGGCGCGCTCGTCGGGCCGGCGGGGCGCTGGCAGCGCTTCATCCTGTCAAGCAGCCACGCCGAACGATTTGCCGACGCCCGCCGTGATCGCCATCGCCAGCGCGCCCCAGAACGTCACCCGCACGATGCCGCGTGCGATTGGGGCGCCGCCCGTGTAGGCCGCCAGCCCCCCAGCAGCGCCAGGAACAGCAGCGACGTGGCGCCGACGATCGGCACCAGGGCTTGCGCCGGTGCCAGCCAGGCGCTGAGCAGGGGCAGTCCGGCCCCGACCGTGAATGCGGCTGCCGAGGCCCACGCCGCCTGCAAGGGCCTGGCGCTGACGGCCTCCGAGATGCCGAGTTCGTCGCGGGTGTGGGCGCCGAGCGCATCGGTGGCCATCAACTGCCGGGCGACCTGTTGCGCAAGTGCGGGGTATAGGAGACTGTCGGGCTTTGGGTCGGGTGCGCGCCGGGGCAACGCGTCATTCGAGGCCGGCGCGCCGCAGCCTGGCGCGCAAGGCATTGATCTCCTCCAGCAGGTCGAGCACCAGGGCTGCGCCAGCGGTGCCGAGGGCGAGGTCGGCGTTCAGACGCAAGGCCGTGCGCGCCATGCGCAGCGATGGCCCCGTGAAGGCCCAGTGCTGCGGCGCGTCGCCCTCGGGTTGCAGCACGCCTTCGTCGACCAGCGACAGCACCTGGGCCGGGCTCGCGCCGGCGGCCTGGCACAGGCCGCTCAGGCTGAAGACGATCTCTTCCTCGACGATGACAGCGTCGATCACATCACTTGAGTTGTCGGCCATGGTTGTCATCCTTCCTGCGCGACGCGCGGGTCATAGTCCGGAAACGCCACCCGCAGCGCGGCATAGGCCGCCTGGGCCGCGTCGGAGTCCGCGCGCGGCAGCGTTAGCGTCAGCACGGCATACAGGTCACCCGGCGGCTTGGCCGGCAGGCCGCGGCCCTTCAGGCGCAGCTTGCGGCCCTGGGTGGAGCCGGTGGGAATGGTGAGGTGCACCTCACCCGAGGGGGTGGGCGCTGCGACGGTGGCGCCCAGCGCGGCTTCCCAGGGCGACACCGGCAGGTCGACATACACGTCTCGGCCATCGATCCGGAACTGCGGATGCGGTTTCAAGGCGATCTCCAGGTACAGGTCGCCCGCAGGTTCGCCGCCGTGGCCAGGGCCGCCCTGGCCCGCTAGGCGCAGGTGCTGCCCCTCGCGCACGCCGGGCGGAATGTTGACCTCCAGTTGGCGGTCATGCAGGGCGACATGCCCCTGGGCGTCGGCCACCGGCACGCGCAACGAGATCGTGCGGCGTGCACCGCGATAGCTGTCTTCCAGGTCGATCATCACCTTGGCGTGGTGGTCGCTGCCGGGCGCCTGCCGGCGGCCGCCTGCAGCGGGCCGTGCGCCCGRCCCACCGCGCCCGAAGATGGACTCGAAGAAGGCGCTGAAGTCCTCGGCGCTGGGCGCCTGCTGCCCGCCGGGCCCGGCGCCGCCCCGCCCGCTGAACTCGAAGCCGCTGTCCCAACCCGGGGGCGGCTCGAAGGTTTCGCCGCGGGCGTGGCGCTGGCTGATGTCGTCGTAGGCCGCACGGCGCTCGGGGTCGATCAGGGCTTCATGGGCCTCGGCCACATCCTTGAAGCGCGATTCGGCATCCGCCTCCTTGCTGACGTCGGGGTGGAACTTGCGTGCCAGCTTGCGGTAGGCCCGCTTGATCTCGTCCTGGGTGGCGTCTCGCTGCACCCCGAGCGTGGCGTAGTAGTCCTTGAATTCCATTGGGTTCCCCTGTGCGGTGTCGTCAGTTGGAGCCGGCTGGTAAAGGCTCAGGCGTGGTTGCTTCAGCGTTCGATGCCTTGGCGACCAGCCTGGACAACTCGGCAAATCCGATCGGCGGCACGGTCAGCCAGGGCAGCGTGAAGAGGCGCCTGGCCAGGCCATTGGCCATGCGTGCCATCTGCTTGCGTTCGCCCGCAAGCCGCGCTGCCAGCAAGGGGTCGCGCGTTCCAGCCGCCAGCACGCTCTTGTTCAGCACCCAGGCATAGGGCTCGATGCCAGCGCGGCGCAGGTCGTCCTGCAGCGCAGCCGCCTGCGACACGGGCGTCACCTCCGGCAGCGTGACCAGGATGATCTTGGTGTACGTGCCGTCCTGCAGCCGCATCAAGGGTGTCACCACCCGGGCCGCTCCCGGCCCCTCGAACTCCCGCATCATCTGGCGGTGATAGGCGCCGGTGGCGTCCATCAGCAGCATGGAATGGCCCGTGGGCGCGGTGTCGAGCACGACGAAGGCACTGCGGCCCTCGCTGACGATGCGCGAGAAGGCATGGAAGACGGCCACCTCTTCCGTGCAGGGCGATTGCAGGTCTTCCAGCAGCAGCGCCTGCTCGGCCGCGTCGAGCTTCGGTGACTTGGCGGCCATGATCTTGTCGATGTAGCGCTGCGTCTCGACCTTGGGGTCGATGCGGCTGACGCTCAAACCCGGCACGTCGCCGGCCAGCGTCGAGGCCAGGTGGGCCGCCGGATCGGTGGTGCTGAGGTGCACGGTCTTGCCGCGCTCGACCAGCCCCAGGGCCAGGGCCGCCGCCACGGTCGTCTTGCCGACGCCGCCCTTGCCCATCACCATGATCAGCCCGTGCCCGGCGGCGGCCAGTTCGTCGGCCAGCGCGTCAAGGCCTGGGAGCTTGCCGCTGGCTTCCACGACCGCAGCCGTGGGCGGCGCGACCGGGCCGGCATCGGTGGTCAGCAGTGCGCGCAACGCGGGCAGGCCGACCGTGTCGAAGGCCCGCAGCCGGACCCGGTCCTGCGGCAGCGCACGCAGCGATGCGGGCATCGCGTCCAGCGCCTGCTGCCCCAGGCCTTCGATGGCGCAGGCCACGGCGTCGCTGCGCTCACTGGCGTGGAACACGCCGTTGATGGCCAGCCGCTGGTTGTGCAAGCCCAGCTCATGCAGCTCGGCCGAGGTGTGCGCGGCTTCATTGATCGCGCCCTTGTCCGCCCGCGTCACCAGGATGACGGTGGTCTGGGCCGGGTCGCTCAGCGCTTCCAGCGCCGCCTTGAAGCGCTCCTCCTGCATCTTCAGCCCCGAATGCGGGCCCAGGCAGGAGGCGCCCCGGTCGTTGCCGTCGAGAAAGCCGCTCCAGGCCTTGGGCAGGCTCAGCAGCCGCAACGTGTGGCCGGTCGGCGCGGTGTCGAAGACGATGTGATCGAAGCGCCCGTCCTTGTCGGACAGCAGCGCGGCGAACTCGTCGAACGAGGCAATCTCGGTGGTGCAGGCGCCGGACAGCTGCTCGCGCACGGTGGAGAGTTCGGCGTCACTGGCGCCAGCGCCCATCTGCGCGAGCACCCGCTGCCGGTAGGACTCGGCCGCCGTGTCGGGATCGATGTTCAACACGGACAGCCCCGGCGCGCCGGGCACCGGCGTCGGCGTGTTGCGCAGCTCGACGCCCAGCATTTCATCGAGGTTGGAAGCCGCATCGGTGCTCACCAGCAGCACCTTCTTGCCCCCGTCGGCCAGCGTCAGCGCGGCGGCGGTGGACAGCGAGGTCTTGCCGACGCCGCCCTTGCCGGTGAAGAACAGGTGCCGCGTGGCCTGGGTCAGGAAGCCCGGCGCCTGCGCGGCCAGCGTCAGCCAGGCTTGCACCTCGGCATGCGAGGGCAGCCCGCCGCTGTGCACGACCCGCCCGTCGATGACGACCGCCGGCGTCGCGCTGACGCCATGGCTCTGGATCGCCTCGTGATCCTCGACCTTGATGATCTCGACCTCGACGCCCTGCTCCTTCGCCACCCGCTCGATCATCGCGATGGTGCTGCGGCATTTGCTGCAACCCGAACCTAGAACCATGATCTGCATTGGGACTCCTCGTGCTGGGCCGAAAGACTGTTCAACGTTTCAAATCAGGTCCAGCACATAACGCAGGGTTTCATGGTCAGACCCGGCCTTGTCGAGCCTGAACCCGCCCTGCGTCGCCAGCTCGCGCATGCCTACGTTCTCGCGCAGCACCAGCGCCACCAGGCGCTGCGTGCCGTGGCCTTGCAGGTAGCCCACCATCTTGTCCAGCAGCCGTTGCCCCAGGCCCTCCCCTTGCAGCTCGGTGGCCAGGATGATGGCGAACTCGGCCTCGACGTTGTCGGGATCGGCCACGGCGCGCACGACGCCCAGCGTGCACTGCGTGCCGTCGGCCTGCGCCTCAATCACGACGAAAGCCATCTCGCGGTCGTAGTCGATCTGCACCAGGCGGGCCAGCTCGCTGCGCGGCAGTTCGCGCCGCATGCTGAAGAAGCGCAGGCGGATGTCCTCGGGTGCGAGCTGCCCGGCGAAGGCGAGGTGCCGCGCCTCGTCCTCGGGCCGGATCGGGCGCACCTGCAGCTGCCGGCCCTGCCACGTCCAGGTCTCGGCAAGTTCAGCCGGATAGGGCTGGATGGCGAAGCGCGATGTCCCGGCACTGGCCGCAGGGGTGACGCGCAGGCGGGCGTCCAGCGCAATGACGCCGTCGCCGTCGGCCAGCAGCGGGTTGATGTCCAGCTCGGCCAGCTCGGGCAGGTCGGCCAGCATCTGCGAGACGGTCACCAGCACGTCGCAGATGGCGTCCATGCGCGCGGGCGCATGGTCGCGGTAGCCGGCAAGCAGCTTGGCCACGCGTGTGCCGGCCACCAGCTCGCGGGCCAGCACGCGGTTCAGCGGCGGCAGGCCGATGGCGCGGTCGGCCATCACCTCCACCGCCGTGCCGCCCTGGCCGAACAGGATGACCGGGCCGAACACCGGGTCCACGCTGGCGCCGACGATCAGCTCCTGCGCATGCGGCCGGCTCACCATGGCCTGCACCGTGAAGCCGGCAATGCGTGCTAGCGGCTTGATCGAGCGCACCCGCGCCAGCATCTGCCGGGCGGCCAGCCGCAAGGCCGCGTCGTCGCTCAGGCCCAGCACCACGCCGCCCACGTCCGACTTGTGGCTGATGTCGGGCGACAGGATCTTCAGCGCGACCGGGTAGCCGATGGCGACTGCGGCTGTCACCGCTTCGTCAGCGGTGGGACCCACCGCGACCGTCGGCACGACCGGGATGCCGTAGGCCTGCAACACGGCCTTGGCCTCCAGCTCGTCGAGCATCTCGCGGCCATCGGCGAGTGCCGCCTCGACGACGGCGCGCGCTGCTGCGCGGTCCGCCGGCCCGGCCTCGCTGGCGGTGGGCGCCTCGGTGAGCAGCGCCTGGTTGCTGGCGTAGCGGGCCAGCATGGCGAAGGCGCGCACGGCTTCCTCGGGCGTGTCGTAGCCGGCCACGCCCGCGCCTTCAAAGGTGCGCCGCGCCTCGGCCACGCCGGCGTCGCCCAGCCAGCAACTCATCAGCCGGCCCGCTGCCTCGCGGGCCAGCGGCGCGCAGGCCAGCGCAATGTCCTCGCTGCGCACGATGGCCGTCGGCGCGTGCATGAACAGCACCGTGCCGGTGCCGGGGTCGTCCAGCAGCGCGCGCAGCGTGGCGGTGTAGCGCTCGACCGGCGCGTCGCCAATGATGTCGACGGGGTTGCCGCGCGACCAGGTCGGCGGCAGCACGACGTCGAGCTTGCCGCGCAGTGCCTCGCTCAACGGCGGCAGCTCGACCCCGGCCAGCGAGGCGGCATCCGCCGCCATGACACCGGCGCCGCCGCCGTTGGTCATCAGCGTCAGGCCGCGCTGTGGGCTGCCGCGGAAATGCGCCAGCGTCTCGGCCGCCATGAACAGGTCTTGCAGCGTATCCACGCGCAGCATGCCGGCGCGGCGGATGGCGGCATCGATGACCACGTCCGACCCCGCCAGCGCACCCGTGTGCGACGCAGCGGCCTGCAGGCCCTTGCCCGCGCGGCCGGCCTTCACCACGATGACCGGCTTGTTGCGCGCCGCCGCGCGCGCCGCCGACATGAACTTGCGCGGCGACTCGATGGACTCGATGTAGAGCAGGATGGCCCGCGTGTGCGGGTCGCTGGCGAAGTGGTCGAGCAGGTCGCCGAAGTCCACATCGGCCCGCTCGCCCAGCGACACCATGTGCGAGAAGCCGATGCGACGCGAGCGCGCCCAGTCGAGCACCGCCGTGACCAGCGCGCCCGACTGCGACACGAAGGCGATGTCGCCGGGCAAGGCGTCGACATGGGCAAAGCTGGCGTTCAGGCCGATGCGCGGCGACAGCAGGCCCAGGCAGTTGGGGCCGAGCAGGCGCAGCAGATGCGGCCGGGCGGCGTCCAGCGCGGCCTGCTTCTGAACAGCGTTCAGGCCGGCGGTCATGACGATGGCGGCGCGCGTGCCCAACTGGCCCAGCTCGGCAATGAGGCCGGGCACCGTGTCGGGCGGCGTGCACAGCACGGCCAGGTCGGGCGCTTCGGTCAGGTCGCCGATGCGGCCTGCCAGCGCCACGCCGTCGAGCTCGGCGTGCTTGGGGTTGACGCCGAAAACACGGCCAGCAAACGTGCCGGCACGGAGGTTGCGCCAGACGGTCGCGCCGACGCTGCCAGAGCGGTTGGAAGCGCCAACCACCACGACCGAGCGTGGTGACAGAAGCTGGTCGAGGTGGCGGATGCTCATAGAGGGTGTGAGTGAATTCGGCGTGCTCGAGCGGCCCGTTCAAACGCGCCCAATCAAGGCGCAAAGCGGAGCCGTAGTGGGGCTACGGCGAGCATTTGCAACGCCGAGTGGGTGTGTTTGGGCGGGATGAGCGGGCATGCAGGATTTGCTCGCACCCTCTTTCAGGGCGTGATCGCCACCTTGAGCACACCGTCGCGCTGGTGGCCGAACAGCTCGTAGGCCGCCTCGATGTCATCGAGCTTGAAGCGGTGCGTCACCATGGCCTCCAGGTTGACGCGCCGCGCGGCGATGACGGACATCAGCCGGCGCATGCGCTCCTTGCCGCCGGGGCAGAGGGTGGTGACGATCTTGTGGTCGCCCAAACCTGCTGCAAAGGCGCCGAGCGGGATGGTCAGGTCGGTGGAGTAGACGCCCAGGCTGGACAGCGTGCCACCCGGCCGCAGCACGCGCAGGCAGGCCTCGAAGGTCTGCTGCGTGCCCAGGGCCTCGATGGCGACGTCGACGCCGCGGCCGTCGGTCAGGCGCATGATTTCTTCCACGGGGTCGACCTTGCTGGCGTCGATGACATGGTCGGCGCCCATCTGCGTGGCGATGGCCAGGCGGTTGGCCAGGCGGTCGACGCCGATCACCATGGACGCACCGCTGAGCTTGGCGCCGGCGGTGGCGCACAGGCCGATGGGACCCTGCGCAAACACGGCGACGGTGTCGCCGATGCGCACGCCGGCGCTCTCGGCGCCACTGAAGCCGGTCGACATGATGTCGGGGCACATCAGCACCTGCTCGTCGGTCAGAGAGTCGGGCACCGGCGCCAGGTTGGCCATGGCGTCGGGCACCAGCACGTACTCGGCCTGGCAGCCGTCGATGGTGTTGCCGAACTTCCAGCCACCCATGGCCTTCCAGCCATGCGCGGTGCCGGCGCCGTCCTGCGAGCTGCAGCCGCACAGGCAGGCGGTGCTCCAGCCGCTGGGCGTGATGGCGCCGGCGATGACGCGCTGGCCCTCGCGGTAGCCGCGCACGCCCGAGCCGAGCTTCTCGATGACGCCCACGGGCTCGTGGCCGATGGTCAGGCCGCGCTCGACCGGGTACTCGCCCTTGAGGATGTGGATGTCGGTGCCGCAGATGGTCGTCGTGGTGACGCGGATCAGCGCGTCCTGCGGGCCGACATCGGGCATGGGCTTGTCGTCCAGCACGATGCGCCCGGGCTCGACGAAGACAGCGGCTTTCATCATGGCCATGGGAAATCCTCCAAAAGGCGCTACGCGCCTGGAAGGTTCCATGACGTCAGGCCACCCTACTCCGAGGCCTTGCCCAGGTGCAGGGTGGGAGCGCCGTTGCAGGGTAGGACGCGAAGCCGGCGGCCGCTTTGCGCCAGATCAGTTCAGGCCCGCCTTGTCCAGGCCGAACATCTTGTCCGCCGAGCCCGGCACATTGCGCACCGCCACATTCATGCGGTTCCAGCCATTGATGGCGGCAACGCGCCAGGTCAGCTCGGACAGCTCTTCCGGGGAGAAATGCTCGCTGACCTCGGCATAGGCGGCGTCGGAAATGCCTTCGGCCGGGATGCGGGTCAGCAGCTCGGTCCAGGCCAGGGCGGCGCGCTCCTTGGGCGTGAACAGCGTCGACTCGCGCCAGATGGCGACGTGGTGCAGGCGCAGCTCGCGCTCGCCGTGCATCTTGGCCTGCTTGACGTGCATGTCCAGGCAGAAGGCGCAGCCGTTGAGCTGGGAGGCACGGATGTCGATCAGCACGGCCAGGGTCTTGTCCATGCGGAAGGCCATGCTGAAGTCCAGGTACTTCTTGGACAGGTCGGCGGACTGGCGGAAATAGTCGAGGCGGGCTTGGTGCGTGCTCATGGCGATGTCCTTGGGTGTTGTGGGCCGACAAAATCGCCGGCCTCACACTCAAGACGGATCAGCCACGGCGTTTGTGACACGCATCCGGATCCCGCTGAGCTTGTCGGGGTTGCGCTGGATATAGACGGCACCCACCTGGCCCGCCTCAGCCGACGGTGCCAGCGCAATGGTCTGCACGAGTCGACCGCCGTTGCTGTCGTCGAGGATGAGCAGGCCCGGCAGGCCGTTGACGACCGCCGGCAACAGGCGCCAGGACCGGCTGGTGGGCAGTTGCGCGAAGCCGATGAAGGTGCGCGCGATCTGCGCACCGCCATGCAGGGGCTTGGGCACCGCGCTGACCTTGCCGCCGCCGTCGGCCATCAGCACGGCGTCCTCGCTGAGCAACTGGGCCAGGGCCGACACGTCCTGGCTGCGCACGGCATCCATGAAGGCGTTGACGAGCCGATCGGCCTCCTCCTTGGCCACCTCGCGGCGCGCGTAGTCGGCCTTGATGTTCTTGCGCGCGCGGCTGATGAGCTGGCGGCAGGCGGCCTCGCTGCGGTCCAGATGGCGGCCGATCTCGTCGTAGTCGAGGTCGAACACGTCGTGCAGCAAAAAGGCGGCGCGCTCCAGCGGCGACAGGCGCTCCAGGGCCAGCATGAAGGCGATGGACACGTCCTGGGCGAACTCAGCCTGCTTCTCGGGGCCGGGTGCCCAGCCGAACAGCGCTTCGTCCTCCAGCATGGGCTCGGGCAACCAGACGCCCACGTACTGTTCGCGCTGCACGGCCGCAGAGCGCAGCTTGTCCAGGCAGAGGTTGGTCACCAGCCGCGACAGGAAGGCGCCCTCGTGCTGGATGGGGGCCGCATCCACCTCGGCCCAACGCAGCCAGGCCTCCTGCACGATGTCCTCGGCCTCGGCGCGCGAGCCGAGCATGCGGTAAGCCAGCGCGCGCAGGCGGCGGGCGTGGTCACGGTCAAAGCGCAGAGCGCGGGCGGTGGGCGAGAGGTCGTCGGTCATGGCGGGAGTTTCGTGGTTCAACTCCCTCCTGACGAAACACCCCCCCAATTTGTGACATCAGCGCGCGATCTCCACCGCCGCCAGCAGCATCCAGGCCGAGTGCGGCAGCCACTGCTCCACCCAGCGCCACTGCTCGCCGTCGGGCCCTGGTCCGAACGCAATATCCTCGCCCGTATCGCTGCCGACGGCGCCCGTGATGCCATTGGAGATGCCGCCGGCAAACATGTCGCCCGCGCTCGACGGCACGGCCGGCGGGTTGCGCTTGCCAAAGCCGTAGAGCATGGAGATGCCGTAGGGGTTGCGGCCCAGCGTCCAGTCGAGCTGGCTTTGCGCATAGCCGGCCCAGCCCTCGGGCATGCCGGTGCCGAGCTGGCGGCTGGCAACCGCCATGGCCGTGGTCAACGAGGCCAGGCGCGCACTCTCGCCCTGCCACCAATAGCCGGTCTCGTTCTTGTGCGGGATGAAGAAGCCCTCCATCACGGAGCCTTCTGCCTTGCCGTTCGGCGCGAGCTGGAAGGACTGGCGTGCATAGCCATAGGGGTTGGACACGCGCTGGGTGATGGCGATCTCATGCTTCAGTGCCGACGCGATGGCAGCGGTCGCGCGGCCGCGACGCGCCTCCTGGGTCTCGATGGCTAGATAGTGAGTGAGGMTCAGCACCGGCAGGCCGGCTTCGACCGCGTGGTAGTAGGGCCGCGAGCCGCCATCGCTGATGAAGCCGCCGGCAGCGGTCTGGCGGCCCATCAGGCTCTCGGCGCGCAGCCGTGCCGCGTCGAGAAAGCGCGGCTCGCGCGTCGCGTGGAAGAGCTCGACGGCGGCCATCAGCGCCGTGTAGTCGTCGATGATGTTCTCGACGCCGTTGGCCGTGTACTGCGCATTGAACTGGCGCAGATGGTCGAAGGCCTTCACCGCATCGGCCAGATAGGTTGCGCCGCTGAACTCTCCCTGCCGGTCCGATTGCTTGGCCAGCAGCGAGGCCCGCGCGAGCGCGGCGATGGCCATGCCGCCGCCGGCGCGATAGGCCGAGCGGTAGAGCCGGGTGTATTTGCCGTCCTCGCCCTCGTAGCCGACCACCATGCGCTCGGCCTTCTCGTCGCCCCATTTGTCGAACACCGTCGTGTAGAAATAGCCCTCCGCGTCGAGGATGCGGTGCAGATAGTCGGCACCCCAGAAGGCCTCGTTCTCGGCGCGCTTGAGCAGGCCCGCGCGCCGGTAGAGGTCGGCCGAGGTGTGCGACGTGTAGGCCAGCACCCAGGCCGCCATCGACGTCTGCTGCGGGTTGAAGAAGTTGGCGTAGCCGAGGTGGGACAAATACTTGCCCGTGTCGCCGCCGGCGTCCTTCCAGCCACCGTGCACGTCGACGAAACGGTCGGTCTCGAAGATGCGGATGCGGCTGTCCCCCTTGGCCGTATGGCGGCTGCGGTGGAAGTAGTCCAGCGTCTTGTCGGCAATGGTCGTGAACAGGGCTTGGTCACGCACGCGAACCGGCGCCGAGACCACGCGCTTGCCCCCCAACACGGCTTCGACGCGGTAGACGCCCGACTTCTCGACCGCCGAGAAGTCGACCTCGAAGTAGCGCTTGCCCGCGCCCCACGCCGAGAACTCGGGCAAGGCCTTCAGTTCGCCCTGGGCGACGACCTTGGCGCCGGCCAGCACGCGGTAGCGCCCAGCCTGGGCCGGGCCCGTGGACTCGACGACAGCCCTTTTGGGGCCGACGCGCTCCAGCGCCACCTGGTTGATCTGCACCAGCAGCGGCTCGGTGGGCAGTTGCACCGAGACCGTCGTCACCGGCGCAGCCGCCTCGGCGGCAACGGCCAGCGGCATGGCGGTCGCCAGGGCCGCTGCAATCAGGATTCGCTTCATTCCCATGCCATGTTCTTGGACCACTTGATGCCCGAGGTCGGGCACTTGCCGCTGTTGTCGGGGTAGCTGCTGTTGATGACCGAGTTGACCGTGCTGACGCTGTTCATGGCCGGGTTCTTCTTGTAGATGTCCAGGGCCATGCTGGCCCGCCAGCAATTGCCCGCATCGTCGCCGAGGCTGGAGGACTTGAGCCAGCGGATGTACTGGTCGGTCAGGTAGGTGGCGAAGCAGGTTTCGGCGCTCAGGCTGCCGCAATTGCCAGCGTTCTTGACCGAGGTGAAGGCCGAGACGCTGCCAATCGAGCCGGTGTTGACCTGCACCTGGAAGGCCATGCCGACGAGGTTGTGTTTGTCGAAGGCCGTGAAGCCGATGCCCTTCAAGGCGCTCAGGACCGGCAGCAGCTTGTCGTTGTTGATGTGCGCGTAATGGCTCATCACATACTTGTCCTGCTGGTTGTCGAAGGCCGACTGCAGGGCCTTGCAGATCTTGGTCAGCGCCGCGCGCTTGGTGGAGTTGGAGCGGCTGAGGTTGGGATAGGGGTCGAGCCGCGAATCATCCGCCTTGAAGTTGGCGGCCGACACGCCGGTGACTTGCACGCCCCAGTTCTTCATGTCGGTGTTGGTCGCGCCGGTCTTGCCCAGCACATAGGGTGCGAAGGCATTCTTGAAGTAATCCGGGAAGTCGCCCACCGTCGTCACGCCGACCGGGCCGAAGGTGTCGCCGCGGTAGTCGGAAATGCCTTGGCTGGCCTCGTAGTCCACCTCGCAATAGCGCCAGGGGCCGACGTCCTGGTAGTTGGTCGTGCCGTTCTCCGGGTAGGCGTCCATGCTGAGCACGGCCTGCCATTGGGCGACGGTCAGCTTGCGGTTCTTGTCGAAGACGTTGCCGTAGACCTTGGCGTCGCCCACGGGGATGACGCCGCTGGCCGCCGCCGGCTGGACGGCCGTCACCAGGGCCTGGCCGCTGGCGGTCTCGGTCTTGGTATAGAGCCAGCCGTCCTGCACATAGGCCGTGCTCTTGGCGGCATTGCTGCCGGCCGCATTGCCAGCCCCAATTGCGAGCGAAGACAGGCTCAACAGGGCGAGGGCCGCACACGAGCCGATCCGGAGTGATTGCATGTTTGCCTCAACGAAGTCTTGTGGCGATGGAAGAGCCACGGGTTGTGGATGCCCACGAGCAGCGCACGCACTGCCGGCGAGGAGCGCAACTTCACTGCTGGATGCGCCGGGCCAGACCTCGTCCCTCCAACGGGACTTCACGTCTCATGGGCGGCGAATGTAGGGCCGCCAAGCCGGCATCGTCAATATTTAAATCCAATGGTTGTATAAATTTATTTCAAACGCAGTCGGCAGCGCGACAGCAGCCTCGGACAGAATCGCGGTCCGGGCACAGGCCCCACCTATCATGGGCACCACGAAAGCGCCGTCAGCACGCATGAGAACCACCGGCCGAGGAGCCACCCAACAGTCCAGCGCCCCCTTCAACCGCCGCGTGGTGCTGGACTTCATCCGCCAGCAAGGCGCCGCCTCGCGCAAGGACATCGCCGACATGGTGTCCCTGAGCCCGCAGACGGTGGCCAACATCACCAACGACCTGGAGGCCATCGGCCTCATCGTGTCGCGGCGCCAGAAGGTCGACAAATCGCGCGGCCAGCCGCCCATCGCCTTCGAGCTGAACCCGCAGGCTGGCAACGCCATCGGCATCAGCCTGGAGCCGGGCCGGGCCTCGGCGGCCCTCGTCAACCTGGTCGGCGAGATCCGCAGCCGCTGCGAAGTCGAGCTGGACACCGGCGACCGCCAGCAGATGCTGGCGTCCATGCTGCAGCTCGTGGCGCGCCTGCGCCGTGAATCGACCGAGCGCCTCTGGGGCATCGGCGTCGCCCTGCCCGGCCCGCTCGGCCACACCGACATCAGCTTTGTCGGCCCGACGGCGCTGGAAGGCTGGAACGACCTGTCCGTGCTGGACGAACTGCGCGAGACCACCGGCCTGCCTCTTTTTTACCGCGTCGACAGCGTTGCCGGCGCCCTGGGCGAGACGCTGTTCGGCGTCGCCAGGCACCTGGACGACTTCTTCTACCTGCACCTGGGCCTGGGCCTGGGTGGGGCCCTGGTCATCGGCCGCTCGGCCTACCCCGGCGCCGACGGCAATGCCACCGAGATCGGCCATGTGCCCATCGTGCCCGGCGGCACACCCTGCTATTGCGGCAACCGCGGCTGCCTGGAGCGCTACGTCTCCATGCACTCCCTGGCCGAGGCCCTGGGCGTGAGCGACCACGATGTCTGGACCCTGGACCTCAGTGCACGCCTGCAGCAGCCCGGCGACGAGGCCCTGCACCGCTGGTGCCGCCAGGCCGCCGACCGCCTGCGCGACGCCGTCTGCATGATCGAGAACATGCTGGACCCGCGCTCCATCGTCATCGGCGGCTCCGCGCCCAAGGTGCTGGTGGAGCATCTCGTGGCGCTGGCCCTGCCCTGGCACCGCTCGGTGCGTGGCGGCATGGCGGCGCCCGAGACCCGCATCGTGCTGTCCGACCGCCAGGACGACTCCTCCATCCTCGGCGCCGCCGTGCTGCCCATCTACGAGATGCTGTCGCCGCGCCTGGAAGTGCTGCAGCAGGACCGCCGCAGCGACCTCGATGTGGGCGAATTGCTGGGCCATCGCCCCGCCACCAAACGAAGCTGATAAATATTTCAATCCATTGGATTTAATTATTGACACGGCTTCCGGCGGGCTCCTATAGTCGGCGCCCATGGACACGGATCGCGCCCTTTTCACCCCTCAGCTCAGCGTCGTCGGCGACGTCGGCGTCGACCTGGTTCTCGGCTCGCTGGAGGGCTGGCCCAGCATCGGCACCGAACTGCTGATGCCGCGCAGCGAGCTGCGTGCCGGCGGCTCCGGCGCGAACGCAGCCCTCGCTGCCCGCCATATCGGCCAGGCCACCCACTTCATTTCCGCCGTCGGCAACGACCACTTCGGCCACTGGCTGGCCGAGCAGTTCAGCGGCATCCGCACGAATCTGGAGGTCTGCGACCGCGAGACCACCATCTCGGTCGGTCTGATGCACAGCTGCGGCGAGCGCAACTTCTTCACCACCCACGGCCATCTGCAGCAGCTGTCGGTGCAGCATGTGCTCAAGCACCTGCACGCCACGCCGGTGCCGTCCATCGCCCTCTTCACGGCGCCCTTCCTACTGCCCCATCTGCGCATTCGCTACGCCGACCTGCTGGCCGAAGCGGCTTCGCGCGGCTACCGCATCGCGCTGGACACCGGCTGGCCGCCCGAGGGCTGGGACCGCGACGAGGTGCTGGGCTGGCTGCCGCACTGCGACCACCTGCTCATCAACGAGCTGGAGGCGCGAAGCATTGCCGGCACCAAGGATCTGGACGATGCGCTGACGTTGATCGCGAAGGCGCTGAAGCCCGGCGCCAGCCTCGTCGTCAAGGTCGGCGCCCGCGGGGCGCTGGGGCTCGAGAACGGCCAGCGCGTGGCCCATGACACAGAACCCGCTGACATCTTCGACACCATCGGCGCCGGCGACGCCTTCAACGCTGGCTATCTGTCAGCCCGCCTGCGCGGCGCCCCTCTTGCCGAAGCTCTTGCCGCAGGCTGCCGCACGGCGCGAGCCATCCTTGCCCGCTTCCCCCGCAAGACCATCCGCGCCGGCGAATTCGCCGACTGCGTCGCCGCCTGAATGCCATGAAGCACCGCGCGCTGATCGTCGGCTACATCCTGCTGATCTGGTTCGTGATCTCCTTCGTCACCAACCTGATCGGCCCGCTGATGCCGATCATCATCCAGGACTTCAAGCTCAGCCTGGCGCTCGCGGGTTTCCTGCCCTTCTCCTTCTTCCTCGCCTACGGCCTGGTCTCGGTGCCCGGCGGCATGCTGGTCGAGGCGCGCGGACCACGCTTCACCATCCTGATCGCCTTCCTGCTCAACCTCGCCGGGTCGCTGGCCATCGCGATGTGGCCCAGCTATGGCACGGCCATCGCTGGTCTCTTCGTCATCGGCCTGGGCATGGCCCTGCTGCAGGTCGTCATCAACCCGCTGCTGCGCACGGCCGGCGGTGAGGCCCATTTCGCCTTCTTCTCGGTGATGGGGCAACTCGTCTTCGGGCTGGCGTCCTTCCTGAGCCCCTGGGCCTTCCAGCTGCTGATGGAGCGCCCCGGTGCCGCTGGCAGCCCGCTGGTGTGGGTCGCCTTCTACTGGATCTTCACGGCCGGCTTCGTCGCCCTCATCCTCGCCAACCAGACCCTGCCCCTGCCCCAGGTCGAGCTCAAGGACGACGAGCGCGCCGGCGGCTGGGCGGCCTACAAGGAGCTGCTGGCGCGGCGTGATGTGCGCCTGTTCTTCCTTGGCATCCTGGCCTATGTCGGCACCGAGCAGGTGCTGGCCAACTGGATGTCGCAGTTCCTGGCCACCTATCACGGCATCTCGGCCACGGCCGAGGGCGCCGACGCCGTCGCGCGCTTCTGGGGCCTGATGTCCGTCGGCTGCCTGCTCGGCCTGGTGCTGCTCAAGCTGCTGGACTCACGCATCGTGCTGGCCGGCTTCACGGTGCTGGCCATGGGCTGCGTCGGTATCGCGCTGTTCGGCTCGGCCGCCGCCTCGCTGTGGGCCTTCCCGGCCTCGGGCTTTTGCCTGTCGGTGATGTTCTCCATCGTCTTCTCGCTGGGCCTGAACTCCGTACCCCGCCACCACGGCGCCTTCTCGGGCGTGCTGTGCACCGGCATCCTCGGCGGCGCCGTCGTGCCGCTGCTGGTGGGCGTGCTCGGCGACGCCATCGGCCTGCGCGCCGCCATGACCACCGTCTTCCTGACCCTGGCCTACATCCTGAGCGTCAGCGCCTGGGCGAGGCCACTCGTGCGCAACGAGACCATCTCGCTGGCGCAGTTGTTGTCCGGCACTAAACCAAAGCCCAGACCCGGGGCCTGACTTCCCGACTCAAACACGCCGTGGCTTTCGGGCCAGGACGGCGGCCGCCCATACACAGACACAAGGAGCCGAGAGCGATGAGAACGAACCGAGCTGGATACGCCAAGACCGTCACCGCAGCCGCCGTGAGCCTGCTGGCCGGCGCGGCCTTTGCCCAAGAGACGACGACCGCCACGACGGACAAGGACAACGCCAGGAATGAGCTGCCCACCGTCACCGTCAGCGCGACGCGCGTCAACTCCAACCTGCTGAAGACGCCGGTCGCCGTCACCGCCATCACCCAGGAGGCGCTGAGCCGCGAAGGCATCCACGACGTGCGCGGACTGTCCGGCACCGTGCCCAATCTGCAGATCTCCTCGGGCGCCGACTCCGGCATCCAGATCAACATCCGCGGCGTGGGCTCCACCAACTTCACCGAGATCGGTGACCCCGCGGTCGGCCTGCATGTCGGCGGCCTGTACTCGCCGCGGCCGCAAGGGGCGCTCGCGCTGATGTTCGACCTGGAGCAGGTGGAAGTGCTGCGCGGCCCGCAGGGCACGCTGTTCGGCCGCAACTCCACCGGCGGCAGCGTCAACATCATCCCGGCCAAGCCCGAGTTCGGCTCGACCTACGGCAATGTCGAAGCGGACTTCGGCAACTACCGCAAGCGCCAGATCAACCTGATCCAGAACATCGCCGTCAACGACAAGTTCGCGCTGCGCGCCACCGTCAGCAAGGTCACGCGCGACGGCTGGATCAACCAGCAGCAGGACTTCTATGACGTCAATCTGCCGGCGCATGGCTTTGTCGCCGATGGCATCCCTGACGTGGACCAACGCCGCAACACCCTGGTCTCCAAAAGCAAGTACTACTACAACCGCGACGAATGGGCGGCCCGCATCGCCGGGCGGCTGAAACTCACCGACAACATCGAGTGGTTGGTGGCCTACGAGAAGTTCCAGAACAATGGCGCCGGCGACGTCGCGATGAAGGACTGCGACATGGCAGCCAGCACCGCCTTCGCCTGCACCGGCGGCAAATGGGACGTCAAGATCAACGTGCCGGGCAAGACCGACATGTCCATCGGCACGCTGCGCTCCAACCTGGTGTGGAACCTCAGCCCGCAGAGCAGCATCGAATACGGCTTCGCCTTCGCCAACCAGAAGCGCACGCAGCAGTCCGACGATGACGGCGGCTACCACCCCATCGCCAGCCAGGTGACGGCCAGCCTGCCCGTCGGCCCCGACGGCGACTGGGGCACCTGGCCCGTCAGCGATATGACCTCGTTCACGCTCGGCTCGACCTACAAGTCCAGCGTGCACGAGCTGCAGTTCAAGCACCACACCGACACGCTGCAGCTCGTCACCGGCCTGTTCTGGATGCACGAGAAGAACGCCATCGACTATGCGCAGGAGCAGCTCGTCACAGCCCCCTATGGCTTCCCGACCAGCCAGTTCTATCACCAGCCCGACCGCCAGATCGACGCCAAGGCCGTCTTCGCGCAGGCCGACTGGAAGTTCACGCCGACCTGGACCGCCACCCTCGGCGCCCGCTACAGCCATGACAAGAAGACCGACAAGAACGGCCAGGTCTTCGGTGGCTGGGACGGCTCCACGCCGGCCTACTACAACGGCTTGTTCCATCCCGGCACGCCCGGCGAGCCGGGCTTTCGCGCCCACAACGGCCGTGACCTGACCGAGCAGATGGGGCCCTTCGCCGGCACCGGCGCCTATGCCGAATGGGGCCTGCCGGCCGGCAACGACAACGCCCAGAGCTGGAAGAAGGTCACCTACCGCCTGGGCCTGCAGAAGCAGCTGACGCCGCTGGACATGGTCTACACGTCGCTGTCCACCGGCTACAAGGCCGGCGGCTTCGGCGACAAGGACGACCGCTGCGGCGGCCACGACTGCGTGGACGGCCCCGCCGGCCCGCAGTACACCTTCTTCCCCTACAAGCCTGAAACCGTCACCAACTTCGAGATCGGCTACAAGGGCCTGCTGCTGAACAAGCGCCTGAGCCTGTCGGCCACCCTCTTCTTCAGCCGCTACAAGGACATGCAGGTCACGGGCGACAACTTCGCCTCGCGCATCAAGCGCACCGAGCCCTGCCCCGAAGACAACCCAACCTGCGACATCGTCACCAAGTGGCAGACCGTCAACGTCGGCGTCGTCAGCATCCCGGGCATCGAGTTGGAGGTCGACTACAAGCCCTGGCCCGGCGCCCGCCTGGGGGCCTTCTTCAGCTACATCAACAGCAAGATGAAGGACTACCCGTCCTACAGCGACACCTGGAACTGCGGTGCGCGTGAGGAGATGGGCGCACCGCACTGCCCCGAGCCCTACAGCGGCCCCATCCGCGAGTTCGCCGGCCGCCAGATCCTGGACATCACCGGCAACCACCTGCCCCTGTCGCCCAAGTACAGCTTCGGCATCAACTTCTCACAGAGCTTCATGATGGGCGAGGGCTGGGAGCTGACGCCCTGGGTCAACCTGAAGTGGCAGGACAAGATGTACTTCACCCTGCTCAACCTCGACAACCCGCACATCTCCGACGGCCAGAAGGCCTTCACCAAGATCGACGCCAGCCTCAAGCTGCAGGCGCCCAAATACTGGCACGCCGAGCTCTATGTGCTGAACGCGACCAACAAGATGACCAAGAACGCGGTGCAGGACGGCGGCGGCTTCGTGCGCGCCTACTGGAACGACCCGCGGACCTACGGGATTCGGGTGGGGATCGACTACTGAGGGTCACTCATGCTTGCCGGCGCGGGTTCGGCATTCAGGTGGCTGTCGGCGCTAGGCGATTTGTCGAACGGAGAGCGCGGAAATTCCGTTTTGCAGCGGTTGCCGTCGTTCAACAACCATGCRCCTAGGACTGGTACATGCCGTCATGCAGACATTAGCGGTGAAGGCAGCGGGCGGCGCTCATCTGCTGTCCGATAGAGCCTAACCTGCCCTCCCGACGGGGACGGACGAGCTCACGACTCGCGGCGATGCGCGTTCTGCTGCGCTCAGGTTGCAAACACCTCTGCAACCTGAAGCAGTCTCATGTCATCAGCCCGCTGGCCGACGAACATGATCCCGCTAGGCAACCCGTCTGGTCGGAAGCCGTTTTGCACGGACACTGCAGGCAAACCCAAGAAAGGCGCGAAGTTGGTATACGCACCAAGGCTTGTTGACCCGTAGGCCGGGTCGCGTTCAACGTCGGCGCGAGTGTGAATGGTCGGTGCTGTTGGGATGCAGAGCATGTCTACCTGGGACCAAGTCTGGAGCTCGATCTGGCGCTCTAGCGCTTTGAGTCGATGAAGCATCTTGAAGGCATCCACGGCGGTAAACGAGGCTGCTTTGACCAGAGCGTCGCGAACGACCGGCGTGTAAGACGCGTCCGGATGGCTCGAGATGAAGTCGCCAAGGACCGCAGTGCGTTCCGCCATTGATGGACCGAAGTAGGTCATGTCTGAAATTTCCTTGAACGGCGCGTAGTCGATGACGACTGTGGCGGAACCGAGAGATTGGAGCTTTGCAATGCCTTGCTCGTATGCCGCCCGGGCCTGTTGGTCACCGAGGAAAAAGTCGTCTTGCGAGTCCAGAATTCCGAAGACCGGCGCCGCGAGGGGGAGAGCTCGCGGTGCGAGGTCGACCGAGTAGGGGTCGGCTGGATCGAACGCCGCGGCGACAGTCAAGACGCGCCGAACGTCATCTGCACAGTTGCCGAACACGGACACCGTGTCGAGTGAGCGCGCGCACGGCACGACACCGGAGGCGCTGAGCAGGCCGCTAGAGGGGCGGTAGCCCACGATGTTGTTGAAGCCGGCAGGGATGCGCCCAGAGCCGGCCGTGTCCGTTCCCAGGGAGAACTGCACGATCCCGGAGGAGACGGCGACTGCCGATCCAGAGCTGGAGCCACCGGTGACGTGGTCCGGGCTGTACGGATTGATGGGACTGCCGTAGACAGAGCGCATGCCAGTCAACCCGGTCGCGAACTGGTCCAGATTGCACTTGCCGATCAGCATGGCGCCTGCAGCAAGCAACCGGTCGACGAGGAATGCGTTCTTGGCAGGAACGTATGCGAACTCGGGGCAGCCGGCCGTCGTCGGCGTGCCGGCGACGTCGATGTTGTCCTTCACGGCAAAAGGTACGCCGTACAAAGGCAGTGCAGATCGGGTCGCGGCGGGCAGCTCTGCCAGTTCGGCCGCCCGTTGACGGAGCGCATCTGCTGGCGTCGTTGAGATGAAGATCGGGTTGTCCCGATGAATGTTGAGGCGATGCAGGACTTCGTCGACGATGGTCAGCGGATGAAGATCCCCCGTGACGGCCTTCTGGACGAGAGAACGGATGCTTGGCTCAAGAGATTGGTGCATGGTTGGCTTGATGCTGCAGAAGTTGTTTGTTGGCGTCGGGCTCAGTAGATGACGGCCTCGATCCGCCGCTGCATTTCCAGGAACTCCGGCGAGTAGCGGTCCTTCATTGCGTCGGCACTGGTGTCGGCGTCGATCAAGACTCGTGCTGGGCGGTCGCCAAGAACGATGACCCGGTGGCCAACTTGAAGCGCTTCTTCGATGCTGTGGGTGACCATCACCATCGTCTTGCCCGTCTTGCTCCACAGATCGAGCATCAGGGTGTGCATCCGTCGGCGAAGACTGATGTCCAGTGCGCTGAAGGGCTCATCGAGCAGGAGCACATGCGGATCTGAAACGAGGGCCCGAGCGATGGCGGTGCGCTGCCGCATACCGCCTGAGAGCTGATTCGGAAACCGGTCGGCAGCCTCGGTGAGACCGACGATGCGGAGCATCTCGTCCACCACCTGCTTGCCGTCACGTTTGGCTGCCTTGAACTTCAGGCCGAACTCAACATTCCCGCGCGCGGACAGCCATGGGAACAGGTTGTTCTCCTGGAAGATCATCACGATTTCGGGCGTAGGGCCGTTGAGATACCTCGACTCAAACAGCACGCCACCGCTGTCTCGCCCGACGACGAAGCCACCCAACGACTTCAGCAGCGTCGTCTTGCCGCAGCCCGATGGACCGAGCAGGCACGTAATCTCTCCCTGGCGGATGTTCAGTGAGAAGTCTTGCAGGGGACCGGTCTTGTCCGTGCCAAAGTCAACTGTCAATCGCTCGACTTGGAAAGCGACGGCAGGTTCGGTTCTCTTGAGCACGCTCATACCCTCCACCACAGCACCCGCTGGCCGATGAACTGCAGCAGTCTGTCGACGATGAAGCCGGTGAGGCCGATCACGACCATTCCGAACATCACCAGCTCGTTGTTGAAGAGGTTGCGTCCCATCATGATGATGGCGCCCAGGCCGTCTCGAAGGCCGACCATCTCCGCAACCAGAACCGCCATCCATGCGGCGATGAAGTTGGTACGCAGCAGCATGAAGACCCCGGGAAGGATGGCCGGGAGCGTCACCCAGAGCCAGCATTGAAGCGGCGTCGCGCCGAGGTTGCCTGCAACCGTCTGGAACTCGGGAGGTATGCGCCGAATCTCTGCCAGCGTCGCCAGGGTCAAGATGAAGTAGACGCCCATGAAGACGATGAAGATGGCCGTGATGTCCCCGATGCCGAAGACCACGATGGCCGTTGGAATCCACGCGATGGGCGCGATAGGTGCGAGCAACTGCAAGATCGGGGACAGGCTCCAAGTTGCCACTCGGGACAGGCTCAACAAGGCTCCGGTCAGGATGGCGGCAGCAAAGGCGATCCCCATGCCGACGAAGACTCGCAAGAACGTCGCCATCAGCGACTGCGTGACCGTCGCCGCCTGCGACCCCAGCCCGATGCGGAAGTTGCTCTCGGCGATGCTGCGCAGGAACTGGGAAGGCGGCGGCAAGACGCTGGCCAGTGCGCCGCCACCTGCGCCAGCGGCTTCCCATGCGCCTAGCACCGCAGCGACTGACGCGAGACCGACGACGGCAGGTGCGGCAGCCCGCAACGACTTGCTCGCCATCATGCGGCACCCACAGTATTTGCGGTGGCATCCCAAACGAGGTAGCGAACGGGCGTGGGGTTGTAGCCGTTCGCCGGATTGTTCAACTGAGGGCAGTTTGAGATCAGGACCAGGATGTCCATCTCCGCGCGAAGCTCGATGTACTTGCCCGGCCCGGATATTCCATCCTCATAGGTAAGCCGTCCCGCCGGGGTCATCGGGACGTTCATGAAGAAGTTGATGTTGGAGACGATGTCGCGCTTCGTCAGCCCGGACGGGTGGTCGGCAATGGCGAGCATGAAGTTGTCGCGGCAGCTGTGCATGAAGCGCTTCTCAAGCGAGTAGCGGATCGTGTTGCTCTCGGAGGAGCAGGCCCCGCCGCCGACGGTGTCATGGCGGCCGCAGGTGTCGGCCACGATGGTCAACATGGGCCGACCCTCGCTGGACATGATCTTCGTACCCACGCCCAGGTAGAGGTTCTCCTGTGCCAGCATGGTGTGGAGCAAGCTGTAGCGCTCCTGGATATCGCGGGCGTTGTAGAAGAGCGTGTCGACGGCCTGATTGCCTTCAAGGTCGACGATGCGGAAGAACTGGCCCCTCTTGATTTCGTGAGTCCAGGGCGTGCCGGGAGGATGCTCAAAATCAAAGATGGCGTCGGCCGGGTCAAGGTCGCTCGTAACGATCTGTGCGTTCATGATGGTCGGCCCGTTCAGAGGTAATAGCGTTCGGTATTGATGAACCCGCGCCCGTTCTCGGGCATCGACAGTCGGCATGGGTCGTCCCTGCCAGCAGTGCCTGAACGCCAGCACACCATCTCAACCGCTGCTGGTTCATAGCGAGGGTTCAGATCGAGGCGGTGCTGGCAGGTTGACAGCACGACAAGGGTGTTCATCTCGAAGCGCAAGTCGACGAAGTCGCCTTTGCCGCTATGCCCATCGACAAAACGCATGTCGCCGTTGTCGTTCACGACGACCCGGCTGAAGAAGTTGACGTTGGGCACGACGTCGCGTTTGCCCATGCCCCACTTGCCGAGTTGCGTCAGGACGCCATCCCGTGCGTTGCGATGCATGGCATTGCGGTGCTCCTGATAGCGCTTGGTCCCGTAGCGCTGCTCAACTACTGCAGCGTCCGACATCCCGCCGATGGTGTCGTGCCAGTCGCAGTTCGACTCGGTGAGCGAGCACAACACGCGTCCCATGTCTGAATAGCAGACAAGGCCTTGGCGAAGGAAAGCCGTGCTCTGTTCCTTCAGCGTGTCGGGCATGTTGTAGCGTTCACCACGGTCTTCATAGTTGTAGAAGAGCGCGGACACGTTGGCGCCTGCTGCGAGCGTCGTGATTCGAAGGCTGTTGCCGCGTCGCAGCAGGCCAGACCAGTGCATGCCGCCGGGCATGCGTTCACGCCACAGAGTCAGGTCGGGTTTGAAAGTCGTTGAGTACGTTGGTACGGCGGCACGCGCCAGCGGCGGCAAGCTCTCGAACGTTGTGATTTCGTCGGTAGGCATATCAGCGTCGCTCATTGCTTCTCAAGCGCCTTGATCGTGTCGAGGCGGAAGATGTCTGCGGCTTTGGTTGTCCCCTTGACGTAGCCCAGCTTGGTCAGTTCGTCGACGACGCTCTGGATCACGGCGACATCGGGAGTGAAGGACACAGGCGCTGGCGCGGTCTTCAGCGCTTGCAGCAGGACCTTGGGATCTACGCGGTAGTAGTTGCCCTTGGCGAGGTAGTCAGCTGCCTTTTCGGGCTGCTTGTTGATAGTCGCCGCGCCACAGATCAAGCCCTGTAGATAGGCCTGAACCACCTGCGGCCGGTCCTTGAGCGTCTTCTCGAGGACGCTGACCACCGAGTTCGGCGTCGTGGTCGAGTACGTCTTGGCGTTCGAGGTCAGCACCACCGCGCCCTTGCTCACAACCATGTCGGTTGTGTAGGGCTTGATGTGACTCAAGAGATCGACTTGGCCGCTTCGGAAGGTCTCGACCATCGCCATCAGGTCGTTGAAGTACACCAGCTCGACGTCCTTCTCAGAAATCGACAGGCGTGCGAAATCACGCTTGAGGATCAACTCGAGGGTGTCTCCTTGGAGCGTTGCGATCTTGAGCTTCGGCTTGCCCGACTTCGTGTACGCCTTGATGTCATCGATGGTTTTGAAGCCGAGCTTGCCTTGAGCCACTACCTCGACCGCACCCCAGCCACCGGCGGCGGAGATGACGCGAATTGGCACGCCGCTGTTGGCCGCGAAGAATGGCAGCGTGAAGGGGTTCGTGCTGAAGTCGATGGCGCCACCCGCGAGCGCAGCATTGTTGTCGCCCGGGTTGGCGAAGAACACAGTCTCGACATCAAGTCCCTGCTGTGCGAAACACCCGCTTTCCTTGGCGACAAACAGTGGCGCCAAGTCGATGGCGACGAGGTGGCCGGCCTTGACTTTGGTCAGGGGCTTGTCGGCCGCCATAGCGGCGCCTGAGATTGCAAGCGCAGCCGCGCAAACCGTGACGACGTACGTCTTCATCTTGAGTCCTTCTGTGCCAGACGCCCCTCGCGAATTGCTCGGGACGCGTCATGGAATGGACTCTATGGACGCCTTCGGTTCGGGAAAATCGTCGCGAATCGAAGTAACTTACGCAGCGATCGAAGTGAACGGCTGATGCACCTCAGCGGTGCCCACATCCTGCACCTTCGCGGCGCGCAGGCAGCTCAAGAAAGTGTGCAGTGCCGGTGGTGGCCGGACTTGGTCAGCGCGCGTTGCTATTGAGAAATGCGTATCGCGATACAGCTCGTTCGCCAGAAGCACCACCAGCTCGCCGGAATCTATCCATGGCTTCACGTAGTGCAATGGCAGAAAACCGATGCACCCGCCGGTGAGGATCATCAGAGCCGCAGCCTCGATGTGGCTGAAGCTCGACACCATCGTCTCTCCGCCAGGGCTCGCGTAAGGGAACTCGTTCGTGCCTAAGAACGAGCGCAGCACCTTGTGGCAAGACGGTATCGCGTTGGCGAGCTCCGCCTGATCTTCGATGCGTGCCAGGTGGTGGTCGCGGTGGCAGACCAGCACGTCGCGCTGCAGATACAACGGCTCGTACGCCAAGCCCGGCAGCCGGCTGTAGAACACTCCGACGGCGACGTCGATGCGGTGGTCCTGCAAGCCGCGCTCGAGCTCTTGCGGCGAAAGCACCTCGAACAGGAGCCTTGCATGGTTGCGTGGCTGTCTACGGAAGTGATCGACAGCCGGCCTAAACGGTGATCCGGGGTCCGAGATGATGTTGTCTATAAAGCCGATCCGCAGTTGTCCGTTCATGCCGCCGCGAAGCTCGCTAGCTTGCATCTCAAAGCTTTGAACCGACTGGAAGAGTTCGATAACTAGACGGTAAAGGGCTTCGCCTTTCTCCGTGAGTTTGAATCCCCCGCGGCCGCGATGACACACGACGTAGCACAGCCGTGTCTCCAATTGCGACATCTGCGCGCTGATCGTTGAGGCGCCCACGTTGAGAATGGCCTGGGCGTTCGCAAACCCGCCGGCCTCAACCACAGCGCGAAATACTCTGAGAAGCCGAACGTCAATATCGCTGACGACCACCGCACACTCCAGTTGCTCCTTCCACAGCTTCCGCAAGGTCGATGCCAGGAAAGCCGAGGCAGCATTGCTTCCGGAAGGTGCAAAGGCGCGGAGTTGGGGCGCGCATGCACGCTTGAGGGCCGGAGTCGCACCAAGATGCACCTCGAATGGCTCTCAGACCCGAGGCAACCGGCCAACGACCATCAGCCTGCGATCCGTTCAAACTCCCTGGCTACCGTTTTCCTGCGGTGCAACACCCGTCCCGGGACGACCGCTCACGACGGCAACGGCCATCGGGCCACCAAAATTGAATGACGGCAGCCAGCCTGAAGCTGCCTATCGGAGGCTTCAGCGGTCGATGCAAAGGCCGTGGCGCGGGAGGTCTGGCTCCTCAACTCGGCCTCCACAGAACGCTCCACGGTCCCCCTGCATTTACCATCCACCCATGAACCAACCGCAGCACGAATACCTCGTTGTGTCGCGCGGCCAGTGGGACGAAAAAGCGTCTCGCGAGGACGTCCAGCGCGCCATCGATCAGTTCTACGTCTGGTACGAGAGCCAGTTGGCGGCAGGGCGGATGAAACCCGGGAGCCGGTTGGCGCCCGAAGGCAAGCTCGTTGCCCATGGGCTGGTCACCGACGGTCCCTTCGCAGAGACCAAGGAGATCGTCGGCGGCTACTGGTTCATCGTCGCCACGAGCCTGGAGGAAGCGGCCGAACTCGCCGCGCAGAACCCCTGCCTGGCCTTCGGTCTGACGCTGGAGATCCGCCCCCTCGACGCCGAGCGGGCGCGGGCGACGGACATCACCAACGAAACGCCGCCGCCCTGGCGTCAGCGTTGAGGCCTGGCGCCCCACCGCCGCGCAAGACACATGTTCGCCCTCCAACCCATCGGCCATGTGCGCTCACCGCTGACGAGCCGGAAGCAGGCGCCCAAGCAAGGCGATGAAGGCGCCCCCACGGCGTGGCTGGAGTTCCTGCCCGCTTTCGAGGCGGGCCTGCGCGACCTGCAGGTCGGCGACGACATCCTGTTGCTGACCTGGCTGGACCGCGGCCAGCGCGAGACCTTGAGCGTGCATCCACGCGACGACCTGAACGCCCCGCTGCGCGGCGTATTCAGCACGCGCTCGCAGGACCGGCCCAACCCCGTGGGGCTACACCGCGTCACGCTGGTCGAGAAAGACGGCCCGCTTCGCTACCAGGCACTCCATCTCGAAGCCTTCGACGGCACGCCGATCATCGACGTCAAGCCGGTGCTGGATCGCCTGCGGGAGCGCTAGCGCAAATACCGGTTCGGCACATTGCCCAGCCGCGGCGCGGGCCGCCCCAGGGCCGCGAGCAGTTCGACGATGTTGGCGTAGGTATCGGCCTCGGTGCGCTGCATCTGCGGCAGCAGGCCGAGTTGGGCGTAGGACAGCGGCGTCACGTCGTAGCAGACCGTCTCCCAGTCGAAGCCGCGGCCCCAGGTGATGCCTCGCACTCGCACATCAGCCCGCGCGCCAGCCGTAAGCAGCAGGCGCATGACGGGCGCCGAACGGTTGGCATTCGAGTTCACGGCGTGGAAGAGCGGCGTCTGGCCGTTCAGCCCGTCGGCGTCGACATCGGCCGCGGCGTTCGGGTCTGCGCCCAGTGCCAACAGCCGCTCGGCGACCTCTGCGTGGCCGTACTCCGCCGCCACATGCAGCAGCGTGGCGCCGTCAAGCGGCGTGAAGGTGCAGGGCATCTGCGTGCGGTGACGCAGCAACACCGGGTTCGCCGCCACGGCCGAGGCCAGCGCGTCGGCGTCGTTGAGCAGCACGGGCGCCAGGTGCGGGTCGTCCAGCACGGCACCACGTTCCAGCAGCAACCGAAGGCAGGAGGCAAACCGGTCCGAACGAAAGTACATCTCGATCAGATGGTTGACCACCGTCTTGCCGCCGATGCTTGAACTCGCATCGAAGCCGGCATCGAGGACGGCCCGGATGTCTTCAACGTCGTGCGTTTCAAAGGCGGTGAGCAGACGCTCGGAGATGCCGGTCATGACTTGCTTTCGGTAAGCAACCGGCGCGCCTTCATGGCGCGGCCTGGGGACTGGGTGTTGGGAAGCGATGCTACGACCGTAGGCCTGCCGGGCCCGCCTTCCTTTGCCAGGGCGAGGTCGCCATACTCCGGCCGGTGCAGGAGCTCGAACAAATCCTGGTCCTCTTCGTCGCCGCCGTGGCACTGGCTGCCGCCGCGCGGCGTGCGGGCGCGCCCTACCCGGTATTCCTGGCCATTGGCGGCGCGCTGCTGGCCCTGGTGCCGGGTGCACCCAGCCCCAGCCTGCCGCCCGAACTGGTGCTGGCCCTGTTCGTCGCGCCGGTTCTCGTCGACGCTGGTTACGACGCGTCATTGCGGGACCTCAGAGACAACTGGGCGCCTCTGGTCAGCCTGGTGATCTTTGCGGTCGGCCTCACGACGGCCGCAGTGGCCATGGTGGCTCACGCCCTCGTGCCGGGCCTGCCATGGGCCGCGGCCGTGGCGCTGGGCGCCATCGTCGCGCCGCCCGATGCGGTGGCGGCCACTGCGGTGCTGCGGCCGCTGCGCCCGCCGCAGCGCATCCTGGGCATCCTCGAAGGCGAGAGCCTGCTCAACGACGCCAGCGCCCTGCTGATCTACCGCCTGGCCGTCGGTGCAGTGGCGGCCGGCGGCTTCTCGGTGCAGGCGGTGGCGCCGACCTTCCTGCTGGCCGTGCTGGGCAGCCTGATCGCGGGGCCTGCGCTGGGCTGGCTGGTGCAGCGCATGTTCGAGCATGTGCAGCACATTCCCACGGCCATCATCCTGCAGTTCATTGGCACCATCAGCGTGTGGCAGCTGGCGGAGCATGTCGGGCTGTCGGGCGTGCTGACCACGGTCTGCTTCGCCATGACGCTGGCGCGCATGGCACCGGCGCGCATCCCTGCCCGTGTTCGCATCCCCACCAACGCGGTCTGGGCCACGGTGGTGTTCGCGCTGAACATTTTTGCGTTCATCTTCATCGGGTTGCAGATCCGCCCCATCCTGATGGCGCTGGAGCCGTCGGCGCGAACGCAATACCTGCTGGTGGCCGCCGCCGTGCTGGTTACCGTCATCGTCGTGCGCGTCGCCTGGCACATGTCCTTCAACGCCGCGATCCGCTGGCGTGACCACCGCCACGGCTTCAATCCGCCGCGGCCGATGCTGCGGCCCAGCGTGGGCAGCGGGCTGGTGATCTCCTGGGCGGGCATGCGCGGCATCGTCACGCTCGCGGCGGCGCTGGCGCTGCCCGAAGGCTTTCCGGCCCGCGACCTGATCGTGCTGACGGCCTTTCTCGTGGTGCTGGGCACGCTGCTGATCCAGGGGCTGACACTGAAGCCTTTGCTGCGCGCGCTCAATCTGAAGGACGGCGACCCGGTGGCGCATGAAGAGCATGCCGCGCGCCAGCGCATGCTGGAGGCCGCCTTTGAGCAACTGCCCGCAGACAGCTCCGCCGCCGTGAGCCTGGTGCGCAAGAACCTGAAGATGCACCTGGGCCGGCCGCTGCATGACAGCGGCAGCCCGTTCGCTTCATTCGGTGCCGAGTACGACAACAGCTACCGCGCCGCGCTGCAGGCGGCCCGGCAGGTGCTGCTGGCCATGCGCGACGCCGGCGAGATCGGCGACGACGCCTTCCACACGCTGGAGAACGATCTGGATTGGCTGGAGGTGTCGGATCCGCTGCGGGCGGCGAATGCCGATGCGACGGAGTAGATGCGACGAAGTAGGGGTGATCGATTGAGGATGCCGTCTTCAACGAACCTGGACTCGACCCGGCACCGCGGCGTAGGATGATTTTTGCCTTGCCGGCCGAGCCACGGCGACAAGTTCATTGTGTTTGGCTTTGACGGAGAGTCATATGGGCTATCACTTGGAAGGTCGTCTGCTGGAGGTTTGCAACTGCAACGTGCTGTGTCCCTGCTGGATCGGCGAGGACCCAGACAACGGCACCTGCGACACCATCGTCGCCTGGCGCATCGACAAGGGCGTGATCGACGGCGTGGACGTCGGCGGCAACACCATCGCGGCCGTGGCCCACGTCCCCGGCAACATCCTCAAAGGCAACTGGACCGCCGCAATCTTTGTCGATGACAAGGCCTCGGCGGCGCAGGAGGCGGCCCTGCTCAAGGTCTACACGGGCCAGGCCGGCGGGCCGGTCGCCGATCTCGCTGCCCTCATTGGCACGGTGGTGTCGGTCGAGCGGGCCCCCATCAAGTTCACCGTGCAAGACGGCAAGGGCATCCTCGAGATCGGCACGAATTACTACGCCGAACTCGAGCCCTATCGCGGTGCGATGGGTGGGCTGACGACCTTGTCCGACACCGTGTTCTCGACGGTGCCGGGCGCGCCGGTGTTTGTCGGCAAGGCCCCGACTTACCGTTCCAAGAACCCGGCACTGGGCATCGATCTCGATCTCAAGAATCACAACGCGCTGCAGAGCACCTTCGTCTTCGACGCATGAGCGCCGCGCCGGGCCGCCCCAAGCAAGCTCGCTCCCGCTTGGCGGGAGTGAGCCCGGACATGGGATGCCCTGTGGGCATCCCCTGCCTGGCGAACGCCTGGCCGCGCTGTCGGCCAGGCAAGGCCGCAGGCCGAAGGGTGCACCATTGAGCGCCGCTGGCGGCGCCGTAGCGGCGGACCCGCCAGCCGGCGATTCCCGCCATCGCCGCGTGTTCCTCGTCGTGCTGAGTGCGCTGGCCGGGCTCGCCTGGCTGGCGCTGTGGGCCTGGGCGGGCAGCCCTTATGGGCGCTACCTCGAACACGGCGACTGGACGGCCTCCGGCCCGGCCGCCTCCGTCTGCCGGGCGATCCCCGGTGGCAACGTCATCGTGCCCGCGCTGCTCTACAGCGCCGCCTGGATCCTGATGACCACGGCCATGATGCTGCCGACCACCCTGCCCCTGTTCAATGCCTTCGACCGGTTGACGGCGCGGCGGGCGGACCACCGCCGGCTGCTCCTGCTGCTGGGCCTGGGCTATATGGCGGTGTGGGGCGGCTTCGGGCTCGTGGCCCATGTGCTGCACGCGGGGCTGCTGGCGCTCGTCAACGGCGTGCCCCTGCTGGCCTGGCATGGCTGGCTGATCGGCACGACCATCATCGCCTTGGCCGGGGCCTTCCAGTTCAGCAGCCTCAAGCACCGCTGCCTGGAGAAGTGCCGCACCCCCTTGAGCTTCGTCATGCAGCATTGGCGCGGCCACGCCGAGGCGCGGCACGCGTTCATGCTGGGCGCCCACCACGGCCTGTTCTGTGTCGGCTGCTGCTGGGCATTGATGCTGCTGATGTTTGCGCTCGGCACCGGCAGCCTCGGCTGGATGCTGTTGCTGGCCGCGGTCATGGCGGTTGAGAAGAATGTCCGCTGGGGCCACCGGCTGAGCACGCCGCTGGGCGTCGCGCTGCTGGGCTGGGCCGCGGTCCTGGTGGGGGTCCATGTCTGAGTCGCGCGCCGGCCTGCCCCTGCTGAAGACCTTGGCCCTGACCACGACGGCGATGCTGGCCTTCGCGGCGAATTCGCTGCTGTGCCGGCTCGCCCTGCGGCAGGATCTCATCGATGCGGCCAGCTTCGGCAGCATCAGGCTGGCCGCCGGGGCGGTCACGCTCGCGGCCATCGTGCGGCTCAGGCCCGGCCAGGCCGCCGCCACTCATTCCGACTGGCTCGCCGCAGCCATGCTGTTCGCCTACGTCGCCTTCTTCTCCTTCGCCTACCTCAGCCTGTCCGCGGGCACGGGCGCCCTGATCCTGTTCGGCGCGGTCCAGGTGACGATGTTCAGCGCGGGGCTGCGCTCGGGCGAGAGGTTCCGGCCCCTGGCCTGGTTCGGCCTCGCTCTGGCCGTGGCGGGGCTGATCTATCTGGTGTCACCCGGCGTGGCGGCGCCACCGGTCCTCGGCGCGGCCATGATGGCGGCAGCGGGCCTGGCCTGGGGCCTGTACTCGCTGCGCGGCCGCGGCGTGAGCGACCCGTTGGCGGCGACAGCGGGCAACTTCCTGCGCGCCACGCCACTCGCTCTGCTGGTGAGCCTGCTGTTCGCAGCCCAGGCGCGCGCCAGCACCACCGGTATCGCCCTGGCCGTCGCCTCGGGCGCCGTCACGTCCGGCATCGGCTATGTCATCTGGTACGCCGCGCTGCGCGGGCTGTCCGCGCTGCGGGCCGCGACCGTGCAGCTGTCGGTGCCGCTGATTGCCGCATTCGGCGGCGTGGCGCTACTGTCGGAGGCCGTCACGCCGCGGCTGCTGGCGGCCTCGGCGGCCATCCTCGGCGGCATTGCGCTGGTGCTGGCCAGCAGGTCGCGGCGCTGATCACGGGCAGCGCAGGAAGACGCCCTGCACGGTGCATGAACCGCGCGGTCCGACAAGGGTGGGGCCGACCCGCGTCAGCGTCGAGCCATCGCTGGCCAGGCAGGTGGCGGCATTGCACTGGGTCACGGTGACCGGCGCTTGCGGACGCGGCAAGGCCACAGGCGGCAGCGCCGGCATGGGCACTCTGGGCGCCACCACGCCGGGCCGTGCGGGCGCGGTCGGCACCACCCAGCTGTGCTGCGAGGGCGGCGGCGAGGTGGTGAGCCCGCCAAGGCAGGCATCCGCCACGCGCTTGCGCAGCGGCTGCAGACGCACGGCCACCGAGTGCTGGCGCTGCTGATCGGACAAGCTGGTCGATGAAGCGGCAGCGGCCGCCGCGATGGCCTCCTCCGCTTCGTCCAGCGCATTCAGCGCGGTGCGACAGGCCGCTGATCTGGGCAGCTCCTCGGCCTGAGCAGCGCCGACCATCCCGCAAAAGGTGGCGGCGAGCAGAAGGACGGCGAAGCGTGCAGTCATGGCCTGGCAATCTTGCGCCATTCTTCGCATGGGCGCTGTAGGCCAGGGCCGGCGGCTCAGGTCCGACGCAGCCGCGGCCAGGCCAGCAGTGCTACCAGCCCCAGCCCGCCCGCCAGCGCATAGCCGGCCACGCTGGCTGCGTTGGCCGCGCCGTCCACACCCAACAGGTCCAGCGCCGCCACACCGGTCTTTTGCAGGTTGAGGTAGAGCGCGAACAGAAACAACGCGAGGAAGGTGCGCGAGCCCTGGGTCAGCCGGCCCAGCAGCGTGGCGGCTGCGCTCAAGAAGAGCAGGCCGGCCACGCAGGCCAAGGCTTGCACCGTTGAGATCCGCAGCAAGGCCGGCAAGGCCAGCAGCAACCCCAGCCCCAAGGCCGCCAGCACATGGCGCCAGCGGCGCTCCCACGCGCCGCCAGGTACGGCACTGGCCAGCGCCAAGGTGCCGCTCTGCAGATCACGCGAACTCACGTCCGCCACCGCCATGCCCCAGGCGCACAACGTTGCGGCCAGCAGCGCGGGAACGAGGTCCATCGGCGCCACCGCGCAGGCCACCGTGCCGGCCCCCATCGCCAAGGCCAACAGCGGCTGGCTGAGCAACACCAGGCTCACGTCCGCCAGCCAGCGGCCGGGCAGGCCTGGCAGGCGGGCGCTGGCGCGCAGCAACAGGCCAAGGGCGGCGGTGAAAGGCCGCAGCAGCGGGCGCAGCAGCCATTGCAGCAACTGCACGATGCGCCAGCGACCGGCGGGGTTGCGCAGCTTCACGCGGTCTGGTGCATAGCGATGGAAGAACATCACGGCGGGCAGCAGCGGCAGCAGGGCCAGCGCCATCGAGCCCAGGCGCAAAGCGATCAACTCAGCGCTCCACAGGCCAGCGGGCATGTGCAGGCTGGGCAGCGTCGCGTCGAAGGGGCTGCCACCGACGCTGATGTGGGTCACGTCCATCAACTGGCTCACGCCGACCAGCAACGGCGACATGCCATTGATGTCGAACACCTGCCAGCCGGTCAGCCGCACGGCGCCCTGCCCCAGCGTGGCCGGGATGAAGGCGAACTGCACCATCCAGAAGACCCAGTAGAGCGCGTCGCCACGCTTGCCCATCAGCGGCGCCCAGGCGTCGGCCAGCACGGCCAGGCTGGCGCACAGCATCAGGCCGGGCGCCAGCCCGAACACCAGCATCTGCAGATAGGGCAAGGGCTGCAGCGGGCCTTCGCCGCGCACCAGTTGCAACACCCAGACCGTCAGCATCACGACGGTGCCCAGCGAAAGCAGGAAGCCGAAGGCGCCCAGCCAGCGCGCGCCCAGCAGCTGCGCGTTGCTGACGGGTGTGGCGGCCAGCACGGCAGCGGTGCCGCAGCGCACGTCTTCCTGCGTGCGACCACGCGCCAGGTAGAAGCCAGCCAGGCCGAACAGCAGCGACGCGATCAGGTTGCTCGCAAAGGCGAGTGCCTGGCTCTCGTAGGCGATGCGCTGCTTGTTCACGACCATCATGGCCATGCCACTTTTCGGGTCCAGCACCATCAACCAGCTCACGGCCACCACGGCCAGCAGGATGACGAGGCTGCTGAGCCGGCGGCTGCGCAAGCGCCATTCGTTCAGCACCAGGGTCTTGTAGAGACTGGTGTTCATGCGGCCTCCCGCGCATCGGCATAGCGTTGAGCCATCAGCGCCTCTTCCAGGCTGGCGTTCGCCGGCTCGGCCTCGGCAAAGGGGCGCGACGGATGCGCCATGCGCACCTGAATGCGGCTGCCCTGAGGCTGGGCCTGCAGCACCTGCACATGGCCCTTCAGCGCTTCGTAATCGGCTGGCGCGAGCTGGGCCATCCAGACCTTGCCCACGGCGCGAGCGATCACGGCTTCAGGGGTTTCGAAGGCGACAAGGCGGCCCTGACGCATGACGGCCAGGTGCGAGGCCATGTTCTCGACGTCCGACACGATGTGGGTCGACACGATGACCAGGCGCTTGCGCCCGAGGTCGCCCAGCAGGTGACGAAAGCGCAGGCGCTCCTCGGGGTCGAGACCAGCCGTGGGTTCGTCGACGATGAGCACGTCGGGGTCGTTCAGCAGGGCCTGCGCGATGCCCAGGCGCTGGCGCATGCCGCCCGAGAAGCCGATGGCCGGGCGGTGGGCCTGCTCGTGCAGGTTCACCAGCTCCAGCAGGTCATGCAGCCGCTGCCGGTCGCGCACGCCCTTCAGCGCCGCGAAGTACTGCAGGAATTCGAGTGCGGTCAGGTGCGGATAGACGCCGAAGTCCTGCGGCAGATAACCCAGGCGCCGGCGCATCAGTTCGGGCTTGGCGACGATGTCCTCACCGTCCAGCAGGATGCGCCCGCTGCTGGGCCTCGTCAGCGTGGCCAGCATCTGCATCAGCGTGCTCTTGCCCGCGCCGTTGTGGCCGATCAGGCCGACGACACCGGGCTTCAATTCCAGCGACACGCCGTCGACGGCATTGAGTTTCCCGAAGGTCTTGGAGACGTTTTGGATCTGCAGCATGGCCGCTCCTCATCTTGTGAATGAGCGCAGCCTAGAGATCCAGAGGCCAGCCTCCAACGCGCTTGCGACAGACCGCTCACCGCGCGGTTCAGGCCGGCGAAAGCGCGGCCTGGGCCGGCGTCATTCGACGACGCCAAACAGCGGCCCGAGCTCGCTCCAATGGTCGTTGCGCCCGAGCCTGGGCGCGTAGAGGCTGGACACCGCGCCGTCAAGATACAGCGCCTCCTTGCAGTGCAATTCGTCGCGGAAGAAGCTGGCGAACTCGTGCAGCGTGACAGGCCGCTCGGTGATGACGAACAGGGCCTGCGAGCCCAGCACACAGACGCCGTTGCGGATGTAGCGCGACGCCGAATTGGCGCTGAAGGCCGGATGGATCTGGCCGTCCTTGAGCAGCAGCGGCCCGGACTGCGTGGCGAACAGGACACCTTCGCGCAGCGCCGGGTAGTCCACCGCGTCGACGACCTGAGCTCCGTGAGCCGTCAGCAGGAAAACACCGTTGGGCTTCAGAAAGAAGTTGCCTTCTCCACTCAACAGATTGAGCGGCGCGAACTCGCGCCCGTCGATGACCAGCAGCCCGACGGGGCTTGCGTCCGCGTGGTACATACCGGCGTTCATGCCGAAAGCCAGCGTCTTGCCCTGTCCTCTCAACCAGGCCGACAACTTGTCCAGCCGGCGCAGCGCCCGGCCCCGGTCATCCTGCCAGAACAGACGCAGCTTCTGCGTGGCGAGGTCCACGCGCACGACGGTGAAGCGGCCATCGCCTTCAGCGCGGGCAGCCAGGCTGGCCACCACCAGCGCAGACCCCAGCACCAACGCCAGCAGCAGCCGCTTCATCGGCCACGCCCCCGCAGCGGCTTGAGCAGGCCCCGCAGGTCGTTGTGATCCATCTCGTACATCAAGGCCAGCAGCCGTCCGATCTCGCCCTTCGGAAATCCCTCGCGCGCAAACCAGCCCAGGTAGTTGCCGGACAAGTCCGCGATCAGCGTGCCCTTGTGTTTGCCGAAGGGCATCTCGGTCGTGACGAGCTTGAGGAGATCTTCCGGGTTCATCGCCGCAGTTTGCCTTGATGGTGTCGAGGGCTGACCGATGGCTCAGCCGGCCTGCAGCTACTTGAAGACGGTCGGGTATTGGAGGCGATACCAATCCGCGATCTCGTCATGGCCGAGCGTCAGGAACTCCTTGAGGCGCGGCACGGCGAGAAGGCCCAGAACGCAGGTGGCCATGAGCAAACCCCAGGCCGTATAGACCCATTTCACGCTGTAGCTCGCCAGCGCCACGCCGACGAGAGCCGGGCCGATGGCACCGGCGACCTGCGTGGTCATTGAGCCGGCCGCAAAGATGCGCACACGGTAGGCCTTGGGCACCGCCAGGGCGCGATGCGTCGCTCCCACCAGGCCCATCGACGCATTGCAAAAGCCCGCAGCCGCCAGACCGACCAGCATCAGCGCGGGCGAGGTGACAAACCCGACCACGGCCAATGCGAGGCCCTCGGCGAGCCCCAGCCCCACGCGAACGCGATACCGACCCAAGTGGTTCACCAGCCGCTGCGAGCCAACGGCACTGCCGAGCAGAACACCAAACGAGAGAGCCCCCAAGCTGACGCCGAGCCAGCTGCCTTGCAGGCCCAGTGAATGCACCTTGAGCGGGATCAGCAGGCCGACGGCGGGACCCTGGAAGATCCAGACCGCGAAATTCACGAGGGTCCAGCCGCGCTCCATCGGCATCAGCCACTTGGCGGCCAGCCCGGCGCGCAGATCGCGCCACCACAGGGCCAACCCGCGGGCTGGCAGTTCGAGGACGGGAGTACGTGGGAGGCGCGATGCAGCGAGCATCGCGATGCACATCAAGCCGCCATAGCAGCACAGCCCACCGGTGACGCCCGCCGAACTGATCGCCGCGCCTGCCAGAAGCGGCCCGAGCACGCCGCTGACCGCCTGTGCCGTCTTGCGCAAACGGATCGCCTCGGGCAACTGCTCCGGCGGCAGCAATTCGGTCAACACGGCATCGCGCGCCGGGTCCACGAACGATGTCGCCAGCACCTGCACGACCGCCAGCATCATGAGGGCTGCCAGATTGAAGGCGCTGGCCAGTGACAGCGCCAGCTGCATTGCGGCGACGAGGCTGAGGCAGGCCAGCCCCCAGGTGATCTGCCGGCGCTTGCAAATCCTGTCGCCAAAGGGCGAGACAGCCGGTGCGGCAATGAAGGTCGTGACGGCCAACGCCACCCCGAATGCCGCGATCGCGTGGGCGCCACCGCTGCTGGTGATCCACCACGGCAACACGACCATCGCACCCAACTCGGCAAGGCGGACCAGGAAGTCGGTCAGCAACACCACGCGCAGCGCCCGATTCGAACGCAGGATTTCGTGTATCCGCCCGGGTGCACCCGGCTCGCCCCTCATGTCTTGAGCCGGTAGCCCACGCCCGCCTCAGTCACCAGCCACTGCGGCCGGTTGGGATCGGCCTCGAGCTTCTTGCGCAGATTGGCCATGTGCACGCGCACGTAATGCACGTCCTCGGCATGGCCCGGGCCCCAGACCGCCTTGAGCAGGTGCTGGTGGGTCAACACGCGCCCCGGAGCGTTGGCAAGCTCCTGCAGCAGCCGGTATTCGATGGGCGTCAGGTGCAGCTCTTCGCCGGCTTTGGTGACCGTGCGTAACGCGCGGTCCATGGCGACGTCACCAAAGCGCAGCACCGGGTCGGCGTCGTTGCCGCCGCCGCCGTGCCTGCGCAGTTGCACGCGCACGCGGGCCAGCAACTCGGCCACGCCGAAGGGCTTGACGAGGTAGTCGTCGGCACCGGCGTCCAGGGCCTGTACCTTGCGGTCCTCGCCCTCACGGGCCGACAGCACCAGGACGGGCGCCTGCGACCAGCCGCGGAACTCGCGGATGAAGTCCAGGCCATCGCCATCGGGCAGGCCCAGGTCCAGCACAACCAGCTCGGGACGGCGCGTGGCCGAGTCGATCAACCCGCGTTGCAAAGTCGCCGCCTCGAAGACCTCCAGGCCTTCGCTCTCCAGCGCCATGCGCACGAAGCGCCGGATCTCCGGTTCGTCCTCGATCATCAACACGCGTGCAGCGCTCACTCTGGTTTCTCCGCCGGCGGCTGGCCGAGCGGCAGTTCCACTCGCACACAGGCACCGCCGGTCGCGACATTGTGGGCGCTGATACGGCCGTCATGCGCCTCCACGATGGCCTTGCAGATGGCCAGGCCCAGGCCGACACCGGGCGTGGCGCTCTCGCGGTCGCCGCGCTCGAACTTGTCGAAGAGCTTGTCCTCGAGGCCCGCGGGAAACCCAGGGCCGGCGTCGCTGACGTCGATCTCGACATGCCGCCCCGCCGTGCGCGCCCGGATGCGGATGGCGCCGGCCGCGTACTTGGCCGCGTTCTCCAGCAGGTTGACGAGCACGCGCTCGATCAGCACGGCGTCCAGCTCGACCAGGGGAAGGTCCGCCGGCAGATCCACGACAACATCGCGGTCGATCAAGGCTTCTTCCAGGCTGGCCAGTGCGCTGCCGACGACCTCTTGCAGCGGCAGCCAATGCCGGTTCAGCTGCACCGTGCCGGATTGAAGCCGCGCCATGTCGAGTAGGTTGCCGACCAGCGCAGTCATGCGCAGCGCCGAGCGACGCATCGCATCGGCCACCTCGGCCTGAGGCGTGTTCAGCGGCGTGAGCTTGAGCGCATCCGCCAGCCCCACCAGCGCGGCCAGCGGCGTGCGCAGGTCGTGGGACACGGCCGTCAGCAGCGAATTTCGCAGCCGCTCGGACTCGATCTGCAACGTGCTCTGCTGGGCCACCTCGATGTAGTGGATGCGCTCCAGCGAAATGGCCAGCAGCGCTGCACAGGTGTCCAGCAGCTCGCGCTCCTCGGGCGACCAGCGGCGGCCCTGCCCTTGGACGGCCAGCACGCCACGCAGCCGCATCGGCGCGGTCAGCGGCAGCATCAGGCAGGGGCTGGCCGGCAGCGTGTCGGTGCCCTGCCCTGCCGGCTGGCCATGGTCGAAGGCCCATTGGGCGACACCCAGGTCCGGCTGCACGCCTGCGCCCGGCAGCGCAACCAGCATCTCGCGGCCGGGCGTGGCCCCTGGCGGCGGCGCCAGCACGGCCGAGGCGGCGCCGAACTCGGCGCGCAGGAAGCGCGTCGCGATCTCGGCAACCTGTTCCACCACCAGCGCGGCACCGAGGTCGCGCGACATCGTGTACAGGCCGCGCACGCGCCGCTCACGCTCCTGGGCCGCGCGGGCCTGGGCCTGCAGCCCGGCCGCGAGCTGGCCGATGACGAGGCCGACGAGCAGCAGCACGGCGAAGGTGACGAGATATTGCGCATCGCCGACGGCAAACGACCCTCTCGGCTCGACGAAGGCAAAGTCGAAGGCAGCCACGCCGAGCAGCGCCGCCAGCGCCGCCGGCCCGCGGCCAAAGCGCAGCGCAACGCCAACAACGTTGAGCAGATAGAGCATGGCGATATTGGTCGGCGCCATGAAACCCAGCAACACGTGGGCCAGGGCCGTCGTCAGCGCGACGCCCGCCAGCGCCGCCGCATGGCCGCGCCAGGCCTGCAGAGGAATCAGGGCACCACGCGTCGCCGCCGCGGGCTGCTCGCGCGCACCGGTGGGCAGCGCCACCTGCAACACGTCCATCTCGTCGGCCAGGCGGCTCAACGCCTCGGCCAGGGACGGCCGGCCAGGCCAGCGCCAGGCCTGCTCGCGCCGGCCCACCACGAGGCGGGCCAGGTTGTGCTCGCGCGCATAGCCCACCAGGGCCGCGGCGACCTCGGGCGCCGACAGTTCGGCGGTGCGGGCACCGAGCGACTGCGCCAGCTCCAGCGTGCGCTGCACGCGCTGGCGGGCGGCGTCGCTCAGGCCCTGGGCCGTCTGCACGTGCACGGCATGCCAGTCCAGCCCGAGCTGCTGCGCCAGCCGGGCGGCACTGCGCACGACCTTTTCGCTCGCCGCCGCCGGGCCGATGCAGGCCAGCAGCGACTCGCGGTTGGGCCACACCGTCCCGGCGCTGTGCTCGCGCCGGTAGGCCTGCATCTGGTCATCCACGCGGTCCGCCGTGCGGCGCAGGGCCAGCTCGCGCAGGGCCAGCAAATTGCCCTTGCGGAAGAAATTTTTGGCGGCGCGCTCGGCCTGGTTCGGCAAATAGACCTTGCCTTCCTTGAGCCGCTGCAGCAGCTCGTCGGGCGGCAGGTCGACGACGACCACCTCGTCGGCCGCATCGAAGACCTTGTCGGGCAGGGTTTCCCAGACACGGATGCCGGTGATGCCGCCAACGACGTCGTTCAGGCTCTCCAGGTGCTGCACGTTCAGCGTCGTCCAGACCTCGATGCCGGCCTCGCACAGCTCCTGCGCGTCCTGCCAGCGCTTGGCGTGGCGCGAGCCCGGCGCGTTGCTGTGGGCCAGCTCATCCAGCAGGAGCACGCCGCCCGCTTGCTCGCGGCCCCAGGCCAGCGCGGCATCGAGGTCGAACTCGCGCAGGGTCTGGCCGCGGTGGACGATGTCCTTCAGCGCCAGGCGCGGCAGATCGCGCGCGATGGCCTCGGTGTCGGCGCGGCCGTGGGTCTCGACGACGCCGATGCGCACCACCCGGCCTTGGGCGCGAGCCGCATGCGCGGCGGCCAGCATGGCGAAGGTTTTTCCAACACCCGCGTTGGCGCCGAAGAAGATCTTCAGCCGGCCGCGCTGGGCGGCGGCTTCGTCGCGCTGCAACTGGGCCAGCAGCGCGTCGGGGTCGGGGCGGGTGTCGGTCACAACCATCCGAGGCGCTTGAAGCGCCAGTACAGCGCCCCGCTGACGAGGACGATCACGCCCAGCGCCATCGGGTAGCCCAACGTCCATTTCAGCTCGGGCATGTGCTCGAAGTTCATCCCCCAGATGCCCGCCAGGGCCGTGGACGCCGCAAAGATGGCGGCCCAGGCGGCCAGGCGCTTGGTGACGAGGGACTCGTCCAGCGTGACCAGGGTGAGGTTGACCTGGGTCGCCGCGATGATGGTTTCGCGCGCGGCGTCGATGCTGGCCTGGATGCGCAGCAGGTGGTCGTAGACGTCGCGGAAGTAGTCCTGCAGGGCCTTGCAGACGACGGGCACGCGGCCACCGTGCAGCTTGGCCGTCACCTCCAGCAGCGGCGTGACGGCATGGCGCAGCGTGGCCAGGCGCTGCTTCAGCGCGAACAGGCGCTGCACGACGGACTGGCGATCCTGATGGGGCTGGAACATGGTCGCTTCCAGTTGCTCCAATTCGGCCTCGATGGCGTCGATGAGCGGGAAGTAGCGGTCCACGACGGCGTCCATCAGTGCGTAGAAGACGAAACCTGGCCCCTGGCGCAGCAGATGCGGCTCGCGCTCCGCACGCCCGCGCACGCCCAGGAAACCCTGGCTGCTGCGGTGGCGTACCGAGACGATGAAGCGCGCGCCGACGAAGACGTGCACCTCGCCCACCTCCAAGCCGTCGGTGCTGGTCTCCAACAGATGCATCGCGGCGAACAGCATGTCGCCGTACTCTTCCACCTTGGGCCGCTGATGGCCCTTGCGGGCATCCTCGACGGCCAATGGCGGCAAGTCCAGTTCGTGCTGCAGCAGGTTGAGCTCCTCATCGCTCGGGTCGCGCAGCGCGATCCAGACAAAGCCGCTCGTTCTCTCCAGCGCCTCGGACACCCCCTCCAGGCTGGGCTCGGCCACGATGCGGCCATCCTCGTACACGGCGCTGTTGATCAGCATGGCGGTCTGCCTGGAGTCATTTTGCGGTGATCGTCGCACGCTCCAGCGCGAGGTTCAGGGCCAGCACGTTGACGCGCGGCTCGCCGAGGAAGCCGAGCCGGCGGCCCTCGGTGTGCTGCTCGACCAGCGCCCTCACCTGCTCCGGTGGCAGCCCACGTGCGCGGGCGACGCGGGCGAGCTGGTAGTCGGCGGCGGCCCGGCTGATGTGGGGGTCCAGGCCGCTGGCGGAGGCGGTGACGAGGTCGACCGGCACCGGCGCCAGGTTGCCCGGGTCGGCCGCGCGCAAGGCGTCGATGCGCGCCTTGACCGCATCGACCAGGGCCGGCGCCGTCGGCGCGAGATTGGAGCCGCCGGAGTTGGCCGCGTTGTAGGGCGAGGGCGCGGTGGCCGAGGGGCGGCTCCAGAAATGCCCGGGGTCGGTGAAGGCCTGGCCGATCAGCTCGGAGCCGATCGGCCTGCCGTCCTGGATGAAGAGGCTGCCATTGGCCGCATGGGGAAAGAGCGCCTGCGCCAGGCCGGTGACGGCCAGCGGGTAGGCCAGGCCGGTGACGAGGCTGAGCAGCACGAACAGGGTCAATGCGGGGCGGAGTTGGGTGTTCATGATTCAAGCAAGGTGAAGGGCCACGAGCAGCAGGTCGATTGCCTTGATGCCGATGAAGGGGACGATGACGCCGCCCAGGCCGTAGACGAGCAGGTTGCGACGCAGCAGCGCGGCGGCGCCGATGGCGCGGTAGCGCACGCCCTTCAGCGCCAGCGGGATCAGCACGACGATGATCAACGCGTTGAAGATGACCGCCGACAGGATGGCCGAGTTGGGACTGGCCAGGCGCATGACGTTCAGCGCGCCGAGCTGCGGATAGGTCGACACGAAGGCCGCCGGCAGCACGGCGAAGTATTTGGCCAGGTCGTTGGCGATGCTGAAGGTCGTCAGCGACCCACGCGTCATCAGCATCTGCTTGCCCGTCTCGACGATCTCGATGAGCTTGGTCGGGTTGCTGTCCAGGTCGACCATGTTGCCGGCCTCTTTCGCGGCCTGGGTGCCGCTGTTCATCGCGACGGCCACGTCGGCCTGGGCCAGCGCCGGGGCGTCATTGGTGCCGTCGCCGGTCATGGCCACCAGCCTGCCCTGGGCCTGGTGCTCGCGGATCAGCGCCAGCTTGGCCTCGGGCGTGGCCTCGGCGAGGAAGTCGTCCACGCCAGCCTCGGCGGCGATGGCTGCGGCCGTCAGCCGGTTGTCGCCGGTGACCATGACCGTCTTGATGCCCATGCGGCGCATCTGCGCGAAGCGCTCCTTGATGCCGGGCTTGACGATGTCCTTGAGTTCGACGACGCCGAGCACCCGCACGTCATCGACGACAACCAGCGGCGTGCTGCCTCGGCGGGCGGCCTCGTCGACGCTGGCCTGCACGCTGGCCGGCCAGCGGCCGCCCAGGGCTTCAACGTGAGCGCGCACCGCGCTGCCAGCACCCTTGCGGATCCGGCGGGCGCCAAGATCCACGCCGCTCATGCGCGTCTGCGCCGTGAAGGGCACGAACTCGCCCCGTTCCGTGGCCGTGGCCGTGGCCGCGCCGAACTTGCGGTCGGCAAGCGCCACGATGCTGCGGCCCTCGGGCGTCTCGTCGGCCAGCGACGCCAGGCGCGCCACCTCGGCGAGCTGAGCCTCGCTGGCGCCTTCTACCGGCCAGAACGCATCGGCCTGGCGGTTGCCCAGCGTGATGGTGCCGGTTTTGTCCAGCAGCAACACGTCGACGTCGCCCGCGGCTTCAACAGCGCGGCCCGAGGTGGCGATGACATTGGCCTGCAGCATGCGGCTCATGCCGGCCACACCGACGGCCGACAGCAGGCCGGCGATGGTGGTCGGAATCAGGCAGACCAACAGCGCCACCAGCACGACGAGGCTGACCGGCTCGCCCGCGCCGGCCACCGCCACGCTGAACTGCGAGAACGGCAGCAGCGTGGTGCAGACACCCAGGAAGACCAGCGTCAGCGCGACCAGCAGGATGGTCAGCGCGATCTCGTTGGGCGTCTTCTTGCGCTTGGCGTTCTCGACCATGGCGATCATGCGGTCGACAAAGGTCTCGCCGGGGTTCACGGCCACGCGGGCCACGACCCAGTCGGACAGCACGCGGGTGCCGCCAGTCAGCGCCGAGAAGTCGCCGCCGCTCTCGCGGATGACGGGTGCGGACTCGCCGGTGATGGCGCTCTCGTCCACCGAGGCGACGCCGTCGATGACCTCGGCATCGGCCGGCACGACATCGCCGGCCTCGATCAGCACGACTTCGCCCTTGCGCAGCGTGCCGGCCTCGCGGGGGTGCCACTTGATCGTGTCACGTGGCGCACCGGGCTTCCAGTCGTCGGTCAACTTGGCCCAGGTTTCCTTTTTCAACCCGCGCAGCGACGCCGCTTGCGCCTTGCTGCGGCCCTCGGCCAGAGCCTCGGCGAAGTTGGCGAACAGCACGGTGAACCACAACCAGACCGTTACCGCGACAACGAAGCCGTTCGGTTGCGCGACGGACAGCGCCGTCGTCAACAGGCTGCCGAGATAGACCACGAACATCACCGGGTTGCGCAATTGCGTGCGCGGGTCCAGCTTGCGGAAGGCGTCGACCAGGGCGGCACGGGTCAGCGCCGGGTCGAGGAGGGAAAAACCAGCGCGAGTCTCAAGAGAGCGACGGGCCGCTCCCGAGCTCTCTTGCCCCCCTCGGGGGGCCTGGCGCACAGCGACAGGTTCGGGGGCACTCATGATTTGCTCCAGAGGATGAGGTGTTCGACGACAGGTCCGAGGGCCAGCGCCGGCACATAGTTCAGAAGGCCGACCAGCAGCACGGCGCCGATCAGCAGCACGACGAAGAGGGGGCCATGCGTGGGCAAGGTGCCCTCGCCCGCCGCCAGCCGCTTCTTGCCCGCCAGCGAGCCGGCCATGGCCAGCACCGGCACGATGACGCCGAAGCGGCCTATCCACATCACCAGGGCCAGCAGCCCGTTGTAGAAAGGCGTGTTGGCCGACAGGCCGGCGAAGGCGCTGCCGTTGTTGTTGCCGGCGGACGAGAGCGCGTACAGCACCTCGCTGAAGCCATGCGCGCCAGGCGCCGCGATGCCGGCCTTGCCGGGCTCCACGATCACGGCGACGGCCGTGCCGATGAGCACCGCCAATGGCGTCAGCAGGATGGCCAGCGAGACCATCTTCATCTCGTGCGCCTCGATCTTCTTGCCGAGGTATTCAGGCGTGCGGCCAATCATCAACCCGGCGACGAAGACGGCCAGGATGGCGAACACCAGCATGCCGTACAGACCCGCGCCGACGCCGCCGAAGACGACCTCGCCGAGCTGCATCAGCACCATGGGCACGGCCCCGCCCAGCGGCGTGAAGCTGTCGTGCATCGCGTTGACGGCGCCGCAGCTGGCCGCCGTCGTGATGACGGCGAACAGCGAGGAGGCGTCGATGCCGAAGCGCACTTCCTTGCCCTCCATGTTGCCGCCCGACTGCGTGGCCGTCTGGGCCGCGTCGACACCGAGCGCAGTGAGATGCGGGTTGCCCGCCTGTTCGGCCGCCGTGGCAATGACGACAGCGACAACGAACATCGCCGTCATCGCGCCCAGCAGCGCCCAACCCTGGCGCATGTCGCCCACCTGGCGGCCCAGCACGAAGCACAGCGCCGCCGGGATCAGGAAGATGGACAGCATCTGCAGCGCATTGGTCGCCGCGGTCGGGTTCTCGAAGGGGTGGGCCGAGTTGGCGTTGAAGAAGCCACCGCCGTTGGTGCCCAGCATCTTGATGGCGAGCTGCGAAGCGACCGGACCGAGAGCAATGCTCTGGCTCTGGCCGTGCTTGTCTTCCATGACGGGCTGACCGTCGGCGCCCTTCAGCGGCTGGCCGGCTTCGTCGAGCTTGGGCTCCTGCCATGTCTGAGCCTCAATGGTCGTGACGTCCTGATAAGGCTTGAGCGTCTGCACGACGCCCATGCCGGCGAGAACGATGGCGAAGACGAAGGACAGCGGCAGCAGCACCCACAGCGCGGCGCGGGTCAGGTCGGCCCAGACGTTGCCGATGGCCTGGGCGCTGTGGCGCGCGAAGCCACGCACGAAGGCGATGACGACAGCGATGCCGGTAGCGGCCGACAGGAAGTTCTGCACCGTCAGCGCGAGCATCTGCGTCAGATAGCTCATCGTCGACTCACCGCCATAGCCCTGCCAGTTCGTGTTGGTCACGAAGCTGATGGCAGTGTTGAAGGCCGAGTCTGGCGACACCGCGGCCAGGCCCTGCGGGTTCAGCGGCAGCAGATGCTGCAGGCGCTGCAGCGCATAGACGGCAGCGATGCCGAGGGCATTGAAGACGAGCAGGCCGAGGGCATAGCGCAGCCAGCCTTGCTCGGCGTCGGCATCCACGCCGGCCAGCTTGAGCAGGCCGCGCTCGACGCGGCGCAGCCACCCGACGCGGCCTTCCATGGCCGCGTGAATCCAGCGTGCCAGTGGCCAGGCCAGCACGAGCAGCACGACAAGAAAGACGATGAGCTGGACCCAGGCAGAGGTACTCATGACAAGTCCTCCGGGAACAGCAGCGCCCAGAACAGATAGCCGACAAGCCCGACGACGAGGATGGCGGCGGCGAGTTCGAAGCCACTCATGACTTCCTCCTCGCCAATTTTTCGCAGCCCCAGGCCGCGAGCCCGGTCAACAGCGCGAGAGCCGCGCCCAGAACCAGAAACATGATGTCCATGACACCTCCATAACGATGGAAGTGATTCTGGAAATTGCGCCCTCAAAGCCTCGCCAAGATCGAGGCGGGGGGTATCAAGAAAGCATCAAGATTTGCTTATCGCGAGCTGAGTGATGTCGATGCCGCGCTCCCGCGCAATCGCCTCCAGCACAGGCAGCAGCGGGCCCAGCTTCTCGTCCAGCGCGTCGCGCACCGTGTCGACGACCACCTGCGTGCTTCGCTCGATCTCGATGTGGATGGCGTCGCCCACACCCTTGTCGCCAAAGGTCGTCATGCGCAGCGTCTCGGGAATGAGCCACACCTCGAACCAGCCCGACCCGTCGCGCTCGCGCCGGGCCTCGGCGACGGTGAGGCTGCAGCCGTTGACGCCGATGTAACCCTTGGCAAAGACATAACGCATCCACGGCGCGGGCAGCGCGAAGCGGATGACGTGGTTGTTGTCGGGCTTGCGGATCTCGGCAATGCGGGCGGAGACGTCCACATGGCCGGACAGCGGATGGCCGCCGATCTCGACGCCTTCCCGGGCCGCGCGCTCGACGTTCAGGCCAGAGCCCACCATCAGGCCGCCCAGCGTGGTGAGGCTGAGCGTCTGCGCCATCACGTCGAAGCTGGCCACGTCGGAGGCTGGGCGCTCGGTCACGGTCAGGCAGACGCCGTCGCAGGAGACGCTGGCGCCAATAGCCAGCTCCGCGTCGAAGCCCTGCGGGAACTTCAGATGCAGGGTGTGCAGGCCCTCACGGGCTTCGATGGATTCGACGCGGGCGACGCCCTGGACAATGCCTGTGAACATGGAAAACAGGCCTCCAAGGAGGCCTTTTTGAACAGCGTTCGGGCCAGCTTACCAGCTGACCTCGCGGTCGGGCGTCGAGCCGATCTTGTGGATGGACAGGTCGGCGCCTTCGAATTCCTGTTCCGCATCCAAGCGCAGGCCGGTGATGCGTTTGATGACGCCATAGACAACGAAGCCACCGGCCAGCGCCCAGGCCACGCCACCCAGCGTGCCGATCAACTGAGCGCTGAAGGACACGCCGCCGATGCCGCCCAGCGCCTTCTGCCCAAAGACGCCGCAGGCGATGCCGCCCCAGGCGCCGCACAGGCCGTGCAGCGGCCAGACGCCCAGCACGTCGTCGATCTTCCAGCGGTTCTGCGTCAGGGTGAAGAACTGCACGAACACCCAGCCGGCAATGCCGCCGGTGACCAGGGCGCCGAGCGGATGCATGACGTCCGAGCCGGCGCAGACGGCCACCAGGCCGGCCAGCGGGCCGTTGTAGGCAAAGCCCGGGTCGTTGCGACCCAGCAGCACGGCCACCAACGTACCGCCGGCCATGGCCATCAACGAATTGACGGCGACGAGGCCGGAAAGCTTGTCCAGCGTCTGCGCGCTCATCACGTTGAAGCCGAACCAGCCCACCGTCAGCACCCAGGCGCCTAGGGCCAGAAAGGGAATGCTGGACGGCGGGTGGGCGCTCATCGCGCCGTCCTTGCGGTAGCGGTTCAGGCGCGGGCCGAGCAGCAGCACGGCGGCGAGACCTATCCAGCCGCCCACGGCATGCACAACGACGCTGCCGGCGAAGTCATGGAACTCGGCGCCCGTGGCGGCCTTCAGCCAGGCCTGGATGCCGAAGGCCTGGTTCCAGGCCACGCCTTCGAACACCGGGTAGATGAAGCCAACGATGACGCAGGTGGCGGCCAGTTGCGGGCCGAAGCGGGCCCGCTCGGCAATGCCGCCCGACACGATGGCGGGAATGGCCGCCGCGAAAGTCAGCAGGAAGAAGAACTTGACCAGCTCATAGCCGTTCTTCTGCGCCAACTGCTCGGCGCCGACGAAGAAGTGGCTGCCGTAGGCGACCAGGTAGCCGACCAGGAAATAGGCCAGCGTGGACACCGCGAAGTCCACCAGGATCTTGACCAGGGCATTGACCTGGTTCTTCTTGCGCACGGTGCCCAGCTCGAGGAAGGCAAAGCCCGCATGCATGGCGAGCACCATGATGGCGCCCAGTAGGATGAAGAGCGCGTCTGCGCCCTGCTTGATCGATGACTCCAACGCTGCCTCCGGCCGGCGGCTCCAGACTTGGGCGACATGCACCAATCCAAACCAAACCGCACCGAAATTGCAAATTCAATGCCCGCCTTTAAGGCGTGAATTCGCGGCCAGAAAGCAGCAAAGCAATCGATCAGCTCTTTTTTGGTGCATTCAATGCACTATTCTCGAACGATTCCGCACCAAATCCGAGCGTCCAGTGGCCGTCCGGCCAGCGCACGACGGGCCGCTTGATGACGCTAGGCTCGGTCAGCATCAGCGCCGCGGCCGACGCGTCGTCAGTGACGGCGGCCTTGGCGGCGTCGTCCAGCTTGCGCCAGGTGTTACCGGGGCGGTTGACGATCCTGTCGCGGCCAAAGGCCTTGATCCAGGTCGGCAGCAGCTCGGCCGGTACGCCCTGTTTCTTGAAGTCATGGAAAGCGACTTCCAGGCCTTGTTCGGCCAGCCAGGAGCGCGCCTTCTTGACGGTGTCGCAGTTGGGAATGCCATAGACGGTGATCATGGGCGCCAACTTACCATGGCTCCATGATCGACTGGCTTGACGAAGCTTCCCTCGACTTTCCACCCAGCTCGCGGGCGCTGGGCCCTGGCACCGATGCCCCCGGCCTGCTTGCCGCCGGCGGCACCCTGGACCCCGATCGCCTGGAAGCGGCCTACCGGCGCGGCATCTTCCCCTGGTACGGCCCCGGCCAGCCGCCGCTGTGGTGGGCGCCCGACCCGCGCATGGTGCTGCAGACGGCCGACTTCAAGCTTTCGCGCTCGCTGCGCAAGACGGTGGCACGCTTTGCCTCCACGCCCGGCTGTGAGATCCGCGTCGACTTTGATCGCGCCACCGTGCTGCGTGCCTGCGCCAGCGCGCCGCGCGAGGGTCAGTCAGGCACCTGGATCGTGCCCGAACTGCAGGCTGCCTATCTCGCCTGGCCGGCCATGCACAGCATCGAGACCTGGATGGACGGCGAACTCGCCGGCGGCCTGTACGGCGTCAACCTGGGGCGCATGTTCTATGGCGAATCCATGTTCATGCGCCGCACCGACGCCTCCAAGATCGCCCTTTGCGCCCTGATCTGCCTGTGCCGCCAGTTCGGCATCCCCTGGATCGACTGCCAGCAGAACACCCCCCACCTGGCCTCGCTGGGTGCGGCAGAAGTCCCACGGGCAGCCTTCGAGGACCACCTCGCCACCCAGGTGGGTGGACCTACGCCCGGCCCCTGGACCTATCATCCGGACTACTGGCACAGGCTTCTGACCTCGACGTGACCCATCCAAAAGAACTGCCGCTCGCGCAGATCCAGTTCTATGCCACGGCCGCCTACCCGTGCAGCTATGTGGCGGGCCGCCAGGCGCGTTCCCAGGTCGCCACGCCCAGCCACCTGATCCACGCCGACGCCTATTCCAACCTGGTTGCCGCAGGTTTTCGCCGCAGCGGGCTCTTTACCTACCGCCCCTACTGCGACCAATGCCGCGCCTGCATCGCGCTGCGCGTGCCGGTCGCCAGCTTCGAGGCCACCCGCAGCCAGAAGCGGGCCTGGAAGGCGCATCGCCACCTGCAGGCCAAGGTCATGCGCCTGGGCTATTCGCCCGAGCACTACGCCCTGTACCTGCGCTACCAGGCCGGCCGGCACTCTGGCGGCGGCATGGACCATGACAGCGTTGACCAGTACACCCAGTTCCTGCTGCAGTCGCGCATCAACTCGCGCCTCGTGGAGTTCCGCGAGACGATGCCTGACGGCAGCACACCGCTGCGCATGGTGTCCATCCTGGACATCCTCAACGACGGCCTGTCGGCGGTCTACACCTTCTACGACCCGGACGTGCCGGGCAGCTTCGGCACCTATGGCGTGCTGTGGCAGATCCAGCAGGCCAAGGAGCTCAAGCTCAACCACCTCTACCTGGGCTACTGGATCGAGGAGAGCCCGAAGATGGCCTACAAGGCGGGGTTCAGGCCCCACCAGATCCTGAAGAACGGCGTCTGGGAGGACGTCGCTTGCGAACCAAAACAATGACCTGCATCGTCGGGAAGTCCTAGGCTGATTTCGCAGGTGCGGCTCCTGGCCCAGGAAGCGGCCCGAATCGCAAGCAGGTCGCTGTCCAAGTCGACGTGATTACCCACAGATTTCAGACGTGACGATGGTGGCGGCTCACTGCTTTGTCTTGCCCGCGCCATGCGGCGCCAAGCTTCAGTCGCCGCCGAACATCTCGCAGATCACGCCACGGAGCCATTGGTTGGCCGGCGCACGATGGGCTTGGGCATGCCAGAAGACGTTGATCGCGATGTCGGGCAGCTTGACTGGATGCGGCAGGTAGCTGAGGTTGAAAGGGCCGGTCAGTTGCTGCGCCAACCGCTCCGGCACGGTGGCCACGAGATCGGAATCCTGCAGGATGTGCCCGACGCTGACGAAGTGCGGCACAGAGAGCCGCACCGTGCGGTTGATGCCCGCCCGGCGTATCAGTTCGTCGACCTTGCCATGGCCCGTGCCGGCCGAGACGATGACGAGGTGCTCAGCGTTGCGGAAGTCGTTGAGCGTGAGCTTGCGTTTCTCCACCGCGTGCCCACGCCGGAACAGGCAGACGTAGCGCTGGCTGAAGAGGCGCCGCTGGAAGAAGCCGGCCTTGAGCATGGGCAGCAGGCCGATGGCGAGGTCGACGCGGCCGGCCTCCATGTCGTCCCGGAGGTTCACGGCGGTGTTGCGAACCGTGTTCAAGGTGATGCCGGGGGCTTCCCGGCTGAGGCGCTCCATCAGGCGAGGCAGAAAGACGATCTCGCCGATGTCGGTCATGCCGATGGTCATGGCGCGCTGCACCTGGGCGGGGTCGAACTCCACGCGCTGGTTGATGCCGCTGTGAATCATCGAGAGCGCGTAGCCGATGGGCTCCGCCAGCTGCTCGGCAAACGGCGTGGGCATCATGCCCTTGGGCGTTCGCACGAAAAGCTCGTCACCGAACTGCTTGCGCAGCTTGGCCAGCGTGTTGCTCACGGCCGGCTGCGTGAGCTCCATCAGCTCCGCCACCCTGGACACCCGGCGTTCCGCCATCAAGTGGTGGAACAGCACGAGTTGGTTGAGATCGATGTCTCCGAGCTCCATGCGTCGTCTCCGCCGTCACATCATTCCTGGTGATGTGATCTATTCATCAGATTCTATTGGCTGAGGTCACCGAAGTGGACAACATGCCGCCAATCGCAAACGACTTGGCCGGCAAGCTGCATGGAAGTCCTCATCCAACCACTGAATCGCGTCATCCATGTCGAGCCGGGCGCGAATCTGCTGGAGGCATTGCAGGCGGCCCAGGTGCCGATGTCCTACTCGTGCATGGCCGGCCGATGCGGCACCTGTCGCTGCAAGCTGCTTGAGGGCGAGGTGCTGGAGGGGGGCAAGGAGCAGCAGCGCCCCTTGGATGGAGCCGACAGCTACGTGCTGGCGTGCCGGACCTATCTGACCGAACCCTGTGTGATCGAGATCCCGGAGCCGGACGAGATCGTGGTGCACCCGGCGCGCGTCCTGAAAGCCACGGTCACGGCACTCGAGGACATGACGCATGACATCAAGCGCGTGGTGCTGAAGCCGGCCAAGCCGTTGGCGTTCTCGCCAGGGCAATACGCGCAACTGCAGTTCACGCCGGAACATGCCAGGCCCTATTCAATGGCAGGCATTCCGCTCGAGGGCGGCGATCTTGAGTTCCATGTGCGCGTCGTGCCCGACGGGCGCGTCAGCGGCTACATCGCCCATCAGTTGAAGGTTGGCGACGCCGTGCGCGTCAGCGGGCCGCTGGGGTCGGCCTACCTGCGCCGCAAGCACGACGGGCCGATGCTCTGCATCGCGGGAGGCACGGGTCTGGCACCGGTGCTGTCCATCCTGCGCGGTGCGGTTGCCGAAGGCATGCGCAACCCCATCCATCTGTACTTCGGGGTGCGCTCGCCACGGGACGTCTATGGCCTGTCCTGGCTGCAGGAACTGGCCCGCGATCACGCCGGCCTGAAGCTCAATATCGTCGTCGCCTCGGGCGGCGATCCCAAGCTGCACCGCTGTGGCCTGGTCACCGATGCCATCGAGCAAGACCTCGGTGACCTGCGCGGTTGGCGCGCTTACCTGTGCGGCTCACCACCGATGGTGGAAGCGGCCTCGCTGATGGTGCGCCGCAAGGGCATCGAGCCCGAGCGCATCCATGCCGACGCCTTCTACACCCAAGGAACCTGAGGAGACCCCTTATGCATGCTGCCGCCTTGAGCGCCGAGCAGCGGGCCGCGCGCGCGACCTTCTACGAACGAATCGGCACCCGGAACATGACGCCGCTGTGGGAGGTACTCGGCGCGCTGGTGCCGCCGCAGCCCCGCTCGCCTTTGCAGGCAGCGCTGTGGCGCTATGCGGAGCTGCGCGAGCAGGTGATGGAGGCTGGCCGGCTCATCACCGCCGAGGAAGCCGAGCGCCGCGTGCTGATCCTGGAGAACCCGGCGCTACGGGGCCATTCGTCGATCACGCAGTCGCTGTACGCGGGCCTGCAGCTGATCCTTCCTGGCGAGGTCGCACCCGCGCATCGGCACACCCAGTCGGCATTGCGCCTCGTGCTCGATGGCGAAGGCGCCTACACCGCGGTCGACGGCGAACGCACGACGATGCGCCGCGGCGACTTCATCATCACCCCGGCCTGGACCTTCCACGACCACGGCAACCTCGGGACCGATCCGGTCGTGTGGCTGGACGGGCTGGACATCCCCATCGTCCGCTTCCTGGACGCCGGCTTCTCCGAGAAGAGCGAGAACGCGAGCCAGCAGCTGCGCCGCCCTGAAGGCGATGCCTTGGCCCGCTATGGCGCCAACATGCTGCCGGTGGACTACCAGCCGCGGCTGGCGGAGCCGACCCGTGTTTTCGTCTACCCGTTCGAGCGCACCCGCGCCGCGCTTCAAGGCGTTTCGCGCGGCGACATCGATGCGCACCTGGGCCACAAGCTGCGCTACGTGAACCCGGCGACGGGGGCCTCGCCCATGCCCACCATAGGCGCCTTTGCGCAATGGCTGCCGGCCGGCTTCGAGACCCGCAGCTATCGCAGCACGGACAGCACCGTCTACGTCTGCCTGGAAGGCGGTGGCGAGGCGCGCATCGGCGACCTGACGCTGCGCATGCAGGAGAACGACGTCTTCGTCGTGCCGTCCTGGCACGCACTGCAGCTGCGTGCGGACCGCGACAGCCTGTTGTTCAGCTTTTCTGACCGCCCCGTGCAACAGGCGCTGGGCCTGTTCCGCGAACAACGCCAATGAACCCTGATCCATGGACTCCCACATGAAGCTCGCCCTCCAAGCCCCGCCGCTGCACACCCTCGCCATCGCCAACAGCGACGAGCGCGTTGCCGTGAATCGCGTCTTCTGCGTCGGCCGCAACTACGCCGCCCATGTCCGCGAGATGGGCAAGGACCCGGACCGCGAAGCGCCGTTCTTCTTCATGAAGCCGGCCAGCGCCGTCATCGACGCGGCCGCGCCGGTGAGCCTGCCCTATCCGCCGCACACCAAGAACTACCACCACGAGATCGAACTCGTCGTGGTGCTGGGCAAGGGCGGGCGCAACATCCCGGTCGAACAGGCGCTCGACCATGTCTACGGCTATGCCGTCGGCCTGGACATGACGCGCCGCGACCTGCAGCTCGAAGCCCGCGACAAGGGCCGACCCTGGGAGTTCGGCAAGTCCTTCTCCCAATCGGCGCCCATCGGTGCGGTCCATCGGGCCGCAGACATCGGGCATCCCGCCGAAGCTGCCATCAGCCTGACCGTCAACGGCCAGGCACGCCAGTCGTCCGACATCGCGAAGCTGATCTGGTCCGTCGCCGAGTCGATTGCCGTGCTGTCCCAGTACGACGAACTGCAGCCCGGTGACGTGCTGATGACCGGCACGCCGGAGGGCGTGAACGCCGTGGTGGCGGGCGACGTGATGCTCGGCGCGATCACCGGCCTCGGGCAGATCGAAGTACGCGTCGCGGCCTGAAGGCTGAGCGCCCAGAACAACAAGGAGACAGGCATGGCCGACACGTCCACCATCTTCCCAACCGAGGCCCGGTGGGAAGGCGCGGGAAGTTCCCGCATCCCCTTCCTGGCCTACACCAGTGAGCAGCTCTACCAACGCGAGCTGGAGCGCTTCTTCTACAAGAACCACTGGTGCTACGTCGGCCTGGAGGCCGAGGTGCCCAATGTGGGCGATTTCAAGCGCACCGTCATCGGTGAGCGCTCGGTCATCATGGCGCGCGACAACGACGGCGCGATCAACGTGATCGAGAACGTCTGCGCGCACCGCGGCATGCGCTTTTGCCGCGAGCGGCACGGCAACCGCAAGGAGTTCGTCTGCCCCTACCACCAGTGGAGCTACACGCTCAAGGGCGACCTGCAAGGCGTGCCCTTCCGGCGCGGCGTCAAGCAGGACGGCCAGGTGCACGGCGGCATGCCGGCGGACTTCAAGACCAGCGACCATGCGCTGACCAAGCTCAAGGTTGCCGTGCGTGGCGGCGTGGTGTTCGCCTCGTTCGATGCTGACGTCGAGTCCTTCGAGGACTTCATGGGCCCGACCATCCTGGGCTACTTCGACCGCATGTTCAACGGCCGCAAGCTCAAGATCCTCGGCTACAACCGCCAGCGCATCCCGGGCAACTGGAAGCTGATGCAGGAGAACATCAAGGACCCGTATCACCCGGGCCTGCTGCACACCTGGTTCGTCACCTTCGGGCTCTGGCGCGCCGACAACAAGTCGCAACTCCGCATGGACGACCACCATCGCCATGCGTCCATGATCTCGACGCGCGGCAGCGGCGGCAAGTCCGAGCAGGTGACCCAGGTCTCCAGCTTCAAGGAGACCATGCAGCTGCACGACCCGAGCTTCCTGGACATCGTCCCGGAGCCCTGGTGGGGCGGGCCGACTGCGGTGATGACGACGATCTTCCCGAGCGTCATCCTGCAGCAGCAGGTCAACAGCGTGTCCACGCGCCACATCCAGCCCAGCGGCCACGGCAGCTTCGACTTCGTCTGGACCCATTTCGGCTACGAGGACGACACCGAGGAAATGACCCAGCGGCGCCTGCGCCAGTCCAACCTGTTCGGCCCGGCCGGCTTCGTCTCGGCCGATGACGGCGAGGTGATCGAGTTCTCGCAGCAGGCCTTCGAGAGCAAGCCCTTCCACCGCACGCTGGCCGAGCTGGGCGGGCGCGAGGTCGAGGACACGGAGCACATGGTCACCGAGACGCTGATACGCGGCATGTACCGCTACTGGCGCCAGGTGATGGAGGACTGAGCCATGGCCGCATCCATCAACTTCGAAGATTGGCTGGCGCTGAGCCAGCTGTACGCCGACTACGCCGCCGCCGTCGACTCCGGCAACTGGGACCTCTGGCCCGAGTTCTTCGTCGACGACTGCGTCTACCGCCTGCAGCCCCGCGAAAACCATGAGCGCGGCTTCCCGCTGGCCACGCTGGCCTTCACCAGCAAGGGCATGCTCAAGGACAGGGTCTACGGCATCAAGGAGACGCTGTTCCACGACCCCTACTACCAGCGCCACATCGTCGGTGCGCCCGTGGTGCGCCGCGCTGAAGCCGACTGCATCGAGTCCGAAGCGAACTACGCGGTGCTGCGCACCAAGCTGTCCGAGGCCAGCACCGTGTTCAACGTCGGGCGCTATATCGACGTGGTCGTGCGCACGCCGGGCGGCTTCAAGTTCGCGTCGCGCGAGTGCATCTACGACAGCGAAATGATCCCGAACTCCATCATCTATCCCATCTGAGAGCGCTGCCATGAACCATGACAACTGGATCGACGCGCTGGCGCGCGATCAGCTGCCTGCCGACGACGTGATCGGCGTGGCGGTCGCCGGCCGCGACATCGCCATCTACACCGTCGGCGACGAGGTCTACGCCACCGACAACATCTGCACGCATGGCCATGCGCGGCTGTGCGACGGCTTCCTGGACGGCCACGAGATCGAGTGCCCGCTGCACCAGGGCAAGTTCGACGTTCGCGACGGGCGCCCGATGTGCGAGCCGGTCACCGAGGCCCTGCGCAGCTACCCCGTGAAGATCGACGGCCAGCGCGTTTATCTGCAGATCGACTGACCCACTACTACAAGGAGACAAGCATGAGCACGACATCCAAGATCGCCATCCTGGCCGCCACTGCGCTGGCCGTTGCTGGCGCAGCGCAAGCGGCCGTCATCGGCTTGGTGGCACCGCTGTCCGGGCCGCAGGCCCTCGTCGGGCAGGACCAGGTCGACGGCTTCAATCTCGCCGTCGAGCAACTCGGCGGCAAGCTCGGCGGCCAGCCGCTCACGCTGCTGAAGGAGGACGACCAGCTCAAGCCCGAGATCGGCCAGCAGGCCGTTCGCAAGCTGATCGACAAGGACAAGGTCGATGCCATCGTCGGCCTGTCCTTCTCGAACGTGTTGATGGGCAGTCTGCCGCGGCTGGTCGAGTCGGGCGTTGTCGCGATTGCCACCAACGCCGGCCCCTCGCCGCTGGCCGGCGCGCAGTGCAAGGCCAACATCTTCTCGATGGCCTGGCAGAACGACGGCTCCGCCGAAGCCATGGGCAAGTTCGCCCAGGACAAGGGCATCAAGCGCGTCTACCTGATGGCCCCCAACTACCAGGCCGGCAAGGACATGCTGGCCGGCTTCAAGCGCTACTACAAGGGCCAGGTGGTCGACGAGGTGTTCACCCAGGTCAACCAGCCCGACTACTCGGCCGAGATCGCGCAGCTTCAGGCGGCGGCGCCGGACGCGGTGTTCGTCTTCTACCCCGGCGGCATGGGCATCAACTTCGTCAAGCAGATGAGCCAGGCCGGCCTGATGGGCAAGCTGCCGCTGTACTCGGTGTTCACCGTGGACGGCACCACCCTGCCGTCGCTGCGCGACGCGGCGGTCGGCACCATCAGCGGCGCCACGTACGACGCATCGCTGGACAGCCCCGAGAACAAGGCCTTCGTCGCCGCCTTCCAGGCCAAGTACAAGCGCACGCCCAGCCTGTATGCCGCCACCGGCTATGACGCGGCCCAGCTGCTCGATGCAGCCCTGCGCAAGTCAGGCGGCGACCCCAAGAAGCTGGCCGCGGCGGTCAAGGCGGCGGGCAGCGAGTTCAAGTCGGTGCGCGGCCCGTTCCGCTTCGGCAAGAACAACATGCCGGTGCAGAACTACTACGCCTTCGAGACCTGGCGCGACGCGGGCAAGATCGCGACGCGCCTGGTCGGCACGCCGCTGAGCGCTCACGCCGACCCGTACGGGCAGCAGTGCCCGCTGCCTTGAGGAGGCGGGCATGAATGCCACGCTGCTGCTGGCGCAGCTGCTCAATGGGCTGCAGTACGGGGTGCTGCTCTTCCTGCTGGCCGCCGGCCTGACGCTGGTGTTCGGCATCATGAGCTTCGTCAACCTGGCGCACGGCTCGCTCTACATGCTCGGCGCCTATGCCGGCGCGCTGGCCTACGGCGCCACCGATTCCTTCGCGCTGGCGCTGCTGGCGGCGGCCGGTGGGGCGCTGGTGGTCGGCATTGCGCTTGAGGTGGTGATCGTCTCGCGCCTGTACCGACGCGACCACCTCGACCACGTGCTGGCGACCTTCGGCCTCGTGATGTTCTTCAACGAGCTGGTGCGCATGGTCTGGGGGCCGCAGCCGCTCTTCGTCCAGGTGCCGCAGGTGCTTGAGGGCACCGTGAACCTGTTCGGCTTCACCTATCCCGCCTACCGTTTCGCGATCATCGCGGTCGGGTTGGCCGTGGCCGTGGGGTCGCACCTTGTGATCCACAAGACGCGCCTGGGCATGCTGATACGCGCCGGCGCGCAGTACCCGCAGCTGGTGTCCGCGCTCGGCGTCAACATCGGCTTGCTCAACGCGGTGCTGTTCGGGCTGGGCGCTGCGTTGGCCGGGTTGGCGGGTGCCATGGCAGGGCCGGTGCTTTCGGTGCAGTCGGGCATGGGCGAGCCCGTGCTCATCACCACCCTGGTCGTCATCGTCATCGGCGGCATCGGCTCGGTGAAGGGCGCCCTCTACGCGGCCATGATCGTCGGCGTGGTCGACACCTTCGGCCGCGTGCTGCTGCCGTTGCTGCTGCGCCAGATCGCCGAACGTTCCATCGCCGATGCGGCCGGCCCGGCGCTCGCGTCCATGAGCGTCTACCTGTTGATGGCCCTGGTGCTTGCATTGAAGCCGCAGGGGCTGTTCCCGGCTCGACGCGCCTGATCGGAGAGTGATGATGTCCACTGCCTATTTGCGGCCGGCAACGCTGGTTCCGCTGGTTCTGTTCGCGGGTCTGCTGGCCGTGCCTTTCGTTGCCCAGGCAACGGGCCAGCCGTTCTGGATCTCCTTTTTCACACGCATCCTCATCTACGCCATCGCCGCCTCGGCGCTCAACGTGGCGCTGGGTTTCGGCGGGCTGGTCAGCTTCGGCCATGCGCTGTTCCTCGGCCTGGGCAGCTATGCCGTGGCGTTGCCCGCGGCGCATGGCATCGACAGCGGCTGGGTGCATCTGTTGATCAGCCTGGGCGTCTGCAGCCTCGTCGCGCTGGCTGTCGGCGCCATCAGCCTGAGGACCTCGGGCATGTCCTTCATCATGATCACGCTGGCCTTCGCGCAGATGGGCTACTTCCTGCTGGTCAGCCTGAAGCAGTACGGCGGCGACGATGGCCTGGCCATCGCGACGACCAGCCGCTTCGGCGCCGGCATCGATCTCGGTGCTTCGCCGGTGCTCTACGGCACGGCCTGGATGCTGTTGGCGCTGTTGACCCTGTGGGTGGCCAGGCTGCGCCTGTCGCCCTTCGGCATGGCCTTGCGTGGCGCGCGCCAGAACGCACGCCGGGTGCAGGCCATCGGCCTGGCGCCTCGCCGCGTGCAGCTGGCCGCCTTCGTGCTGTCGGGCGCCATTTGCGGGCTCGCCGGCATGCTGCTGGCGAACATGAACGCCTATGCCTCGCCAAGCACGATGGCCTGGACGGTCTCCGGCGACCTGATCGTCATGGTGGTGCTGGGCGGCATGGGCACGGTGTTCGGCCCCGTGCTGGGCGCGGTGGTCTTCCTGGGCGTGGAGGAGTTGCTCAAGGGCTATACCGAGCACTGGATGATCGTCTTCGGCCCGCTCATCGTGCTGATGGCCTTGCTGGGGCGTGGAGGGCTCACCGGCCTGCTGCAGCGCCTGCACAAACCGGCCGCGACCGGCCCGGTCGTTCAGGCCATCCAGAAAGGGCATGCGTGATGGCCGCCGCCGCACTCAGAACAGATGGCCTGGTGATGCGCTACGGCTCGCTGCTGGTGACCGACAGCGTGTCGCTGGACATCCGGCCCGGCGAGTTGCACGCCGTCATCGGGCCCAATGGCGCCGGCAAGACGACGCTGATCAACCAGCTCAGTGGCGAGTTGCGCCCGCTTAAAGGCCGCGTGCATTTCGACGGGCGCGACGTCACCGGGCACAGCATGGACCGCCGGGCGCGCGCCGGGCTGCTGCGCTCCTACCAGATCACGTCGATTTTCGAGGAATTCACCGTGCTCGAGAACGCGACGCTGGCGGCAATGGCCGTTGCGCGCCAGCCCTGGCGCTTCTGGCGTCCACTGCTCGATGACGTGGCCGCGCGCACCGCCGCCGAGGAGGCCATCGGCCTGTCCGGGCTGTCGGCTCAGCACGGTTCGCTGGCCGGCGAACTCGCCTACGGCCAGCGTCGCCAGCTGGAACTGGCGATGGCCTTGGCGGCCCAGCCCTCCCTGCTGCTGCTGGACGAACCGATGGCCGGCATGAGCGCGCAGGAATCCATCGCCGTCACGGCACTGCTGCAGCAGCTGAAAGGTCGCTACACCATCGTCCTGGTCGAGCACGACATGAACGCCGTGTTCTCGCTGGCGGACCGCATCTCCGTGCTGGTCTATGGCCGCGTGATGTTCACGGGGACGCCGGACGAGATCCGCAATCACCCCGAGGTGCGCGCCGTGTACCTGGGCGAGGAGACGGTATGAATGAACGCGAGCCGTATCTGTCCGTCCGCGGCCTGCAGGCCGGATACGGCCGTGCCCAGGTGCTCTTCGACATGAGCTTCGACGTCCGGCCGGGCGAGGTCGTCACCTTGCTGGGCCGCAATGGCATGGGCAGGTCCACCACCGTCAAATGCCTGTTCGGCATGCTGCCCTGCCTCGCCGGCGACATCACCGTGGCCGGCGAACGGGCCAATGGCCGGGCGCCCCATCGCATCGCCCGGCAAGGCCTGGCACTGGTGCCTGAGGGCCGGCAGATCTTCACGGAACTGTCGGTCGAGGAGAACCTCGTGGCGACCGCCCGAGGGCCTGCGGCCTCAGGGCCGGCGAAGGCATGGACGCTGGACGGCATCTACGCGCTGTTCCCTCGGCTGAAGGAGCGCCGCACCAACCTCGGCTCGCAGCTTTCGGGCGGCGAGCAACAGATGCTGGCCATTGGTCGGGCGCTGATGACCAACCCGCGCCTGGTGGTGCTGGACGAGGCCACCGAAGGCCTGGCACCGGTCATCCGCGACGAGATCTGGCGAACCATCCGGCAGCTGAAGGCGGAAGGCCTCGCCCTGATCATCATCGACAAGAACATCAACCGACTGCTGGACCTGGCGGACCGCCACTACGTCGTTGAGAAGGGCCGTGTCGTCTGGAGCGGAGATTCCGATGCCATCCGCAGTCAGCCGCACCTGATCCACCAGTATCTGGGAGTCTGAGCATGAAGCTCTACGGTTTCTTCCGCAGCGGCACCTCGCACCGCCTGCGCATCGCCTTGAACCTCAAGGGCATCGCCTACGAACAGGTGCCCATCGACCTGCGCACCGAGCGACACATGACGGCCGAGTACAGGCAAATCAATCCGCAGCAGTTGGTGCCAAGCCTCGATACCGGCGCAACGGTGATGACGCAAACCCCCGCCATCATCGAGTGGCTGGAGGAGTGCTTTCCCAAGCCAGCATTTCTGCCCGAAGACGCCCAGGCGCGAACGACGGTTCGAGCGCTCGCGGCCGTCGTTGGCTGCGATATCCACCCGGTCAACAACCGGCGAATTCTGGAAACACTGCGCCGCAGCTTTGGTGCCGACGATGCGGCGGTGAACGAGTGGTGTGGCACCTGGATTGCAGCGGGATTCGACGCGTTCGATGCACTGGTGGCGTCGCACGGCCGCAGTGGACCGTTTTCCTACGGTGACACGCCGACGCTGGCTGACGTCTACTTGGTGCCGCAGATTGAAAGTGCGCGGCGCTTCAAGGTCGACATCGATCGCTGGCCGCGCCTGGCAGGCATCGACCAAGCCTGCGCCGGGCTTGACGCGTTCCGGCTGGCGACTCCGGCGTTGCAGCCGGATGCCGACAGACCCGCGGGGCATTGACCCGATTGGCGACCACGCACGATGGGCCAGGGCCTGGGCTGCACGTTTAGACGAGCACTTCCACGCAGGCCGGGTGGCCCAGGAAGCCTTCGGGGCTGGCGCTGCGGCCATAGGCGCCGCTCTGGTAGACGACCGCGAGGTCGCCGATCTCGCCCTTGGCCATGTCCATGCGGTCGGCCAGCAGGTCCAGCGGCGTGCACAACGGGCCGACGACGCTGGCCGGCTCGGTCGCTGATTCGCTGCGGCCCTGGGGTTCGACGGACGCCGGGTAGTTCTTGCGCAGCACCTGGCCGAAGTTGCCCGAGGCCGACAAGTGGTGGTGCAGGCCGCCATCCGCCACCAGGAAGACCTGGCCGCGCGAGATCTTGCGGTCAACGACGCGGCTGACATAGACGCCGGCCTCGCCGACGAAGTAACGACCCAGCTCGACGACGAGCTTGGCCAGCGGCAGGTCGGTCTTGGCGCGTGCTTGCAGCCCGGCAAGGTTGCCGGCGATGGGTGCCAGATCGAGCCGCGATTCGCCTGGGAAATACGGGATGCCAAAGCCCCCCCCCAGGTTCAGGAACTTGACGGGCGACGGCGCGGCCTCGGCCAGGCGCAGGGCCAGTTCGTAGCTCTTGAGCTGGGCCTCGCAGATGGCCTCGGCCTTGAGGTTCTGCGACCCGGCGAACAGATGGAAGCCCTCGAAGGCCAGGCCATCACTGCTCAGCCGGCCCACCTCAGCCAGCACCTCGGGCAGAGCCTCGGCGTCGATACCGAACTGCTTGGGGCCGCCGCTCATGCGCATGCCCGAGCCCTTGAGCTCGAAGTCGGGGTTCACGCGCAGCGCGACGCGGGCTGGCAGGCCCAGGCGCTGCGAGGCACGGGCCAGCGGCACCAGTTCGCGCACCGACTCGACATTGACGAGCACGCCGGCCGCGACGGCCTGGCCCAGCTCGATGTCGCGCTTGCCGGGGCCGGCAAAGCTGACCTCGTGCGGGTCGGCACCGGCGTTCAGCGCCACCTGCAGTTCGCCCGCCGAGGCCACGTCGATACCGTCCACCAAGCCGGCCATCAGCTGCACCAGCGCCGGCATCGGGTTGGCCTTCATCGCATAGTGCAGTTCTAGCCCCAAGGGCAGAGCCGCGCGCAACTCGGCGACGCGGGCTTTCAGCAGCCCGCGGTCGTAGGCGTAAAACGGCGTCTGGCCGACTCGCTCGGCGAGCACGGACAGGCGCTGGCCGCCGACCAGCAGTTCGCCGTTGGCATCGCGGGGGAAGAGCACGGGGGCATGCTCAAGGGCACGCTTCTGGGGGATGGGATCGCTCATGCAGCGTGCTGTTCAAGCCAGTCGGTCGAGAGGGTTTTGCGATCGATCTTGCCGTTGGGGTTGCGCGGCAGCGGGCCCGAACGGACATCGACACCGTGCGGCACCATGTAGGCGGGCATGCGCGCCTTGCAAGCGGCAGTCAGCGCAGCCAGATCCAGCTCGGAAGCGCCTTCCGGCGGTGTTGCGATGACCTGGATGGCCTGGCCGAGGGTGTCGTGATAGACGCCGAAAGCCACGCATTCACCCACCAGGCCGGTGGCGTACAGCACTTCCTCGACCTCGGTCGGGCTGACGCGATAGCCTGAAGTCTTCATCATCTCGTCACGGCGGCCGACGAAGTACAGGAAGCCTTCGGCGTCGCGCTTGACTGTGTCACCAGAGAACACCGCGAACTCCGGCAACTGCAGGCCGCCTTCGCGCCCGCCCACGCCGACCGGGAGCGGCTTGTAGCGCTCGGCCGTCTTCTCGGCGTCGTTCCAGTAACCCAGGCCGACGAGCGCACCGCGGTGCACCAGCTCGCCCGGCTCGTCTGGCGCGCATTCGCTGCCATCCTCGCGCAGCACCAGGATCTCGGCGTTGGGGATGGCCTTGCCGATGGAGTCCGGCCGGCGGTCCACCTCGCCCGGCGGCAGATAGGTCGAGCGGAAGGCCTCGGTCAGGCCGTACATCAGGAAGGGCTGGGCGGATGGCGCCTTGGCGCGCAGCAGGTCCAGCGTCGCCCGCGGCATGCGGCCGCCGGTGTTGGCGAAATAGCGCAGGTTGGCGTCGATGGCGGCCGGCCATTCGAGCTGGGTCAGCTGGATGTACAGCGGCGGCACGGCAGTGAGGCCCGTGACCTTCTCGCGCTCCATGGCCTTGAGCACGTCCTTGGGCAGCAGGTAGTTCAGCAGCACGACGCGGGCGCCGCTGTGGAAGGCCGTGGTCAGCTGGCTGAAACCGGCGTCGAAGGACAGCGGCAGCGCGGCCAGCAGGGTGTCACTGGCACGGTTTTCCAGGTAGCTCGCCACGCTCTTGCCGCCCGCCACCATGTTGCGGTGGGACAGCACGACGCCCTTGGGCCGCCCGGTGGAGCCCGAGGTGTAGAGGATGGCCGTCATGTCGGTGTCGATGACGCGATGGCCGGCATGCGCTGGGCTTTGCAGCAGCGCAGCCCAGTCATGCACCGGCACCGGTGCCGAGCCCGCACCGCTGGTCAGCACGACATGGCGCAGCGATGGGCATTGCGTCAGCACGTCACCCAGTTGCGCCAGGCGCTCGGGCGATGTGACGAGCACCCGTACATCACAGTCCTGCAGGATGAAACCGACCTGATCGGGCTTGAGCAAAGGGTTCAGCGGTACGAAAACGCCACCGGCAGCGGGCGCGCCAAAGCTGGCGACGACGGTCTCGAAGCGCTTTTCCAGGTAGATGGCGACCCGTTCGCCACGGGCCAGGCCCAGTTGCATCAGGCCGCTGGCAAAGCCGCGCACGGCGGCATCCAGTTCGCCATAGCTCAGCGTCGCCGCACCATAGGTCAGGGCCGGGGCGTCGGGCGTGCGCTCGGCGGCAACGGCCACCAACTCGTGCAACAGGGTCGATTCGGGCATGAAAAAAGTATCTCACGCGACCCTTGAGCCAAGGGGTGAGCGCCCCGGGAGCAAGGGGGGGAGGACGGCTAAACTGCGCGGCTGCTTTTTGGAAGCTCCCAATGGACAAAGATCAGGTTCTCAGCCATGTGCTGAGGCTTCTCGACGAGGTGCTGAGCCTGAACGGCCGCGCCCAGACCTTCACCCGCGACACCGCCCTGCTCGGCGCCCTGCCCGAGCTGGACTCGATGGCCGTGGTCAGCCTGATCACCGCACTGGAGGAGCAACTCGGTCTCGCCGTCGACGATGACGACATCGACGGCGACACCTTTGCCACCGTGGGCTCGCTGGCGGACTTCGTCGCCGCCCGGCTCTGACCGAATCAAATTCGCGAATGAACGTCGACCTCACGCCTCGCTTGGCGCCCCGGCACCCGGTGCCGGGACCGCACAACAGGCAGGTCGACGCAGAGGCCCAGACGCTGCCCTGCCTGCTTGACCGGCCGGGAGCGCTGCTGACCAGCAGCGGCCGTGCAGCCATTCTGCTTGGCCTGGAGAGCCTGGCGCTCACGCCGGAGCAGCGCGTGCTGGTGCCCAGCTACCACTGCCCCACCATGGTGTCGCCGGTGCTGACGCTGGGGCATCAGCTGGGTTTCTATCCCATCGACGCGGATGGCCGCCCCAACCTGGACTGGCTGGAGCAGCATGCACCCGCCGATACGCGCGTGCTGTGCGTCGCCCATTTCTTCGGCCTGCCGCTGGATCTGCGCGATGTGCACGCCTGGTGCCAGCGCCGCGGCGTGCTGATGCTGGAGGACTGCGCGCACGCCATGTTCGGCCAGGGTGAAGGGGGCGCCGTGGGCGCGCTGGGCGATGTGGTCATTGCCAGCCTGCCCAAGTTCTTCGCGGCGCAGGACGGCGGCCTGCTGCTGGTCCGGCAGCCGGCCCGGCCGGTGGCGCCGCTGACGCCCGTGGGCCTGAAGGGCCAGCTGAAGGCGTCGCTGGACGATCTGGAAATCAGTGCGCGCCATGGCCGCCTGGGGCACTGGCGCCTCTGGGCGAGCCCGCTGCTGGCTCTCAAGCAGTTGCTGCGCGGTGGCAGCGCGCCGGCGCCCAGTGCAGCGCCTCAAGCTGCCCAATTTGATCCAGCGGGCGACTATGCACGCATCGACGTGGCGCTGTGCCATCGCGCACCGACGCGCGCTGCCAGGCGCGCGGCGTTGTTGACGTCCCGCGGTCGCGTCGTCGCCAGGCGGCAGCAGCACTACCGCGCGCTGGCCCAGGCGCTGGCCAACCAGGCGGGCATGCATCCCCTGTTCCCGGCCTTGCCCGAGGGCAGCGCACCCTACGTCTTCCCGTTGTGGGTGGACGAGCCGGACGCCGTCTACCAGGCCTTGAGAGCGCTCGGCGTGCCCGTATCGCGCTGGGACTGGCTGTGGCCAGGAGTGCCGGATCTGGCCGGTGATCAAGGAAAAACCTGGTCCCGCCACGTACTGCAGTTGCATTGCCATCAAGACATGAGCGACCAGGACCGACACTGGGTGATCGACTCTCTCCTCACCTACCGCAAGAGTTGATTGCCTTGAAAACAACTTCAAAGATGGACTGGAAACTCGTTCCGGCAAAGCAGTTGGCCGCCCTGGCCACACAGTGGGATGCACTGCAGGCGAAGGCGTTGCCGCATGCCTTCCTGCGCAGCGATTTCCTGCTGTGCTTGCTGGACCAGTTCGGCCAGGGTAGAGAGCTGCTCGCCTATCGCGAGGACGGCACGGGCTGGACGGCGGCGCTGCTGATCCAGCCCCAGGGCCAGGGTCGCTGGAACAGCTTCCAGCCGTCCCAGCTGCCGCTGGGACCCGTGCTGCTGCCGGAGGACGAAAGCCTGGAGGCGTCTCTGCAGTCCCTGCTGCGGGCGCTGCCCGGCCTGGCCTTGACCGTCGGGCTGACGCAACTGGACTCGCTGGCCCACGTCGGGCCTTTCAACAGCGCGCGGCTGCGCCACCAGCACTACATCGACACGGCCTGGGTCGACGTCGAGACCGGTTTCGAGGCCTACTGGGAGGGCCGCGGCAAGAACCTGCGCCAGAACACCCGCAAGCAGCTGAAGAAGGTCGAGGCCACCGGTGTGACGCCGCGGCTGGAGATGATCGACACGCCCGGACCGGTCGCACTGGCCATCGAACAGTACGGCACGCTGGAAAGCAGCGGCTGGAAGGCCGAGCTCGGCACCGCCATTTCCGTGGACGGCATCCAGGGGCACTTCTACCGCCAGGCGTTGGAAAGCGCAGCAGCAGCCGGGCGGGCCCGGATCTACCGCTACTGGTTCGGCGACGAAGTCGTCGCGATGGACTTGTGCGTGCACCAGGACGACTGCCTGGTGATCCTGAAGACAGCCTATCAGCAGGCCCACCAGGCGGTGTCCCCGTCGACGCTGATGCGCGCTGAGGAGTTCAAAGCTCTTTTCGACGAAGGCCGCTTCAAGCGCATCGAGTTCTTTGGCCGCGTGATGGAGTGGCATACGCGCTGGACCGACAACAGCCGCCAGCTTTTCCACCTGACCGCCTACCGGTGGGCCTGGCTCAAGGCGCTGCAGGACTGGCTCAACCGCAGCAAGACCCGCGCAGCTTGAAAGCCTCAATCGACGCCTTCTTCCTGCCAGCCGGCGGCGAGCAGCGGCTGTGCCTGTTCCATGCGCCGGCAGGTACACCACGCAGCCGGGTGCTCTATCTGCATCCCTTCGCCGAGGAGATGAACAAGTCGCGCCGCATGGCCACCCTGGCCTGCCGCGCGCTGGCCCAGGCAGGCCACGCGGTCTTGCAGATCGACCTGCGCGGCTGCGGCGACTCCTCCGCCGACTTTGGCGATGCGGGCTGGGCCGATTGGCAGGCCGATGTGCGTCTGGGCCTGGAATGCCTGGATGCCCGCGTGCCTGACTCGGTTCAGGCACCGCTGTGGATCTGGGGCCTGCGCGCCGGCTGCCTGCTTGCCGCCGCCGACTGGGGCCGGCCGGTGAACTACCTGTTCTGGCAGCCGATGACGAATGGCAAGCTGGCACTGCAGCAGTTCCTGCGCCTGAGGCTGGCCGCCGAGATGGCCAACGGTGCGAACAAGGGCCAGATGGACCAGATGAAAACCGAACTGGCCGCGGGCCGCCCGGTCGAGGTCGCCGGCTACCGGCTGGGCGCGCCACTCGCCCTCGGGCTGGAAGCCGCCAAACTCGCGCCCGCCGGCACGCCCGGCCGCGTCGAATGGCTGGAGCTCAGCACCCGCGAGGACGCCGTGCTGACGCCCGTCAGCGAACAGGCCGTCAAGGCCTGGCAGGACGCCGGCTGGGCGGTTCGCCCGCAGATCGTGCAGGGGCCGGGCTTCTGGGCCACCAGTGAAATCGAGCTGGCGCCCGAGTTGATTGCCCGCACCGCGGAGGCCTTGTCATGAAGGAATCGGTGCTGAACTTCGACTGCGAGGGCGAGCGCCTCATCGGCATCCTGGCCGAACCGGCGAACACCGCACCCGCCGAGGTGGGCGTGGTCATCGTCGTCGGCGGCCCCCAGTACCGCGTCGGAAGCCATCGCCAGTTCACGCTGCTGGCCCGGCATCTGGCGAACCACGGCGTTGCCGCTCTGCGCTTCGACTACCGCAGCATGGGGGACAGCCCCGGAGAAGCGCGCGATTTCCTCGGCGTCGACGCCGACATCGCCGCGGCCATCGCCGCGCTGCTGGCGGCCCGCCCGGCCCTCAAGCGTGTGGTGCTCTGGGGCCTGTGCGACGCGGCCTCAGCCGCCCTGCTCTACCTGGAATCGACCGGCGACCCGCGCGTCGCCGGCGTGGCCCTGCTCAATCCCTGGGCCCGCTCCGCCGCGACGCTGGCGCAGACCCATGTCAAGCACTACTACTGGCGCCGGCTGCGCGAGAAGGGCTTCTGGCTCAAGCTGCTGCGCGGTGGCGTGGGCCTGACGGCGTTGCGCACCCTGGGCGGCAACCTGCGCCTGGCCCGCGGCGCCGGCAAGGCCAAGACCGACTCGCGCAGCTTCCAGGATCGCATGGCCGCCGGCCTGCGCGCTTTCAACGGACCGGTGCTGCTGATCCTCAGCGGCGATGACTACACTGCCCGGGAGTTCGTTGGTTTTGCCCGGTCCTCGGCGGCCTGGCAGGGTCTGCTCGTGCGCCCGACGCTGGATCTGCACGACATGCCCACGGCCGATCACACGTTTTCGGCGATACAGGACCAGGACTCCCAATGTCGCATCTGTTTGGACTGGTTGAGGACGCGATGCCTAGCAATCTGAACCCCATGAACTGCGCCGGCCGAGCACTGCTGGCCCTGACCGTTGCGCTGGCCACGCTGCCGGTTTCCGCGCAGATGCAGCGCCCGGCGCTGGCGCCGCCTGGCTGTGGCGAAACGCACAACACCTATGGACCCTTCGATTACCGCACGGCCCACCAGTCGCAGCGCTACATCGTCGAGATTGCGCATTTCACGCATGGCGTCGAGACGTTGACCCGAGGTGCTACCGGCCCATTCGGCAACGACATCGGATACACGCTGGCGGTATTTCCCAACCATCCACGCGCCATCCAGTCCGTCGAACGCCTGGCGGAAAAGGAGAAATCGGATCCCGCCAAAGGCACAGACATGACCGTCGAGTGCTATTACGCCCGCGGCATGGCTTTCGTACCGAACGACCTGGTGTTCCGGATGTTCTACGTGAGCTATCTGATCCGGCGCAATCGCATGGACGACGCGCGCAAGTCTCTCGATTACGTGGTGGAGCAGGCCGGCGACAACCCGCTGACGCAATTCAACGCGGGCTTGCTGTATTTCGACATGAAGGACTACGACAAGGCATTGGCCCAGGCGCACCGCGCCATGGCCATGGGCATGACAAGGCCGGAGCTGCGCGACCGACTGAATTCGGTCGGCCGCTGGAAGGATCCCGAGCCGACCGAGGGCCCCGACGCCGCCGCGTCCGCTGCGTCTGCCACTCAGGCCGCCTCGACTCCCTCGCAGACCTCCCGCTGAGCCTCATGCCGCGCGTCAACATCGTCATCCCTGCCTACAACGCCGAGGCCTTCATTGCCGACACCGTCCGCTCGGCACTGGGCCAGACCTTCCCCGATCTGCAGGTGACCGTCATCGACGACGGCTCCAAGGATGCAACGGCCGCGAATGCCGCCCTGGACGACGCCCGCGTGCGCGTCATCTCGCAGGAAAACCGCGGCATGTCGCGCTCGCGCAATCGCGGCATGGCCGAAACGGATTCGGAATTCGTCGCGCTGCTGGATGCCGACGACCTCTGGCACCCGGAAAAGCTGCGCCTGCAACTGCAGGCCTTGCAGGCCAGGCCGGATCACGACTTCTGCTACTCGGCATTCGACGTCTGGCATGGCGAGCCCCGGCCCGACTATTTCAGGCAAACCCGGCAGGGCACCATCGATGAGTCGCGGTCCGGCTGGATCTACCCCGTGCTGGTGCTCGACAACTACGCCCTGCCCTCCTCGGTCATCTGGCGGCGCAGCGCCTGGGATCGCATGGGCGGCTTCCTGACGGACAACCAGCAGACTGACGACTGGGAATACCTGGTGCGCGCCAGCACCCAGCACCGCTTCATACGCCTGGCCGAGTCCTACGTGCTGTACCGCCAGCATCCCGTCTCGCTGTCGCGCCGCATCCCGGCCACCAACACCACCGAGCTGATGCGCGCCGAGCTGATCCGGCGCTTCGGCATGAGTTCGCCAGCCGGGCACGACGTGGACCCCGTCGCGCTGCGGCGCTTCCAGCACAAGGGCTGGTGCAATTTCGCCGACGCGCACACCGCCAAGGGCGATCTGTCGCTGGGCCTGAAGACCTTTGCCGGCCTGCTGCGCAGCGGCCCCGATCGCGGCCACACGCTGACCAAGATGGGCAAATCGCTGTTCCGCCGCTGGGTGCCGAATGACTGAACGCCTGCGGGTCGGCATCAGCGCTACCAGCCTCAACACCGCGCATCTGCGCGGCATGGGCAAATACCTGCTCGAGATGTGCAGCCAGGCCCGGCCCGAGGACGGCGTGGCCTGGACGCTGTTCGCGCAGGACGCGCGCCGCCCCATGCACCTGCCGCGCGAGCAACAGGTGCAGGCCGACATCTTCGATTTCCCCGGCGACCGCTTCTCGCTGTGGGAGCAGGTCGGCATGCCGCGCCGCACGGGTCAGCACCACCTGGACGTGCTGCACTGGGCCGAGAACACCATGGCCTGGTGGCAGCCCTGCCCGGCCGTCGTCACCATCCACGACACCATCCCCTGGGAGATGGAGACCGACACGCGCTGGCAGCACTGGTATTGGCACCGGCTGATGCCGGCGGCCTTCCGGCGATGCGCGGCCGTCGTGACGATCAGCGAGTCGTCCAAGCGCGACATCCTGGCGCGCTGGCCCGAGCTCGAGGCCAAGCTGACCGTCATCCCGCACGGCATTGAAGAGGCCTATTTCGAGCCCCCCATCAGCACGTTGCCGGCCACGCTGACGGCGGCCCTGGCCGGCGCGCGCTTCGCCGTCTATCTCGGTGGGCCGATGCAGCGCAAGCGCTTCGACTGGGCCCTGCAGACGCTGGCCGCCCAGCCCGATGCGACGCTGAAACTCGTCGCCTGCGGCTTTGGCGCCGACGCCCGCGAGGCCGCGCGCAAGGCCCTGCCCCACGAGCTGCAGGGCCGGGTCGTATTTGCCGAGTTCCTGTCCGACGCCGAACTGCAGGCCCTCTACCGCGACGCCGTCGCCGTGCTCTACCCAACGCTCTACGAGGGCTTCGGCTTCCCGGCCGTCGAGGCCCAGGCCGCCGGCACGCCCGTCATCTTCAGCCCGCTGGGCAGCCTGGCCGAACTGGTCGGGCCGTTGACGACGCTGGTGCCGGCCGAGGACCTGGCGGCCTGGGCTGCCGCGCTGAACGACGCCGCGACGCTGCCTCCCGAGGCACGTGCCGACAAGGCGGCCCGTGCCGCCGCCTGGGCCCAGGGCTTTCGCTGGGGCGAGAGCTGGCGCCGCCATCTGGAGGTTTACCGCCGCGTGGCCGCCCAGCGATGAAGCGGCTGGCCGTCATCGTCTGCACCTGGAACCGGGCCGCCCTGCTCGCGACCACGCTGGCCTCGCTCGGCGCCATGCACGCGCCGGCCGACACGGCCGTCGAAGTGCTGGTGGTGGACAACAACTCGACCGACGACACGCAGGCGCGACTCCAGGCCCTGCAACCGGGCTGGCCGCTGGGCCGCCTGCATGTGCTGTTCGAGCCCCGCCAGGGCAAGCAGTTCGCGCTGAACGCCGGCATCCGCCGCGCCCGCGAACTGGGCTGCGATGTGCTGGCCTTCACCGACGACGACATCCTCTTCCCCGTGGACTGGCTGGAGAACATCGCCGCCGTGTTCGACGCCGATGGCCCGGCCCTGGCCGGCGGACGCACGGAGTTGCAATGGCCCCCCGGTGGCCGGCCCGCCTGGTATCACGACAGCATGGCCGCGGTGGTCGGCGGCGCCGACCTCGGGCCTGAGCGCATCGCGCCGACCCCGCCGGAGTACGCACCGGCCGGCGCGAACCTGGTGGCGCGCGCAGCGCTGTTCGATCGCGTCGGCCTGTTCTCCGAACTGCACTTCCGGCACATGGACCTCGAGTTCGGCCAGCGCTGCCAGGCGCGCGGCGAGGCGGTGACCTATGAGCCGTCGCTGTGCATTACTGCGCCCGTCGACGCGGCCGTGCTGACGCGCCGCTATTTCCGCCGCTGGGCCTTCAAGGCCGGCCTGTCGTCCTGGTGGCCGCCCGGCAGCCGCGAGTTCGCCGGCGTGCCGCTGTGGCAATACCTGCAGCTGCTGCAGGACGGCATCGGCTGGCTGCTCGGGCCGTTGCGGCGCGAACCCGTGGCCGAGCGTTTTGCGCGCGAACTGCGCCTGCTGCGCTGCTGGGGTCGCGTGGACAGCCGCTGGCGGTCGCACTGGTCTCCGGCGACCTACTCTGCCTGGGTGGAACGCCACTCGCAGAAGAAGCAGGGCCTGTATTGATGAACACGGTCCGCCGCTCGCTCGGCTTCGCCTTCCTGGAGCGCTATCTGCTGATCGGCCTGCAGCTGCTGTCGTTCACGCTGCTGGCACGCCTGCTGACGCCGCAACAGATCGGCCTGTACTCGGTGTCGATGGCGCTGATCAGCATGGCCCAGGTCGTGCGCGACTTCGGCCTCGCCAACTACCTGATCCAGCGCAAGGACCTGGGCCCTGAGGATGTCGGCAGCGCCTTGGGCACCTCGCTGCTGCTCGGCGGCGGCCTGTTTGCCGGCATCCACGCCGTGGCGCCGTGGATCGGCGAGTTCTATGGCGACGCGAGCCTGACGCACATTGTGCGAATCATCTCCATCAACTTCCTGATCCTGCCCTTCAACTCGATCTCGATCGCGCTGCTGCGGCGCGACATGCGTTTCGACGTGCTGATGCGCGTCAACGTCGCCGCCGCGGTCGTCGGCACCTTCACGACGCTGGGCCTGGCCTGGGCCGGCGTGGGCGCGGCCAGCCTGGCCTGGGGCGACGTCGGCGCCAGCCTCATTACCGCGCTGGGTGTCAGCCTGGCCGGCGCCTGGGGGCGGCTCGCCCGGCCACAGCTGCACCGCTGGCGCGAGATCCTGCGCTTCGGCGGCCCGGTCACGGCAGCCAATGTCGTCACCTCGGTGTCCATGGACATCAACGACCTGGCCGTGGGCAAGCTGCTGGACTTCGGCCAGGTGGCCATCGCGAGCCGCGCGCAAGGCCTGATGAACCTCTTCCACCGCGACATCATGGGCACGGTGCGTTCGGTCGCCTACCCGGCCTTCGCCCAAGCCCACCGCGACGATGAGCGGCTGGAGCAGCGCTTCGTGCAGAGCCTGGGGGCTGTCAGCGCCGTCGCCTGGCCGTTTTACGGCTTCGTCGGCCTGTTCGCGCTCGAGGTGCTGCGGCTGATGTTCGGCTCGCAATGGGATGCGTCGGCGCCCCTGGTGCCCATCTATTGCGCCGCCGGCGCGGTCAGCGTGCTGAACAGCCTGATCCCGACGCTGATGTTGGCCGCTGGCCATGCCAAGCTGGTGGCGCTGGCTGACCTCATCATCCAGCCGGTCAAGGCGCTGCTGCTGATCGCCGTCATCTGGCATTGGCGGGCGCTGGAGCCGCTGGCGCTGGGCGTGCTGGCGATGGCCGTGGTGGCCGTGCCCTATTTCTATGCCTTCAAGCAACGCTGCCTGCCCAGTGACTTCGGCGCCATTGCGCGCGAGCTGGGGCGCAATGCGCTGCTGGCCCTGGCCTGCCTGCTGCCCGCCGCCCTGGTGGCGGCCTGGCTGCGCCCGGCCGGCCAACCGCTCGCCCTCCACGCCTTGCTGGCCTGCGCCGGCCTGACCGTGCTGATCTGGCTGGTCGGACTGAAACTGCTTGGCCATCCGCTGTACGCGGAAATCCGCGCTTTCCTCGATCGACGCCGTGCCGCGGCGGCCGCGTCATGAAGGTCTTCGTCGTCATCGTCACCTTCAACGGCGCCGCCTGGATTGCCGGCGCGCTGCAGTCCCTGCGCGACAGCAACCATCCCGGCACGGCCGTCGTCGTCGACAACGCGTCCACCGATGCAACTCGCGACCTGGTGCGCCGGGACTTCCCCGAAGCCGTGCTCATCGAAAGCGCCACCAACCTCGGCTTCGGCCGCGGCAACAACCTGGGCATCGCCCACGCCTTGCGCGCCGGCGCCGACGCGATCTTCCTGCTGAACCAGGACGCCTACGTCACGCCCGAAGCCATAGCCCAGCTCGTGGCCTTCCTGGAGGCCGAGCCGGGCTTCGACATCGTCAGTCCCCTGCAGTGCAGCCCCGACCTGGGGCGAGTCGACCCGAACACCCAGAGCGCCTATCTGCAGCGCCATGCGCCGGGCTATCTGTCCGACGCCTGCCTCGGCCGCGTGCAGCCGCACTACCCCATCCGCGGCATCAATGCGGCGGCCTGGATGCTGCGCGCCAGGGTGTTCAGCCACGTCGGCGGTTTCGACCCGCTGTTCTTCATGTACGGCGAGGACGACGACCTCATCGAGCGCTTCGCCCATCACGGCCTGCACACAGCGCTGCTGCCGGCCGCGCGCATCGTGCATCTGCGCGCCAAGGCAGCCCGGCCGCCGCAGAGCTGGGGCAGCCAGGTCAGCAGCCGCGGTGAGCGCAAGCGCTCGGAGCTGTTGCTGGACTTCAAGCGCCCCGGCGGCAGCCTGCCCGGCCAGTTGCTGCGGCTGCTGGCCGCTGGCGTCGTGCAGCCGCTGGCTGAGCTGCTTGCCAACCACGACCTGAAGGCCTTCCTCGGCAGCCTGCTGGCCAGCCTGCGTGTGCTGGCGGAGCTGGGCCGCATCCGCCACCATGCCCGTCTCTGCGCCAGGACGGGCGCACATTTCCTGGATCTCGACACCCCATGAACCCCGGCCTGGACTGGCAACTCCACACGCTGACCCCGGTGCAAGGCCTCGGCCCCCACCGGGAGGCCTGGGATCGCCTCAACGGGCAGCTCATGGGCGGCCACGGCATGCTCGATGGCTTGTTCGTCGATGCCCTGCTGCGCCATTTCGCGGCGCAAGGCGTGCTGCTCGCCATCGCCAGCCGCGAAGGCGAGGCCGTCGCCATGCTGCTCATCAACCCCCAGACGCGCGGCCTGGGTGTCTGGTCCAGCTTCCTGCCCTCGCAGACGCAGATCGGCCCCAGCCTGATCCCGGCCGGGTTGGAGCTGCGCGGCCTGCTCGTTGCGCTGCCCGGCTATGCGAGCGAGCTGGACCTGTTGTGCAACGACCCGCACTTCGGCGACCTGCGCGAGCTGCCCAGGCTGCCCGTGCAGAGCCAGCCGCATGCGCTGACGATGAGCGTCAGCCTGAAGGGCAGCTTCGATGACTACTGGGCTCAACGACCGCGCAAGCTCATCCAGAACATGCGCCGCTACCTGCGCCGGCTGCAATCCGAGCCAGGTGGAGAACGGTTGACCGTCACCAGCGCACCCGAGTCGATCGAGGCTGCGGTGCAACGCTACGCGGGGCTGGAGTCCAGCGGCTGGAAAGGCCGCGAAGGCACGGCCGTCAGCAGCGACAACCCGCAGGGGCCCTTCTACGCCGAAGTCATGCGCGAGTTCGCCGCCCGCGGCGAGGCGCTGGTCTACGAACTCTGGTTGGGCGAAGAACTGCTGGCCTCGCGCATGCTGCTGCTGAGTGGTGGCATGGCCGTCATGCTGAAGACGGCCTTCCACGAGCAGTTCGAGCGCTTTGCGCCCGGCCGCATCCTGCTGCTGCGCACGCTGGAGGACTTGTTCACGCGTGCACCAGGCGGCGGCGTCGAGTTCTACACGAACGCCGAATCCGACCTGCTGGCATGGTCCACGTCGCAGCGCTGGATCAACCATGTGAGCGTCTATCGCCACCGCGGCCTGCCGGCCCTCTATGGCCTGCTCAGGCGCGGCAGCCGCGGCTGGCACGGTCGTGCCAGCCAACCGGTGGACACCGACATCATGGTGAGCCGCAGCGGCGCCAGCGTCGACACCTACGTCCACGTGCGCGAGCTGCCGGCGGATGCACTTGCCCTGATGCACAAGGCCGAGCAGCGCCATGTCGAGCTGGGTGCAGACTGGTACGCCAACCTGATCGACACCGTCTATGCCAGCGAGCCGCAGGCCCAGGTGCGCATCCACGTGCTGCGCCGCCAGGGGCGCGTGCTGGCCGTGCTGCCCACCGTCGCGCAGAGCGGGGCACTGGGCCGTGAAATCAGCGCGCTGTCCAACTTCTACACAGCCATCTACGCGCTGGCGATGGAAGACGACGTCGAGGCCGAGGATCTGCTGCCGCTGACACGCGCCTTGCGACGGACGGGCGGCGGCGCGGCCGCCTATCGTTTCTCGCCGATGGACCCGGATTCGCGAGAGTTCGCGCTGCTCAAGAGGGCTTTGACTCTTGCCGGCCTCAGCACGCATGCCTACTTCTCGTTTGGCAACTGGTATGAGCCGGTGCGCCAGAACTGGGCCGACTATCTAAAGGGTCGCAGCGGCCAGTTGCGCAGCACGATCAAGCGCATGGGCAAGAAGTTCGCGAGTGAAGGCGGTCGGCTGGAGGTCGTGCGCGACGGCGACGCGCTCGAAGGCGCACTGGCCGCCTATCGCGATGTCTACGCCCACAGCTGGAAGGTGCCCGAGCCCTACCCCGACTTCATGCCAGGCCTGATCCGCCTGTGCGCGCGCCGCGGCTGGCTGCGCCTGGGCCTGGCCTGGCTTCACGACAAACCGGTGGCGGCCCAGATCTGGATCATCGCCAACGGCCGTGCCAACATCTACAAGTTGGCCTACGACCAGGCTTACAAGGCGCTGGCTCCGGGCACGCTGCTGACCGCCCTGCTGATGGAGCAGGCGCTCGACCTGGAGCGCGTCCAGGAGGTGGACTATCTGATCGGCGACGCCCCGTACAAGGCCGAATGGATGAGCCAGCGCCGCGAACGCCTCGGGCTGGTCGCCTACGACCCCTTGACGCTGCGCGGCCTGGTCGGCCTGGTGCGCCAGACCGTCGGCAATGCCTGGCGGCGCCTGCACGCACTGCGAAGCACTGCCCATCCCAACGACAATCCCGCGTCCTGACCCCAAGACCCGCATGCAAGCCCAAGCCCTGCCGCCCGACACGCCGTTCGCCTCCGGCTCCCCCCGCTTCAGCGCGCGCGCCGGAGATGCGTTGGCCGCTTGGCGCCAAGCCTATGCCGCGCGCGGCGCCGCCTGCGCGGCCGACGTGGGCGGCGAATTCGCCGTCGCGCTCGACCTCCCCGGTGGGGGCAGCTACCTCGCCATCGATCGCTTCGCCGTGCACAGCCTGTGCTACGCCGTGCGGGACGGCCGCCTGCACTTCGCGACGCGGGCCGACGAACTGGCCCGCCAGCTCGGCATCCGCGAGCTGGATACCCAGGCCCTCTTCAACTACCTCTTCCATCACTGCATCCCGTCCCCGCGCACCATCTACGCCGGCATCCACCGCCTGCCGCCGGCCCACTACGCGCTGTTCGAGAACGGCCAGCTGACCGTCGCACCCTACTGGGTCGCGCGCTTCGACGAGCAGGCCCGGCCCAGCTTCGACGCGCTGAAGGAGGAGTTCCACGGCATCCTGCGCGCGGCGGTCAAGGACAGGCTGAGCGCCGACGGCAAGACCGCCTGCTTCCTGAGCGGCGGCACCGACAGCTCCACAGTCGCCGGCCTGCTGCGCGAGGCCACGGGCCAGGCGCCGGCCAGCTATTCCATCGGCTTCGAGGCCGAGGGCTATGACGAGATGGAATACGCGCGCATCGCCGCCAAGGCGTTTGGCGCCGACCATCACGAGTACTACGTGACACCGGCCGATCTGGTGGCGGCCATCCCCGACGTCGCCGCCCATTACGACCAGCCGTTCGGCAATTCCTCCGCAGTGCCCGCCTTCTACTGCGCGCGCAAGGCGCATGACGATGGCTACCACCGCATGCTGGCCGGCGACGGCGGCGACGAGCTCTTTGGCGGCAACACCCGCTATGCCAAGGAGCGCGTCTTCCATGTCTACAGCCAGATTCCGTCGCCGCTACGCACCGGCGTGCTGAACCCGCTGTTCGTCAACCCGGTCACCGGCAACATCCCGCTGCTCAAGAAGGGCACCAGCTACATCCGCCAGGCCCGCGTGCCCATGCCCGACCGCATGCAGAGCTACAACCTGCTGGACCGACTGGGCATGAGCGAGGTGCTGACGCCAGCCTTCCTGGCCGCCGTGGACACCGGCGCACCGCGCGACCACCAGCGCGCCACCTGGGCCGCCGGCCCGCACGAGGCCAGCCTCGTCAACCAGATGCTGGCCTTCGACTGGCGCTACACGCTGGCCGAGAACGACCTGCCCAAGGTCATCGGCACGACAGCCCTGGCTGGTGTGGACGTCGGCTTCCCGCTGCTGGACACGCGGCTGCTGGATTTCTCGCTGAAGCTGCCGACCAGCTACAAGCTCAAGGGCCTGAAGCTGCGCTGGTTCTTCAAGGAGGCGCTGCGCGGCTTCCTGCCCGACGAGATCCTGACCAAGAAGAAGCATGGCTTCGGCCTGCCCTTCGGCCCCTGGGCCGTCAAGGACGCGGCGCTGAACGCACTGGCCGCGGAATCACTGCGCGGCGTGGCGGCACGCGGCATCGTGCGCACCGAGTTCGTCGAAAGCCTGCTGACCCAGCGGCTCAAGGAGCATGCCGGCTACTACGGCGAGATGGTCTGGATCCTGATGATGCTGGAGCAGTGGCTGCGCCGGCATGCGCCAGACTACCGGCTCGCCTGAACGACGGGCTGCAAGTCCCTCCTACCGATCAAGCGGTTGCTGACCTATCCACTTTGACGGTTGGGTGCCCTCTTCGGGTTGGGGCATCCATCCCATCACCTGCAACGGCCTGGCCATCTTGACTATTGAGATGCGGTCCAGGCCTCCACTTCGGCAATGCGCGAGAGATAGTAGGCCGAGCTATTCACCAGCACGCGGATGCGCTGTGTGGTGATGGGCGCGAAGACGAATTGCCGCCACACCTTGTTGTTGTTGATGACGCTGCCGCCCGGCACATCCACCCACCCGGCACCGTTCCAGTACTGGACTTCGAAGTGCAGGATACCGAAGTTGCTGAACGTCATCGCCAGCGTCGGCACTGAGGGCGAGTAGGCGTTGTCCTGCAGCGTGAACACATCGATTTCGCTGATCGTCTGCATGCCGTTGAAGTCGATCTGCACCCAGTCCGGGTAGACGCCCGAAGTGCCATCCGCCCACGCACCGCCAGCTCCCCAGTTCAGCCCCAGCCGATCGCCGTCGATGACCGCGCTGGCGGGAAATCTGGAGTCAAAAGTGCTGGACGCTGTGGCGACGCCGCCGTTGGCGGCTGCAGCGACATTGACCGCCTGTCCTCCCGTTGCCGCCGTGATCACCACCGCCTGCGTCTTGCTGTGGGTCAGACCTCCAGCGTCGGTCACCGTCAACGTCACCGTGTAGCTGCCCGCCGCGCTGTAGCTCTTCGTGACCGACACCCCGCTGGCACTCGTGCCGTCCCCGAACGTCCACGCGTAGCTGGCGATCGGGCCTTCCGCATCCGTGCTSCCGGCGCCGGAGAAGCTCAGGTTCGCGCCCACCTGCCCACTCGTCGGGCCGCTGATGTTGGCCACCGGCGCCTGGTTGGCCGGCGCCGTGATCACCACCGCCTGCGTCTTGCTGTGGGTCAGGCCTCCAGCGTCGGTCACCGTCAACGTCACCGTGTAGCTGCCTGCAGCGCCGTAGCTCTTTGCGACCGACACCCCGCTGGCACTCGTGCCGTCCCCGAACGTCCATGCATAGCTCGCGATGGGGCCTTCCGCATCGGTGCTGCCCGCGCCGGAGAAGCTCAGGCTCGCGCCCACCTGCCCGCTGGTCGGGCCGCTGATGTTGGCCACCGGCGCCTGGTTGGCCGGCGCCGTGATCACCACCGCCTGCGTCTTGCTGTGGGTCAGGCCTCCAGCGTCGGTCACCGTCAACGTCACCGTGTAGCTGCCTGCCGCGCTGTAGCTCTTCGTGRCCGACACCCCGCTGGCGCTCGTGCCGTCCCCGAACGTCCACGCGTAGCTGGCGATCGGGCCTTCCGCATCGGTGCTGCCGGCGCCGGAGAAGCTCAGGTTCGCGCCCACCTGCCCGCTGGTCGGGCCGCTGATGTTGGCCACCGGCGCCTGGTTGGCCATGCTGCCCGGCGTCCACGCCTCCACCTCGACAATGCGCGAGAGATAGTAGGCCGAGCTGTTCACCAGCACGCGGATGCGCTGTGTGGTGATGGGCGCGAAGACGAACTGCCGCCACACCTTGTTGTTGTTGATGACGCTGCCGCCCGGCACAYCCACCCACCCGGCACCGTTCCAGTACTGGACTTCGAAGTGCAGGATACCGAAGTTGCTGAACGTCATCGCCAGCGTCGGCACTGAGGGCGAGTAGGCGTTGTCCTGCAGCGTGAACACATCGATTTCGCTGATCGTCTGCATGCCGTTGAAGTCGATCTGCACCCAGTCCGGGTAGACG
>NZ_JBFUMS010000014.1:0-174749 GCF_054049255.1 Roseateles sp. P5_E4 | reverse complement strand
CGGCACGCACTGCACGCCCAGCGGCTCGGTCAGCCCCATGCGGCGGTGTTGGCCCCACAGCGTCTGCGAACCGAACAGGTTGCCGAAGTGGCCGAAGGTGTGGAAGTAGTCCTTGCCCACGTCCAGCCAGTCGCAAAAGCGGATGCCGAGCTTGTAGGTGCCGTTGGTGGCGCGCAGGAAATCGCGCTCGTCGATGCCGATCAGCTGGTTGTAGTTGCGGATGGACGGGAAGGTGGCTTCACCGACGCCGACGATGCCGATCTCCTCGGACTCGACCACCTCGACGGTGGCGCGGCCCTTCAGCCCCGTGACCAGCGCCGCGGCCAGCATCCAGCCGGCGCTGCCGCCGCCCACGACGACGATGCGATCAACTTTCTGCGTCATAGAAACCCTGCGAAGTTCTTGGGCGCCTTGAACGACCTGCGCCGACGTCAATCATTGCCATCTCTGGCCATGCGCGGCGCCGATCCACACGAGTGGGCATGCCGCCCGGACAGCCCGTCCGGGCGGCATGCAGTGACGCCGCGTCAGGGACCGCGTCAGAACTCGTAACGTGCGCTCATCGAGTAGCTGCGGCCGGGGTAGAACCACGCGCGTCCCATCACACCGATGTGCTGCTGCTGCGTCTGGCGAACGATGACGTTGTTCAGGTTCGTCACGTTGAGCGACATGCTGAGCGCGTCGCTGAACCTGTAGTTCATGCCGGCGTCCCACTGGCCGAATGCCTCCTGCCAGACCGGCAGGCCCCAGCCCACATCCCGGGCGCCTGGGCGCGACGGGTCCGCGCTCGTCGCGTCGTCGCCGCGCGTGCCGTTGGCATCCGCCGCCTGCAGGATGCGGCTGTGCCAGTTGTAGGCCAGCCGCGCCGACAGCGGACCATGGTCATACATCAGGACGAAGTTGTAGGCGTTCTTGGCCATGTAGGGCAGCGGCAGATCCCTGAACGGCAGGCCGTTGGTGTCACAGCCGAACAAATGCAGGGTGCCATTCGACGTCGCCCTGCCTGCATCGCAGTAGGGGTTGTAGATCTGCTTGTACAGGCTTTGCTTGGCGTCGATGTAGGTGTAGTTGGCCGACACGCCGATGCCCTTGGCCCAGTCTGGCAGCACGCCGTCCAGGAACCCGAGCTTGTCCAGGTAGGTCATGGCGGCAACCTCCATGCCGCCAACCTTGGCCTTGCCCACGTTGTCCGGCCCGGTGATCGAGAAGAGCTGCGGAGTGCCGGAGTTGGTGTTGTAGGCGCGGCTGTAGACGCTGTTCATGATGACGTTCTTGACGTCCTTATAGAACACCGTGCCCGTGATGGACTGGCCGTCACGCGGGTACCACTCCAGCGCCAGGTCATAGCTGTTGGCCGTGATCGGCTTGAGCTTGACGTTGCCGGTGTTCTCACCGGTGTAGGTGAGCGTCCCTTTCTGCTCGTCGTAGTTCTGAAACAGCTTGATGTACTCGCCCAGCTGGTTGAAGCCGGGTCGGTTCATGCTCTGGGCCATCGCCAGGCGAGCCTGCAACCTGTCGGTGAAGTTCATCTTCAGATTGAGCGACGGCAGCACCTTGACGAACTCGTTCTGTACGTCGATAGGCTGGTTGATATTGTCGAAGTGCGGCAGATGCGGCGGCGTATTCGAGTCGTATTTGTGATCGAAAACCGTGTAGCCGTGCGAGACGTCGTGGGTCATTACGACGCGCACGCCGGCGTTGCCTTCGATCGGGAACTTCAAGTCGTCGAAGCCGAAGCGCAGCGTGGCGTAGACGGCGTCGGTCTGTTCGCTGTGCGTGCTGGTCTTTTCCGGGTTATTGTCGTAAACCAACGCCTTGAAGTTCTGGTAGTCCTTCTTCAAGTCGCACTCGACGCCCGGGTACTGCGCCTTGGCGTCTAGGCATTGCTGGTAGCGATAGTCGTTGAGCAACTTGCCGTAGGTGTTCGGATAGTCGCGCACCGCACTGACCGTCGGCATGACGATGTTCGGCAGCGAGCCCGCCTTGCCCCCGTAGAAGCTACCGAAGTTGAACACTTCGACCGGGACGGTTTGGTACTTCGCATCTTTCAGGTACGCGAAGCTTGGGCGCCGGCCCCCCTGGCCGTTGTCTGGGGGATATTGACCGGGTACGACGTTCTGCTTGACGTCCCAGGGTTCGGCAATGGAACTCCACCCATTGCCCGTGGGTTCGTAGCGGCGCGCCACGCGGTAGGTGGCTCTCACGCCGACACGGATGTCACGCAGGATGGGGTTGTCCTCGAAACGGTATCGCGCGTCTGCCTTCCATGCGTACAAGTCGCCGTCGGCCTTGCTGGCGCTCGGCATGATCAGGTTCCAGTAATAGTGTTTCGGATCGGCCAGGAAATCCGTGGCGGCCTGGTCGAACTCGAGGCGCAACGGGCCCTTTCCTGACACGTCGATGCCCATGCTTGGCGCGAAAGTGCCCAACTGCAGGTTGCGGCCGACCGAATCGTTCTTCGCGTGAACCCACTGGACGTCGTTCTGCAGCAGCCAGTTGTCGTTGACGGCCCACTTGAAGTTCCACGCCAGTTCACCGGTCTTCGAGGTGGTCTGGTTCCAGCCGCGCGTGATCTGCAAGCCCAGGCCGCCAGCCTCGAAGTCGTTCGCCCCGGGCCCGGTCGGATAGGTGTACTTGCCCGAGAGCAGCACATTGTTGGCGTCGTACTTCGCTGTCGCGGGGTCGATCTTCGACTTGTACGCGTTCTCGATACCGGTGTAGAAGCCCTGCTCGCTGCCCGTCTCCCGTGTGCCCGACACGAAATAAGTCAGCGACGAGTCCATGCCGTCCTTCTTCCACTGCAGCGCGCCGTAGAAGCCGGCGCGTTCGTTGTCGCCGGTGTTGTTGCGGAACGAGGCCGATTTCGGCGCCCACGCCACCTTGCCCTCGATCAGGTCGGTACGGGGGTAGTAGGCGTCCAGTTGGAGGCTCTCGTTCTGGAAGCTGGTGTGGTTGTAGGACACATCCAGCAGCACGCCCACACGGCCGATGTCCGTATTCCACTGCGTGGTGTACAGCCCCGACAGGCTGGGCGAATTCTTGCCTGAGCGCTGCACGTAGTTGTTGCCCGCCGACATGTAGGCCTTGGTCACCTTGTAGTCAAAGGGCAAGGCCGTGCGCAGGTTCACCGTGCCGCTGACGCCGCCTTCGATGATTTCGCTGGAGGGGTTCTTGTAGACGTCCACGCCGGCCATCAGCTCAGGCGGGATGTCGCCCCAGCTCAGCTCGCGGCCCGGCCACCCGGCAGAGAATGACTCGCGGCCATTCAGCAGCGACGAGCCCCAGCTCAGGCCGCGCACGCTGATGCCCGAGCCTTCGACGGAGAAGTGCTCCGGGTCGCCGCGCGACTTGTTGCGGTCGATGACGACGCCGACGACGCGCTGCAGCACTTCGGTGATCGACTTGTCCGGCAGCTTGCCGGCCTCTTCGGCGACGACCGAGTCGACGATTTCCTCGGCGTTCTGCTTGATCTTCTGCGCCGACTGCAGCGCTGCGCGCTGACCGGTGACGACGACGGTTTCCAGGTTTGCCGGCTTTTCAGCCGCCGACTGCGCCAGCGCGGCGCTGCCGACGGTCAGCAGCATCATGTGGACCATGCCGCGATGGATGGCCGTGGTGCGGAATTGTTTTTTCATGGTGTCTCCGTATTCCTTCGATGAGTCGGCGGCAGCGCGCCCGTGTGGGCGGCTTCGCCTTCTCGGCATCGGATGCCGTGGCACTTGCCCGATCAACACGGGAGACCGGCCACCGGCACACGACGCCGCGCGCGAACTGGGTTATTGGAAGTAGATGAGGCCCTTGAGGGTCAAGTCGGAGGCAGTGATGCCGTCGGTCTTGTTGTCCAAGTTGATGTCCATCAGCCAGAAGCGCGTGCGCACCACGGTGGAGGACTTCAGCAGCGTCGCAGCCGAGGCACGCGAGGCCGCAAGCTTGTCCAGGGCTGCCTTGAACGCGGCTTCGTTGACGGGGGCGCCCGTGCTGTCATACGGATTCGGCAGCTTGCGCACATCGTCGTCCAGCGAAGCCTTGGTGATGTCCGGCAGGCCGCACGACTCAGTGACCGCAAAGTTGTCCAGAGGCACGGCGTAGCTGACCATCCCCGCCTTCGGGACCCACACCAAGGTGCTCAGAGCGACGTTGCAATTGTTTTTATTGCTCTTGCCCAGATCCAGGTGCACGACGATGGGCTTCGCAGCCGCGAAGAGCTCGGCATTGACGCCCAGGGTGAAGTTGAGCGTCTTCTCGTTGGTCACCTTCAGCCCGTTGAGGGTGTCGTCATCCGTCTTGAACCCGATGGTCCAAGGCGAGAAGATGTCGATGCGATTGAAGCCGTAATTCCAGTTACCCGGGGTCCACCTGCTCTCGGGAAGGTGCAGTGAAGAAACGAGAGACAACCCGTCGTCGGAGACCTTGCTGTAGCACCAGTTCTCCACACTTGTGCCATCGTCGGCATTGGCGTTACACCGCTCCCAGCCCGCGGCCAGAGTGCTGCTCCAGGGGTTGACGGACACACGACCGCCTTGCCAGGTTCTGTAGGACTCCGTCCAGCCGACGCTGCTGCCTGGCGCAAACCCACTAGACACCAACAGCGGGTCGGCGAGCACCTGAAGCTTCTCAGAAGTGCCCGCTGCGCTGGACAGGGTCACCGCGCAGCTACCCTTGGCGGTCAGACGAAGCTCATTGCCGGCCACCGTGCAAACCGTGGGCGTGGTGCTTGCGTACGTCAGGGCGTTGCCATTGGCATCGACCGTGCCCAGCACGACTGTTTGAGTCGCGCCGCCCAACGGAACCACCGCGGGCGGCAAGGCGCCGATTTCAATGAAGGCCTGCCCCTCGGGCATGGCTGTGTATGAGTCATTTTCCGCCGCCGTCACCCCAAGCGTGCAGAACCCTTGCTGCAGGACTTTCAGCGTCGTGCCGCTGACCGTGCAAACCTCGGGCGTCTTCGTCGCCGTGTAGGTTGCCGGCATGCCAGCGTCAGTTTTGTCTGGCAGCGTGATGTTGACGGGAGCCGCTCCGCGCAGAACGATGCCCACCGGCACCAGCGGGCGTTGTGCATGCTTCAACACGACGAACACTTGGCTCGTATCGTCTGCAGCAGCCCATACGGTGCCGTCCGAGCCAACGCCGCCGGGTTGGCTCGCGATGACCAGGCAGTCTCCTGCAGCCACCAGGGTCACCTGTTTGTCCGCCACCGTGCAGGTGGTGGGCGTGCCGGTACGGAAGCTGACCGGCAACCCGGAAGTGGCTGTTGCGGACAACGCGGTCGGGCCGTTCAACAAGGTGTTGCCGCCCGGATATTTGAAGCTGATGGCCTGGAAGCGCCCCTCAGACCCTCCACCACTATCTCCGCCCCCTCCGCCCCCGCAGGCGGCCAAAAAAGCGCATGCCGCTACAGCGGTCAACTTCTTGGCGTGTGGAATCGACTTTTTCGTCACGTTCTGTCTCCTTTTCTGAAATAACTGGTAGCTGCTCAACTGCAGAACTTGCAGCGAGAGCGCTCCTTTGAGCTCGGGCCCGTCTCGCCGAACCCAAGCCATTTGGTTCGGGCGTTGAACGAACTATTTCCGAGTAAAAAAGCCCCCCATCGGCGTGCTTGTTCACCGTGGTTGGGTCTCATCCACCCCAGCCGAACGGTGGCGGAGGATGTGAATTCGAGGCAGCCCTTCACACGGCCGGTCCTAGCCCCAGAACCACCGCCCGAGGTGCGCACGGCACCTCCAAGGACACGCAGTTCGGCCATCCGGGGGCTTACGGTGAGGTCAAACATGGGCTGGTCCGTTGGACGTGGCTGGCGGCAGAGGACGCCGGCCGTATGGGGCTGGTTCCGCTCCAAAGCCACCAAATCGCGCTTGATTCGACGCCGAATCAACCGGAGAAAATAATTGCGGCAAATGCCGCGCGAGCATCATATTTCGATCGACCGTCGAACTAATTAGGGGAAACCCATCGGCGACGCAGGCCCAACATCCCGTTCGGGGCGTGAAATCACACGAGCCCGACCGACCCTCTTTGGGCGCCGAAGCAGGGATCACGCCCATGCGAGCGCCGCCTCGGTGGAGGGCTCGGTCGGTTCGCCGATCCAGCGCCTATGGGAAGACTGGAGGTGATGGCACATCTGCGCCGCCGCAGCTTGCGGATTGCGCGATTTGAGCGCCCGAAGGATCGCCTCATGTTCGTCCAGGGCAGACCGCCAACTGCGCTCCGTTTCCACGCGCACACTCATCTGCGCTGAAATCGGGCTATGCCGACTGTCGAACAGTGCACCGACCATTCCAACCAGCACGGAATTCCCGCCCTGTTCGGCGATGCTGAGATGAAATCGTCGGTCAGCCTCGACTGGCTTATATCCTCTGGCGAGCCCATCCCGCATCGCCTCAAGAGCCTCCTCGACACGATGCAGCCCTAACGTACTGACGCGAGCGGCGGCGAGCGTGGCCACCGCGCTCTCCAGTACAACTCGCGCTTGCAGCAGTTCCTCCGGGCTGTCCCCCAAGCTCAGCGCAGAAGTTTCGCTGCGACGGCCAGACGGGCAGACGTAGATGCCCGATCCGCCGCGAATCTCGATGCGCCCGTCTATCTCCAGCGCGATCAGCGCTTCACGGAGGGAGGGCCGCGACACGCCGAGTAGCGAGGCCAGATCGCGCTCACCGGGAAGCCGTGCGCCTTCGACCAGGCCCTCGGCTTCTATCAGCGCCCTGATCCGATCGGCGATCTGCTCGTACAAGCGACGGGGCTCGACGCTCCGATGATGAAATGACATGGCCTCCGTGAACTCCTATTTCTGAAATAACTGGCAGCCGCTCAAACTGCAGAACTTGCAGCGAAGTTTTCGGCGAGTTTGGTCACCATGGCTGGGGGCCATCCAGTCCGGCCCATCGGTGGCAGGGATGTGAATTCGGGCCAGCCCTCCACGTGGTCGGTCCTAGCCGCAGAACTACCGCCTGGTGTGCGCACGACGCCTCCGAGGGCATGCGGGTTGGCCAGCCGGGCGCTAGGGGTGAGGTCAAACATGGGCTGGTCCGCCTGACAAAAGAGTGCGTTGGACGCGGCTGGCGGCGGAAACCGGCGGCTGTACGCTGCTGGTTCCGCTCCAAACCACCTAATTGGGCTTGATTCGGCGCCGAATCAATCGGCGAAAATAATTGCGACAATGCCGTGCCGCCATCATAGTTCGATCGGCCGTCAAACTAATTAGGGGAAACCCATCGGCGCCGCGGGGTCCACGTGTCGGCGCACAAGGGACCGCAGCGACGCATTGAGAGCGCCGAGTGTTGTCGCCGACGGAAAACTGAGCCACTGGCTCAAAGTTCGGTCGGCGACAACATCACAACTGGTGGCGTCAACAGCACCAGCGCGCCTACTCGACAGTCACACTTTTTGCCAGGTTACGTGGCTTGTCGACGTCCGTTCCCCGCGCGCAGGCCGTGTGATATGCCAGCAGCTGCAGCGGCACGACGTGCAGGATGGGGCTGAGTTCGCCGTAATGCTCGGGCATGCGGATGACGTGCAGGCCGACCTCGCTTTCGATGGCGGTGTCGCCGTCGGCGAAGACATAAAGCTGGCCGCCGCGGGCGCGGACTTCCTGCATATTGCTCTTGAGCTTTTCCAGCAGCGCGTCGTTGGGCGCCACCGTCACCACCGGCATCTCGGCCGTCACCAGGGCCAGCGGGCCGTGCTTCAGTTCACCGGCCGGGTAGGCCTCGGCGTGGATGTAGCTGATTTCCTTGAGCTTGAGCGCACCTTCCAGCGCGATTGGGTAGTGCAGGCCGCGGCCGAGGAACAGCGCGTTCTCCTTGCGCGCGAATTCCTCGCTCCAGGCGATGACCTGCGGCTCCAGGGCCAGCACGGCCTGCACGGCGACGGGCAGGTGGCGCAGATCCTTCAGGTGCTCGGCCTCGTCTGCCTCGCTGAGGTGGCCCCGCGTCTGCGCCAGGGCCAGCGTCAGCAGGAAGAGGCCGACAAGCTGGGTCGTGAAGGCTTTGGTGGAGGCCACGCCGATCTCGGCGCCGGCACGGGTGATGTAGGCCAGCTCGCATTCGCGCACCATGGCGCTCGTGGACACATTGCAGATGGTCAGCGTGTGCTTCATGCCCAAGGAACGGGCGTGCTTCAGTGCGGCGATGGTGTCGGCCGTCTCGCCGCTCTGGCTGATGGTGACGACCAGGGTGCGCGGGTTGGGCACGCTGCTGCGGTAGCGGTACTCGCTGGCGATCTCGACGCTGGTCGGGATCTTGGCGATGCTCTCCAGCCAATACTTGGCCGTGGAACCCGAGTAGTAGCTGGTGCCACAGGCCAGGATGAGGACGTTGTCGACCTCCTTGAAGATGCCATAGGCACCATCGCCGAAGAGCTCCGGGCTGATGCCGGTCACCGCGTCCAGCGTGTTGGCGATGGCCACGGGCTGCTCGAAGATTTCCTTCTGCATGTAGTGGCGATACGGCCCCAACTCGGCAGCGCCGCTGTGGGCGTGCACGGTCTTGACCTCCCGCTCCACTGACTGATAGCGGCCCGTTGTCTTGTCCAGCCGGCTGAGCCAGTAGCGGCCGAGCTGCAGGTCAACGACGTCACCCTCTTCCAGGTAGACGATCTGGTCGGTCACACCGGCCAGGGCCATCGCGTCGGAAGCAACGAAGTTCTCGCTTTCGCCCACGCCGAGTACCAGCGGCGAGCCTTCACGGGCGGCCACGACGCGGTGCGGCTCGTCGCGGCAGAACACGGCCACGGCATAGGCACCCTTCAGCCGCGGCAGGGCCTGCTGCACGGCGTCGAGCAGGTCGCCGCTGTAGAGATGGTCGATCAGGTGGGCGATGACCTCGGTGTCGGTCTGGCTCGTGAATTGATAGCCGCGCGACTTCAGCTCGGCGCGCAACTCGTCGTGGTTCTCGATGATGCCGTTGTGGACCAGCGCGATGCGGCCGGTGCTCTCGACGCCCGCGTTGGGGCCGGGCGAAAAGTGCGGGTGGGCGTTGTGCACGGCCGGTGCGCCATGCGTGGCCCAGCGCGTGTGGGCGATGCCGGTGCCAGCGGAGATGCCGTCCTGGTCGGCCACGGCCTGCAGTTCGGCCACGCGGGACGTGCTGCGGGCGCGCTTCAGGCCGCCGTCCTGGTGCACGGCCACACCGCACGAGTCATAGCCGCGGTACTCGAGGCGCTTGAGGCCTTCAACGAGGATGGGAACGATGTTGCGCTGACTGACCGCGCCGACGATGCCGCACATGGAGGTCTCCGTTTGAGGAATGCGTGCATCGTAGGCAGGCCGCCGTGGCGAATGGGTGCGAAATTTCTCAAAAAATGAAGGAAAATTTCCCGATCCCCCCGTTGAGAAATATTCGTTCAAATATTCAACATAAATGACTGATTTAGACGCAATCGACCTGCGTCTGCTGGAGGCCCTGCAGACGGATTCATCGCTGAGCAACCAGGACTTGGCCGCGCGCGTCGCCGTGTCGCCTGCCACTTGCTTGCGGCGCGTCAAGCGCCTGGTCGAGGCCGGCATCGTCGAACGCCAGGTAGCCCTGCTGTCGCCTGACAAGCTCGGCGCCGGCCTGTCAGCCATCGTGGAGATCACGCTGGACCGCCAGGGCGCCGAGCACCTGGATGCCTTCGAGGCGCGGGCGGTGCAGGAGGCGGCCGTGCAACAGTGCTGGCGGGTGTCGCCGGGGCCGGACTTCGTGCTCGTCCTGCAGCTGGCCGATATGCCGGCCTACCAGGCGTTCACCCAACGGCTGCTGACCCAGGATGCCAATGTGCGCAACATCAAGGCCTTCTTCAGCGTGAAGCGGGCGAAGTTCGAGACGCGCATCCAGCTGCCATCCCCCTAACTTGGCAGCGCGTTCCCGCGAGCCAGGGGCAAAAGTCGCGCCTGCAGCCCGGAGAATCCTGCACCCGCCCCCAGACCGGAGCCCACCATGCCGCCCCGCACGTTTATTCGCCCTGCAACGTTCGCACTGGCCTTGGGCCTTGCGGGCTTGGCCCCCTGCGCTCAGGCCATGAACATCGTGCTTACCGACATTGGCGCCACACCAATGTCTGCCATGCAGCTATCGGCTTTCCAGACGGCTGCCAACTACTGGTCGGGCAAGCTCAATGACAACGTCACGGTCTATTTCAACATCGCGTTCAGCGACCTGGGGCCCAATATCCTGGGGTCGACCCGGTCCGAGCAGACATCGGTCAGCTATGGCGATCTGCGCGGCCATCTGGCGACCGACGCCAAGTCGGGCATCGACGCCTCAGCCGTGGCCAGCCTGCCGGTGACGAGCTCTGCCAGTTTCTGGGCGACGCAGGGTGATCTGACGAGCCGCTTCGACAACGATGGCTCGGTGAACAACACCAGGCTTGTCATCAACACCGCGAACGCGAAGGCGGTCGGCCTGAATCTGGGGCCCAATCTCGGCGCTCTGGACGCCACCATCACGTTCGCCAATGCCTTTGCCAGCAGCTACGCCTACACCCGGGTCAACGGCCAGGTTCCGGGCGACAAGATTGACTTCATCACCGTGGCGGAGCACGAGATCGGGCACGCCCTCGGCTTCGTGTCGGGCGCGGATGCCATTGACGGCTGTGTCAGCCATGCCGCGCAATGCGGTTTGTCTGGCGTCCTGGGCGAGTTCGAGAGCGACCCGTGGTACACGCCGCTGGACATGTTCCGCTACACCGCAGCGGGCAAGCGGGACGTGACCCTCGGCGGCTCGCCCTATTTCTCCGTGGACGGTGGCCTGACATCCATCCAGCCCTTCTCGACCGGTGTCGAACACGGCAACGGTCAGCAGGCCAGCCATTTCGGCATCGGCGCCTTCACGCTGATGCGGCCCTTCGTTGGCACTGGCCAGTCGTATGACGCCACGGCCAGCGACCTGATGGCCTTCGACGCCATCGGCTGGGACCTGGCCACCGCCGTGCCGGAGCCGAGCCAGTACGCCCTGCTGATCGGCGGCCTGGCTGCCATCGGCCTGGTGCGCCGCCGCAAGCGCGACTGAAGCTGCGCGCTCAACGCAAAGCGGCCTCGCGAGGCCGCTTTTTCTTTGCCCGAGCTCAGCGCTTCAGCAGCCCCAGGCCCTTCAGATAGTCCCCTTCCGGGAAACACACCGTCTGCGGGTGGTCGGCCGCGGCCGACAGGCGTTCGACGATGTAGCCGTCCACGCCCGCGTCCAGCCCGGCGCCGGCCACGATCTTGTGGAAGAGGTCGGGCGAGATGCCGCCCGAGCAGGAGAAGGTGTAGAGCAGGCCGCCTTCACTCAGCAGCATGAAGGCCAGGCGGTTGATGTCCTTGTAGGCGCGCGCGGCACGCTCGGCGTGGGCAACCGTGGGCGCGAACTTCGGCGGGTCGAGCACGATGGCGTCGAAGCGCCGGCCTTCGGCCAGGCAGCGCCGCAGCGTGGCGTTGACGTCGGCATCCCAGGCCTGGTGGCGGCTCGCGTCGAAGCCGTTCAGCTCGACATGGGCCTTGGCGCGTTCCAGCGCCGGGCCGGAGGAGTCGACGCTGACCACCTCGCTTGCCCCACCGGCCAGCGCCGCGACCGAAAAGCCGCCCGTGTAGCTGAAGCAGTTCAGCACGCTCTTGCAGCCGTATTGCCTCACCGCGTCGGCAAAGCGGCGGCGGCTGTCGCGCTGGTCGAGGTAGTAGCCGGTCTTGTGGCCTTCGGCCACATCCAGCGTCAACCGCCAGTCGTGCTCGCGGATGGTCAGCGCCGTTTCGCCATCGCCACGGAGCCATCCCGTCTGCACGGGCAGGCCCTCCCACTCGCGGGCCTGGGCGTCGGAGCGCTCATAGAGGCGTGTCAGGCCGGTCGCTGCCAGCAGCGCGTCGGCAATGACGGCCTTCCAGCGCTCGACGCCGGTGCTGCCGAACTGGGCCACCAGCGTGTCGCCGTAGCGATCCACAACGAGGCCAGGCAGGCCATCGGCCTCGCCATGCACCAGGCGCCAGGCGTCGGAGGCGATGGCCAGCCGTGCCCGCATCGCCACAGCCTGCTCGATGCGCCGCTTGAAAAAGGCCGCATCGATGCGCTCGGCCTCGTCGAAGCTCCAGGCGCGCAGGCGGATCTGCGACTGCGGGCTGAAGGCCGCCCAGCACAGGAAGGCGCCGTCGGCCGACTCGACGCGCACGGTCTCGCCAGCGTCGGCGCCGCCGCGCGCGATGGAGCTCTCGAACACCCAGGGGTGGCGCTTCAGCAGCGAGCGCTCCTTGCCGGCGCGCAGGGTGATCTTTTTCATCGCCGGGCCGTCCCAAGATGAAAAGCGCCCCCTCGGGGGGCAGCGGCCACACGTGTGGGCGCGTGGGGGCAACTGTTCATCGCTGCAACGTCCCGAAGGCGTAGTTCAGGCCGACATGGACCACGGGCGTGGACTGGCTGCTGCCGCGCATGGTGCGGAACTCGCCCAGGCCGGTGCGCAGCCGCAGCCGTTCGCCAACGCGCCATTGCGCCCACAGCTCGGCCTGCGTCACGGCGCCGCCGCCCACCTGCACGCCACCACCGCCAGCCGCACCCACCAGCCATTCCGCGCCCACCCGCATCCCCCTCCACAGCGGCGCGCTCTGCACGCCCAGGCCGATCAGGCCGAAGGAGTAGGCGCCTGCGTGGCCGGCCGCCGCGCTTCCCGCCTGCGCCGTGCCGTACAAGCTGGAGGTGAACTCACGCGACATGGTGACGGCCAGGTGGCTGACGCCTTCGCGGCGCCCGTCCTTGAAGCGCACGCGCGGCAGGTGCATGACGCTGGCGCCAAGCTGCTGCGCGCGCACGATGCCGCCGCTGTCGTCGGCGAGGGCCACGGGTGCGCGGTCCAGCGGCATCGAGATGACAGCGCGCACGAAGCGGGCGCTGTAGTTGCCGCGGGGGGCATGGCTCAAGCCCGCATCCAGGCGCAGGCTGGGGCCCCAGGGCGTGATCCAGCGCAGCGTCGGGCCACCGCGCAGCAACAGGCCACTGCCGGTGTCCAGGTTGCCGCCGCCGGCCAGGCCCGCGCCCACCTGTCCGCCCGCGCGCAGGCGCGGCGAGCCGACGGCCCAGTCCTGGCCGATCTGGCCCAGCACTTCCATGTAGCCATCGGCGCCGCCCTGGGCTGCGCCTGCGGCTTCGATGCCCCACCAGCTGCCGTCGACGATGTACTGACGCAGCTCCGCGCCGGCCTTGCCGACGCGCCGCGTGCGCCGTTCACCGTTGCGATCGACGCTGACCGAGCGCGGCGACTCGTAGCCACCGGTCAGCGAAATCTCGTCGAACTGCAGGCCGGTACGTTGGCTGGCGCGGCCCGGGCGGCCGGCATCGTCGGGCGAGAAGCTCGCAAAGCCCATCGAGCGGCCAAGCGAGAAGCTCAGGCCCACGCCGCTCTTCACGTTGCCGCTCGGGAAGCGGATCTGCGAAATGCCAATGCCCGTGTACCAGGCGCCGGCCTCGGTGCGCAGCGACAGCTCGGGCCTGAGCATCAGGCCGCCGCCGAAGCGCAGCTGGTCGCTGGACAGGCCGCCGCCCGCGCCGACATACAGGCTGGCCGCCAGGTGGGTGTTGCTGCTCAGCCGCCAGCGCCGCTGCCCCGTGAAGCCAACGGTGAAGATGCCGCCGTAGTTGCCCTTGGCCGCACCATACACGCCGGGGCCGAAGCCCCAGTCGTCGTCCAGGGCCATCATGTAGCTGATCGACGCAAAGGCCGTGCGGCCACCGTCGGGCAGCTTCATGCGGGTCCAGTTGCTCTCGATGGCGGCAGGGCGCAGGGTGTCGACGCGTGCGAACGGCACGTCGTCAGGGATGGCCCAGGTCGTTGCGGGCAACAAGGCCGCCAGCGCGGCCAAAGCCGTGATTTGGAATCTCATTTCTTGGCTCGGGGGTGCGCGGCGTCATAGATGCGCGCCAGGTGCTGATGGTCCAGCTGGGTGTAGACCTGGGTCGTCGTGATGTGGGCGTGGCCCAGCAGCTCCTGCACGGCGCGCAGGTCACCGCTGGACTGCAGCAAGTGCGAGGCAAAGCTGTGACGCAGCATGTGCGGATGAACGTGGGCCGGGCTGCCGGCCGCGACGGCGCGTGCGCTCAGCATGGCGCGCAGCGTCGAGCCGGCGATGCGTTTGCCCCGAGAGCCGACGAAGAGCGCCGCCTCGCCAGCCGCCACGACCTGGGGCCGCACCGCCAGCCAGGTGCGCAGTGCCTCGGCCGCTGCACGGCCCAGCGGCGTGCTGCGGCGCTTGCCGCCCTTGCCCAGCACATGCACTTCATTGGCTTGCAGGTCGACCCAGCCAGCGGCTTGGCCGCTGGCCTGGGCATCCAGCCCTGTCAGCTCGGACGCCCGCAGGCCGGCGCCGTAGAGCAGTTCCACCATGGCACGGTCGCGGGCCTCCAGCACCGGGTCGGCCGCCACCACGGGCGCGTAGGCGGCGAGCTGCACCGCGTCGTCTACACCCAGCGCCTTGGGTAGAGGCTTGGGCGCCTTGGGCGCGCGCAGGCCGTCGAAGGGATTGAGCGTGACGCGGCCCTGCAGGCCCAGCCAGCGGTAGGCGCTGCGCCAGACCGACAGCACCAGCGCGATGGACTTCGGCGCCAGGCCTTCACGATGCAACAGGGCCGCGAGACGGCGCGCCTGGGCGATGTTCAGATTGCGTGCGTCGATCGCAGCTTCGACCAACATGGCCTGCAGGCGTTCGAGGCCATCGGTGTAGATACGCAGCGTGCGCGGACTCAGGCGCTGCTGCACGCGGGCGTGCTGCAAGAACTCCGTGAAGTCCTGCGCCAACTCCATCATGCAGCGAGCAAGCCCGCCAGCCCGGCACTGGCGATCTCGCCGACGCGGGTCAGGAAGTCGGTGCCCATCTCGGCCGTGTAGCGCGTCGGATCGGGCGAGCCCAGCACCAGCAGGCCGAAGGGCTTGTCCTCGTTGGCGCTGGGCTGGTGCAGCGGGATCAGGGCCAGCGAGGTCGCCGTGCCGCCGCTCTCGCTGAGGCCCAGCCAGCGTGCCGCCTCGAAGCCGGAGTTCACGCCGCAATAGGGCTGGCTCAGGCTGGAGGCGAAGCTGCGCACGTCGGGGCTGACCGAGGCGGCAAACTCCGAGGCCTCATGCTCGGGAGCGACGCCCCACAAGCGCAGGCCGGCTTGCGGGATCATGAACTGGTGGCGCAGCTCGGCCAGCAGCACATGGGGCAGCTCCGGCGTGCCCACCGCGCGCATGACGGCCAGCGTCCAGCGGTGCAGGCGGTCGGCGATGGTGACGTTGTCCTGGCCGTTGCGGATCATGTCGATGATGCGCATTTCCAGGCCCTTGATCTTGTCGCGCAGCATCTCGGCCTGGCGCTCCTGCAGCGACACGGCGCGTGCGCCATGCGGGTGCTGCAGCTGCACGCTGGCGAGCATCGCCGCGTGGCGTTCGAAGAAACCGGGAGTGGACGCCAGGTAGTTGGCGATGTCGGTTTCGGTGATGCCTTGCACCGCGTCAGCGGCCGGGTTGGAACTCACAGCGTGATCTCTCCGTCAAAAACTTTCACTGCGGGGCCGGTCATCAGCACCGGGTTCTGTCCACCCGCCCATTCGATGCGCAGCAGGCCGCCGCGCGTCTGCACTTCCACGGCCTCGTCCAGCCAGCCGGCGCTGATGCCGGCGACGACGGCCGCGCAGGCGCCCGTGCCACAGGCCAGCGTCTCGCCAGCGTCGCGCTCGAAAACGCGCAGCTTGATGCGGTCGCGGCTCAGGATCTGCATGAAGCCGGCGTTGACGCGTTTGGCAAAGCGCGCATGGTGTTCGATCAGCGGGCCCTGGGTCAGCACCGGCGCCGTCTCGACATCGTCAACGCGCTGCACCGCATGCGGGTTGCCCATCGACAGCACGGCCAGTTCCACGCCCTCGACGGGCCAGAGCTCGAAGCCGTTCACGAGATGGGGCTTGAGCCCGCTCGCATCGAATGGCAGGGCGGCGTGCTCGAACACCGGCGCGCCCATGTCCACCGTGACACGGCCATCGTCCTGCAGCTTCAGCAGCAGGCGGCGGTTCATCGTGTCGACGCGGATCTCACGCTTGTCCGTCAGCCCGACATCGACGACGTAGCGCACGAAGCAGCGCGAGCCGTTGCCGCAATGCTCCACCTCGTTGCCGGTGTTGTTGAAGATGCGGTAGCGGAAGTCCGCGCCGGCGTCCTGGCTGGGTTCGATGACGAGGATCTGGTCGCAGCCGACGCCAAAGCGCCGGTCGCCGAGCAGGCGCATCTGCTCGGGGGTCAGCGCGAAGGGCTGCTTCGTTGCGTCGATGACGACGAAGTCATTGCCGGCGCCGTGCATCTTGGTGAAGCGCAATCTCATGAGGGGATTATCGCAAGGCCTTCTCTATGGCAGCTCCAAGCTCCGCCTCGCCCCCTTCCCCCTCGTGGCGATAGACGACACGGCCCTTGGCATCGATGAGCCAGGCGGCCGGCCAGTAGCGGTTCTCAAAGGCCTTCCAGACGCGGTAATCGTTGTCCTGCACCACCGGGTAATGCAGGCCCAGCCGCCGCACCGCCGCCTGCACGCTGTCCAGCGGCCGCTCATGGGCGAACTCGGGCGTGTGCACACCGATGACGACCAGGCCGCGCGCCGCATAGCGCTGGTGCAGGCGTTCGATGACCGGCACGCTGCGCAAGCAGTTCACACAGTCCCAGGTCCAGAAGTCGACGAGCACGGGCTTGCCGCGCAGGGCCTGCAGTGTCAGCGGCGGGCTGTTGATCCAGGCGCCCGTGGTGGCGATCTCGGGCGCGGGCTTGCCAATCACCTGGCCCTGGGCCGACCCGGCCGGCCCGGCCAGAGCCGCGACCCAGGTGGAGCTGACATTGGCGAGGCTGGCCCCCGCCATCAGCATGACGAGCAGGCCCAACCCCCGGCGCAACCGGCCCGACCAGGCGCGCAGGCCCTGCGCGATGCGCTGGCCGCCATAGGCCACGGCCAGCATCGGCCCGCCGGCGCCGACGGCGTAGGCAATGAGCAGGGCCGCCGCCTGCTGCGAATCACCGGCGCTGGCGACCAAGGCCAGGATGCTGGCCAGGGCCGGGCCAGCGCAGGGCGTCCACAGCGCGCCCAGGCTGGCGCCGAGTGCCAGGGCGCCAAGCCGCCCGCCACCATGACCGAAGCGCTGGGCCCAGTCGGCCACACGGCCCAGCGGGCGCGACAACCGCTCCCAACCCGCCGGCCAGACCAGCAGCAGGCCGAAACCCAGCAGCAGCACGGCCGCGATATCGCGCAAGGCACCGGCCGACAGGCCCAGCACGCTGGCCGAGGCGCCAAAGGCCAGGGCCAGTGCGCTGAAGGACGCGACAAAGCCCAGCACGATCAGCAGCGGCCGCCACCGGTCGGCAGGCCCCAGGCTGCTACCGAGCAGCGCCGGCAACAGCGGCAGCACACAGGGGCTGGCCACGGTCGCCAGGCCGGCACCGAACGCAGCCGCCACGGGCAGCACGGCGCTCATTGCGACGCTCCCGGCACGTGCTGCCAGGCCTGGGTCCTGCCGAACAGTGGCAGGCCGACATAGGCGCGCAGCTTCAGCTCGCCGGTCGGGCCGAGCGACATCAGGCAGTCGTAGGTCTTGCCGTTCTCGCGGTTGAAGATGCGGCCGCGCCATTCGGTGACGGCGCTGCGGCCATCGGGCTGGGTCTCGCGTTCGGAGGGCAGGAAATCGCTGAGGACGTCCATGCCCTCCTGGGCGGGCTGGGCATCGGCCGCCATCGCCTCGCCGGGCCGGCTCATCGACTGGTTGGCGATGACGCGCGCCACCTTGCCGCACAGGGCCGCGCCGCAGGGCGCGACGCGCACTTCCAGGTTGCCGCTGGCCGTCAGCCACAGGCCACGCGGGTCGGCATCGGCACGGGCCGCACCGGCCGCGAGCAGGAGGATCAGCAGAAGGTTTCGCATGAGCACCTCGTCAGTAGTGAAGGAGGTGCCATTGCAGGTCGCAGCGGTATCGCCGCGATGTCGATGTGTCGCCGGTGGACACGCGCCGGCCGCACAGACAAAGAGCGATACAAAACAGCGGGTCCCGTCCGCTATCGTGGCCGCCATGGACCCGCGCCCCGACCATCTGCTGCTTGTCGACGACGACCGCCAGCTGCTCACGCTGCTGGCCGACTACCTGCGCGCCGCGGGCTATCGCGTCAGCACGGCGACGCAGGGCCGGGAGATGCGCGCCGTGTTGGCCGCCGAGCCAATCGACCTCGTCGTGCTCGACCTGATGCTGCCCGGCGAGGACGGCCTGTCGCTGTGTCGCGACCTCCGCGCACGCGAGGTCGAGCCCCTGCCCGTGCTGATGCTGACGGCGCGCGGCGACGAGGCCGACCGCGTGCTCGGCCTGGAGATGGGCGCCGACGACTACCTCGCCAAGCCGTTCGCGACGCGCGAGCTGCTCGCCCGCATCCGCGCCGTGCTGCGCCGTACCCGCCAGCTGCCACCGCGCACAAGCCCGCAGCGCCAGGCCAGGCGCCTCGCCTTCAACGACTGGGTGCTGGACACGACGGCCCGCCATCTGCTGGACGGCGCCGGCACGCTGGTGCCGCTGACCGGCGGCGAATACCGGCTGCTGCGCACGCTGCTCGACCATCCGCAGCGCATCCTCAGCCGCGACCAGCTGCTCAACCTCACGCAAGGGCGCGACGCCGACCCCTTTGATCGCTCCATCGACCTGCTCGTCAGCCGCCTACGCCGCCGCCTGCGCGACGATGCCAAGGAGGCCCGGCTGTTGAAGACGGTGCGCAATGAGGGCTATGTGTTCTGCGCGGATGTCGAGGCCGTGGAGTGAGTTTGGCCAGCCGCATCGCCGGCCTGCTGATCGCCGGCCTGCTGCTGGCTTATGGCCTGGCCAGCCTGGCCTGGCTGGCCGAGCGCGGCGAGGTGATGGGCCGCATGCTCAACGCCTACCTCGGCCGCGATGTGGCCACGGCCGTCGCCGTGCTGGACCGCTTGCCCGAGGCCGAGCGTGCCGCCTGGTTGCCGAGACTGGCGCGGCCCAACTACCGCTACGAACTCGGCGCGCCGCAGGACGCTCTGGCAGCTAACGAGCTGGCGCTGTCTCTCACGCAAACGCTGGCCGCGGAGCTGGGTTCGGCGCGAATCGGCACGGCGGGTGCAAGGCCGGATGGCGAACTGGTCTTCGCGCTGACGCTGGCCGACGGCAGCGCGCTGACGCTGCGCGCCCAGCCGCCACGGCTGAAGCTGTCCGGCGCAACGCTGGCCCTGCTGGTCGCGCAGATCGCCGTGCTGGCGCTGTGCGGCGCGGCGGCTGTCAGGCTGGCGACGCGGCCCCTGCGCCGCCTGGCCGATGCCGCCGATGGCCTCGGCGCCGACCTGGCTGCCCAGCCGTTGGCCGAGGACGGCCCGCATGAAGTGGCCTCCGCAGCGCGTGCCTTCAACGCCATGCAGGCCCGAATTGCGGAGCACCTGCGCGAGCGCTCCGAAATCCTCGCCGCCGTCACACACGATCTGCAGACGCCGCTGACGCGCATGCGCCTGCGCAGCGAACTGCTGGCCGAGACCGACACGCGCGACAAGCTGCTGGCCGACATCGACGAGATGCGCGGCCTGGTTGCCGAGGGCCTGCACTACGCGGCCAGTGCGCATGCGGCCGAGGAAGCGCCGCAGGCGGTGGACCTCGTCGCGCTGCTGGACGGCCTGGTCTGCGACGGCCAGGACGCGGGCCAGCAAGTCAGCCTTGAAGCGCCCTCTTCCCTTGCGCCGGTGACGACGCGGCCACGCGCGCTGCGCCGCGTTGTCGGCAACCTCATCGACAACGCGGTCAAGTTCGCCGGCGCGGCGGAGGTGGTCGTCACGCTGGACAACAGCCAGCTGCGCATCGCCGTGCTGGACCGCGGCCCCGGCATCCCGGCCGACCAGCGCCAGGCCGCGCTGCAGCCCTTTGTGCGCCTGGAGGCCTCGCGCAACCGCGCCAGCGGCGGCACCGGCCTGGGCCTGGCGATTGCGCAGCGCCTCGCGCAGGCACTGGGCGCAACGCTGGAGCTGCTGCCGCGCGACGGCGGCGGCCTGGAGGCGCGGCTGAGCCTGCCAGTCAAGAACGGCTGACCCTGCATCTTGAGGAGGCGGGCGACCGCCAAATCGGCGCAAGCTTGGCGCCATGCCACTGCCCGAGCCGCCGCTGCTGGAGCGCGATGCCGCGCTGGCCGGCCTGCGCGCCGACCTGGCCGCCTTGGCCGACCCGACGCAGGGCCAGGGCCGCTGCGTGCTGCTCGAAGGCGATGCCGGCATGGGCAAGACGCGGCTGCTGCGTGCCGCGGAACGCGCCGGCGGCAGCGCCATCGACTGGGCCTGGGGCGCCTGCGAGCCGCTGATCACGCCGCTGCCGCTGGGGCCGCTGCTGGACATGCTGCCGCGACTACCCGGCGAGATCGCGGCACTGCTGCGGCGCGGTGCGCCGGCCGCCGAGCTGTTTGCCGCCTTGCTGGAGGTGGCACGCCAGACGCGCCGGCCGCGGGTCTGGGTGTTCGAGGACCTGCACTGGGCCGACGGCGCCACGCTGGACCTGCTGCGCTTCCTGGCCCGGCGCATCGCCGGCACCCGGGTGCTGTTGTGCCTGAGCTGGCGGGGCGGTGAACTGGGCCCGGCCCACCCGCTGCGCGCGGCGCTCGCGGGCCTGGCCGGCCAGGGCGCGCGCAGCCTCAGCCTGGCGCCGCTGAGCCGCGCAGCCGTGTCCACGCTGGCGGCCCGCGCCGGCCGCCCGGCCGCCGGCCTGTTCGAGGCCAGCGGCGGCAATCCCTTCTTCGTGACGGAGCTGCTGGCCGCGCCGCTGGCCGAGGGCCTGCCGGTGTCRGTGCGGGACGCGCTGCTGGCGCGCGTGGCGCGGCTGTCGCCACCGGCGCGCGAGTTGCTCAATGTGGCCAGCGTCTCGCCCGCGCCGCTGGAGACCGCCGTGCTGGCCCATGCCTGCGGCCTGGAGCCCGAGGCGCTGGCCGAAGTCGTCACCAGTGACCTGCTGCAGGCCGGTGGCGATTGCCTGCGCTTTGCGCACGAGCTGACCCGGCTGACCGTGCTGGAAGCCCTGGGGCCCCGCGCCGCGGCCCTGCATGCCGCCGTGTTCGACGCCTTGAGCGAGCGCGGCGCGGCACCGGCGCGGCTGGTGCATCACGCCGAGCACGCCGGCCTGGACCATGCCGTGGCCCGGCTGGCGCCGCGCGCCGCCGAACTGGCGGCCGCCTCGGGCGCGCACCGCCAGGCCGCGGCCCTGTTCGGCCTGGCGCTGCGCCGCGCCGCACAACTGCCTGCCGTGCAGGTCGAGCCGCTGGCGCGCGCCCAGGCGATCGAATGCCTGCTGACCGGTCAGGTCGAGGAGGCCGCGCAGGCCGCAGCCCTGGCGCTGAGCCTGGCCGGCGCGCGGCCGCTGGCCCGGGCCGAGCACTTGAGCCTGCTGGCGCGCATCGAATGGACGCGCGGCCGCGCCAGCGCCGGCCTGGCCCATGCCGAGGCCGCGATCGCCCTGCTGCACGAGCACGCCCCCGACAGCCCGGCCCTGGCCCACGCGCTGGCCAACCACGCCCAGCTGCATCTGCTGGACGACGACACCGGCGCGGCGCTGGCGGGCGCCGCCCAGGCCCTGGCCTTGTTCGGCCGCCTCGGCGACCCGGCGGGCGCCCTCGGCGCGCGTATCACGCTGGCCTCGGCGCGGCTGGGCGGGCCGGATGAGGGGCTGGGCACGGTCGAGCTGCACGCCGCGCTCGAACAGGCGCTGGCCGATGGTCGGGAGGAACTGGCCGCGCGCGCCTGGACCAACCTCGCCTCGGCCGCACTGGTCGCGTCGCGCTACGACAAGCTGGAGCGCCTGTGCACGGCCGGGCTGGCGTATTGCGAGGCGCGCGACCTGGACCTGTTCGCCGTGCCGCTGCGCGTGCGCCAGGCTTGCGGCGACATCGCGCGCGGCGACTGGGCGGCCGGCGAGGCGGGCCTGCGCCAGCTCCAGGCCCGCCCTGACCTGAACGAGCTGCAACGCGAGCAGGTCGGCCATCTGCTTGCGCTGCAGGCGGCCCGCCGAGGGGAACCGGGTGCGCTGGCCTACTGGCAGGAGCTGGCCAGTGGACGGCGGCAGCTGGCGGTGTGGCCCTGGTTCATGTCGGTGGATGTGCAGCAGGTGGAACTCTCGACCTTGTCGGGCCCGGCGGGGCGGGCGCGGCAGCTGGCGGAGGAAGCGTTGGCCAGAGCGACCACGCGGCTGGGGCCGTGGCGGCGGGCGCAGGTCCAGGTGTGGCTTGCGCGCCTGGGCCAGCCGCAGGCCGTCGCCGCCGACGCGCCCGCGGCCTGCGCGCTGGAGGCTAGCGGCCGGCATCGCGCCGCCAGCCAGGCCTGGGGCGAGGTGGGCTGCCCCTACCAGCAGGCCCTGGCGCTGCTGTGGGGCGATGCCGACGCCATCGCCGATGGGCTGCAGCGGCTGCAAGGGCTGGGCGCCGGGCTGGCCGCGCAGTACGCGCGACGGCGCCTGCGGCGCGTGGGCGTGAGCGGCGTGGGGCGTGGCCGCTACGGCCATGCCCGGCAGGACCCGCTGGGCCTGACCGGACGCGAACGCGAGATCCTGGAGCTGCTCGTGCAGGGCCACAGCAACCGCGCCATCGCAGCCACGCTGCACCGCTCCGAGCGCACGGTGGAGAACCATGTCGCCGCCGTGTTCCTGAAGCTCGGGGTGAAGACACGCCAGGACGCCATCCAGCGCGCGAAATCTGAGTAGTGCGCGCCCAAATCCGGGTAACGCCGCCGAGGTGCTCACGCGCCTCGCCCTCTAGCCTTGCATTCAGGGCCACCGGCCCGCACAGCCTTTGCAAGGGAGACCTGTCATGAAGATCCGCACGCTGCTCACCGCTCTCGCCCTGCTCGCCAGTGGCGCCGCCTGGGGCCAGGCCGGCCTGGCCACCGCCAGCGGCACCGCCCGGGGCGATTTCCAGATCGGCTGCAGCACCTGCCCGCATTTCCAGCTCGGCCTCACCGGCAACCCGGTGCAAAGCCAGAGCGGCCCGCTGGCCGCCCAGGTGGACTACCTCGGCCAGCCCGTGGGCGACCCCAACACGGCGGGCTACAGCCTGGGCGGCGGCGTCGAATACCACGCCAGCGCCGCCTTGCAGGGCGCCCTGGCCACACCGCTGCTGGGCGCCTATGCGCGGGCCGACAACGAGCCCGTCGTCATCCTCGCCGACCCGGCGCAACTGGAGATCGGCATCGACCTCTATGCCGCCAGCGCCGTCGCGCGCACCCAGCAGACCTACCGCTACCTCGGCGCCAGCACGACGACCTACCACTTCGACTTCCATGTCGACGGCACGCTCAGCAGCACCCGGGCCAGCGCCTTCGGATCAGCGGCCATCTACACCGGCCAGGACCCGTCCTTCGAGGTCGGCCTGATCGACTTCGGCTACAGCAGCCACAGCGGTGTGGGCCTGCTCTACAACCCGCAAGCCTTCGGCGGTGATTTCTCGGTCAGCATCACGGTGGACCCCGGCGCGAGCTTCGTCCTCATCAGCCAGCTCAGCGCCAGCGTGCAGATGACCTACGACACGACCGATGTGCTGGCCGACGCCTCGCACACGCTGCGCCTGACGGCCATCACCGGTGGCGACCCCAGCCTGCTGGTGACTGCCGTGCCCGAGCCGGCGACGGCGCTGCTGTTGTCGCTCGGCTTGATCGCGCTGCTCCGCCTGCGGCGGGAACGACGCTGAGGGCCTAAGGTGCCGCGCCGATGTCCAGGCCGCGCGGCTGCTTGTAGCGGTGGTAGCCCCACAGATACTGCCCCGGCGCGCGGCGGATCAGGCTCTCCATGGCCCCGTTGACGAGCGCTGCGGCAGCCTCGTTGCTCGCCTCGGCAGGGATGGCCGGCGCGGGCAGCACGTGCACGACGAAGCCCTCACCGCCGGGCAGGCGCTCACCCCAGATCAGCAGCAGGGACGCGCCCGTCTGCTGCACCAGGCGGGCGGCCAGCGTCATCGTGTAGGCCGGCTTGCCGAAGAAAGGCGCCCACACGCCCAGGCCATCGGGTGGCACCTGGTCGGGCAGCAGGCCGATGACCTCGCCTTTGCGCAGCGCGCGGATCATCTGGCGCACGCCGGCCAGCGACGCCGGCGCCGTGGCCAGCCCGGGCCGCTCGCGTGAGCCGGCCATCACCTCGCGTAGCGAGGCCTGCCGCGCCGGGCGGTACAGCACGGTGATGGGTGACTCGGGCGTCGTGAAGCGCTCGGCGATGGCCTGGGCGCAGATCTCGAAGCAGCCCATGTGGGGCGTCAGCATGACCAGGCCGCGTTTCTCGGCCAGGGCGGCCGTGATCAGCTCGCCGCCCTCCCATTGCAGCTTGTCGCCCAGCGGCTTGCCGCGGGTAGCCACCCAGAGCCAGGGCAGCTCCGCCGCCATGCGCCCGGCGGCCGCAATCGCGGGCCGCGCCTCGCTCCAGGCGACGCCGGCCTGGGCCACATTGGCTTGGAAACGCCGCCGGTAGGTCCCCGAGGCGAAGTAGACAACCCAACCCAGCAGCGCCCCCAAAGCGTGCAATAGCGCCAGGGGCAGCCGGGACAGCAAGCGAAAGACCCAACCCATATTTCCTATACTTCGCAGATCGCCGAGTTACTGAACTACTTGCGGGGCGATTCACAAATCCCGCTAAAGCGTTCGCCGCACCTCCAGGAGCGACGGCGACGCCGCCAATGAAGCAACCGGAGTTTAAAAGTGGCCAACGATTTCCTCTTCACGTCTGAATCCGTCTCGGAAGGACACCCCGACAAGGTGGCCGACCAGATCTCGGACGCCATCCTGGACGCCATCTTCGAGCAGGACCCGCGCAGCCGCGTGGCCGCCGAGACGCTGTGCAACACCGGCCTGGTCGTGCTGGCCGGCGAGATCACGACCAACGCCCACGTCGACTACATCCAGGTCGCACGCGACACCATCAAGCGCATCGGCTACGACAACACCGAGTACGGCATCGACTACAAGGGCTGCGCCGTCCTGGTCGCCTACGACAAGCAGTCCAACGACATCGCCCAGGGCGTCGATCATGCGTCCGACGATCACCTCAACACCGGTGCCGGCGACCAGGGCCTGATGTTCGGCTACGCCTGTGACGAGACGCCCGAGCTGATGCCCGCGCCGATCTACTACGCGCACCGCCTCGTCGAGCGCCAGGCCCAGCTGCGCAAGGACGGCCGCCTGCCCTTCCTGCGCCCGGACGCCAAGAGCCAGGTCACGATGCGCTATGTGGACGGCAAGCCGCACAGCATCGACACCGTCGTGCTGTCCACCCAGCACGCGCCCGAGTACTCGCTCGGCGACCGCATGACGGACGAGTTCTACGAAGCCATCCGCGAAGAGCTGATCAAGCCCGTGCTGCCCAAGGAATGGATCAGCGCCGACACCAAGTACCTGATCAACCCGACCGGCCGCTTCGTCATCGGCGGCCCGCAGGGCGACTGCGGCCTGACCGGCCGCAAGATCATCGTCGACACCTACGGCGGCGCCTGCCCGCACGGTGGCGGCGCCTTCTCGGGCAAGGACCCGTCCAAGGTCGACCGCTCGGCCGCCTATGCCGCCCGCTACGTGGCCAAGAACGTCGTCGCCGCCGGCCTGGCGCGCCAGTGCCAGATCCAGGTCGCCTACGCCATCGGCGTGGCCCGGCCGATGAACGTGACCGTCTACACCGAAGGCACCGGCGTCATCCCCGACGACCAGATCGCCAAGCTCGTCAACGAGCACTTCGACCTGCGTCCCAAGGGCATCATCCAGATGCTGGACCTGCTGCGTCCGATCTATTCCAAGACGGCGGCCTATGGTCACTTCGGCCGTGAGGAGCCGGAGTTCACTTGGGAACGTGTCGATAAAGCCGCTGCCCTGCGGGCTGCGGCCGGCCTGTAAGGGCCGCCGCGCGCAAGCGCGGTTCGACACGTGGGCGAAGCTCATATCGCATAGCGATGTGAGCAAAGACCAAAGGACGGTGACATCACCTCACCAACACCGCCCTCCAGGCGGTGTTTTCCTTTGCGCCGCCACATCCGTCAACATGTAGAGTCAACGCACCGGCAGGGTGCGCGATCACAGCCGCCCGCCGCGCCATCAACCTGGAGGCGGTGATGAACATGCAATCCATGCGAATCGGGACCCGGCTGGGCCTGGGCTTCGGCCTCGTGCTGCTGCTGCTGGCGGTGGCCCTGGGCGTGAGCTACCGGCAGATCGGCGCCGTCGGCCCTCACATCGACCTGCTGGTGGAACTGCAGCATCGCCAGGACTTCGCCCAGGACTGGCGTACGGCGACCCAGCTCAACGTCACGCGCACCGACGCCGTCGCGCGCGCCGGAGGCTCGGGCCCCGTGGCGGAGTTCTTCTCGCCGATCATCAAGACGACGAGTGCCAGGATCACCGAACTGCAGGAGAGCCTCACCAAGGCGGTGGACACCGAGCGCGACAAGGCCCTGCTCACGGAGATTGCCGACGCCCGCAAGGCCTATGTCGACATCCGCAACCAGGTCTTCGCCCAGCTCAAGGCCGGCGAAGCCGACGCTGCGCTGCAGACGCTGGAAGGCAAGATGCGGCCGGCCTCCGAGGCCTATGTCGCGGCCATCAGCCGCATGGCCGACTTCCAGGGCGAGCGCGTGCGCCTCGAGACCCAGCAGGTCATGGAGGAGGCGCGCCGCACCCAGATGATCATGCTCGTCATCGCCATCGCCTGCCTCAGCGTAGGCATCGCGGCGGCCTGGCTGATCACGCGCTCCGTTGTCGGCCCGCTGCGCGAGGCCATCCACGAAGCCGAGGAGGTGGGGCATGGCGACCTGTCGCGCGACATCCGCAGCGTGGGCAGCGACGAGACCGCGCAGTTGACTCAGGCGCTGGCGCAGATGCAGCAGGCGCTGCGCCATCTCGTCGGCTCGGTGCGCGAGAACGCCAGCGGCGTGGCGACGGCCAGCACCGAGATCTCGCATGGCAGCAACGACCTGTCGGCACGCACCGAGCAGCAGGCCAGCGCCATTCAAGAGACGGCGGCGTCGATGGAGGAGCTGTCGGCCACCGTGAAGCTCAATGCCGACAACGCCGGCGAGGCCGACAAGCTCGCGCATGACGCCAGCCAGGTGGCGCGCCAGGGCGGCGAAGTCGTCGGCGAGGCGGTGCAGCGCATGAAAGGCATCGAAGAGAGTTCACGCAAGATCGGCGACATCATCGGCACCATCGACGCCATCGCCTTCCAGACCAACATCCTGGCGCTGAACGCCGCGGTCGAGGCCGCACGGGCCGGCGAGCAGGGGCGCGGCTTTGCCGTCGTCGCCAGCGAGGTGCGCATGCTGGCCCAGCGCAGCGCCGACGCGGCCAAGGAGATCAAGGGCCTGATCGGCGACAGCGTCGAGCGCGTCGAGCAGGGCGCCGTGCTGGTGAACAAGGCCGGCGAGACGATGGCGCAAGTCGTGACTGCCATTGGCCGCGTCGCGCAGATCGTGCGCGAGATCAGCTCGGCCAGCCGCGAGCAGAGCACCGGCGTCAGCCAGGTCGGCCAGGCCATCACGCAGATGGACCAGGCCACGCAGCAGAACGCCGCCCTCGTCGAGGAAAGCGCAGCAGCGGCTGAGAGCCTGAAGCAGCAGGCGGACGAGTTGGTGAAGCTGGTGTCGACGTTCCGCGTCTAGGACGAAGGCGGGGCGTCGGCTCGGTGCGCCTTACCGGCAGACATGCGTGTCGGGCGGCTTTCGGCCATTTGCCGGCACTCATGAGAGACCGGTCTGATGTAGGTGCAGGTCACATCCGAACACGCACTGTGCCCCGCGTGAAGCACGGGGCACGGGGGTCGGAAGGCCAGGACGTGTTGCCACCCCTTGTGGAGCGAGTCTGATCAGAAGATCTTCGCGAATCGCAGGTTGATGCGAGCCTTCTCTTTGGGACCGCTCTCGACCGAGACGTCCTGCCCCAACTGTGCTTGCAGCTGGGTTGTTTGGTCGATGAAGTGTGTCGCCGTCAAGCGAGCGTAGGTTGTCTTCAACTTGTCGCTCTGCGCGACACCGTTGATTTCCGTTTCACCTCCCCAGTAGTGCCCAATCCCAGCAGACAGCGCGGTGGCCGGCGACAGGATGTAGCGCAAATGCCCCTGCACTTCGAATCGCGGGTCTTGTTTCAGGGTGGCCTTGGTGGGACCGAACTTGTCGTTCTTGCCGTGCACCAGCACATCGCCGACGGCATCAAGTGCCCACGTCGACCCGAAGTGCCCGACGTACGCAAGCTGCAACAAGGCCTTCCAGCGGTTCTCGCCCAGGTTGAGCGGCTTGGCATTGTCATAGTTGCCGGTCGGCAGGTAGACGAAAGTGCCGACGCTGAACGCATCCTTCGTCGTCGGGTCAAGAAGGAACTTGACCGGAGCGCCCACGATGAGATCGGCCACGCCACTTGCTTTGCCCAAGACGCTCGCGTCCCCGCTGCCCTTCAGTTCACCGAACGGCAGAATGACGTTCAGGTCGAGCGTTGCGGTGTCATTGAGCTTGATGGGGCGGATGTAGCGGAGCAGGCCAATGTCAGACTTGAGATTGAAATTGTTCGACATCTTGGTGCCGGTGGCATACAGATCAGAGCGCTCGGCATGCTGGTAGTAGAGCAATCCAATGTTGACGCCAGCCGGGTAGATTTCGTAGTCGCCTGCGGTCACTTCGAGCGCGTGTGCCGGAGCGGCAAGGGCCAAACCCAAAGCACCGGTGAGGCTCGCCGTGCGGAGGCGAAAAGCCTTGCGAAGAATTTGCTGAGCTGATTTCATGAAGTTGCAGGACTGGAGTTGATGGATTGAATGAGCGCGAACTCGGTCCTGGACCTGCGCGCGGGCTTGGAGATGTGGAAGAGTGAAGTGGTCGAGGTGATGGCCTCAAGCGAGCGGGTCACCCTTCATCACCATCGCACCCCATTCGTCCATGGTGATCAGCCCGCCAACGTCGTCGGCTTTGCCCTGATCGCGCTGAGGCAGCACGCCTTGTATGGCATCGATGCGCTTCCAACCCGGGATCGGCTGGTGGCCGGACTTGGCGTCTGGCACGTAGCGGGACCCTTCCACGCGCTGCATGCGCGGGATGTAGCGAGGGCAGTTCGTGATCAGTGCAGTGATCTCGACCCTGATGCCGAATTGCGCGCCAGGCCACAGGCCCACCACGGCTGGATCGTCGGTGAGGTGAGCATTGCCCTGAACTCGAAGACGGCTCGGCGTTTCGAAGCTCATGAACAGCATGCCGATCTTCGACGTGGAGGCGATGTTGCCCATCGAAAAGAACATGCCGTTGCCATCGAAGCAAGGGAACAGCAAGGTCTTGTCGTCGGGCATGTGCACGAAGCCCGGCGCGCCACCTTTGAAGCTGACTGTGGGGGAGCCCTGAGGGTCAACGGATGACAGCCAGAAGAACTCGGCCTGCGCGATGAAGGCGCGATCGGGCGGCGACAAGCTGGCGTGAACAATTACCTGCAACTCGGCGGCGGCTAGCGCTTCGGTGTCAAAGCGCTTCTGCAGTTCAAGGGCCTTTTGCGTGTAGGCGAATTGGGTCATGGCATCGCTCCTCAAGCTTGGCGGGCCAAGCCGACAACGAGTTCCAACTCAGTTTTTGCGACATCGGCTTCGTTCGATTCGAGCCCTTGAACCGCCGCACGCCGCTGCAGCACCACACGCTCGCGTGGTGTGTTGTCCAGCAGCAGGCGGGTCACGTCGGGCCGCGAATAGTGTCCGGACGGGTCAGCTGCCGCCTTCGACAGGGAGATCATTCCCAGATCGATGTCGGCGACTACCAAGCCCTCTTCGGTTTCGGGCAGGTTGGTCCCCATCGGCGAGCCATCCGGGCCGTAGATGCGCGCGAAGCCGCCGCCTTCGAGCAAGAGCTGCTTTTGGAGGGGGTCGGTGCACAGCATTTCGTGCATGGCCTTGGACACCGTCGCGCAAGGCGCCACCACGAAGCACTGCCCTTCCACCGCATAGACCTGGCTGACGGCGTTGTTGACCTCGGCGCCGAGCGCGTGCGCAGCACCGCGATAGACCGAGAAGCTCGGCCACGCACCGACGTGGATCTGCTCGTTCTGCGCGTACATGGCGTACTTGCTGAGAGGTTGCAGATGCTCCCAGCAGGCCAGCATGCCGACATTGCCGATGGTGGTTTCCATCACGGCGAGGTCACTGCCGTCGCCCTCTCCGAAGACGGTGCGTTCCACATGCGTGGGCTTGAGCTTGCGGCGGGTCTTGACCACCCGACCCTGATCGTCGAACAGGGCCTGCGCGATGTAGAGGCTGCCCCCGGCGCGCTCGCTGTACCCGGTCGACATCCAGATGCCCAGATCGCCCGCGGCTTGGGCCAAGCGCTTGAATTCGGCCGAGCCGACCACCAGCGAATTGTCGTTGTAGCGCTGCACGTATTGCATGCCCATGGCCGGCGAGTTCAGCCAGATCCACCACGGGTAGCCCGGGATCCACGTCTCCGGAAATGCCACCAGCTTTGCGCCTTGCTCGGCGGCTTCCTTCATCAGCTTGATCGTCTTGTCGATCGTCGCGTCGAGGTCCAGAAACACGGGCGAAGCCTGGACGGCAGCTACGCGGAGCTTGGGGTGGGCTTGACTTGGCATGGTTTCCTCCTCGGATTTGGTCTGCAATTCGATTTCCGATGAAGAAGACTTCTTGATCGGGCATTCCTATGCTCGGTCTCGACAGCGATTGCGTCTTGTCCGCGACTCGCGGTCCTCTTGTCTGGCCTTCACAACAAGGCAGGAAAGAGCGCTTTGTCGGGCGCATGGGCCATCACCTAGGGCACGCGCACGCCCCGCGCCCGGTTTGGCGTCTTGCTTCTAGCTCGCGGAACTATTGACTTTGCCGCGCTTCTAGGTGTTTTCCGGCACACAGCTTGCTTGAGGACAAAGCGGGCTTGGAGGAGCATTGCATCTGATCGAAATCAACCTGCTTCGCTCTCCTAAACCACAACCCGTCCTGAATTCCTTGGGATCGCGATGAGTCAAGTTCTGACCACAGATGCCGTAGCACCCGACCAGCGCCTTGCATATTGGGTCGACATGATCTGCACGACGTACGTGCAGCTTGAATGCGACGCCAAAGAGAGCGACGACTTCAGAGGCTCGATCCTCAGCCATCAACTGCCGGGGCTGGACCTGTCGGTGGTGACTTCGGGCGCGCAGCGCGTGATGCGAACGCCGCATGTCATCTCCAAGGCGTCGGACGACTACTTCATCGTGAGCCTTCAAACCCAAGGCCATGCCGTCATTTCCCAGGACGGGCGCGATGCGGTGATGTCCCCAGGGGATTTTGCGATCTACGACAGCACACGGCCCTATGTGCTGCACTTTGGAGACGACTTCGAGGAGATCGTGCTGAAGCTGCGTGGTGATCTGCTTCGCTCCCTGGTCCACAACACGGAAGGGCTTACGGCGACAACCGTGTCCGGCCGCACCGGAGCCGGACACCTTCTAATCAACATGATTAGCACCTTGCGAGATGAGGTGGACAGCCTGCTGCCGGCTTCTGCGGCTGCCGTGGCCAGCGGCGTGGTGAATGTGCTCGTGGCGGGTTTGCAATCGCTGCCCGCCTGCAGGAAGGCCGAGTTGTCCTCGATGAGCGCTTATCACGTTGCGCGCATCAGGCAATGCATCGATGACCGACTTCATGACCCAGCGCTGAGCATTGAGTTGATCGCCGCAGAGCTTGCCATGTCAGTCGGGCATCTTCACCGGCTGTTCAAGACCGAACCACTGTCTCCTTCCCAGTACCTCTGGAGTCGGAGGCTCGAGGCTTGTAGCAGAGAGTTGCTCGATTCTCGCCGGGCCAAGGTGTCGGTGGCAGAGATCGCCTTCAGGTGGGGCTTCAACGATGCCGCACATTTCAGCAGGGCCTTCCGTGATCGCTTCAATTGCTCGCCGCGCGAATGGCGCCGGCAGGCGCAGGTCACAGGAACGGCCGCGATAGCAACGGCTCCGAGCAGCTTGTCCTAGCCCGCTATCGGTGGACCTCCCCAGCCGGGACGCATCCAATTTGCGAACGTTCCTCCAGCCAGCGGCCGTCGGGGGATGAGAACGACCGTTACAGGAAGCCAAAACCATCTGCTGGCCGACCGCTCAGGGTGACACCCGTCATTGGCTGACCCGCTGCACCCACAGCAAGCTCACTCGAGCATTTACCCGCTCAGCCCCCTCAGCGCGTCATCCAGCACCTCGACCCAATGCCGCACCGGCTGGGTCGTGCCGCTTTGCAGATGCTGGATGCAGCCGATATTGGCCGACACGATCTGCTCGGCCTGCAGCGGCGCGAGCGCCGCCAGCTTGCGGTCGCGCAGCTGCTTGGACAGCTCGGGCTGCAGCACCGAATAGGTACCAGCCGAGCCGCAGCAGAGATGGCTGTCAGTCGGCGCGCAGGCTATGCGAAAGCCGAGGTCGCGCAGCGCGCCTTCAACGCCGCCCTTGAGCTTCTGGCCATGCTGCAGCGTGCAGGGCGGGTGGTAGGCCAGCGAGCCGGGTTTGGCCTTGAGCCGCGCCTTCAGCGTGGGCACCAGCTCGGGCAGCAGCTCGCTGAGGTCCTTGGTCATCTCGCTGACGCGCCTGGCCTTGTCGGCATAGGCGGGGTCGTGGGCCAGCAGATGGGCGTAGTCCTTGACCATGACGCCACAGCCCGAGGCGTTCATGACCAGGGCCTCGACGCGCTCGCCGAGGCCCGAGACCAGCGGCCACCAGGCGTCGATATTGCGGCGCATGTCGTTGAGCGCTGCCTCGTGATCACCGAGGTGCTCGCGAATGGCACCACAGCAGCCGGCGCCATCGGCCACCACGGTCTGAATGCCGGCCGCGTCCAGCACCCGCGCCGTCGCGCTGTTGATGTTGGGCGCCATGGCCGGCTGCACGCAGCCCAGCAGCAGCGCGACCTTGCGGTTGAGCTGGCGCGTCGGCCAGTCATGCGCCGTGGCCGGCGGCCTGGCCGGCACCTTGTCCTTCAGTGACGCCGGCACCAGGGGCCGGAACATCTGGCCCAGCTTCATCGCTGGTTTGAAGAGCGACGAGGTCAGCCCTTCCTTCAACAGCCAGCGCGTGCGACGCTCGCCAGCCGGGCGTTCGACCTTGGCGTCGACGACGCGCCGGCCGATGTCGACCAGGCGGCCGTATTCGACGCCCGACGGACAGGTCGTCTCGCAGTTGCGACAGGTCAGGCAGCGGTCCAGATGCAGCTGCGTCTCGCGCGTGGGTTCAGCGCCTTCGAGCACCTGCTTGATCAGGTAGATGCGGCCGCGCGGGCCGTCGAGCTCGTCGCCCAGCAGCTGGTAGGTCGGGCAGGTGGCCGTGCAGAAGCCGCAGTGCACGCAGCGCCGCAGGATGGCCTCGGCCTCAGTGCCATCGTGGGTGCCGGCGAATTCGGGAGCGAGGGTGGTCTGCATGCCGTCAGTTGCTGGCAAGACGCTCGGCGCACCAGGCCTGCGTCACATAGGGGAAGGCGATCACGGGTTCGCGCAATGCGGCGAAGCGCTGCGGGAGCGCACGCAACTTCGCCTCCACGACCTCGCGCTGGGCCTGGGGCAACGCAGCGATGAAGCTCACCGAAGCGATGCGGTCAATGACGACCTGCTCGAACGAACCCTCATGGCTGTGCGGGAACTCCGTCAGCTGCAGCGGCGCGAACAGGGTCTGGCCCTCGAAGGGACGCTTCCACTGCCCGGTGTAGTAGCGCGGCGCATCGCCTTCGTAGGGCGTGATGATCTCGGTGATGGCCGCGACCCAGTCGCAGGATTCGTCCCGCACATTCCAGACCAGCCCCAGCCGACCGCCGGGCCGCAGCACACGGTGCATCTCACGCAGGGCCTGGTCGTTGGCAAACCAGTGAAAGGCCTGGGCGCAGACCAGGTCGTTGGCCTCACCATCGGCCAACGGCAGGGCTTCGGCCGTGCCGGCAAGTGCCCGCACGCCGGGCAGGCTCTGCAACAGCTTCTCGCGCATCGCATCGACCGGCTCCACCGCCGTCACGGCCGCACCGGTGCGAGCCAGCAGTTGGGTGAACTTGCCGGTGCCCGCGCCCAGATCGACGACACGCGCGCCCTTGCGTACGCCGAGCGTCGCGTCCAGCCAGGCGGCGAGGGCCTGCGGGTACTCCGGCCGACCACGCTGATAGCTGTCGGGGGCGTTGGTGTAGCCGCGCTGGGCGGCGTCATGGATGGGCTGGATCATCAAAGCCCGGCGTAGAGCCGCCCCGGGTTGAACACGCCATGCGGGTCGAAGGAGGCCTTGAGCCGCTTGTGGATGGCCGCCAACGGCGCGCTCAGCGGCGCGAACACGCCCACGCCCTTGTCCTGGGCGCGGAACAGCGTCGCATGCCCGCCCACAGCTGCTGCGGCATCACGCACGCCGGCCGGCGGCATGGGCGTGACGACCCAGCGTTGCGCGCCGCCCCATTCGATGAGCTGCTCGCCATGCAACTTGAGCTCGGGCGTCGCACTCGGCAGGGACAGCCGCCAAAGCCGCGCGCCGCCCGCCACCGCACGCTCGGCGCCGATGAAGAACTCGTCGCTGTGGTCGCGCAGCCCGGTCCAGAAGGGCTGGGCCATGTCGCGCGGAATGACATCACCACCCAACTTGCGTGCCGCGGCCTCAACGGCCGCGTTCGCGCCGGCCAGTCGCACGAGCAAGGCACCGTCCCACCAGGCACTGGCCTCGATGGGCAGGGGCTCACCGCCCCAGCGGTTGATCGCCATCAAGGCAGCGGACTGGTCGAAATCGAAGCGCAATGTTGCCGTGGCGGCCGGCAGGGGCAGCACCTTCAAGGTCACCTCGGTAATCAACCCCAGCACGCCCAGCGACCCCGCCAGCGCGCGGCTGACATCGAAGCCGGCGACGTTCTTCATGACCGTGCCGCCAAAGCTCAGCAGCTCGCCCTTGCCATTGATCATCACGGCGCCCAGCAGATGGTCACGCACCGAGCCCAGCGCCGCCCGCGTCGGCCCTGACAGGCCGGCAGCCACCATGCCGCCCACGGTGCCTTTGCCACCAAAGCGCGGTGGCTCGAAAGCCAGGCGCTGCTGCTGGCGGGCCAGCATGGCCTCGACATCGGCCAACGGCGTGCCGGCCAGCGCGCTGATGAAGAGCTCGCTGGGCTCGTAGGCGGTGATGCCATTCATCTCCAGGGTGGACAGCAGCTCGCCGTGCGGCGCCTCGCCATAGAAATCCTTGCTGCCATGGCCCTGGATGCGCAGCGGCTCGCGGGCATCGCGCAATCGGGTCTGCAGGTCCGCAAAGCTCAAAACCGCTCCAGTTCCGGGAAGGCCAGCAGGCCGCGCTTCACATGCATGCGGCCGTATTCGGCGCAGCGGCTCAGGGACGGGATCTGCTTGCCCGGGTTCAGCGTGCCGGCAGGGTCAAAGGCGCGCTTCAACGCCAGCATCTGCTCACGCTCCTCGGTGCTGAACTGCACGCACATGGAGTTGAGCTTCTCGACGCCGACACCGTGCTCGCCCGTCACCGTGCCGCCCAGGGCGACGCTGCGCTCCAGGATCTCGGCGCCGAAAGCTTCGCAGCGGTGCAGCTGGTCGGGGTCGTTGGCATCGAACAGGATCAGCGGGTGCAGGTTGCCGTCGCCGGCATGGAAGACATTGGCGCAGCGCAGGCCGTATTTCTTTTCCATCTGCTGGATGTCGAGCAGGATGGTGGCGAGGTGCTTGCGCGGGATGGTCGAGTCCATGCACATGTAGTCGGGGCTGATGCGGCCCGACGCCGGGAAGGCGTTCTTGCGGCCGCTCCAGAACTTGAGCCGTTGGGCCTCGTCGGCGCTGACCTGGCAGCGCGTGGCGCCGCTGGCCTGCAGCACGGCTTCCATCTTCGCGACCTCCTCGGCCACCTCCTCGGGCGTGCCGTCGCTTTCGCACAGCAGGATGGCCTCGGCATCGAGGTCATAGCCGGCATGCACGAAGTCCTCGACGGCAGCCGTCATGGGCTTGTCCATCATCTCCAGGCCCGCCGGGATGATGCCGGCCGCAATGATGGCCGCGACCGCGTCGCCGGCTTTGCGCACATCGTCGAAGCTGGCCATGATGCAGCGCGCCAGTTGCGGCTTGGGCACCAGCTTGACGGTGACTTCGGTGACGACGGCCAGCATGCCCTCGCTGCCCACCACCAGGGCCAGCAGGTCCAGCCCCGCCGCGTCCAGGGCCTCGCTGCCGAACTCGATGGGCTCGCCCTCGGAGGTGAAGCCGCGCAGGCGCAGCACGTTGTGCAGCGTCAAGCCGTACTTCAGGCAGTGCACGCCGCCACTGTTCTCGGCGATGTTGCCGCCAATCGTGCAGGCGATCTGGCTGCTGGGGTCGGGCGCGTAATACAGGCCGTGAGTCGCCGCGGCTTCGCTGATGGCGAGGTTGCGCACGCCGCATTGCACGCGCGCCGTGCGTGACAGTGGATCCAGCGAAAGGATCTTGTTGAACTTGGCCAGGGCCAACGTCAGGCCGGCCTCGTGCGGCATCGCGCCGCCCGACAGGCCCGTGCCCGCGCCGCGCGCGACGACCGGCACACCCAGACGGTGGCAGGCCTTCAGCACGGCAGCCACCTGGGCTTCGGTCTCGGGCAGGGCCACGGCCAGCGGGCGCTGGCGGTAGGCGGTCAGGCCATCGCATTCATAGGGCGTGGTCTGCTCGGCCTGGTGCAGCAGGGCATGGGCCGGCAGCAACGGTGCCAGGGCCGCGATGAGTGCGGCACGGCGGGCGGCGAGGTCGACGGGGGCGTTCATGTCGGGCCCACTTTAGTTGCCCATTCCGAATTCGCGACACCCGCAATGCATTGAAGTTGCGGGCCGAGCGCCGGGCCGCTCCCTAGCCGGCACGCGCTGGCGATGTGCTTGCCGGTCAATCCGGCAAGCATCGCCGTCCCCCCGGGGGCTGAGGCCGGACACATGGCGCCCAGTGGGCGGCATGTGCCTGCCGAAGAGCTGCGGCGCAAGACGCGGCGCGGTCTGCAAGACCGACCAGACTCGCTCGCGTTCAGCGACGCGAGGTTGGGCGAGGGGCAGTTCATCTCAGCCTTCGATGACGAGCCAGTAGGCCGGCTTGTGCAAGGGCGTCTCGGGCGGCAGCAACGGATTCTTCAGCAACAGCTGGCGCCGGCGGGCCAGGTGGTGGCGGCGCAGCAGGTCGCCGAAATACTGCTGGAAGAGGCGCGCGAGGCTGCCGTCGCTGGCCGCGGCCTCCATGCCGCGCTGCAACTCGGCCGCCAGTCGTGGCCGATCCGGGCGCACGAAGAGGTAGGAAGCCGCCGGATAGCGCAGCAGCACATGCGGCTCGATGACGAGGTCATGGGCCGCCGGCGTGGTCGCCTCGTCGTCGATCTCGAAGACGGCGCGCGGGAAGTAGTCGATGCGGCGCATGCGCAGCATGTCGAACAGCGCCTCGTAGCGGCTGATGCCCTGCACCGGCAGGCCGTTGGCACGCAGGATGGCGGTGTCGGGCCAGTCCTGGCCCTGGCCGGCGACGTAGCGGGAGAGTTCGTTGAGGTCGTGCAGGTCGCGCCAGCGATCCACGTCCTCGGGGCGGACGAAGGCAACGCGGCAACCGATGAGGCCGCGGTCCATGGGAACGCGCACCGGCAGCAGCCGGGCCTCGCGCTCGATGCTGGTCATGGTCCAGCACAGATCGATCCGCCCGCTGCGGTCGGCCAGTTCGCGCACGACGCGCGCTTGCGTCATCGGCACGGGCGACTCCATCAACTCATAGTCGGCACCGCTGCGCGTGATGGCGAGCTTGATGACGGCCTGCATGTAGTGCCACTGCGGCACGCGGCCGGGTTCGTGCTGGGGATAGACCAGCGGTGCGGGCCGCGCGGGCGCCTCGGTGGCGCAGGCAGCCGCGAACATGACCAGCAGCGGCCGGCGCCTCATCACCCTCCCGTCGCGCCGGTTCGCCTTCGCCTCAAGGCTTGCGGCGCGCGCTGCTGCGTGGCTTGGCCGCCTTCGCGGCGGCGGTCTTCGCGGCCGGCTTGGGCGCGGCGCCGGACGCCAGGCCCTTGGCGACGCCACCCACCACCGCCCCGGGCACGCTGGCCGCGCGCTTCAGCGTTTCGCTGGCGGCGTCGAAGCTCTGCTTGACGAGGTTGCCGGCGAGGTTCTTGGCCGCATCGGTCGCGGTGTCCTTCATGGCCGAGGTGGCCAGCTGCGTGAACTGCTGGCTCAGCGCCGTCCACCACTGCGTCGGGTCGACGACGGCGGCCGGGTTGTCGGCCACGGCCTTGGCCGCATCGCCGGCCGTCTTCACGGTCTTGGCGGCGACCTTGCTAGCGGTATTGGCCGTCTTGGTCACCGTCTGAGCCGCAGCCTGGGCCACCGGCGCCGCGGCGGCCAGGATTTCGGGTGGGATGCCGGGCCAGGAGGTGCCGTCGCCACCGGTGGGCAGCTTGAGGCTGTCGCGCAAGTCGGCCAGCGGCACGTTCATCGACTTCAGCGTCGACAGCGTCATGCGCTGCACCTCCAGCGCCTGGATGGTGGCGGCCAGCATGCGGGCGTTCTGCTCCAGCCAGAACTGCACCGTGCGCAGCTCCTCGATGCGCTTGGAGAGCTCCTCCGGGTTGAGCGTCGGCGCCACCCATTGGCCGATGCCGGGCAGGGCCGAGCCCGCGTTCTTGACGAGGCCCTGCAGGAACTCGAAACCGGGCACGAACTTGGTGAAGCTGTTGTCGCTCATGTCTTGTCTCCTGTAAGGGCACTTCCATCCTACTTGCTGGGCAGCAGGGCTTCGACAATAAAACCCTGCTCGGCCAGCAGCTTGGGCAGGGCCCGCGGGCCGCTCATGTGCAGCGCGCCCACGGCCACCAGCAGGCGCTGGCCGGCGCCATGCAAGGCCGCGATGCGCTCGGCCAGCGGGCCGTTGCGATCGTCGTTGACTCGCCTGAACCAAGCGCGTTCGGCCGGGCTGTCGGCGCAGGCGCACCAGCGCGGATAGTTCGCCAACGTCCCCAGGTCACCGCGCGACCAGGCGCTGCTGAGCCGGCGCAGCGGCTCGCGCATCTGGCCGCCGCGCAACTGGCGCAGGGTGCCGTCGACGATGGCGGGCAGCTCGGCCGCCGCAGGCTCCAGCGCCTGCAGCTGCTCCTCGACGCTCTCCAGCGACTGCACCGGCCGGCCCTCGCTCCTGGCGCGCGCCAGCAGCATGACGTCCTGGCCAAAACCGGCATCAAAGCCATCGCGGCGCGCCTCCATCAGCGACAGCATGCTGAGCTGCAACATGACCGGCAGCGCGCTCAGGGCACCAGGCGACAGGCAGGCGGCGCGGGCCTGGGTGTCCAGGCGCTGGGCCAGAGCCGGCGGCAGGGGTGCGGCTTTGGGCATGGCGGCCAGCACGGCACCGACGTCGGCGGGATCGAGCTCCACGGCCAGCACCTCGGTCTGCGCCCAGGCCGCGCGCAGGGCCGGCCCTGCATAGGCCCAGTCGGCCTTGCCGACATGCAGGCTGCCGAACAGATAGCTGCTGTGGCCGCCACGGCTGACGCGCCACAGCAGGCCACGGTCCGGCGCCTTGGCGGCCCAGGTGGCGGCCTGCTCGGCAGTCGGCAGGGCCGGCGCCGGCGGGCAGGCGGCATGGGCACTGCCGACGAGAAAGGCCAAAAGGAGGGCGCGGATCATGGGCGGGGTTCGATACGGAGTTCACCAGGTTTCTGGCTGAAGTGCAGGCGACCGAGCACGTCCATGCCAAGCAGCGGCGCGCCCAGGTCGGGCAGCACAGTCACCATCAACTTGTCGGCGCGCACGCCGCCTTCCAGCGCAACGTCGGCCCGCGCAAGAAAGCCGCGCGTGGCGCCGGCCGCGGTATGGGCGCGCACGGCGCCCAGCGGCTTGAGGCCGGCGCGCTCCGCCAACACTTGCGGCAGGGCCGTCGTGGTGGCGCCGGTGTCGACGAGGAAATCCACCTCGATGCCGTCGACCCGGCCGGGCCAGTGGAAGTGGCCGTCGCCCCCGCGCGTCAGCACGATGACCTCGCCGGCAAGCTGGAAGCGGCTGGCCTCGCGCTCGTGCTCCCACAGCTTGAAACCCAGGAAAATGCCCAAGCCGATCAACAGCCAGATCGTCATCAGCTTGAGGGTGTGCGGCAGATCCTGGTGGGACACGGGGGGCGACTGAGGCGAGGGTTTGCGCGGGACCACACGATACCCGGCCCCACCAGAATGCCTTCATGACGCCGCCGCCCGCCCTGCTCATCGCACTGCTGCTCGCCGGTGGCAGCGATGAGCTGGTGTTGAACCGCTTCAACGACCCCTTCGAGGCCGTGTCGGCCGATATCGCCGATTGCCCGGAGCCCCGCGGCCCGCGCATCACGGCCGCCGAGGCCCGCGTGCAAGCTCACCATCGCGCCGAGCGCGGCACCACCTGCTGGCTCAAGGGCGAATGCAGCGAACCCAATGCCTTCCGCTATGACGCGACCATTGCCGGGGCCTTGCGTGCCAAGCTGAACGGCACGGCCGCCCTGCATCCGAGCAGCCTGTGGCTGACCGTGCAGGGCCGGGTCGTTTACCTCGAGGGCTGCGTCGGGCGTGCCGAGCAGGCGACTGAACTGGAGGCCCGGGCACGTGGGTTGCCGGAGGTGCAGCAAGCCCTGGCCCTGGTGCGGGTTGGCCAGGGCGGCGTCGTGCCCTATCGGCGCATGAATTGACCTGCAAGACCCCAGGCGTGACAACGCCGCCCTGCCTTGTCACGATGGCCCCATGCAACTGCTGAAGCGTTTTGCCACCCTCTTCGCGCTGACGGCCCTGCTGGGCCTGATCGGCTGCTCCAGCCTGACGCTGGCCTATGGGCAGCTGCCACTGCTGGCCGGGCTTTGGGCGGACAACTATCTCGACCTGGACAGCCCGCAGCGCGGCCAGCTCAAGACGCAGCTGCAGGCCTGGCAGGCCTGGCACCGCCGCGAGGAGCTGCCGCAATGGATTGCGCTGGTGGGCCAGGCCCATGCGGCGCTGGACGACGGCGTCACCCAGGACGAACTGCTGGCCCTGGAGCGCGGCGCGCGCGCCAGCGTTGAGCGTTGCCTGCAGCACGCCGCGCCGCTGGCCGCGCCGGTGCTGGCCAGCCTGCGGCCCGAGCAGTGGCAACACCTGGAAAAGAAGATGGCCGAGAAGACGACCGAGTGGCGGGAGAAGCAATCGGGCAAGCGCGGGCCCGACGAGCGCGCCAAGCGCTACACCAGCAACCTCGAACGCTGGCTGGGCGACCTGGACCGCTCGACCCGCAAGCAGGCCGCAGCCGACGCTCGCGGCTGGCATTTCGACCTGCCCGTCATGGCCCAGGCCCGTGCCGCACGCCAGGTGCGGCTGGTGCAGGCCCTGCGCGCCTGGGCGCACCAGGACCTGGCCGCGGGCACCGCCCTGCTGATGCAGGACTCACAGACCCAGCCCACCGAGCAGCCCTATCGCGAGCAGATCGTCGCCAGCCTGCTGAAGCTGCTCAACAGCCTGGATGCCGAGCAGCGGGCCGCCGTCCGCAAGCATTGGGCCGACTGGGCGGCCGAACTGCGCAGCCTGCAGGCGGCCTGAACCCGGGCTTCAACTCCTCAGGGCGGCCACCGGTGCCAGGCGCGCCGCGCGCCGGGCTGGCACCCACACGGCCAGCTGGCCCAGGGCCCACAGCGCCAGTGCGCCAGCGGGCAGATAGCCCCAGGGCAGGCGCGGCAGTTCGTAGCTCTGCATCAGCAGCTGGCTCAGGGCCCAGGCACCGGCCATGCCGATGAGGATGCCGGTCGTCGTCAGCAGCAGGTTCTCGAGCTGGAAGTAGCGCAGGATCTGGCCCTGGGTGGCGCCCAGAGCGCGGCGCGTGCCGATCATGCGGGTGCGCTGCTGCACCCAGAAGCTCGCCAGGCCGACGATGCCCATGGCCGTCACCAGCAGCAGCGACACGCAGACACCGCCCATCAGCCAGGCCATGGCGCGGTCCTGGGCGTAGAAGGACGAACGCATCTCGGTCAGGCGCTGGCTCTGGGTGACGACACGGCCCTGGTCGCCTTCTTCGAGCACCGCGGCCGCGGCCTTGATGCGCGAGTCCAGCTGGCCCGGCTCGGCGCGGATCACGTACGAGCCGCCGCCGCGCAGCGGCAGGATCATGGCGGCACCATCACCGTCGCCACGGGCGCGGTGCAGCTGCGTGTGCGTCAGCGTCTGGACGACGCCGATGATGGTCGACGGCGAGCGGCCGAAGATATAGACCTGCTTGCCCAACGCTGACTGGCCGGGGAAGAGCTTGTCGGCCATCACCTTGTTGATGATGAGCTGCGGGATCTTGGGATCGGAGACGCTGAAGGTCTGGAAGTTGTCGAGCACCTCGTCGGCCGTGAAGTTGCGGCCCTCCAGCAGCTTGAGCCCGAAGGTCGGGATCATCTGTTCATCGGCCGCGTATTGCGCCGCGCTGATGCGCAGGCCCTTGTTGTCGGGCTCAAGCGAGACGCCGCTGTTGTTGCTGTTGTTGCCGTAGACGATCTGGTTGGGCACCGTGGCCGCCTTGATGCCTGGCAGCGCACGCAGCCGCGTGAGGTCCTCGGACACGATGCCGGCGGTGCGCTCGGGCGGCTGGGGCTTGCTGCCGCGCAGGGTCAGCACGCCGATCTCGGTCTCGGCCATGCCGCTGTCGGTGTTCAGCGCCTCGACGCGGGTCTGGATCAGGTGCAGCGCATTGGTGACGATGGCGCAGGTCAGCGCCACCTCCAGCACGATGAGGCCGGCCGCGATGCGGTGGCGGCGCAGCGTCGACAGGATGGGCGCGAGATCGCTCAGGGCCCGGCCGAACGCCCCGAGGGGGTTGCCGGTGGCGCGGGCTGGCGGGACGATGGACAGCGTGGAGGAGTCAGACATCACTGCACCTTCAGTTGGACGGCGGGGGTGACGAGGGCGGCACGCCAGGCCGGCAGCAGGCCGGCGAGCAGGCTGGCCAGCAGGGCCAGGCCCAGCGTCAGGGCCAGCATGCTGGCGTCGAGCTCGGCCAGCTTGGCGTAGTCGTTCGGGCTCTGGCGCACCAGCCACAGCCCGCCCTGGGCGAAAAGCAGGCCCAGCAGCGCGCCGGCCAGGCCGAGCAGGCCGGCCTCGACGACGAACTGCTTGAAGATGTCGCCGCGCGTCGCACCGAGTGCGCGGCGCACGCCGATCTCGCCGCTGCGACGCAGCGTCTTGGCCAGCAACAGGCCCACCATGTTGACGACGCAGACGGCCAGGAAACCAAAGGCCAGCCAGGTCTGCAGGCGCACGTCGGCGGGCAGCACCTTCTGCGCGCCCAGCCAGTCCATCACGTTGCGCAGGCGCACATTCGTCGGTCGCTCGTAGCGGCCGGCCTTGCGCTGAGCCTCGGAGTAGGCGACGAGGTAGTCGCGGTAGGCGGCGGCCTCCTCGGGCTTGGCGAACTCGACCCAGTACTGGATCCACGAGCAGCTCGCGTTCAGGTCCAGCGAGGTGCCGCCGTTGGCGCCCTTGGCCCAGCAGTTCATATTGCCCCAGTGGCCCATCTTCAGCAGCATCGCCGTCGAGAACGGCAGGTAGAAGTCCTCGGTCTCGGTGTAGCTGCCCAGGGTCAGGTCCCAGAAATGGGGCTGCACCTTCCAGGGCTTGAGCACGCCGACGATGCGCAGCGGCTGGCCGCGCACGATGACTTCCTTGCCCAGGCTGTTGCCGCCGCCGAACAGCTTCTCGTTCAGCGACGCCGAGATGACGGCGACACGCGCCTCGCCTTCGTCGTCGGCCGCGCTCCAGCCGCCGCCGTATTGCCACGGCGCGTCGAACATCGCGAAGAAGTCGGCCGACGTCATGCGCACGCTCGAGAAGATCGGCTTGGTCTGCGCATCGGGCAGGCCCACGGCGGTGTTGAAGCCGCTGGACATCGCCTGGCGCAGCGCCTTCTTGTCGCGCAGCAGTGCCGTCGCGTCATAGCGGCTCAGGTCGAAGTTGGGCTCTTCACCGGCCTTCCAGCTGACGATGTCCGACGCGTCGAGCTGCACGTTGAATAGGCGAGCGCTCTTGGCGGGAATGGGGTCGCCGGAGAGCACGTGATAGACGGTCAACGTCGTCATGCAGGCGCCGATGCCCAGGGCGAGCGCCATCACCATCAACGCGGAGAGGCCCTTGGCGGCAAGCGTGTTGCGCCAGGCGAGTTCGAGGTAGTGAAGAAACATCAGCGGTTCTCCAGAAGAGCGTTGACGGTGGCCAGTTCGGCGTCACCGAGGGAGCCGGCCGCCTGGTGCAGGGCGAGCAGGGCCAGCACATGGCGGTGGCGGGCCTGGGTCTGCGCGTTCTGCGCGCCGGCCAGGGTCTGGATGGCGAGGAGCAGATCGGTGGTGCTGCGCGTGCCCAGAGTCAGCCCGGTGCGCGTGGCTTCGAGCGCGCGCTCGGCGGCCTCGACGGCGACCTGCGCGGAGCGCAGCTGCACCGCGCCCTGGCCCACGGCCAGGTGCTGCGCCCTCACCTCGCGCAGCACGACGCGGCGGCCGGCTTCGAGCTGCTCGCGGGCGGCATCCCGCTGAAAGCCGGCGCGGTCGGCCGCAGCGGCCACGGCGCCGCCGGCAAACAGCGGCACGGTCAGGCGCAGGCCGACCAGCGTCGGCGTGCGGCTGGCATCGAAGGCCGACACGCCGCTACCTCCACCGACATTGCGGCGCTGGGTCGTGTCCACGCCCACGCTCAAGGTCGGCAGATGACCGGCGCGCGCGGCCGAGATGCGCTGCTCGCTGGCCTGCACGTCCAGCTGCAGCGCGCGCAACTCGGGGTTGGCCTGCAGCGCACGCGCGGTCCAGGCTTCGGCGTCGTCCGGCAAGGCTTGCGCATCCAGCGCACGGCGCAACGGCTGCAGAGTGGTGACGGGCACACCGGTCAACTGGGCCAGCGCCTCGCGGGCATCGGCCAGGTTGAGTTCGGCGGCCAGCGTGTTGCTGCGCGCCAGTTCGCGGTAGGCGCGCGACTGGTCGGCCTCGACCTGCGCCGACAGGCCAGCCTTGAAGCGCGTGTCGGCCTCGCTGACCTGGCGGGCGAAGGCCTCTTCATTGGCGCGCGCCGTGGCCAGTTGGGCCTGGGCCGACAGCAGGCCGAAATAGGCATCGGCCACACGGGAGCGCGCAGCCTGCTCGGCGGCGGCAAGGCGCGCAGACTGGGCCGAGGCCTGACTGCGGCTGGCGTCCCATTCGCGCAGCGCGGCCAGGTCGAAGAGGGGCTGGCTGATGCTGCTCGTCGTCGTGCGCGAGCGCTCGCCACTGCCGTTCTCGCGCTGCTCGCTGCTCTGCAGGTTCCACTGCGGCAGCAGCGCCGCGCGGGCTTCGCGTGAGGCCGCTTCCTGCGCGCCGTTGAAGGCCGCGGCCTGGCGCAGCAGCGGGTCGGCCGCGCGCGCCTGCGCCCAGACCTGCAGCAGGTCGTCGGCGCGGGCCGCGGTGGTGGCCGCCAGCAGCACGAGGACAAAGGTCAGTCGACGCATGGAGATCAAGCGGCCAACTCGGCCGCGAGGTCGACAACCTGGCCGTCGATGACGTGGACATTGCGCTGCGCACGTGCGGCCAGCTGCGGGTCATGAGTGACCATGACGATGGTGGCGCCGTCGCGGTGCAGCTCTTCCAGCAGCTCCATGACGCTGCGCGCCATCGCGCTGTCGAGGTTGCCGGTGGGTTCGTCCGCCAGCAGCAGGCGCGGCTCGCCGGCCAGGGCCCGGGCGATGGCCACGCGCTGTTGCTGGCCGCCCGAGAGCTCGGCCGGGTAGTGGCGGCCGCGGGCCGACAGGCCGACGCGGGCCAGTGCATCGGCAGCGCGCTTCTTGCGCTCGGCGCCGCCGAAGCCGCGGTAGCGCAGTGGCACCTCGATGTTGTCCAGCACGCTCAGGTCGGGGATCAGGTTGAAGGCCTGAAAGATGAAGCCGATCTTCTGGTTGCGGATGCGCGAGCGCTCGGCGTCGCCCATGCGGCTGACGTCGATGCCATCGAGCTTGTAGCTGCCGCCGCTGAAGGCTTCCAGCAGGCCAGCGATGGTCAGGAAGGTCGTCTTGCCCGAGCCCGAAGGCCCGGTCACGGCAACGAACTCGCCCTCGTTGACGGTCAGGTTGAAGTCGCGCAAGGCATAGGTCTCGACCATTTCGGTGCGGTAGACCTTCTGCAGTTTTTCCATTTGGAGCATGGGGGTTGTCCTGTTCACTTGGAGTGGGCGTGGTGGTCTAAGTGGCACTTGCTTAGTGGCAAGGTGCCGGGAGTCCCGCCCGGCGGCGGGGTAACTTTCTTCTGCGGCGCCAGAAGAAAGTCACCAAAGAAGAGGCGCTGAACCGCACACGATCGCGACGACGCCGAGAGCGGCGCGCGAAAACACTCACCTGCATTACGGGCAGACGCGACCCGCTGCGCTCTCGCTGCTGTCCCTATGACGAGCACCATCCACCGCCCCTTCACGCCGGTTAACGCCGGCTGCACGCCGAGCTCACCAGGGAATACCGCGTCGCTCGGGCGACGCTGCATTTGGTTTTCTCGTGAGCCCGGCGTGCAGCCGCGCGTTAGGCGGGCTGAAACGGCGATGGGTGACGCTGCTGATAAGGACAGCAGCGAGAGCGCAGCGGGTCGCGTCTGCCCAATCACCGAGTGGCTGTTGCACGGCACAGCTCGTGCACGTGGTGCTGGTGTGCGGTTCAGGGCCTCTTCTTTGGTGACTTTCTTCTGGCCCCGCAGAAGAAAGTTACCCGGCTGCCGGGACGGACTCCCGGCAATGCAGCGATCAGCAGCACTCGTCGCAGCACCAACCTGATCAAACATCACGACCAACCCTCAATCCGCAATCAGGACGCGCTCCGCGCCCTTGAAGTTGTCCGACCCGGAGATGACGACGCGGTCCCCGGCCGAGAGGCCCGAGATCACCTCGACCCGTTCCAGCGAACGCGCGCCCAGTTTGACGGCGACCTTCTCGGCCACGCCGCCCCGCACCACGTAGGCAAAGCTGCCGCCGCTCTCGTCGACGAAGCTGCCGCGGGCCACGCCCAGCACCTTGTCGCGCTTGTCCAGCAGCACTCGCACCGACAGGCGCTGGTTCTGGCGCAGCTGCTCGGGCTGTTGCCCGGCAAAGCGCAGCCGTGCGCTGACCTCGCCATTGACGACCTCGGGCGACACCGAGCTGACCTGGCCGGCCCAGCGCTGCCCGTTGCCGGTGATCTCGCCGGGCATGCCGGGCTGCAGCTCGCGGGCAAAGCTCTCGGCGACCTGCATCTGCACTTCCAGCGCCGACAGATCGATGACCGACAGCAGCTTGGTGTCGCGGGCGACATTGGTGCGGTCGGGAATGAAGAGCTGGCCGACCTGGCCATCCACCGGTGACCGCACCTGCAGCTCGCTCACCTGGCGCTCCAGGTCGGCCACCAGCAACTGCTGGCGCGCCAGGGCACTTTGCTTGGCCTGAACGTCGAGCTTGAGGCTGTCGGTCTTGAGGCCGCGCAGGTCGCGGGCCTGGTCGTGCGCGAGCTTGGCCTTGGCCAGAGCGTCCTGGGCGCGCTCGACCTGCATGCGCGCCGTGGCGCCAGCCTCGAAGGCCTGGGTCTGGCGGGCCAGGTCGTTCTGGGCGGTCTGCTGGTCGATGCGGGCGTTCTCGAAGGCGCTTTGCAGCGCGGCCGTCTGTTGGCGGGCCTCGACCTCGGCGCGGGCCAGGTCGGCGCGCAAGGCATCGACATTGCTGCGCTCCTGCGCGAGGCGGTTGGTCAGCTCGGGTGAGTCGACGCGGGCCAGCACCTGGTTGCGCTTGACCGGGTCACCGGCCTGCACGGCGAGCGTGACGGTGCCGGCGCCGGGCGCGAACAGCGTCGGGCTCTGCGCGGCGACGACACGGCCTTCGCCGGCGACGTCGCGCGTCAGCGGTGCCACGTCGACGGTGGCCACGGACAGCCGGGCGATGCTGACGGCTGAGTCGGCGGACAGCATCTGCTTGATTCGGCCGCCGCTCACCAGCACGAGCACGGCCACGACGACCGCGCCGCCGGCCAGCAGCAGCGGCCAGCGCCGGGACTTTTGAGCGAGGGGGCGATCCTGTTCCGAAGTGTCGCGAAAGCGGGTGTTCATGCCCTGTCTTCCGCAAGGGATGTGCCAGCACGCGCCTCGTGAAAAATCAACGACTTGCAACCGTGACATGTGTCCGCGGACAGGTGGCGGACAGTCCGTACAAGGTCCGCAACGGGCAGCAGCGTTTGCTTACGAAAGCGCACAACTGGTGGCGAGACGACACGACTGGCCGGCTCCAACAATCGCGCCGCTTCGGAGACTGAAATGACTCTCGCCCGACTTTGCCTGCTGGCCGCGCTGACCAGCCTGAGCTGGCCCGCGCTGGCTAACGATCTGCCGCCGTCGACCATGACGGAGTCGGAGGCGCGCCGCTTCCTCGGCCAGGCCAGCTTCGGGCCGACGGACCCCAGCGTCACCGATGTGATGGCCCGCGGCCGCGCCGCCTGGCTGACGGGTCAGTTCAACCTCGCCAACTCCGACTTCAGCGGCGTGCCCTATGTCGACCCCGACTCGAGCAAGGGCTGCCCCACGGGCGCGCCGGCAACCTGCAAACGCGACAACTACACGCTGTTCCCGGTGCAGGTGCAGTTCTTCGCCAACGCCGTCAACCAGCCCGACCAACTGCGCCAGCGCACGGCCCTGGCGCTGTCGGAGATCCTGGTCGTGTCGGGCAATGTCATCAAGCTGCCCAATGCGATGGCCGACTACCAGCGCATCTTTTTGCGCAACGCCTTCGGCAACTTCCGCGACGTGCTCAAGGAGGTGACGCTGTCCCCGGCCATGGGGCGCTTCCTGAACATGGCCAACAACGACAAGCCCAGCCCGACCAAGGGTATCGAGCCCAACGAGAACTACGCCCGCGAGGTGCTGCAGCTGTTCTCCATCGGCCTGTCCCAGCTCAACCTCGACGGCAGCCTGCAGCTCGATGCCAAGGGCCAGCCCATCCCCAGCTACGACCAGGACACGGTCGAGGGCTTCGCCCACGCCTTCACCGGCTGGACGTATGCGCCGCGGCCGGGCGCGACGAAGAACAAGTTCGGCAACCCGAGCTATTACGACGCGCCCATGGTCGCCTTCGACGACCACCACGACAAGGGCACGAAGAAGCTGCTGAGCGGCACCGTGCTGCCCGGTGGCCAGACGGCGCAGGCCGACCTCGACGCAGCCATCGACAACATCTTCAACCACCCCAATGTCGGCCCCTTCATCGGCCGCCAGTTGATCCAGCAGCTCGTCACGGCCAACCCCAGCCCGGCCTATGTGCAGCGCGTGGCCACGGCCTTCAACGGCGGGGTCCTCGTCAACGGCCTGCGCAGCAAGCGCGGCGACATGAAGGCCGTGCTGACGGCCATCCTGACCGATGCCGAGGCCGCCTCCCCACAGGCGCCCGCCAACTTCGGCAAGCTGCGCGAACCCATCCTGCAGCTGACCCACCTGCTGCGCAGCATGGGCGGCGTCAGCGATGGCGTCTGGCTGCGCAGCCAGGCCGCGAGCCTGGGCCAGACGGTCTACAGCCCGGCCAGCGTCTTCAACTTCTTCCCGCCCGACTACGACCTGCCCGACAACCCGGCCCTGGACGGCCCGGCCTTTGGCGTCTTCAACGCCAGCGCCGCCTTCAAGTTGAGCGGCGTGCTGCAGACGGCGCTCAACGGCAAGGGCGTGGCGGCCGACGCTTCCGTGCCCGGCGCCACCGGCACCAAGATCGACCTGACCCGCTGGCAGGCTCTGGCCACCACGCCGACCAGCCTCGTCGCCGAGATCAACCGCGTGCTCTTCGCCGGGCGCGCCAGCAGTGCCTTGCAAGCTGCACTTCTGAAGGCAGCGCAGATCGCGCCGGCCACCAAGCCGCTGGATCGCGCGAAAGCTGCACTGTTCCTCGCCGCGATGTCCCCCGAATACCTGGTGGAGAACTGAAATGCTGTCCCGACGCCATCTGCTCTCCCACGCCGCCGCCTTCGCCGGTGCCTCTGCCCTGCCCTCGCTCGCTGCGCCGCTGCTGGGCAGCGACTACCGCGCCCTCGTCTGCGTCTTCCTCTACGGCGGCAACGACGGCAACAACATGGTCGTGCCGATGGACACCGCCGGCTACGCGGCCTACGCCCGGGCACGCGGCACGGCCGGCGCCGGTGGGCTGACGCTGCCGCAATCGGCCCTCGCACCGCTGAACGGCGGCGGCGTCGGCCTGCACCCGGCGCTGACGCCGCTGGCCGACATCTGGAATCAGGGCCACCTGGCCGTGCAGGCCAATGTCGGGCCGCTGGTGAAACCCATGACCAAGGCCGAGTTCAACGGTTCAGGAGCCCAGCGGCCGAGCAATCTCTTCTCCCATGACGACCAGCAGGACCAGTGGCAGCGCGGCCAGTCCTTCAGCGGCAATGCGGCCACGTCGGTCACCGGCTGGGGCGGCCGGATCGCCGATTTGCAGGCCGCCAATGGCGTCGTCCCCATGGCCCTGTCGGTCAGCGGCAACAACGTCTTCATGAACGGCGCGACCCACGCCGGCCTGACGGTCGGCAGCGGCACCAGCTTCGCGATCAAGGGCTTTGGCAACAACCCCGGCGCCAGCCCGCTCTACCAGCTCTATCAAGGCCTGCTACAGCAGCCCTATGCCAACGCCGAGGAACGCGCCGCGGCCAGCGTGCTCAATCAGGCCCTCAAGGCCAGCAATGTCCTGAACACGGCGCTGTCGGGCACCGGCAGCATTGCCGGCCTCTTCAGCGGCCTGGGCAGCAACATCGCCCAGCAGCTGCTGACGGTGGCCAAGATGATTGAGGGCCGCTCGGGTCTGGGCGTCTCGCGCCAGCTCTTCTTCGTCAGCATGGGCGGCTTCGACACCCACAACGACCAGCTCAACCAGCAGCAGGCCCTGTTCTCGGACCTCGGCCCCGCGCTGAAGGCCTTCTACGACGCGATGCAGCAGCTCGGCGTTGCCAACGCGGTGACCACCTTCACCGCCAGCGATTTCGCGCGCACCTTGCAACCCGCTTCGGGCGGCGGCACCGACCACGCCTGGGGCAACCACCAGTTCGTGCTCGGCGGCGCCGTCAAGGGCGGGCTCTACGGCCGCATGCCCCAACTCGTTCTCGCCGGGCCGGACGACATGTCCGACGAGGGCCGCTGGCTGCCGACCACGTCGGTCGACCAGATGAGCGCGACGCTGGCCAGCTGGTTCGGTGTCGGCGCGGCCGACCTGGGCGCGGTTTTCCCCCACCTGGCCAACTTCAACGTGAAGAACCTGGGCTACTTCGGCTGATGACAAAACTGGCAGGGGCCGCTGGTACAACCGTCCCATGCCCGACACCTACTCCATCCAGTGCCGCTGCGGCCAGCTCCGCGGCCTGCTGCAGCCCACACGCCCGTCCAATCGCTGTGTCTGCTATTGCTCCGACTGCCAGGCCTTTGCCCGATACCTGGGCGCGCAAGACGCGCTGGACAGCCAGGGCGGCAGCGACATCGTGCAGGTCCCGGCCTCTCACGTCGTGTTCACGCAGGGCCAGGACCGGCTGACCTGCATCCGCCTGACCGACAAAGGCATGCTGCGCTGGTACGCGAGCTGCTGCCGCACGCCGATCGGCAACACTCTCGCAGACCGGAAGGCCGATTTCGTCGGCCTGATCCATACGGGCCTCGGTCAGGACAAGGCCGCGCTCGCGGCGTCGTTCGGACCGGTCACGATGCGTGTGGGCGTCGACGGCGCCCTGGGCGACAGCAAGCCGAAAGCGGCGGGCATGTTCAGCGGCATCGCCAAGACCCTTGCCATGATCATCATGGGCCGTCTGCGCGGGACCTACCGCGCCAGCCCCTTCTTCGATCCGCAGACCGGCACCCCCGTTGCGAAGCCCCGGGTGCTGTCCACCAAGGAACTTGCGGCGGCCAAGCGCGTCGGCTGAACGCAGCTACTTCGCCTGAAGCTCTTCGCAGGGCTGGATCATCAGGCCGTAGTTGGCCTCCTTGGCATACAGGAAGCGCCCGCTGCTGACTTCGAACAGCAGCTCGGTCGAAACGATGCGGCCCCACCAGGCGCGCAGGAAAAGCAGATCCTCGTTCAGCCACTGCACCTCGACGTTCTGGGCCAGCTCGGCGAAGTCCAGCCGCCAGGCGCGCTTGGGGCCCTGCAGCGTGTAGATCTCGATGGAGTTGACGCGGGGCACGCCCTCCTTCGTCGAGTCGATGGTCACCAGACGATGGAAGGCCGCCGTGTCGTGGGGTGAGCGCGGCTTGTACTCGGGGTCGCTGTCGTCCAGCTCGCGCTCCGGCCGTGCGACCAGGCGCTTGACCGACACATGACCCGCCAGCGGCACCAGACGCGGCGCGGAATACTCGACGCTGACGGCGTCGCAACGGGGGGCAGCCTGAGCATTGCAGGCAAGGATCAGCAGGGCGAGAGCGGTGTGGCGCATGGGGCGAGACGCTGAAGGTGGCGGGATGCTGCCAGCCTCAACGCCCCGCGCCGCGGCGGGATGACTTCGTTCGTGGGGGGCGGGCGGCTTTCAGGCGCCGACCGCGACAAGGAAGCAGTAGGCCAGCACCGCGCCCCACAGGCACAGCCCGAACAACGAGGAAGCACTTCGCATCATGTCGTTCTCCCATCCGTTAGAACGCGGCTGCCGGCGCCTCAGGCACGCAGCAGCTTGTCCGCATAACGCCAAGTTTGCGGGGCTTGGGGAAACACTGTTGCCAGTGCGGTTTCCGACAGGCCGAGATGGCGCTGCAGCAACGGCGTCAGCACCTGGCGGAAGTCAGTGCGCACGGCCAGGTCACGTCCGTCGGCCAGGGCGCTGGCGTCCAGGCCCGGCCATTCGCCCAGCATCTGCCCGCCGGCGACCGGGCCGCCGAGCAGCCAGATGACGTTGCCGCGGCCATGGTCGGTGCCGCCGTTGCCGTTCTGGCGCAACGTGCGGCCGAACTCGCTGACGACGACGATGACGGTGTCCCTGTAGGTGTCGCCCAGGCCCACGCTCAGCGCATCCAGGCCCTCGCCCAGGCTGGCCAGGCGGTTGGCGAGCTGGCCGCGGGCGGCGCCTTGGTTGACATGGGTGTCCCAGCCGCCCACCGCCGTGAAGGCAAGCTGGGTGTGGGCGTCCTTGCGGATCAAGGTACCCAGGCGCCGCGCATCAGCGGCGAAGCTGCGCGCGGACGGCGCACCGGCGTCGGCGCTCGGATCCATGGACTTTCCCTCGCCCGCCGCCATGCTGCGGCTCATCTCGCCGCGGCCCTGGGTGGTGTCGCGCAGCGTGCCGCTGAGCTGGGCGTCGTTGGCATAGAGCTTGGCGAGGCCTGCCTGCATCTGCGGGTCGTCGATGGCGCGGCGCTGCATCGCATTGGGCCCCAGGCCGAGGCTGGCGACGCTGGCCGTGCCGGCAAAGATGCGCGGCGGCGTGCTGCCCTGGCTGATCGCGCGCGTTGGCGCCGGCTCACCCGGCAGGGCCGTCAGCAGCCGGTTCATCCAGCCATCGGGCGTGGACTTGCGACCCGGCGTACCGGACTCGAGGTAGTCCTGGGCGTCGAAATGCGAGCGCGTCGGGTCGGGCGAGCCGCTGGCATGCACGAAGGCGAGCTGGCCGCCGTCCCAGTGGCGCTTCAGCGGGCTCAAGGATGGATGCAGGCCGAACAGCGAATCAAGCTTGATGAGGCCATCCTCCGCGCCCGGTGCCGCGAGCGCAATCTGCGGGCGGCTGGTGGCGTACTCGCGCTCGCCATAGGGCACGACGACCGACAGGCCGTCCACCGCGCCGCGCAGCATGACGACGACGAGCTTCTTCTGGGTGCCCCCCTGGGCGTGCACCAGAGACACAGGCAGGCCGCCGAGGGTGAAGGCACCGAAGTGCAGCAATTGACGACGCAACATGGCGGTCACCTCTTCATGAAATCGGGGCTGGCGAGCAGCAGGGCAACCTGCTGGCCCACAGGCTCGGTCGCCAACGTGCGGCGCGTGGGTTCACTGACCGACGCACCCAGGGTGCTGGTCAGCTTCTCGGCGCTGATGCCACTGCGCTGGCCCAGCGTCGTCGCCAGTTGCACGCGCTGCGTCAGCGCCTCGGGGTTGCGCCAGGCGGCCGCAGTGTTCTTGTAGCCATCGGGCGTTTGTGCGCCGTAAAGAGGCTGGCCCGCCTGCGCCAGCGCGGCGAGCAGATTGCGCGGGTCGGCCGGCTGCAGGTCCAGCGCGCGCAGGCTGGACAGCAGGTATTGGTAGGGCGTCTTGAACTTGGCCTGGTAGGCCTCGCGGCTCCAGAACTCATCGGCGCGGATCAAGGTGCGCGCGAACTCGCGCAGGTCGCCGCCCGTGGCCTTGAAGTTGTCGGCGAGCTTTTGCACCAGGCTGGCCGGCGGGTCGTCGGCCACAAAGGCCTGGGCGAACTTGGTGGCCAGATGGCGGGCCGTGGCGGGATGGGTGGCCAGCACGTCCAGCGCGTGCTCGCCCTCGGCCTGGCCGGCGCCCTTGACGCTATGGCCCAGCCAGGTCTTGCTGCCGTTGTCATGCTTGCGCGGCTCGAAGGCGAACAGGTCGCCCGTGCCGCCGACCAGCGCCTTGCGCGTGTCCAGGCCCCAGCTGGTCAACATGCGCGCCAACTCGGTCACGTCACGCTGCGCGTAGCCACCGTCCACGCCCAGCGTGTGCAGTTCCATCAGCTCGCGGGCGTAGTTCTCGTTGAGGCCGCTGGGCACCCGGGCCTTCAGCTCCGGCCGCTCGGCCAGGAAGCGGCGCGCGCGCTGCGGCGGCTCATAGCCGGCGACGACGCTCTGGGCGTTGTCGAGGTAGATCAGCATGGCCGGGTGCTTGGCGGTTGCGCCGAGCATGTCGCGGAAGCGCCCGAGCACATGGGGCCGGATGGCGCGCTGCTCGTAATCGGCCACGAGCACGCCGACCGCGTTCTTGCCCGCAAAGACGTTGAAGTGGTTGAACCAGAACTCGGTCAGCACCTCTTCGAGCTGGGCCGGGCTCAGCAGCGCACGCGACAGACGGGCCGTCGCGGCCTGGCCGACGAGGGGGCGGATCTTGTCGCGCACGGCATTGATCGCATCGGCATCGGTCTTCATGCCCTGGGCCTGCTCACGCCGGGCCTCGCGGGCGGCCTTCACCGCCTCGCGGTAGCGACCCAGCAGCTCGGCCTGGCCGAGTTGGAGCACCTCCAGGCTGGCCAGGCGGGCGCTCAGGCCTTCAGGCTGCGGCAGGCGGCGCGGTTCCAGTTGCTCGCTGAGGAAGCGCTCCAGCCATTTGTCGGCGCCTTGCGCGGCGATGGCGGCGGCGTCAGCCGGGCGCGGGCCGTAGCCCAGGCGGTTGAGCGCGTGCAGGGCGCGCTCATCGGCGCTCAGGGCCGGAGCTGCAACCGCAACAGCCGCCTGGCTGCGGCGCGCTGCCAGCATGACGCCGCCAGCCAGGGCGGCGGCACTGCTCAGCACAAAGCGGCGGTTTTTCATGGGGACCTCTCCGGTTTCTTGAACCAGAGAATCGCCCGATTCACGCAAGCTCGTATGGCCGATGCGCAAAGATTTGTAGCGAGGAGCCCCTCTCGCCCGAGGCTGGCCGGCTAGGGGACGATCCGGCGCTCGGCCCGCAAATTCATTGGCCGCGAAGCCAATGCTCAAGGCTGCGCAGCGTGGCGGCTAGGTCAAGAGGCTTGTTCCAGTAGCCGTCAAAGCCATGGCGGCGCGCCAGCTGGGAAGCGACGAACTCGGACTCGGCCGTCACCAGCAGGGCCGGCACACCGTCGGGCAGGCCGGCAGCGCGCAGCTGGGTCAGCAATTCGTCGCCACCAATATCGGGCAGGCGCAGATCGCACAACAGCAAATCGACGCGATCCTGCGCCACCAGGCGTCGGGCATCCGCGCCGCTGCGCGCCACCAGCAGGCTACAGCCGGGGCGCAGCTCCAGGATGCCTTGCATCAGCATCACGTTGACGGGATCGTCCTCGACGTAGAGAACCTGGCTTGTCGTCATGCCCGCCCCTTCAAAAGCAGATGGCAGGCTGCAAGCGCCTGGATCGGGCAACACGGCATCGGCAGGGGACAGGCATAGGAACATGACTCGGGATTTTGCGCTGATTATCAAATCTATTAATACGAATGATCAATGCACCCGCCCCTGAACGGGTGGCGTCGCGCTGGATTTGCCAAATATTGCAAGGCGGCCGCGGCGAAAATCGCCTAGGCGCGACGACGCAGTTCGGCCAGCGCCCGCGACAGCGGCAGCCAGCCGTCGGGCAAGGGCCTGCCTGGCGCCCCGTCCGCCGCCGCCATCTCCAGCGCGCGGGCCTGGGCGGCCAGGGCGGGATGGCCCAGCAGCTCCAGCACGGCCTTCAGGCCATGAGCGACGCGGCGCAGTGCGGGTGCATCGCCGCTGGCGACGGCCGCATTGCCCTGCGCGAGATCATCCGCAAAGCGGTCCAGGCAGCCGGCGCGAAAACTCTCGTACAGGGCCCGATCGCCGCCGAAATGCTGCAGCACCGGGTCAACGCCCGTGGCCAAGGCCGCGACCGGTGCGGTGGCCAGGGCGCGCCCCCGCAGCAGCTCGCTGACCGTGTCCAGCAACTCGGTCAGCGGCACGGGTTTGCGCAACGTGCGCACGACGCCGCGGGCGGCCAGCGCCGCATGATGGTCGGGGTGAACGCCAGCGCTGAAAATCACCCACGGTGGCGCACCGGCAGCCTGGGCCAGGCCCTCTGCGAGCAGGGTTTCGGCGGAGCCGTCGGGCAGCATCAGGTCGCTGACGACGAGCTGCCAGCCGCCGCCAGCCAGCGCGTCGCGGGCATCGGCCAGGCGGCGTACGACGCTCAGCTCGACCGCCGGCGCCGCCGGGTCATGGTCCGGCAGCTCCTCGAGAGCCAATTCGACGAAGCGGGCAATCGAGACGTCATCCTCGATCAGCAGCAAGCGCGCGGGCATAGGTATGCGCGCGCTCAGGTCGGCTGGGCCGCTGCGGCCTCGGCCAGCAGCGGTGGCAGCTCGGTGACCAGGGCCGTCTTGTGCACCAGCGGCACGCCCTCCAGCGCAAAGGCATACGGCGCACGCTGCGCCTCGTCCAGCGCGGTCACAACGATGAGGCGGCTGCGCGCGAACTGTGGGTGAGAGCGCAGGCTGGTGATCAGCGCCGCGCCGTCGATGCCCGGCAGCAGGATGTCGATGAGCAGCACGTCCGGTTCCAGGCGGCCGGCCATGGCCAGGCCGGCGATGCCGTCGGAGGCGACGTGCAGCTCGGCCTCGGGCAGCTCGCGCTTGACGACCAGGCTGATGAGGTTCTGGAAGTGCACCGAATCCTCGATGAGCAGCAAGGTCAAGGGGCGCCCGTTCGCTCGGGCGCCAGTGCCTGGCAGCGCTGTCGTCGCACGGCCGGCGCGGGCGGCGAGCCAGGCCTCCAGCGAACTGCGCAGGATGCGGCGGTGGCCGCCTGGCGTTTTCCAGGCCTGCAATTCGCCACGGTCGACCATCAGCTGCACGGAGCGCACAGCCATGCCCAGCTGTTGGGCGGCTTCGGTGGTCGAACAGGTGTCGGGCGTGGAGGGGGTACGGTTCACTTGCGATATTTTGCCGAATTTGCCGGCAATCGCCGAGCTGGAATATTTGATAAAAATGATCGCATCGGAGAATGCGGCACCGATACGGAGCTAGCCATGTTGTTTACCGCCGCCTTCGCCCCATCCACACCCCCGCTGGCGCTGCCCCATCCTGCCCTCGACGAGGGCCATGACCTTGACCGCAGCGCCCATCGCGTGCGGCTCGGGCATCTGGCGCAAGCCCTGGCCCTGCATGTGGGCATGGACGCCGACAGCGCCCGCCAACTGCGCCTGGCCGCACCCCTGCACGACATCGGCGAGCTCGACGCCAGCCCTGCCAGCGCCGTACCGCCCTGGCCGCTGACGGCCGAGGAAGAGCACCACCGCCGGCGCACCCTGCCGCACCGTGGCGCGGCCCTGCTCAGCGGCTCAAGCCTGCCCCTTTTCGCCCTGGCGGCCGAAATCGCCCTGTACCACCGCGAGCGCTGGGACGGCAGCGGTTATCCCGAAGGCCTCAGTGGCGAGACCATTCCGCTGTCTGGGCGTATCGTTGCCGTCGTGGACTATTTCGACGCACTGACCCTGCCCCGCAGCTACCGCCCGGCCCGCGCCGACGACCGCGCGCTGGCGATGCTGGCCGAGCAGGCCGGCAGCGCCTTCGACCCGGCCATCGTCGCCGCCTTTCTGGCCCATGCCCCCGAACTGATCGCGCTGCGCGACCGCGTCAACGCGACGCGCGCCGGAGAGAGGGCATGACGCGGCTGGCTGCCGCGCTGCTCGGCCTTCTCGGCTTTTTGGCCACCGTCGCCGCCGCACCGGTTTCAGCGGCCCCCAACAACACAACCCCTTCGCAGCGCGTGCAGGACAGCGGCGAGTTGCGGGTGTGCATCTGGCCCGACTACTACGGCATCTCGCTGCGCAACCCGCGCACCGGCCAGCTGTCGGGCATCGACATCGACCTGTCGGCCGCCTTCGCCGCCGACCTCAAGGTCAAGCCCGTCTATGTCGACTCCTCTTTCGCGACCCTCATCGACGACCTGCTGCGCGACCGCTGCGACGTTGCGATGTTCGCCGTCGGCATGACGCCACAACGCGCTCAAGCACTGCGCTTCAGCCGGCCCTATCTGGAAAGCGACATCTACGCCGTGACGACGCGCAGCAGCCGCGTCGTGAAGAGCTGGCAAGACCTGGACCGCCCCGGCGTGCGCATCGCCGTGCAGGCCGGCACCTTCATGGAACCCGTCATGGCGGGTGCCCTCAAACAGGCTAACCTCGTCGTCGTGCGGCCACCCGACACCCGCGAGCGCGAACTCGAGGCCGGCCGCGTGGATGCCTTCATGACCGATTACCCCTACAGCCGCCGCCTGCTGGACAACGCCGACTGGGCCCGCCTCGTCGCGCCGCCCACGCCCTTCTTCGTGCTGCCCTATGCCTATGCCGTCAAGCCCGGCGACGCCGCCTGGCTGACGGCTGTGGATGAATTCGTCGGGCGTATCCAGCGCGACGGCCGGCTGCAGGCCGCCGCCAAGCGCCACGGCTTGAGCGCCATCGTGCGCGAGAAATGAGGCCCCCGGTCCAAGGCGTACCTTGGCCTGCCCCCCGAGGGGGCGGCGATGCTTGGCGGATCGACCGCCAAGCACTTCGCCTGCGCGGGCCGGCTTGGGAACTGGAGTCGGACACAAGCAGTCCCTGCGGACTGCTTGTGCCTACGGAAGGACATGGGCCTCTGGCCCATGGCAGGCCAGGCGCTCGGCCCGCAGGGGAGCTCTGACATGCCCCACCGGAGTCGCTGGCGCCCAAGCATCATCACAGCCAGCGCCGGCGTCCTGCTCGCGGCCACGCTGCTCGCCGGCGCGGGCTACAGCATCTGGCGCGAGAAGCGCGAGCAGACGACCGAGGCCGCCGCCCGCCAGGCGCTGCTCGCGCGCGTGCTCGAGGACCACGCCAGCCGCAGTCTGGACGCCGCCCAGCTGGCCCTGGCCGGCCTGGCCGACGTGGCCGAGCGCGGTGCCCCACCCGAGGTGCTGCAGGCCCTGCTCGGCCAGACCCAGGCCAGCCTGGGTTTCCTGCGCGGCGTCGCCCTGCTCGACGAGGCCGGCCACGTGCTGGCCGCCGCCGACCCCGCCGACCGCGGTGCGCAGATCGCCACGGCCAGGCTTGGCCCGCTGCCGGCCCTGGGCCAGGACTCGCTCGGCGGCTTCGTCGCCGCGCGCAGCCTGGCCAGCCTCGCCGGAGTCGCACCAGGCAGCACGGCCACCGTCGTGCCGCCGGGGGTGGGCTTCATCCCGCTGCTGCGCGGCATCAGGCCCCCCGGCGGGCGGCCGGCCCTGCTCGCCGCCCTGCTCAACCCCGACGCACTGGCCAACTTCCAGGAACTGACGCTGAACGACGCTCGCGCCGCGGCGGCACTCGTCGACCTGGACGGTCGGCTGCTCGCCGTGACCGCCGGTGCCGACCACCTGGCAGGTGAACGTCTGGCCTCGCTGCAACTGCCCACCGGCCCGCTGGCGCGCGTGCGCACCGGCAGCGAATACGGCCGCTGGGACGGCCCGGGCCTGCGCGATGCCGACCAGCTCGGTGCCTTTCGCGCGCTGCGCACCCGCCCCCTCGTCGTCGTCGTTGAACTACCCCAGGACGAGTTGCGCACCCAGTGGCTGTCCACCGCATGGGACCTCGGCCTGCCCGCCATCGGCATCGCCGCAGCGTTGCTCGTGCTGTCGGCCGTGGGCGCGGCGGCCCTGCACGCGCGCGAGCGCTCCATGCTGGATCTCGACGAGGCCCAGCGGCAGGTCGCCGAGCGTGAGCGCGAGCTCAGCGCCATCTTCGGCAGCGTGCAGGACCTGCTGTTCCGCACCAACGCAGCCGGCCAGGTGACCTTCATCAACGAAGGCTATGCCCGCCTCAGCGGCCATCCCGTCGCCCAGGTGCTGGGCCGGCCGCTGCAGGAGCTGTTCGGCGGCTCGCCGGCCGTGGCCACACTGTTCGCGGCCGGCGACGTTCACGAAGCCCGGCCGCACGAACTGCGCGCCGACTGGATCGCGGCCGACGGCAAGGCGCGCAGCTTCGAGATCCACCTGGTGCCGCTGCGCCGCCAGGCCGGTGTCCTCGAATGGGTGGGCAGCGCGGCCGACGTCAGCGGCCTGATGCGCGCCCAGGCCGAACTGCGCGCCCAGCTCGGCCTGGCGCGCTCGCTGCTGTCCAGCAGCCCGCTGCCCACGTCGGTGCTGGACAGCGACAACCGCTACCTCGACGTCAACCGCGCCTGGGAGCAGTTCACCGGCCGGCGCCGCAGCGAGGTGCTGGGCCGCAAGGCCGCCAGCTATCTGCGCCCCGAGGAGGCCGCCCTGCACGACAGCCGCGACGCCGAGCTGCTGGCGCGCGGCGGCGAAATGAACTACGAGGCCGTCTGGCAAGGCGGCGATGGCCGCCGGCGCGACCTCTACATCAGCAAGTCCACCTTTCCCGACGCCCACGGCCGACCCATGGGCATCGTCGTCTGCTTCATGGACATCAGCGAATTCCGCGAGGCCGAGCGCGCCACGCGCGCCGCCCGCGACGCCGCCCTGCACGCTTCGCGGGCCAAGTCCGACTTCATCGCCAACGTCAGCCACGAGCTGCGCACACCGCTGCAGTCCATCCTCGGCTTCTCCGAGATCGGCGCGCGGCGCGCGCGTGCCGAGCCCCGCCTGGCCGAGCTCTTCGGCGACGTGCACCACGCCGGCCAGCGCATGCTCAGCCTCGTCAACGACCTGCTCGACCTCAGCAAGATCGAGCGCGGCGCAGAACCGCTGCATCCCGAGCGCCTGGACCTGAGGCCACTGGCCGTCGAGGTCGGCCGCGAACTCGAGCCCCTGCTGGCCGCACGTCAGCTCAGCCTGGCCATGGCCCTGGGCGACGAGGACCTCGTCGTGCTGGCCGACCCGCGACGCCTGCAGCAACTGCTGCGCAACCTGCTCGCCAATGCCATCCGCTTCTCGCCCGTGGGCGGCCACATCGAGGTGACCGCCTGGCAGGACGATGCGGCCGACGAAGTGCGCGTCGACGTCGCCGACCGCGGCCCCGGCATTCCGCCGGACGAGCTGGAGAGCATCTTCGAGGCCTTCGTGCAGTCCAGCGCCACCAAGAACGCCGCCGGCGGCACGGGCCTGGGCCTGGCGATCTGCCGGCGCATCGCCGAGGCTCACGATGGCCGCGTCTGGGCGGCCAACCGCGCCGGTGGGGGCGCCGTCATCAGTCTGGCACTTCCCGCCACGCGCTTTGGCGACACCACGCCGGCGGCGCTTTGACGGCAACATCGAAGGGAACCTCATGGCTGACAGCGACAAGACGAGCGACAAGCTGTTCGCGGGCTCGATCCCGAGGCTCTACGACACCTTGATGGTCCCGCTGATCTTCGACGGCTATGCCGCCGACACGGCGGCGCTGGTCGCGGCCGGCTCGCCGCGCACCGTGCTCGAAACGGCCGCCGGCAGCGGTGCGGTCACCCGCGCGCTGGCGCCGAGACTCGGCGCCGCCGCGCGCTACGTGGTGACCGACCTGAACCAGCCCATGCTCGACTACGCCGCCAGCCAGCAAGGCGCCGACAGCCGCATCGAATGGCGGCAGGCGGATGCACTGGCCCTGCCCTTCGACGACGGCGCCTTCGACGTCGTCTGCTGCCAGTTCGGTGCGATGTTCTTTCCTGATCGCGCCGCCGGCTACGCGGAGGCACGGCGCGTGCTCAGCCCCGGCGGGCGCTTTGTCTTCACCGTCTGGGACCGCATCGAGGAGAACGCCTTTGCCGACGAGGTCACTCACGCCGTCGCCACGGTGTTTGCGCACGACCCGCCGCGCTTTCTCGCCCGCACACCGCACGGCTATCACGACGTTGCGCTGATCCGCGCGGACCTGAGTCGCGCGGGCTTCACCGAGATCACGATCGAGACGCGCGCGAAGCTGAGTCACGCATCCTCGGCTCGCGCCGCCGCCACGGCCTATTGCCAGGGAACACCGCTGCGCAACGAGATCGAGGCACGCGACGCCGGCCTGCTCCAGCTCGCCATCGACCGTGCCACCGAGGCGATCTCCAGCCGCCACGGCGAAGGCGTGGTGGCGGGCAAGATCCAGGCCCATGTGATCGTGGCGGCGGGATAGCGGTTGCCGCACAGTGCCGCAGGTGACAGCCCCTCACCGCGCCGGCCGCGCAGAATCGCCGCACCGCTTGGAGCCGTCATGACCGCACGCGCCACCTTCACCCGCATGGACGAAAGCAGCCGCGAAGACTGGGGTCTCATCGTGCCCGAGGCGATGAAGATGGCCCGCAGCCTGCCTGACCGCGTGCTCGAGCATCTGCGCCTGCTGGACGGCGACTTCGGCGGCTTCCCGGTCGACCGGCTGACGCACTGCCTGCAGACCGCCACGCTGGCCCATCGCGACGGGCGCGACGAGGAGTACGTTTGCTGCGCGCTGCTGCACGACATCGGCGACACGCTGGGCTCGTTCAACCACCCCGACATCGCCGCCGCCATCCTCAAGCCCTTCGTGACGGAAGAGAACCTGTGGATGGTGCAGCAGCACGGCATCTTCCAGGGCCACAACTTCTTCCACCACATCGGCCTGGATCGCGACATGCGCGAGCAGTTCCGCGGCCACCCGCATTTCGGGCGCACGGCCGAGTTCGTCGAGCGCTACGACAACCCGGCTTTCGACCCGCACGCCCAGGCGCTGCCGCTGGCGTTCTTCGAGCCGATGCTGCGACGGTTGATGGCCCAGCCGCGCCAGTCGATCTACAAAAGCGCGATGAAGGCTTAGACCTTCGTCTGGTTGGCTTTCACAGCCGCCTTGATCAAGGCTTTCAGCGCCGCCTTGTCGATCTTGTCGCCTTCCTTGAAGTCGATGGCGCGACGCACATTGCCTTCCAGGCTGGAGTTGAAGAGACCTTTCGGGTCGGCCAGCGAAGCGCCCTTGGGAAAGGTCATCTTCACGGCGCTCTTGTAGGCCTCGCCGGTGCAGACGATGCCGTCATGCGACCAGACCGGATTGCTCCATTTCCACTCCTCGACGATGTCGGGGTCGGCCTCGTGGATCAGCGCCCGCAGCGCGGCCAGCATCTCGCTGCGCCAGCCGCCCAGTCTCTCGATGCGTTCGTCGATGAGGGCTGCGGCCGGCGGCGTGGGGTTTGATGTGCTCATGGCACCGAAGCTTAGCCAGCTTCTCTGAAGGTGATGCCGGCATGCTTCTCGTCATAGAAGGCCATGCGGCCCTTCAGTGCGGCGTGCTCGTCATAGGGCGCCTCGTAGGACCAGATCGCGTCCTTGAGGCTGCGACCGTTCTGGGTGACGCTGTAGTAGGCGGCATCGCCCTTGAAGGGGCAGTGGGTCTGGGTTTCGCTTCGTTCCAGCTTGTCGACCTTGACGCTGTCGCGCGGGAAGTACAAGCGCGGCGGCGCGCCGGTCTCGTCGACACGGATGACGTCATCCGATTCGGCGACGACCTGGCCGTCGATGCGTGCCGTGACCCGGTGGGCGAGACGGGTTTCGGCAACCGTGTGTTCGGGATGGTCCCGATGCCCAGGGGATTTGCTCATGGGGGTCCTTTCATGCGTCAGCGTTGACGGCCCGTCCCGCGGCAATCGCCGTTCCTAGCGCCGCAACATCAGCAAGCCCAGCAGCAGGAAGATGGCGTACAGCGCCCTCTGGAACATCAGGGTCGGCAGGCGCTCGCGCAGGCGCGCGCCGAGCGCCATGCCGGCAAACGCCGCGCCCAACGCCACGCCGCTGGCCCAGGGGTCGGGCGGCGCTGCCGCATCCAGGCCGCCCAGCCGTGCAGCCAGGGCGAGGGAGGCCAGCATGAAACTGATGCCCAGAGCCTGGATCAAGGCGCCCCGTCGCAACTGCAGGGATTGCAGAAAAGGCACCATGGGCAGCACGAAGACGCCGGTGGCCGCGCTGACCGCACCGCCGAGCAAACCGGCCAGCGCGCCCAGCCAGCCGGCATGTCGTCCCGGATCCGGCAGCCGCGGCCGGCACAGGCCAAACACGCCATAGGCCACCAGCACGGCGCCCAGCGCCAGCCGCGCGCCGCCATGGCCCGTGCCGAGGCTGGGCACCGGGGCGAGCAACGTGCCCAGCACCAAGCCGGTCCACAGCGGCCAGAGCCGCCGCCACAGCCCGGCCGCGTGCGAGCCCATGCACTGGGCGACATTGGTCAACAGCGCCGGCAGCAGCATCAGCGCGGCGGCCGGTGCCGCCGGCAGGTGCAGGCTCAGCAATGCCATCGCCAGCGTGGGCAGGCCCATGCCCGACACGCCCTTGACGAGGCCGGCGAGCAGAAAAGTCAATGCCACCCAGCCCAGCAGGCCGGCGGAAAGCCAGTCGATGTCATCCATGCCGGCATGGTCCGGGCGGCGGTGGCCTGCGTCCATCGCGCAATGCCGCGCCTATCCTCAGGCATTGCCGAAGGATGAGCCATGACCGCACGCAACCCCCACTACCGCATCGACCCCTTCGACCTGCGCCTGTTCGCTGCCGTGGCTGAAGGCCGCACCATCACGGCCGGTGCACGGGCCGTGCACCTGTCCCTGGCGGCCGCGAGCACACGGCTGCAGGCGCTGGAGCGGGTCGTGGGCGCCGTGCTGATGCAGCGCGCCAAGACCGGCGTCACGCTGACCGACGCCGGCCGCACGCTGCTGCGCCATGCGGGTCGGCTGCAGCGCGAGATGGAGGCCTTGCACGCCGGCATGGCCGCGCATGCCCACGGCGTGCGCAGCACAGTGCGGCTGCTGTGCAATACCGCGGCGATCAGCGAGCATCTGCCGCCGCTGCTCGGCCCCTTTCTCGCGGCCCACGCGGACATCGACGTGGAGCTGCGGGAACTGGACAGCCAAGACGTGCTGTTCGCCATGCGCCAGGAGCGCGCGGACCTCGGCATCGTGGCCGACTACGTCAATACCGAAGGATTGGCGACGCGCCCCTTTCGCCGGGACGAGCTCGTCGCCGTGCTGCCCGCCGCATGGGTGAAGGGCCGGGCACGGGCCATCGCCTTCACCGAGTTGCTGGCCCAACCTTTCGTCGGGCTGCCGGCAGAGGCGGGCCTGAGCCGCTTCCTGCAGGCCCGCGCGCTGCAGCATGGCCGTGGCCTGCACCACCGCGTGCAGGTGCAGGGCTTCGACGCCATGCTGCGCCTCGTCGCCGATGGCGTCGGTGTGGCTGTCGTGCCGGCGCTGACCGCGGCACGGCTGGCTGGTCCACGTGTCCGTGTCCGCCGGCTGAGTGATGCCTGGGCCGTGCGCCAGTTACTGCTGTGCTTCGGCGAACTCACGCCCGGCGCCGCCGCGCTGCTCGATGCCCTAGTCGTGCAATGAGGACAGAAACTGCTTGAGCTCCGGCGTCTGCGGCGCCCCGAAGAGCGCGGCCGGCGGGCCGATCTCGTGCACGCGGCCCTGGTGCATGAAGATGACGCGGTCCGCCACCTTGCGGGCGAAGCTCATCTCGTGCGTGACCATCAGCAGCGTCATGCCTTCGTCGGCCAGGGTCTCGACGACGCGCAGCACCTCGCCCACCAGCTCCGGGTCCAGCGCCGAGGTGATCTCGTCGCACAGCAAAACCGCCGGCTCCATCGCCAGCGCGCGGGCGATGGCCACGCGCTGCTGCTGGCCGCCGGAGAGCTGGTCGGGCATGGCGTCGAACTTTTCGGCCAGGCCGACACGGCTGAGCAGCTTCGACGCCTGCTCGGCCGCCTCGTGCGCGCTGCGCTTCTTCACCAGCGTCGGCGCCAGCATCACGTTGCGGCCCACGCTCAGGTGCGGGAACAGGTTGAAGCCCTGGAAGATCATGCCCACCTGCTGGCGCAGCGCGCGCATGGCCATCGCGCTCTCGTAGAGCAGCGGCTTGCCATTGACGGTCAGCGAGCCGTCCTGGAACTGCTCCAGCCCGTTGATGCAGCGCAGCAGCGTGCTCTTGCCGGAGCCGCTCTTGCCGATGATGGCGATGACCTCACCGCGCAGGACGTCTAGGTCGATGCCCTTGAGCACCTCGTTGGCGCCATAGGACTTGCGCAGTGCCGTGATGCGCACGATGGGCGCGCCAGGCACGACGGGCGCGGCCTGCAGGTCTTCAAGTTGGGCGGCCATGGGCTTTGCCTTCCAGATGTTGTGCCAAGAGGCTGACGGGGAAGCACAGCGCGAAGTACAGCAGCGCCACGCAGCCGAAGACGAGGAAGGGCTTGAAGCTGGCGTTGGCGATCATGCTGCCGGCCTTGGTCAGCTCGATGAAGCCGATGACCGACGCCAGCGCCGTGCCCTTGATGACCTGCACCAGGAAGCCCACCGTCGGCGCGATGGCCAGGCGACCGGCCTGCGGCAGGATGACGTGGCGCAGCTGCTCGCCGAAGCTCAGCGCCAGGCTGCGCGCCGCCTCCCACTGGCCGCGCGGCACGGCGTCCACGCAGCCGCGCCAGATCTCGACGAGGTAGGCGCTGGTGTAGAGCGTCAGCGCCAGTGCCGCGGCCGTCCAGGCCGACACCTCCAGGCCCAGCAGGGCCAGGCCGAAGTAGGCGAGGAAAAGCTGCATCAGCAGCGGCGTGCCCTGGAAAAGCTGCACGTAGAGCGCGATGGCGCGCCGGGTGCGGGCGCCCATGCCGATGCGCAGCGTCAGCAGCAGGCCGCCCACCACGCCACCGCCGATGAAGGCGATGGCCGACAGGGCCACCGTCCAGCGCAGCGCCAGCAGGAGGTTGCGCACGATGTCCCAGAGGGTGAACTCGATCATGCCGACCGCCTTCCGAAGATGAAGCGCGGGCCGGCCCAGCTCAGCAGCTTGCGCGCTGCGATGGCCAGGGCCAGATAGGCCAGCGTCGCGATGATGAAAGCCTCGAAGGCGCGGAAGTTGCGGCTCTGGATGAGGTTGGCCGCATAGCTCAGCTCCTCGGTGGAGATCTGCCCGCAGACGGCCGAGCCCAGCATGACGATGATGATCTGGCTCGTCAGCGCCGGCCACACGCGCTGCAACGCCGGCGGCAGCACGACGCGCGTGAACACCTGCACGGGGCTGAGCGCCAGGCTCTGCGCCGCCTCCCACTGCCCACGCGGCGTGGCCTGGATACCGGCACGCAGGATCTCGGTGCCGTAGGCGCCCAGGTTGAGCGTCATCGCGATCAGCGAGGCGGCCTCGGGCGACAGTTTCACGCCCGCGGCGGGCAGGCCGAAGAAGATGAAGAAGAGCTGCACGATGAAGGGCGTGTTGCGCAGCAGCTCGACGTAGGCACCGAGCAGGCGGCGCAGCCACACCGGGCCGCTGGCGCGCGACCAGGCGCCCAGCGTGGCGATGAGCAGGCCCAGCGGCGTCGCGATGAGGGTGAGCCCCAGCGTCCATGCCAGGCCCTTGAGCAGCAGTGGCCATTCGGCCAGCACCGCGAGGAAATCGAAGCTGATCATGGCTTCGCTCGCTTCGCGTCAGAGCGGCAGTTCGCCGGTACCGCGGCCCAGCCACTTCTTGGACAGCGCCTCCAGCTCACCGGCCGCCTTGGCCGCCACGATGATGTCGTTGACCTTGGCCAGCAGCGCATCCTCGCCCTTGGCCACACCGACGAAGCAGGGGCTGTCCTTGAGCAGCAGCTTGTATTCGGTGTTCAGCCCCGGGTTGCGCTGCATCAGATTGCCGGCCACGGCGGCGCTGGTGGCCAGCAGCTGGGTCTGGCCGGCGGCAAAGGCGGCGATGGTGGCGTTGTTGTCCTCGAAGCGCTTGTATTCCAGCGTGGCGGGTGCCACCTTGGCCAGCTCCTGGTCCTCCATCGCACCGCGCGTGACGGCCACGCTTTTCCCGCCCAGGTCGGCCCACGTCTTGATGGGCAGGCTCTTGGCCGCGAACACGGCCTGGTAGAAGGGCGCGTAGGCGGCACTGAAGTTGATGACCTTCTCGCGCTCGGGGTTCTTGCCCAGCGTCGAGATGACCAGGTCGGCCTTCTTGGTCTGCAGGTAGGCAATGCGGTTGGCGCTGGTCACCGGCACCAGCTCCACCTTGACGCCCAGCTTGGCCGCGATGAGCTGGGCCACCGCGACGTCCAGGCCCTGCGGCGCCATGTCGGGGCCGACGAAGCCGTAGGGCGGGTAGTCCGTCGGGATGGCGATCTTGATCGCCTTGCTCTTCGTGATGGTGTCCAGCGCGGTCTGGGCCTGGGCAGCGGCGGCCAACAGGCTCAGGCCGGCGATCAGCGTCAGGCGGCGGGAAAGCGTCAAGGTCATAGCAGGGCTCCTAGGTAGGCGGGTTCGGCGGTGGAGGAAGTCGTGGAAGGCAGCGGCGCGAGGGCTTCGCGCAGCTGCTGCAACGGGTCGTCGTCGGCGGGCAGGCGCAGCGCGGCCTGCACGCTGGACAGGTGCTCGGCCATCAGCGCCTCGGCGCGGGTGCTGTCGCCAGCGGCCAGGGCTTCGACGATGGCGACGTGGTCCTGGCAGGACAGCGCCGCGTCGTGGGAGGACTGGTAGCGCATCGCGATCAGCGTCGTGCGCGCCGTGACGTCGCGCAGCGTGTCGGCCAGCAGGCTGTTGCCCAGGCACTCGGCCAGGCAGACATGGAAATCACCGAGCAGGAAGCTGCGCGTGCCGACGTCGTCGCCGCGCAGCGCCGCCTGTTCCTGCTGCAGATGGTGGTTGAGCCGCGCGATCGCGTCGGCGGGCAGTTGCGGTTGGCCGCGGATCAGGCCTAGTTCGATGACGCGGCGCGCCTCGAAGGCCTCGCGCACCTCGTCCGGCGTCGGCGCGATCAGATACCAGCCGCGCCGCGCGCTGACGGTGACGATGCCGCGCGCCGCCAGCCGCGTGAGCGCCTCGCGCACGATGGTGCGGCTGCAGTCGAACAGCATCGCCAGTTGTTGCTCACCCAGCCGCGCGCCAGGCGCGAGCTTCTGCGCAAGCACCGCTTCGATGATGCGCTGGCTGATGTCGGTGGCCGAGATGCCCATGGCGGGGGCTTTGCAGCTTCCATGCCAGCGCTCATCTGGCTTGTATGCAAGTCATGCGCACAAAACTGGGCCGGCCGGACGGCCTGTCGCACCGGCCCGGTGCGGAACAGCCCCAATGCGGATCGGGTCGTTCCGCATCGGCTAGCTTCATCCTTTTTTTGGAAGGTTTGCCATGGACCTGCAACTGAAGAACCGCCTCGCCCTCGTCTCCGGCAGCACGGCCGGCATCGGCTTCGCCATCGCGCAGTCGCTCGCCGCCGAGGGCGCACGCGTCATCGTCAATGGCCGCATGCAGCCCGCGGTCGACGCCGCCGTCACGTCGATCAAGGCCACCACCGGCCAGGAGGTGTTCGGCTTTGCGGGCGACCTCAGCCAGCCTGACGTGGCCGAGGCGTTGGTGCGCGCGCACCCCGGCATCGAGATCCTGGTCAACAACCTGGGCATCTTCGAAGCCAAGCCTTTCGAGGACATCCCCGACGCCGACTGGCAGCGCTTCTTCGACGTCAACGTGCTCAGCGGCGTGCGCCTGGCGCGGCTGGTGCTGCCGGCGATGAAGGCGGCCAACTGGGGCCGCATCATCTTCATCTCCAGCGAAAGCGCCGTGCAGATCCCGGCGGAGATGATTCACTACGGCATGACCAAGACGGCCCAGCTCGCCGTCTCGCGTGGCCTGGCCGAGTCCCTTGCCGGCACCGGCATCACGGTCAACAGCGTGCTGCCCGGCCCGACGCGCTCGCGCGGCGTCAATGAATTCGTCGAGCAAGTCTCCCACGGCAAATCCTTTGCCGAGTTCGAGACCGAGTTCTTCGAGAAGGTCAGGCCGACCTCGCTGATCAAGCGTTTCGGGACGCCCGAGGAAGTGGCGTCCCTGGTGGTCTATGTCGCCAGCCCCCTGGCCTCGGCCACGACGGGGGCGGCGCTGCGGGTGGATGGGGGGACGACGAAGAGTGCGTTTTAGGGAGGCCAGTCCGGCGCTATAGGCTGCTTCAAGCTGGAAGGGGACATGGGACATGCAGGAAACGGAGGCGCATTGAGCGCGGCGCCGAAACCCAACGCCTGAAACGAGCGTGCATGTAGAGCTGCCATCTCGCACCTACTTCGCCTCACGTGGGGCCGCCTGCAACAGCTCCATCAGCTCCTTCTTCCAAAACTTTGCCTGGAAGACCGTGCCGTGGCCCGCAGTCTGGTCGGACGCGGGTATCAGCAGGGCACGGCCGTTCTTCACGCGCTTGATGTCGCGCTCCATCACGCCCAGTTCGGGTGGATTGCGCTCGTCATCGGCTGAATTGATGGCCAACAACGTGGCCGTGATGCGCTCAAGCCCGGCGGCCGGGTTGTAGTCACGTGACGACTCCCATTGGTAGAGCACGTCGTTGGCGTCGGCACTGTAGGCGGCGGCCAAGCGGCTATTGACGAGCTCATCCGCCTTGGCCCGCACCGGTGCGATCTTGTTGAGTGCCTGGTTGCCGCCACTGGTAGCCAGGCCATAGAAAACCGAGGCGAACTGCGCGCTGCGTGGTTGTTTGGTGTAGCCGCCGTTGAGCCAATCGGGGTCGTTGCGGATGGAGTCGATGATGAGGCGCCTGAGCATCCAGTTGCGGCCGGACATCTCCACCGGCAACGAGGCCATGGGGACTGCGGCGTCCATCATGTCGGGGTACTTCTGGGCCAGGAGCCACGTCTCCATACCGCCCATCGAGAACCCCAGCACCAGCCGCAGGCGGCGTATGCCCAAATGCTCGGTCAGCAACCGATGCTGGGCCTCGACCAAATCGTCGTAGTTGTACTTGGGGAAAGCCATCCGAAGCCCATCGGACGGCTTGCTCGATTTGCCGTGCCCGATGGCGTCGGGCAGCACGATGAAGTAGCGGCTGGCATCCAGCGGCTGACCCGCACCGAACAGCTCACCGGCAAAGGCGGCAGCCAGCATGCTGGTGCCCGACTGCGTGGTGCCATGCAGCACCAGGACCGGCTCGCCCGTCGGCGCGCCGACGGTCGTGTAGTGAATGCGAAGCTCGGAAAGCACCTCGCCCGTATGGAAGCGAAAGTCCCGCACCACCCAGTCGCCCTCCTTGACTGCGGGAGCGTCCGCGGCGTCGGCGGACAGAACGGTGAACGCGGTCAGGGCGAGCGTGGCAACACTGATCACCCACTTCAAGCCGACATCGGGAATCATGTTGGGCTCCTCTTGGCAAGCGGCACTTGCACCTTGGATTGGGCCCGACTGCGTCCCGGCCAAGGATGCCTCAGCCCTTACTTTGGCCTGCCAGTGGAGCGTGTCTGAAGCGGCAACACGAGCTGGAAAACCCTCCTTGCCGGGCAACCGTGGCGAGGCGCTATCTCAATCGACTCGCATGAAGTCTTCAGCGGCGACCCGTCGCACGAAGTGCGCGGCTTTCGAGATCGTCACGTCTCGCCCGTCGCCGAACTGCCGCGCCGAAATCCCGGGATTGGCGTGCCGGTCGAATGCCCGCCATAGGCGGCGGATTCAACCGGTCAACGCAACACATTCGCTGAGTCTCTCAGCGGGCGTTTGGAAGCCGAGCGTTTTGCGCGGCCTCTCGTTCAATTGTCTGGCGATCGAGTTGAGCTGCAGTTGGGTTAGCCAGAGATGTCGATGCCCTTTGGCAGGTATTCTTTCCATCAACACCCCTGCTGCGCACAAAGACACTTGAGCCCCATGCTCGACTACCAGCTCGTTTGCGAAGTTCGCTACGAACTTGACCCCCATCGACTGGACGAGTTCGCGGACTACGCCCGCACCTGGGTCCGCCTCATCCGCCGCCATGGCGGCGTCCACCACGGCTTCTTCATGCCACGCGAGGCGCCGGCTGGGTCAGCCATGAGCTTCGCCAGCCTGGGTGCCACCGGCCCCGCTAACGAAGCCGTCGCCCTGTTCGCCTTCCCTGACGACGACGCCTACCGCCGCTACCGTGAAAGCGTGGCGGCCGACCCTGAAGGGATAGAGGCCAATACGCGGTTCGCGGACCCGCCCTTCAAGAGCTATCGACGATGCTTCCTTGAGCCGGCGAGCGAGTAGGTCTCCCAATCGAAAATGGCCGGGCAGGTCTCAAACCTTGAATCGAGAGAAGAGTCGGCTTCAAGGACCTGCGTGGACACGGCGCAAGCGCCACAGCGCGACACCGAATACGACCAGGCCCACTGCCAGGGCTGGCACCAGGGTCACAACGAGGTTGCCGTCCGGCGTGGCCCACGACACAGCACCCGCGGTGACCAGGGCCGCGACAGTCCCGAGCACGATGGCCGGCGATCTGGCTTTCCGACGCTCGCCCTGATTTGCGCTGTTCATGGCTGAGCGAGCGCCTTGGCCAGAATCGGCAGGCTGACGTCCATCCGATAGTCGACCGCCGTATGGTCGTCGCTGAATTCCTCATACACATGCGGCACGTCCATGGCGAGAAGCCGCTTGTGCATTCGCCTGGCGCCATAGACCAGGTTGTATTGGTCGACATCGCCGCAGTCGATGTACAGGGCCTTGAGCGCGACCAGTCCGCGCCCATGCTCTTCGACAAGGCTCAACGGGTCCCAGGCCATCCAGTTCGCCCAGCGCTCGGGAATCAGCTCGCAGGTATCCAGCGTCACCGGCAGGCGAACGCCATAGGGAACTGAAGGATCCGGGTCGAAGCTCGCCGCCTGAGCCAGCATCATGAGGATGTGCACGTCGCTGTCCTTGACCTTCCTGGCTTGCCAGAAGGCGTCGACCCATGCGCCGATGTCCGGCTGCTTGGCGAGCGCGCGCAGCACCGGCACGAACTCGTGCCGATAGAGGAGCTCGAAGCCCATGTCGCCGGAATGCACGGCCGCCGCGCTCCAGAAGTCCGGGTGCAGCAACGCATGGACCATCGCGCCGTAGCCTCCGCTGGACTTGCCGAAGATGCCTCGTCGGCCCGGCCCGCCGCAGCCAAAGCGGGCTTCGACGAACGGCACTGCCTCTGCGCGCAGGAAATCGTCCCAGCGTCCTACCGCGGCCGAGTTCACGTATTGATTGCCGCCGAGGCGCGTGAAGCAGTCCGGGAAGGCCACGACGACGGGCGGCATGGCGCCGGTCGCAATCAAGCGGTCGAGCCGCTCAGGCAGGTTCTCGCCAAAATTCTTCCAGTTGGTGTGCGCCGGCCCGCCCGCGGTGAACCCCACGATATCGACCAGCAGCGGCAGGCCGCGGCCGTCATGCCCCGCCGGAACGTAGACGTCGATGGCGCGCAGCGTGGGGTCGCCGAGCAGATTGCCAGCGAGCACCTGGCTGTCAATCGCCAGGCGATGGACCGCACCGGCGGCCATGTTCGAGGTTGTGCGCATCCTGATCTTCCTACCCAAAGCCGAATTGTTCGCCCGCTGCTGACGTTAGCTGCTCGCCGCCCGAGGATAGTCGCGCGTCGGCAGTCGGCCCACCCCAAAGCCGACACCGGTCAGTGACCCGCAGCGCGGAATCAATCCGTGCTCTTCGCAAGGCGAGCTGCGAGCTTCATGAGCGTGGGCACGCGCTTCCTGCCGTGCATGGCACGCAGTCGCGCCTTGGCTGCGCCAATGTCGATGCCCGCGCACGTCACGAACAGCGGCTGCGTTTCCTCTTCTCGCATGACCTCGAACTGCGCCGACAGGCCCGGCAGGCGCTTCTTCGAAACACCCACGATAGGCACCTTGCCACCCAGCGCGTGATACAGGTGCTGGCCAAGGCCCGGCGTTTCGTCAGCATCCAGATGGACAAAGCCGTCAACCAGGATGAGCTCCGGTTCGAGGCTGTGCTCGCGCAGCAGTTGCATCACACAGGGCAGCTCTCGCAGGTCGAGTTCTCCTCGCACGGCCTTCTCGACATGGGTGATGCGCGAGATGTAAGTCTGCGTCGCTTCCGCGGCATCCCAGGCGTCGAAAGCCGCAGCGGCAGCATTCGCCTGCGCGCCATCGAAATGAACAGCCACTACGAGTTTCATGCAGGAGTATGAGCCGCTCTGCGAGTGCCGCCGGCTGAAGCCTCCTGCGTTCGCCCTACGATGCACGGCGTCAGCGTGGCGACGCTGGTAAACGCACGGCCGCAGCCGTCCCTGTGAGGGGTGCAGGCTTCGACACCTGCCACTGACACCTTGCCTTCTTTTATCCCATGCCGCTTCTTCTCATCATCGACATGCAGGTCGGCATGACCTGGCCCCAGTCCGGCGTGCGCAACAACCCGCAGGCCGAGGTGCAGATCGCCCGCCTGCTGGACGCCTGGCGCCGCGCCGGCGCACCCATCGTGCACGTTCGCCACATCTCCCGCACACTCGGATCGCCGTTCTGGCCGGGCCAGCCCGGCGCGGAGTTCCAGCCTGCCCTGGCGCCGCGCGACGACGAGCACGTCGTCGAGAAGAACGTGCCCGATGCCTTCACCCACAGTGGCCTGGAGCGCTGGCTGCATGCGCGCGGCCACCGCTCGCTGGTCATCGTCGGCGTCAGCACCAACAACTCGGTCGAGGCCACCGCACGCAGCGCCGGCAACCTGGGTTTTCAGACCCATGTGGTGGCCGACGCCTGCTTTGCCTTCGACCTGACCGACCTGCGCGGCGTGCGCCATGCGGCCGAGGAGGTGCACCAGATGGCGCTGGCCAATCTGCAAAGCGATTACGCCACCGTCATCGACACCGAGGCGGCCGCCGCGCTGCTGGCCCGCTGAACCATGCGCCTACTGCTTGTCGAAGACGACCTCATGATCGGCGAGAGCCTGCGCGAGGCTTTGCGCCGCCAGGGCTTCGCAGCTGATTGGGTGCGAGATGGCCAGGCCGCCGATGCGGTCTTGTCCAGCGGCGAACGCTTTGACGCCGTGCTGCTGGACCTGGGCCTGCCCAAGCGAGGCGGCATCGACGTGCTGCGCTCGATGCGGGCGCGCGAGGACGCGACGCCGGTCATCGTGCTGACCGCCCGCGACGCGCTGACCGACAAGGTGGCCGGCCTGGACGCCGGTGCCGACGACTACCTCGTCAAACCCTTCGAGCTGGACGAACTGCTCGCCCGATTGCGCGCCGTCACGCGTCGCCATGGCGGCCGCACCGACACGGGCCTGCAGGTCGCCGATCTGCGCCTGGACCCCGCCACCCGCGAGGTCACGCGCGCCGGCAAACCCATCCTGCTGTCGGCCCGCGAGTTCGCGCTGCTGGAGGCGCTGCTGGAGCGGCCCGGCGCCATCGTGTCGCGCGCCCAGCTCGAGGACCGCCTCTACGGCTGGGGCGAGGAGCTGGAGAGCAACGCCATCAGCGTCTACATGCACCAGCTGCGCAAGAAGCTCGGCGCCGACCTGCTCCATACCGTGCGCGGGCTGGGCTACTACGCCGGCCCTGAAAAAGGTGGCGCGCCATGAAGTGGCTGGGCACGCTGCGCGGCCGCCTCTTCGCGCTGTTGGCGGCACTTGGCGCGGTGACGGCCCTGGCCGTAGCCGGCGCCACCTATGTCAGCGTGCGCGCCGAGGCCGACGAGTTGTTCGATTACCAGTTGCGCCAGACGGCGCTGTCGCTGCGCGACCAGGGCCGCATCGCCGGCGACGAGGCCGCGGCGCTGGCCGACCCCAGCCTGGACTACCTCGTGCAGATCTGGTCCGTGCAGGGGCTGGAGATCTATTCCAGCCGGCCGCAGGGCATGACCGAGGCGCTGCCGGCGCGCGCGGTGCTGGGCTTTTCAAACCTGCACCTCGCCGGGCAGGACTGGCGCGTGTTCAGCGCGGCCACGCCGCAGCGCGTCGTGCAGGTCGCCCAGCCGCTGGCCGTGCGCCAGAAGCTCGCCGCACTGGCGGCCCTGCGCAGTGTCGTACCGCTGGCCGTGGCCCTGCCGCTGGTGGCGGCGGCCGTCTGGTGGCTGCTCGGCGTGTCACTCGCGCCACTGGCGCGCGTCACCCGCGCGGCCCAGGCCGGCGGTGCCAACGCGTTGCACCCGCTGCCCACCGCCGGCCTGCCCGGTGAAGTGGCGCCGCTGGTCGACGCCTTCAACGACCTGCTCGGGCGGCTCTCGTCCGCCTTCGACGCCCAGCGCAGCTTTGTCGCCGATGCGGCTCACGAACTGCGCTCGCCGCTGACCGCGCTGAAGCTGCAACTCGGCCTGCTGCGCGATGCGGCACCGGGCGAAGAGCAGGACGCTTCGATTGCTCGCCTGCGCGGTGGCATCGACCGCGCGGTCCATCTCGTCGAGCAGCTGCTGGCCCTGGCCCGCGCCGAGCCCGGTGCCGCGGCGGCCGAGTTGCCGCTGGACCTCGCCGACCTGGCCCGCCAGGCCGTGGCCGATGTGCAGCCGCTGGCCGACAAGGCTGACGTGACGCTGGCCCTGACCGCCCCCGACCCGCTGCTGCTGACCGGCGACCCCCAGGCCCTGCGCGGCGCCCTGCGCAACCTCATCGACAACGCCGTGAAGTACGGCGCCCGAACGGTGCAGGTGAGCGCGCTGCGCGGCTCGCGTGGCGCACCGCTGCTGCGTGTGGACGACGACGGCCCCGGCATCCCGGCCGACCAGCGCGAGCGCGTCTTCGATCGCTTCCAGCGCGGCGAAGGCGCGACGGTTGAAGGCAGCGGGCTGGGTTTGGCCATCGTGCAGGCGGCGGCGCGGCAGCAGGGCGCCAGCATCAGCCTGGACGCATCACCACTCGGCGGGCTGCGTGCGGAGCTGGCCTGGCCGGCCACGTCATGACAACAGCCTGCCGCTGAGCGCCAGCCACACGGTGCGCACCGTGAGGACCGCGAGCGCCATGCTCAGCAGGCCCAGCAGCACGATGGCGATGACCCAGAGCGGCGCGCTGTCGCGGAACTGCGCGTACTTCAACGCTGCGTTGACCAGCGCGGCCAACGGGAAGCCGATCACCCACCAGCCCAGCGAGAAGCTGGCGCCGCGGCGGAACACCTTGGGCACGATGACAACGAACATGAACAGCGCGAAGTAGAAGAGCAGCGCGGCGAAACGGTCGACGCCGCCCACGAGGTTGACGTACGCCAGAAAGCCCACGGCAAAAGGCGCCATCAGGATCATCAGCGACGGCGTCATGGCGGGCGCCAGCGGGTCGCGGTGCACGAGGCGGCTGAAGATCAGCAGGTAGAGCAGCACCGCCAGCACGGCGCCCACGGCACCGGCCATCAGGTTGACCTCCGGCGCCCAGGCCATGGGCATGTGGCTGCCGGTCAGGGGGATGTCCAGCGTGGCCACGCCCGGCATCAGCGAGGCCGGCAGCGCGTGAGACGCGTCCACGCTGCCCTTGAGCAGGCGGGAGGTCGACACCCCTGCGAGGGCGAGCGTTGCCAGCACTCCGACCGTCCAGATAACGCTGGCGGCAGGCGTGCTGTACGGCTCGACAACCGCCGCCACCAGCAGCACCGCGATGACGACGGTGCCGAAGAAGTTGCCGGACACGGGGTGATGGAACTCCGCGTGCACGGCTTGGCGGTGCCAGGCCAGCTTGGCCAGATAGCCCAGCGACAACAACACGAACACGCCCACGGCAAAGGCCGCTATGGCCTCACCCACCCACGCCGGCACGCCCAGGCTGATGTGCGCCAGCCGCCATGCAAGTGCCAGCCCCGACAGGCCCATGACCGAACCGAACAGGCTGACGGGCAGGTCGCGCACGGAGCTTGCCGGGCGCGTTTCAAAAGTGGGTGAGGCTGGGCCGATGGGTTGGGTTTGCATGATGAGCCTTCTGGCGCAATTTGCTGGTGTCGACATTTTCTGCCAGACTCGTTTGGCCGTCTTCGCCAACGTGCGACGTTCTCTGCCAGTCATCGGACCTTCTCTGCCATCCCCGCCATGCGCGTCGCCATCCTTGCCTTCCCCCGCTTCCAGCTGCTCGACGTCGCCGGGCCTGCCGACGTCTTCGTCGAAGCCTCGCGCCAGCTCAAGGACCCCAGGGCCTACCAGGTACAGCTGATCTCCAGCGAGGCCGGCCTGCTCACCAGCAGCAGCGGCCTGCGCCTGGCCGTGGATGCGACGGTGGCGACGCATCGCGGGCGCATCGACACCCTGCTCGTGGCTGGCAGCCCCACCATCGAAGACATGGCGAGCGACGGGCCATTGCGGGACTGGCTGCGGCGCCAGTCGCGCACGGTGCGGCGCTACGGCTCAGTCTGCACCGGCGCCTTCGTGCTGGCGGCCACGGGTCTGCTCGACGGCAAGCGCGTCGCGACCCACTGGAACGCCGCGGCACGCCTGGCGGCCGCCTACCCCGAGGCCTGCGTCGAGGCGGACGCCATCTACGTGAAGGACGGCAAGCTGTTCACTTCCGCCGGCGTGACCGCGGGCATGGACCTCGCGCTCGCGATGGTGGAGGAAGACCACGGCCGCGACCTCGCGCTGCGCGTGGCACGCGAGCTGGTGATGTTCCTCAAGCGGCCCGGCGGCCAGAGCCAGTTCAGCGCCCACCTGGCCGCGCAGACGTCCGAGCGATCCAGCGTGCGCGACGTGCAGGACTATGTGCTGGCCCACCTGAAGGCCGACCTTTCAGTGCCCGCGCTGGCCGCGCGCGCCGGCATGAGCGAGCGCAGCTTTGCACGCACCTTCCGCAGCGAGGCCGGCACCACACCCGCGGCCTTTGTCGACCATGCCCGCATCGACGCCGCCCGCCGCCTGGCCGAGGAGTCGGACCTGCCGGCCAAGCGGCTGGCGGATGCGGTGGGGTATGCGAATGCGGATGGCTTCAGGCGGGCGTTTGCGCGGCGGTTGGGGGTCAGCCTGGCGGAGTACCGCAGGCGGTTTGCGAAGTCCTGACCGACGCCAAGGGCGTGCGGCTCAGGACTAAGGAGCTGGCGCCCGCTTTGCAGCGAGTGCCGTCATCCGCGGCAGGTCGCCGGGTTCACGGTCTTGGACAGGAAGCAGTCGTCGAGTCATCTGTCGACATGGCAGCAACGACTGCTTTCGAGCGGCGAGGGTGCGCCACACGCACCTCACCCCGACATCTCTGCAGCGGAAGCTGCAAGCAACCGTCCGATCGCTCAAGCGTCATCTGGGTATCCCTGAAAGAGCCTTCCTGCCGAAGGCATCAGGGCAGTTCCCGCAAGGACTCCCAGGACTGTTTCAAGTGGTCAATGAACCACCTGCCCGCGGGCCCGGGCGGTTCGGAAGCCGGGTGATACGCGGACATGGTCAACATGAAGCCCGTCCGCGGCATGTCGTCCACATCGAGGACAACCAGGGTGCCGTCAGCGATGTCCTTCTCGACCATGTGCAGTGGCATGCCGCCCCAGCCGACGCAGTCCTTCAGGAAGGCGTACTTGGTCGACAGATCGGCTAGGCGCCAGGTCGACGGCGACACCACGCCGTAGTCGCGTCCTGCCATCAGGTCTGATCGGTCGGTGAGCACCAGCTGGACGTGCTTCGCCAGCTCGCTCCGGGGAATCCGATCTGCCCATGCCGCGAGCGGATGGTTCGCCGCGGCGACCGATACCAGGGGCAATTCGCCCAAGCGCTCGCTCACCAGCGACGGGAACGTCACAGCCGGCAAGGTCGAGAGAATGCCCAAACTGCACCGCCCATCCAGCACGGGCTGGTAAGCCGCTCCCAGGCCCTCCACGAACAGGCGCAACGGCGTAAGAGGGAATTGGCTCGCAAATGCCTTTGCGGCAGCGCTGACGAGCGCAGTGGGGAAGAACACGTCAACCACCACCGAGAGCTCGGTCTCCTGGCCTGCCGCCATCAGCTTGGCTCGGGCCTTCAGCGTGTCCACACCAGACACGATGTTGCGGGCGTCGGCCAGCAGAAGCACACCCTCCGCGGTGAGCTTCGGAAACCGGCCTGAGCGGTCGAAGAGCACCACGCCGATTTGCTGCTCCAACCCGCTGACCCAGCCGCTCACCGCTGACTGCACGCGGTTGAGCTTGCGTGCGGCGGCGGAAAAGCTGCCCTCGTCCACCGCGGCGATGAACGTCCTGAGCTGGTCCAAGGAAACGCCGTCGAGCAATTGAGACTCCTTCCATCTCTTAAACAGATGGATCGAATCTCAATATACCGGCTTCTCAGAATGGAAGCCGGTCTCCATCATTCGTTCCCATGCAGTCATCGCTGCAAAGGATAGGAGGCAGCAGGGACCCATCTCTGTTTTAGCCCCAGTTCCTGCAAGCCACCCTCAAAGGACCCGTCCCATGCGCAAGACCCTCATCGCGGCCGCACTGGCCGCCGCCACCGCACTCGTCGGCACTGCTCACGCGGAAGTCGCAACCTACAGCATCGACCCCACGCACACCTACGTGACCTTCGAGGTCACCCACTTCGGAACGTCGACCAACCGCGGTCGGTTCGACAAGAAGGAAGGAACCGTTCAACTCGACAAGGCGGCCAAGACCGGCAAGGTCGAACTGACGCTCGAGACCGGCTCCATCAGCACCGGCACGGCCGCGTTCGACCAGCACCTGCAGAGCGACAACTTCCTCAACGCCGCCGCGTTCCCGACGGCCAAGTTCGCCGCCAGCACGTTCAGCTTCAACGGCGACAAGGTCAGCGAAGTCGCGGGGCAACTCACGCTGCTGGGCAAGACCCTCCCCGTCGTGCTGAAGGCCTCCAACTTCAACTGCTACACGAACCCCATCCTCAAGCGCGAGGTGTGCGGCGGCGACTTCGAGACCACGATTCAGCGCAGCCAATGGGGCATCGGCTGGGGCATCAACTATGGCATCCCCGACACCGTGAAGCTCGCCGTGCAGGTCGAAGCCGTCAAGCAGTAAGCCCGCTGCGAACCACCCCCACCCACTTCGAGACCCAACATGCAACTCCTTCATCTTGACTCCAGCGCCCTCGGCGCCGCGTCCGTCAGCCGCCAGCTGACTGCTGAAATCGTCGCCCGCCAAAAGGCGCTTCACCTGGACATCCGGGTGACCTATCGGGACCTTGCAGCCGACCCCGCCTTGCACCTCACCGGCGCTCATATGGCCGCGCGCATGGGTGCTACCAGCGACGACGCCACCATCAACGCCGACCTGGTCAAGGGCAACGCCTACATGGACGAACTGCTCGCCGCAGACGTCCTCGTCATCGGCGCACCCATGTACAACCTGTCGATTCCGACGCCGCTCAAGGCCTGGATCGACCGCGTCGCCGTGGCCGGCAAGACCTTCCAGTACACCGCGACCGGGCCGCAAGGGCTGCTCAAGGGCAAGAAGGCCTTCATCGCATCGGCGCGGGGCGGCGTCTACTCGGCCGGCAGCCCGGCTGCCGCGCTCGAGCACCAGGAAAGCTACCTCATCGGCCTGCTGGCCTTCCTCGGTGTGACCGACGTGAAGGTCGTGCGCGCCGAAGGCATCGCGTTCGGGCCGCAAGCCAAGGACGCCGCTATTGCCAAGGCCTTGCAAGACATCGAGGCGATTGCGGCCTAAAGGGCACGCGCTTCGCAAATCTCAAACCCCCATCGAAAGAATCATCATGACCTCCTACTCCATCATCGGTTCCGGCAACGTCGGCACCGCCCTGGCCCGTCACTTCGCCCGCAGCGGCATTTCCGTTCGGATCGCCAACACGCGCGGCCCCGAGTCCATTGCATCGCTTGCCGCTGAACTTGGCGACAAGGTGGTTCCCGTCGCGTTGCAGGACGCTCTTGCGGCCGACGTCGTCATCCTGGCTGTGCCGTTCCGAGCTCACGCGGCGGTCGGCGGTGCCCTCCCGAACTGGTCTGGCAAGGTCGTTGTCGACGCGATGAACACCTACGGCATCTCGCCGGAAGAGTTGAAGGGGCAGGCTTCCACTGACGTGGTGGCTGCCGCCTTCCCGGGTGCGAAGGTCGTCAAGACGCTGAACCAGCTGCCGGCCAAGCTGCTCGCGCAAGACCCTGCGGTCAACGGTGGTCGGCGTGTCATGTTCGTGTCGAGCAACGACGCCGGCGCTGAGGCGGCGATGGCCAAGCTGGTCGCGGACCTGGGCTTCGCGCCGGTCCCTCTGGGCAAGGCGAACGAGGGCGGGCTGCTGATCGGTATGGGCGGGCCGCTGATCCTGCAGAACCTCATCAAGCTGAGCTGACTGCCGCCCACGGGTGGCTCACCCACTGCTCTCTTCGGATTGTTCATGCCCCGTTCCATCATCAGCGTCGCCCGGCTCGGCACCCCCTGGGAAACCATCGACCCGTTTCTCGTCTGCGCCTATCACCTCGACCACTATCCACCTGGGAACGCCGACTTGGGACCGGTTGAGCCACCACCTGCCGATACAGGTGCCGGAAAGCCCTGGCGCATGTACTTCGGGCAGACGGTGCCAGGCTTCCCTGCCCACCCGCATCGCGGCTTCGAGACCATCACCATCGTCCGCCAGGGCGTGGTCGACCACTCGGACTCACTGGGCGCCACAGCCCGGTATGGCGCGGGCGATGTGCAGTGGCTGACTGCGGGGCGTGGTGTCGTGCATGCGGAGATGTTCCCTTTGCTGGACCCCCTCGAGCCGAACACGCTGGAGCTGTTTCAGATATGGCTGAACCTGCCGGCGCGCGACAAGATGGCTGAGCCCAGCTTCAAGATGTTCTGGGCCGAGGACATCCCGAGGCATGTTGAAGCCGGCGTCGACGTCACATGCATCGTCGGCGCCTTGCACGGAGTGCACATGCAACAGCCGCCGTCACCGCCTTCAAGGTCATGGGCGTCAGACCCTAGTTCGGACTTGGCCGTGTGGACGTTGAAGATGGCGCCGGGTGCGAGGTGGCAGCTACCGCCTGCCTTGGGTAGTGGCACGCGCAGGCAGCTCCTCTTCTTCAAGGGCTCCACGCTGACCATCGACGGTGAGTGCGTCGACGCGCGTTCTGCTATCGAGGTCGACTGCTCCGCCGTGGTCGAGCTTGTAAATGGGTCCAAGGAAACCGAGGTACTGCTGCTCCAAGGCCGCTCGATTGAAGAACCAGTCGTGCAGCACGGGCCGTTCGTGATGACCACGCTAGACGAAATCCGACGCGCCTACGAAGACTACCGACACACCCGGTTTGGAGATTGGGCTTGGGGCGTCTACGACCCGAACCATGGCTCGAAGCGGGGAAGGTTCGCTTCAACCGATTGACTTTCGAGGACCGTGGTCAAGCGACTGCTGCTATGGGCGAAGCTGCCGATCGGTGCCAGCAGCGCTCAACGACCGGTCCGGACGGCTGCTGTCGCTGCTGCATTGGCATGTGAATGACTCAGCTCAGCCTGATGCCAAAGTTCGGCGGACTACTGCTTCGCAGCGGTTGCCGACGCTCGCGGCCGGCGTGCGTAGGGCAGCAATGTGCCCAAAGCCGAAGGTCAAGCTCTACGACGGAGGACGGCAACGCCAGCGAAAGCGGTCCTTCACGGGGCATCAGTCGGCCGCTCTTGGCCGCTCCACGGTGAGTCGCGTCGTTCCCGTTTCATCGGCGGTAGCCAAAGCGATATCGCCGCTTCGGGCCTTGATAAGCAGGCGTGCAGAGTACGTGCCAAGGCCGCTGCCGCCGGGCTTGCCGGCAGCGACAAACTTGTCGAAGAGGCGGCGCGGATTTACTCGGGCACGGTGCCCTTGTTTTCGATCTCGACCCCGTGCGGCGTCTCGTCGTACAGGCGCACTGAGCCCTTGCTGCCTTTGGGCGCGGCCTCGCAAGCATTTTTGACGAGGTTCTGGAAGGCACAGAAGCACAGCGTGGCGTCGCACAAATGCCAGAGGCCGCTCGGCACCGACGGGTACGTCGGTGTCTAGGGGTGGCCAGCATCTGCGGCCCTGAACGCCGGACAGGCGACCGTGACGCCTGGGAGTCTTCTGCAGCCGAGTGCGCAAAGCCCGGAAAGAGATCAGGCCGCCGCCGCCGGGTGCTCGGTTCCCGCCGGCTTGGCAATGCATAGGCCGAGCTTGGCGAAGAGAGTTCTATCCCTTTCGACGTCGGGATTGCCTGTGGTCAACAGCTTCTCGCCGTAGAACACCGAGTTCGCGCCGGCGAGAAAGCACAGCGCCTGGACCGCCTCGCTCATCTGCTGGCGGCCAGCTGATAGCCGCACGCGTGCCTTGGGCATGGTGATGCGCGCGACGGCGATCATGCGGACGAACTCCAGGGGATCGAGCGGGGGTTGGTCGGCCATCGGCGTGCCTTGGACACGCACGAGGTCGTTGATCGGCACCGACTCCGGGTAGGGGTCGAGATTGGCCAGCTGGGCAACCAGGCCCGCACGCTCGCGCCGCGTCTCGCCCATGCCGACGATGCCGCCGCTGCAGACGTTGATGCCTGCGTTGCGGACGCGGCCCAGGGTGTCCAGGCGATCCTGGTAGTCGCGCGTCGAGATGATGCGGCCGTAGGCCTCGGGGGCCGTGTCAAGGTTGTGGTTGTAGTAGTCCAGGCCGGCGTCCTTGAGCGCCTGAGCCTGGGGCTCGGACAGCATGCCCAGCGTGCAGCAGGCCTGCAGGCCAAGCGCCTTCACCTCCCGCACGATGGCCGATACCGCCTCGATGTCGCGGTCCTTCGGCGCGCGCCAGGCAGCGCCCATGCAGAAGCGCGTCGCACCGTGCGCCTTCGCGGTTCTCGCCACCGCAGCGACGGCAGCGACGTCCATCAGCTTGGTGGCGTCTACGCCGGTGTCGTGGTGCACAGACTGCGGGCAGTAGCCGCAGTCCTCGGGGCAGCCGCCGGTCTTGATCGACAGCAGCGTCGCCAGTTCCACCTGGTTGGGCTCGAAGTGCTGGCGGTGCACCGTCTGCGCCTGCAGGATCAGGTCGTTCAAGGGCTGGTCGAGCAGCGCCTCGATTGCATCGACGCTCCACCTGTCGGTGCTCGGATGCCCGCAGGCAGTGCCGACCGGCGCCACAGCCTGAGGCCGGAAGTGAATCGGATGGACGGATGGGTTCATCTCAAGCTTTCGCGTTGCGTCGCCGCGCGCCACCCGGGAGGTGCCCGGGTGGCCATGAGCGTCCAGGTTCTCAGAAGGAGTACTTCACGCCCACCAGCCCGTAGGCGCGGCCCAGGTCGTGCCCCTTCATGTCGCGATAGAAGTTGCCTGCGCCCTTGGCGGCGTTGGTGCCGCCGACGCTCAGCGTCGCGACCAGGCCGTTGCCGAAGTCCTTGGCCAGCGACAGCGACCAGTCGGTGTAGTCGCCTGCATTGCCCGTGGCGCCCTGGTTGGGGATGGTCTGGCGGCCCACGTGCGGCGTCAGGTTCAGGCCGTCGGCCACGGGGAAGGTGGCGTTCAGGTCGAAGTACTGGCTGCCCGAGCTGCTCGGGTTGCCAAGGAAGTCGCCGAAGCTGCGGTTGTACTTGAGGTTGAACATCTTGAAGCCGACGTTGATGTAGGCCTCGGTGGTGGACGCGTTCGTGAACAGGCCGGCGCCAGGGGTGCCGGCATCGCCCGAGTTGTTGCCGACGTATTCGTAGCGGATCACGCCGACGTCATAGCTCCAGCCGTCGGCCGGCGTGCCGCGCAAGCCGCCGTAGACGTCGACCTCCACATTGCCCTTGGTGGCACCGTTGAGGTCCTTCAGCCAGCGGACGTTGGAGGCGAAGCTGCCCAGATAGAAGCCGCTCTTGTGCGTGAAGTCGAGGCCGCCCTGCAGCGCGGGCTTGAAGCTTGTCTGCGCGATGCCGCGAACGCGGTAATCGCTGACAGCGCCGATGTTCCAGGCCAGCGTGTTTTCGGGTTCCGGCGCAGGCCCGTCGGCCCAGGCGGCGTTGGCGGCCAGGGCGGCGGCGAGGACTAGGGCGGGGCGAAAGGTCGGGTTCATCAAGGTTCTCCGTGGTTGCGATGGGAAATCAGGAACAGGTGGCTAGGTGCTGGCGATGTAGGCGCGCCAGCCGCCGAAGTGCGTGATGTCCTCGGCCCCGGCCAGGCCCTCGCCCTCGCAGATGAAGCCGGTCACCCAGCCTCCGTCCGCGAGTTCGACCTTGCCCAAGCCCAGTGGCGCGGGAATGGCATCGAGGAAGGATCCGAGTTCCGCGCTCGGCAGCTCCCAGACCTCGACGGCGATGGGCGCACCGGCCGTGGCGACGCGCTCGAGGCCCGGCCGGCGCACTGCACCGCCCGCCAGCGCGTGCAGGCGATAGCGCGGCGCGGTCTGCGTGGCCTCCAGCAGCCGGCCGCCGCGCGCCCTCAACTGCCAGTTCAGCGCCAGGCCGTCCAGATGGGCTCCGCAGACGACGACGCGCGAGCGGTCGTTGCGTGCGACGGCGGCCGGCGCCGCCGTCTCGAACGCGCGGTCGCCCACCAGCGGCAGCGCGGTGGCGCGCTGCAGGCCGTCGGCCAGGCCCAGCAGCCATTGGTCGGTGAAGGCGCGACCGAAGACCGTCACGCCCCAGGGCAGGCCGTTGGCCATGAAGCCCGCCGGCACGGCCACGGCCGCGTAGTCCAGCAGGTTCATGAAGTTGGTGTACCAGCCGAGGTCGGCGTTGCGTTGCACGGGTTGCTCGCACAGCTCGGCGAGCGTGACGGGGCGCGGATAGGCCGGCGTCAGCACGCAGTCGAGGTCCGCGAGGAGGCGGTCGCATTGCGCCTTGAGCTGCTGCAGCCGGTATTGCGAGCGGAAGGCCTCCACCGCGGTGCAGGCCGGGGCCTTGCGCAGCACGTCGCGGATGACGGGCAGCACGGCGTCGGGCTTGGCCTCGATCAACGGGCCGACGACGGCGTAGCGCTCGGCCACCCATGGCCCTTCGTAGAGCAGGCGCGCGGCCTCAAGGAAGGGCGAAAAGTCGATGTCGACGCGCTGCCCGCCCAGGCCTTCGAGCCGCGCCACGGTGGCCTCGAAAAGCCGCGGGCTCTCGGCGCAGCCCAGGAACTCGAGCTGGCGCGGCACGCCGAAGCGGAAGCCCGCGCGTGGCCGGCCGAAGGCGTCGGCGCCGTTCCACGACGGATTGGCGCGGCTGTACTCGTCGCGCTCGTCCAGCCCCGCCGTCAGCGCGAGCAGCCGGCTCGCCTCGGCCGCGGTGGCGGTGAAGAAGGTCGTGCAGTCGAGCGTGCGGCAGGCCGGAACGACGCCCGCCGTGGACAGCAGTCCCTTGGTCGCCTTGAGGCCCACGAGGTTGTTCAAGGCCGCAGGCACGCGCCCGCTGCCGGCCGTGTCGGTGCCGAGCGCGAAGCTGGCCACGCCGAGTGCTACAGCCAGCGCGGAGCCTGCGCTGGAGCCGCCGGATGGGTAGTCAGGATGCACGCTGTTGCGGCAGGCACCGTAGGGCGAGCGGGTGCCGTTCAGGCCGGTAGCGAACTGGTCGAGGTTGGCCTTGCCCACCGGCACGGCGCCGAGCGCGATCAGGCGCTCCACCAGCGTCGCGCTGCGTTGCGGCACGTAAGCAAACTCGGGGCAGGCGGCGGTGGTGGGGACGCCGGCGAGGTCGATGTTGTCTTTGATCGCGAACGGCAGGCCGTACAGCGGCAGGTCCGCCGGCGAGCGGCCGTCAAGCGCGGCCAGGTAGGGGCTCAGTTCCGCGTCCGACAGCACGTGGATGAAGAGCTTGAACTCGGGGTTCAGCGCCCTGGCCCTGGCGACGACCTCGGCGATGACGGCCCGTGGGGCCACCGCTCCATTGCGATAGGCCTCGGTCAGCGCCGTGATGTTCAGGTTGATGCCCATGGCGTCCTCCTCAAGCCTGTTCTTCGACGACGACGACGCACTGCCCCGCGCGCACCGGCGAGCCGGGCTGCACGCGGATCTCTCGCACCACGCCATCGCATGGCGCGCCCAGGGAGATTTCCATCTTCATGGACTCGAGCACGACGAGCACGTCGCCGGTCGCGACGCGCTGGCCCACTTCGACCTGCACCTGCCAGAGGTTGCCGGCGAGCTGGCTTTCCACGGCGCGCATGCCCGCAGGCAAAGGCGCTTCGTCCGCGTCGGCGACAGCCGCCTCCTCGCTTTCGAAATGGGCCTGGCCCGAGTCGACCCAGCGCTGGCGCTCGGCATCGAAGGCGGCGCGCTGGTGGGAACGGAAGGCCTCGATGGACGCGGCCTCGCGCTGGAGGAAGGCCTGGTAGTCGGCCAGGTTCAGCCGGGTCTCCTCGATGCGCAGCGGATAGCGGCCGAGCGGGAAGTCGCGCCGGATGCGCAACAGTTCGTCGGCGCTGACCGGGTAGAAGCGCACCTGGTCGAAGAAGCGCAGCAGCCAGGGCTTGCCGTTGAAGGCGGCGACGTCCTTGTAGCGGCTCCACATCTGCAGCGTGCGACCGACGAACTGATAGCCGCCGGGGCCCTCCATGCCGTAGATGCACATGTAGGCGCCGCCGATGCCCACCGAGTTCTCCGCCGTCCACGTGCGCGCGGGGTTGTACTTGGTGGTCACCAGCCGGTGCCGGGGATCCAGCGGCGTGGCCACGGGTGCACCGAGGTAGACGTCGCCAAGGCCCATCACGAGGTAGCTCGCGTCGAACACAGTCCGCTGCACGGCGTCGAGATCGGGGAGCTCGTTGATGCGGCGAATGAACTCGAGGTTGCTCGGGCACCAGGGCGCGTCCTTGCGCACCGTGGTCATGTACTTCTGGATCGCCAGCTGGCAGGCCGGGTCGTCCCAGCTCAGCGGCAGGTACACGACGCGGGACGGCACGCTCAGGTCGTCGGCCGCGCAGACGCCGTCCCACAGGTCGGCGATCACCGTCAGCAGCGCCTCCAGCGGCAGCGTGCGTGGGCGGTAGTGAACCTGAAGCGAGCGGATGCCAGGTGTGAGGTCGACCACGCCGTCCAGTGCGCGCGCCTGAAGCGCCTGCATCAACGCGTGGCCACGGAAGCGCAGCACCAGGTCCAGCTCCGGCGCGCCGATTTCCAGCAGCAGGTGGGTGTCGCCGGACAAGCGCGCGACCAGGCGCTTGTCGCCGCTGCCGAGGTCCAGCACGACGGGTGACGCCGGCGCGCTCGGGTGCCAGCTCACCGGCGCTGCTGCCAGCGTCGTCGACTCCTGCTCGCGCGCGTCGGCGAGCGCGCGGGCGGTCGGCATGTCGACCGGAACGAAGCGGACCTTTTCGCCCGCCTTGAGCTGGCCGAGCTGCCATAGGTCGGCCTCGATGACCGTCACCAGGCACACGAAGCCGCCCAGGCTCGGGCCATCGGGTCCGAGGATCACGGGCATGTCGCCGGTGAAGTCGACCGCGCCGATCGCATACGGGTTGTCGTGGATGTTGGACGGATGCAGGCCGGCCTCGCCGCCGCTGTCCCGCACCCACTCCGGCTTCGGCCCGATCAGCCGCACGCCGGTGCGGCTCGAGTTGAAGTGCACTTCCCAGTCGGTGGCGAAGAAGATGTCGACGTAGCCCGGCGTGACGTACTCCGGCGCGCCATGCGGGCCGTAGATCACGCGCAGCTCGCGCACGGCGCCGAGCGAGGTGCACAGGCCGGCGGCGAGTGCCTGGCCGCAGGCCCGGTCGGCCAGCGGTGCCACATGCAGCACATCGCCCGCGCGCAGCGCCCGGCCAGTGTGGCCGCCGAACTGGCCCAGCGTGAAGGTGCTCTTGCTGCCCAGGTAGTCGGGCACCTGCAGGCCGCCGCGCACCGCCAGATAACTGCGCGCTCCGGCGCCGGCGATGGTGCCAATGGCCAGCACGCTGCCGGCCGCGACGAGCAACGCGGTGTGCAGGGGTTGGGCGATGCCGTCGATGCGCACCGGGATGTCGGCGCCGGTCACCGCAACCACGGCGTCAGCATGGAAGCGGATCGTCGGGCCGGTCATCGTGATCTCGAGCCCGGCCGCGCCTTCAGGGTTGCCCAGCAGGCGGTTGCCCAGGCGCAGCGCACGGTCGTCCATGGGGCCCGACGGCGGCACGCCGACGGCCCAGTAGCCCTGGCGGCCGGGGAAGTCCTGCACCGTGGTCTGCGTGCCGGACGACACGATCTCGAGCGTGTGGGCGCGGTAGGCCAGGCCTTCCAGGCAACGCGTCCACGGCGAACCGCTGGCGAACGGCGCGTCGGCCAGGATCTGGCGCAGGTAGTCGCGGTTGGTCTCCACGCCGTACAGCACGGTGCCCGCCAGCGCCGCGTCCAGGCCGAGGCGCGCCTCGTCGCGGGTCGGCGCCCAGGCGATCAGCTTGGCGATCATCGGATCGAAGTAGGGCGGAATCTCGCAGCCGGCCTCCACCCAGGTGTCGATGCGCACGGCCCGCCCGTCCGCTGGCGGGAAGGACACGGCCGTGAGCAGGCCCGGGCTGGGCTGGAAGTCGCGGCCCGGGTCTTCCGCGTAGAGCCGCGACTGGATGGCATGGCCGACGGGCTTCAGGCCGCGCACCAGATCCGCCAGCGGCGGCAGGTCGCCGGCCGCGAGCTCGATCATCCAGCGAACCAGGTCCACGCCCCACACCTGCTCCGTCACGCCGTGCTCGACTTGCAAGCGCGTGTTGACCTCCAGAAAGTAGAAGCGGCCGGCCTCGCTGTCGTAGACGAATTCCACCGTCCCGGCGCTGCGGTAGCTCACGGCCTTGGCCAGCTTGATGGCGGCGGCGCAGAGCTCGTCCGCCATGCCGGCCGGCAAGTTGGGCGCCGGCGTCTCCTCCAGCACCTTCTGGTTGCGACGCTGCACCGAGCAGTCGCGCACGCCGAGCGCGACGACCTCGCCGCGGCCGTCGCCGAACACCTGGACCTCCAGATGACGGGCGCGCTGGATGTACTTCTCGATGAAGACACCGGCGTCGCTGAAGTTGTTCTGGCCGAGGCGGCGCACCGTCTCGAAGGCCTCGGCGAGATCCTGCGCGGAGTGGCAGACGCGCATGCCGATGCCGCCGCCGCCCGCGGTGCTCTTCAGCATGACCGGATAGCCGACCTGGGCGCCGGCTTCGAGCGCGGCCTCGACGTTCTCGAGCAGCTCGGTGCCTTCCAGCATGGGCACGCCCTGCTCACGCGCCAGCGCGCGGGCCGTGTGCTTGAGGCCGAAGACGCGCAGTTGCCGGGGCGTCGGACCGACAAAGGCGATGCCGGCGGCCTCGCAGGCCTCGGCGAACGCGGCGTTCTCGGACAGGAAACCGTAGCCCGGATGGATGGCCTGCGCGCCGCTGCGACGCGCGGCGTCCAGGATCCTGTCGACGACGAGGTAGGTCTGCGCGGCCGGCCCGTCGCCGAGGCTGATCGCCTCGTCGGCCTGCTGCACATGCAGGCTGGCGGCGTCGACGTCGGAGTAGACCGAGACGCCTTGCACGCCCATCTGGCGCAGTGTGCGCAGCACACGGCAGGCGATCGCACCGCGGTTGGCAATGAGGAGCTTGTCGAACATGTTGTCAATCTCGACGCGCGGGCCGTCCCGCGTTGAGGGGTCGCGCCGGGGTCGTCCACGGCGGGAGGCGGCGGCCAGGGCCGAGCCTCTTCAGGGGCGCTTCGCCCTCGGTTCAGGCTTGATGCCGGCGCGCAGCTGCGCCAGGTGAAAGGCGATGGACCGCACCGCGTGCAGCAGCTTGCGCAAGGTCAGTCCCATACCAGCACCTCCGCGGGCGTGGGGTTCCAGCCGTTGCAGGGGTTGTTCAGCTGCGGGCAGTTGGAGATCAGCACGATCACGTCCATCTCGGCGCGCAGCTCCACGTACTTGCCGGGCGCCGAGATGCCGTCCTCGAAGGTCAGCCCGCCTTCGGGCGTGACCGGCACGTTCATGAAGAAGTTGATGTTGGCGCCGATGTCCGCCTTCTTCAGGCGGCCGTCGCGAAGGCAGGCGCACATGAAGTTGTCGCGGCAGCTGTGCATATAGCGCTTCTCGAACGCATAGCGCACGACATTGCTCTCCTGCGCACAGGCGCCGCCGAGGGTGTCATGGCGGCCGCAGGTGTCGGCCACGATGGTCAGCAAGGGGTTGCCGAGGTTGGAATACAGCACGCTGCCCGTCGTCAGGTAGGCGCGGTTCTGGCGGCGCAGCGTGCGCTGCGCGTCATAGCGCTCGCGCGGGTTGGCCACGCTGTAGAACAGGGTGTCGATCGCCTGGTTGCCTTCGAGGTCGAGCAGGCGCACGGTCTGGCCGCGGCGCACTTCGCACAGATAGGGTTCGCCGGCGGGGATGACGTGGCGCGAGACGGCCAATTCGGGACGAAGTTCGCTGGTCGTCAGGGACATGACGCGTTCCTCAGAGGTTGAACAGCTCGGTGTTGCGGAAGGCGCGCGCGTTCTCTGGGCGCGACGTGCGGCAACCGACGCTCAGCGCGTCGCCGTGCGCCAGCTTCCAGCTCAGCTGCAGCGGGCGCGGGGCATAGTGCGGCGCCGGGTCCATGGGGTGTTGCAGCGCGGTCAGGAACACCAGCGTGTCCATGGGTGCGAACAGCTCGATGTAGTCGCCCGCCTTCGAGTTGCCCGGGACGAACGCGAACGCCCCGTCGGCAGCGACGACGACCTTGCTGAAAAGGTTGACCACCATCAGCAGGTCCTGGAGGTCCAGGTTCCACTTGCCCATCTCCACCAGCAGGTTGTCGTGGCCGTTGCGGTAGAAGCCGTTGCGCAGCTCCTGGTAGCGGCCGGCGCCGTACTTTTCGCGCACCTCGTCGGCGTTGAGCAGGCCGCCGAACGGGTCATGCCAGCCGCAGGTGTCGGCCGTGATCGCGGCCAGCACCCGGCCCATGTCCGAGACCAGGCAGTGGCCGGCGGTGAGCCGCGCGGTGTGCTGGCCCTTGAGGGTGTCGGGCAGGTTGAAGCGGTCGCTGGGCTGCTGCGCGTTCAGCAGCATGAGGGCGGCGTTGGCGCCGCCTTCGACGTCGGTGATGCGCAGCAACTGGCCGCGCTTGAGCACGAAGGATAGGTGGCCGCCGCCAGGGACGGTCTCCTCGCGCAGCGGCGTCTCGAGGGTGAGGGATTGCGAGCTCATGTCACTCCTTGGATGGCACCGGCAACGGCGCGGGAACGCCGTGCGCGCGCAGTGCGGCGGCGGCCCCTGCGTCGGCCAGGCGGTCCTGGTTCAACGGGATGTCGTAGGTGATTCGTGCGCCGTAGGCCTGCGGCGCGTGGGGGTCGATGCGCGTCTTGTCGAACACGAGCAGGCGCGTGCCGAGGTGGAAGCCTTCGGAGAGGTCGTGCGTGACCATGAACACCGTCAGCCGCGTCTCGCGCCAGAGATCGTGCAGCAGCACATGCATGTCCTTGCGGATGCCCGGGTCCAGCGCGCCGAAGGGCTCATCGAGCAGCAGTACCCGCGGCCGGGCGATCAGCGCCTGCGCGATCGCGAGCCGCTGCTGCATGCCGCCGGACAGCTGGCTCGGATAACGATGCAAGGCATGCCCGAGGCCCACGCGCTCCAGCATCTCGCCGGCCTCGCGGCGCGCCTCCCGCTTGGCGCGGCCGAACAGGCGGCCGGTCCACTTCGCGCGCGGCAGCTCCAGCGCGATGGCCACGTTGTCCAGCGCGTCGAGATGGGGAAGCACCGAGTAGCGCTGGAAGACCACGCCCCGGGTCGCGTCGGGTTCAGCGGGCAGCGGCTGGCCTTGCAGCAGCAACTGGCCCTTGGTCGGCCGCTCCTGGCCGAGCAGCAGCCGCAGGAAGGTGGACTTGCCGCAGCCCGACGCACCGACCAGCGTGCAGAACTCGCCTTCTTCCACGGAGAGATTCAGCCGCTCCAGCACCACATGGTCGCCGTAGCTCTGCCAGACGTTCTTCACCGTGATGTAGCTCATGCCTTGGCTCCTTCCGACCACGGGAACCACCAGCGATTCAGATGCTTGAGTGCCGCGTCTGTCAGCCATGCGAGCAGCGTGATCCAGACGACGTAGGGAAGGATCACGTCCATCGCCATATAGCGCCGCAGCAGGAAGATCCGGTAGCCCAGGCCTGCCGTCGCGGAGATCGCCTCGGCCGAGATCAGGAACAGCCAGGCAGCTCCCAGCATCAGCCGCAGCGACACCAGCAGGCGCGAGAACAGCGGCGGCAGTACGACGCGCAGCACGATGGTCCAGCTGTTGGCGCCCAGCGTCTGCGCCTTGACCATCACCTCGTGCGGGATCTCCCGGGCGCGCTGCTCGAGGTCGCGCGCTAGCAGGGGCGCCACGCCGATCGCGATCAGCATCACCTTGGACAGCTCGTCGAGGCCGAAGACGATGAACAGGATGGGCAGGATGGCCAGCGGCGGGATCACCGAGACCACGGCCAGCAGCGGCGACAGCGGCGCGCCCAGCAGCGGAAAGACGCCGGCGGCGACGCCCAGGCACAGACCGACGAGCGCCGCCAGCCCGAGGCCCAGGCCCAGGCGCTGCAGGCTCACGAGCGTGTCCGACAACATCAGGTAGTCCCCGGTGCGCTCGTCCTGCTCGAAAGCCATGTGGCGCATGGCGTCGACCATCTGGGCGAAGCTGGGCAGCAGCTTGTCGTCCGGGTTCTCGCTCAGGCGGACCGAGGAGCCCGCCGCATAGAGGACCAGCAGCAGCACGAGCGGCAGCATGGCGAGCAGCAGCCGTACGCCGCGGTTCGGAACCCGGTTGATGAAGCGCATGGTGAGCCCTGGTTGGGGAACGGGGTCAGAGCTTGCCGTCGGCCGCCAGGCGCAGGAAGCTGTCGTCGAAGCGCAGCTTCACGTTCTTCGCGTTGCCGTTGACGACGCCGTTAGGGAAGGCCACACCGATCGCGTCGGCGTTGCGTGCACCCTGGCCCAGCAGACCCTTTTCGAACGAGAACTTCGCGACGCGCTTCATCGTCTCGGGCAGCTGCGGGCCGCTGGCCAGCTTCACCGCGTCGGCCGGCGTGAATTGCAGCGCGGTCGTGGCGAGCTGCTTCGTGTAGTCGTCCAGGGTGGTGCCCGAGGCCTTGGCCATGTGCGTCAGCGCCGCCGTGTTCTTGGCCTTCATCTGCGCCATCACCTCGAACCACGCACCCACCAGCACCTTGCCCAGCGCCGGGTTGTCCTTCAGCGTGGCGGTGTTGACCACCATCAGGTCCAGGATCTCGCCGGGGATCTTGCTGGAGTCAAACACCGCGGTCGCGCCGGGCGTGGCGGCGACGGTGGACAGCTGGGGGTTCCAGGTGACGACGGCCTGGGCCGACGGGCTCGCAAACGCGCCGGCGATGTCAGCATCGGAGGTGTTGACGACCTTGACGTCGCGCTCGCGCAGGCCGACCGTCTCCAGCCCCCGCGCCAGCAGGTAGTGCGAGACCGAGAACTGCACGAGATTGACGTTCAGGCCCTTGATGTCCTTGAGCGTCTTGCCCTTGCCCTTCAGCACGATGCCGTCGTTGCCGCTGGAATAGCTGCCCGGGATCAGCGCGGTGCTGTCGACGCCGCCGGCCGCAGGGATGGTCAGCGCGTCCATGTTGGTCATGGTGCAGCCGTCGAACTTGCCCGCCGTGTATTGGTTGATCGACTCGACGTAGTCGTTGAGCTGGACGACCTTGACCTGGATGCCGTACTTCTTGGCCCACTTGTCGACGATGCCTTGCGTCTGGGCGTACTCCCAGGGCATCCAGCCGGCATAGATGGTCCAGCACACACTGAACGACTGCTTGGTCGCCGCGTGGGCCACCGAACCAAACAGACTTGCGGAGCCCAGGCAGAGGGCGAAGACGAGACGTCGCAGGATCATGAAGTCACTCCAGAGGGTTTGACGGCGGGGAGCAGCGCCACGCCACCGAAGTGCGTTCGCCGTTCTCCCGGGCTTTTGTCCCGCCGTGTAACCTCGTCTGGAGGTCGCCAGCTCTCGGACCAGACATCCGCATCTGCGGACCGGAACCCTAGCCAGCCATTAGGTGCAGCGCGATGCCGCCCCCCGACGGAACTTACGCAACGTCCGTGCCATATGAAAAGCCACAGGAACAGCCGAAGATCAACAGCGGGACGTACCGCAACGGTGACAAATGCACCACGATGACGCGGAGCGCGATTGATATGGCGCCGTTGCGGTGCATTCCTGCGCCTTCCAGTCCCGGCGCCGACTCGATGACGCGCCCGGCCTTCCCGTTCGGATCGAACGCCAGAGTGCGCTACCGGGGGCTGGTCAAGCACATAGCGCAGCTGACGATGCGGTTTTCGCTGAGCAACTGATGGATGGCGCGGCGCCAACTCCTGGGAACTCGGAGATGGGTACGTCTGAGATGCGGCTGGAGGCCGCTGCGGGATCCGAATTTGCGGTTCGCGACGCGTTGAACAGCCTCAATCGCTTCACCGCATCTCTGAGCCAGCGGTCGTGTGTCCGAGGCAGTGGTTAGGGCGGGCTTCGATGCGAAGGACAGCTTCCGCCTGTTGCGGTGTTTCGGCGAGTTTCCGCTTTGGGCACATTGCTGCCCCACGACTGATGAATCCGAGCGGCAGCAGCCAGCCTGAAGCCGCCACCGCAGACTCCACGCCCCACGTCGCCTTAACTTTCACCTCACCTTCCCCTCATCGAGCCCTCACCTCCCCTCCCTAGAGTCCACGGCAACGGCTGCGCCGCAGCCCGCCCCTAGAGGAGAGTTCTCGATGACCCAGACCGCCAAGATGACGGTGACTGCCGCGGCCGCTGCGCTGCTGGCTGCCGGTGTGACGCTGACCACCACGGCTTCGGGCTGGACCTTGCCCGGGTTTCACAAGGCGCCCGCCGCAGCGGCCACCGACGCGACGCCCGGCGGCGCCGCCCCGACCACCGTGGCCCTCGCTGCGGCCACCACACCGGCACCCGCCGTGGCCCTTCCCCCCGCCCAGTTGCCCAACTACCGCGCCATCGTGCAGACCCAGGGCCCTGCCGTGGTCGGCATCACCGTGGCCGGCCTGCACAAGGTGGGCAATGACGACGGCGACGAAGGCCCCGTCGCGCGGGGTGACGATGACCCCTTCTTCCGCTTCTTCCGCGGCATTCCCGGGCTGCGCATGCCGCAGCAGGGGCCGCAGCCCTTCCGCGGCCAGGGCTCCGGTTTCATCATCAGCAGCGACGGTGTCGTGCTGACCAACGCCCACGTCGTGCGCGACGCCAAGCAGGTCACCGTCAAGCTCAGCGACCGCCGGGAGTTCTCGGCCAAGGTGCTGGGCAGCGACCCGGCCACCGACATCGCCGTGCTCAAGCTCGACGCCAAGGGCCTGCCCACCGTGCAGCTGGGCGACCCCAAGCAGGTGCAGGTCGGCGACTATGTGCTGGCCATCGGCGCGCCCTATGGCTTCGAGCAGACGGCCACGCAGGGCATCGTCAGCGCCAAGGGTCGCTCGCTGCCCGGCGACAGCGTCGTGCCCTTCATCCAGACCGACGCGGCCGTGAACCCGGGCAACTCGGGCGGCCCGCTGTTCGACGCGGCCGGCCGTGTCGTCGGCGTCAACGCGCAGATCTTCTCGCAGAGCGGCGGCTTCCAGGGCCTGGCCTTCTCCATCCCGGTGGACGTGGCGCTGAAGGTCAAGGACCAGATCGTTGCCCACGGCAAGGTCGAGCATGCGCGACTGGGCGTCACGCTGCAGGACCTGTCGGCGCCGCTGGCCTCGTCCTTCGGCCTGGGCGCACCCGATGGCGCCCTGGTGTCCAGCGTGCAGCCTGAAAGCGCCGCCGCCAAGGCCGGGCTGAAGGCGGGTGACGTCATCACGGCCATCGACGGCGAGCCGGTGCGCGTGGCGGGCGACGTTTCCAGCCGCGTCGGCCTGGCCCGCCCCGGCGACAAGCTCAAGCTGGAGCTGTGGCGCGACAAGTCCCGCGTCAGCGAGACCGTCAGCCTGGGCCGCGCCGACAAGGACACGCAGGAAGCCAATGCCACGCCCCAGGGCGGCTCGCTGGGCCTGGCGCTGCGTCCGCTGGAGCGCCAGGAGCTGCGCGGCTCGGGGCTGGACCATGGCCTGCTGATCGAAGGCGTGACCGGCCCGGCCCAGCTGGCAGGCGTGCAGCCCGGCGACGTGCTGCTGGCGCTGAACGGCAAGCCGGTGCAGAGCGTGGAGCAGGTGCGCGACGCGCTGAAGGGCAAGCCGGCCTCGGTGGCCTTGCTGGTGGCGCGTGACGGCCAGCAGATCTTTGTGCCGGTACGGCTCGGCTGACACATCTCGACGGCAGGGTGGCAGGCGCCACTCCGCACCTGGCCCGCGGCTCATCTGCCGCGGGCTTTTTTTCATCAGCGCTCCAGCCGGTGAAAACTCACGCGGCCGCCTGCCGGCCGGCCGGTTGCGCTAGGCTGCGTGTCATCTCACCGACTGCGGAGACCGCCCTGGAGATCTTGCTTGAACTGCTGCTCGAACTGATCTTCCAGGTCTTCGGCGAACTGCTCGTCGAACTCGGCCTGCATGCCGTGGCCGAGCCTTTTCGCAAGCAGCCCAGCGTCTGGGTGGCCGTGCTCGGCTATGTGCTGCTGGGCGGCATCGTCGGCGCGCTGAGCCTGTGGCTGATGCCCCAGCACCTGACGCGCGATGGCTGGCCCCGCCTGGCCAACCTCGTCGTCACGCCCGTGATCGCCGGTTTCGCAATGACGCTGATGGGCCTGTGGCGATCGCGCCGTGGTGACCCCGTGCTGCGCATTGACCGCTTCGCCTACGGCTATCTGTTCGCGCTGACGGTCGCCGTCGTGCGCTACAACTTCGCGAGCTGAGCCGCCATGGACGCCATTCGCTGGGTTCTCATCCTCATCGCGGTTGGCGCGGCAGCTGCCGCCGCCCTATGGCTGGGCCTGAGCGAGCCGCCAGCCAACCCGGCCTTGCCCTCCCAGCCCACAACCGTGGCCGCCCTGCCCGCCACGCCGCCCCTGGCGGCTTCAGCAGCCTCGACAACCATCCGCGCGGTGGCGCGCGCCGCCTCCGCAACGGCTTCGCCGACACCCACCTCCGCAAGGCCGGCCGCACCGCGCATCGGCTCGGAAGGGTACGGCCCGCACATCGATCGTGCGATGGCCGGCGACGATGCGGCGGCCGCCTGGGAGGCGGTGCGCTGGCTGCGGCTTTGCGCGTCGAACGAGACGCGGCGCAACAGCTTCGAGACCGTCCGCAACCAGGGGATATCGCCGGAAATGATGACCCAGATGATGGTGGAGGCCGATGCCGAGTCGAGGCGCTGCCAGACCGTGACCGCCCAGCACCGCGTGATGCTGCCGGAACTGGCCTCACGGGCGGTGCGGGCCGGCGTGGTCGAGGCGGCCTCGGCCTTTGCCGCCGCGACCTTCCCCGGCGACCTGACCGCCGCGCAGCGCCAGCAGGTGGCCGAAGCGATGCGGCGTGACGCGCTCGCCGGTGACGGGCTCAGCCTCATCAATGCGGCGACGTCGAACCCCGCGTGGGGACTGAGCGATGCCGAGCGTTTGAGCTTTCTGATGGCCTACGCCGAACTGCCCGATCACCCTGAGGCCAAGGGCATGGCCAAGTCGCTGCTGGAGCGGGGTGCGCTTCACCTGGCCGCGCCGCCCACACCGCAGCAGATGGCCGCGGCCAGAGAGGCGGCGCAACAGATCCTTGCGCGCAGGCATGCTGGCGGCAAGCCCTGAGGTCGCTCAAGGCATGCCGTTGTCCACGTAGTCGGCAAACCCCGGCCGCGCGCTCAAGCGCTGCAGCCAGGCCTCCACCGCCGGCAGTTCCACGCGCTCGATCGGCGCATTCTTCCAGCGCTGGGCCGACAGGCCGAGCACGACGTCGGCCAGCGTGAACTCAGGCCCGGTCACGAAGGCGCCCGTCTTGGCGAGCTGCACTTCCAGCATGCCCATGTGCTTGTTCCAGTTCGCCACGCCCGCTTCGATGGCCTCCGGCGTGGCCGGCTGGCCGCGCACCAGCGCCATGAAGGCGACGCGCCAGCTGTTGTTCAACTCGCCGGCTTGCCAGTCCATCCACTGCTCGACCCTGGCGCGCGCCTGCGGCTCGGTCGGCAGCAGCGTGGTTGCGTAGCGCTTGGTGGCGAGATAGCGGCAGATGGCATTGCTCTCCCACAGCACGAAGTCACCATCGATGAGGACGGGTATCAGGCCGTTGGGGTTCATCGCCAGATAGCCCGGCTCCTGCGGCGAGCGAAAACCCGCACCCCAGTCCTCGCGGTCGAGCTCGAGATCAAGCTGCGCGGCGGTCCACATGACCTTGCGGACGTTGATGGAGGTGAGGCGGCCAAGGAGACGGAGAGCAGGCATGGGAGATGCGGGCGAGTCAACGGAGCCTGCAGTGTCGGTTCAGAAGTCGGCCCATTCACCATCGGCCGCCGCCGGGGGCTTGACGACGGCTGAGCTGGCGGCAGGCCTGGAGGGCACGCGCGGCTCGACGGGTGCCGGTCTGCGCACGCCAGCCTTGGCCACCGGTCGCGTCGACGGCCGGCTCACGGGTGGCGAGGGCTTGCGTGGCCGGGGCGCCGGCACGGCCGCATGAGCCTCGTGCGCGAGCCGGAAGACCGCCACCGCCGCCACGAGCTGGCGGGCCTGCTCCTTGAGGCTCTCGGCGGCGGCGGCGCCCTGCTCGACGAGTGCGGCGTTCTGCTGCGTGGTCTGGTCCATCTGCATGACCGCTTCGCCGACCTGGGCCACGCCGCTGCTCTGCTCGCCGCTGGCGCTGCTGATCTCGCCCATCAGGTCTGTGACGCGGCGGATCGCGTCGACCACTTCGGTCATGGTCGAGCCGGCCTGATCCACCAGCACGGTGCCGCGCTCGACACGCTCGACGCTGGCCATGATCAGCGACTTGATCTCCTTGGCCGCCTGGGCGCTGCGCTGGGCCAGCAGGCGCACCTCGCCGGCCACGACCGCGAAGCCGCGGCCCTGCTCGCCGGCTCGCGCGGCCTCCACCGCCGCGTTCAGCGCGAGGATGTTGGTCTGGAAGGCGATGCCGTCGATGGTGCCGATGATGTCGGAGATTCGCTGCGAGCTCTGCTGGATGTCTCTCATCGTCGCCACCACTTCGTTGACGACGGCGCCACCCCGCACGGCCACCTCGCTGGCGCCTTGCGCCAGCTGGTTGGCCTGACGGGCGTTGTCGGCGTTCTGCTGCACGGCCGAGCCCAGCTGCTCCATCGACGCCGCCGTCTGCTCCAGGGCGCTGGCCTGCTCTTCGGTGCGGCTGGACAGGTCCTGGTTGCCCTGCGCGATCTGGGCACTGGCGATGGCCACGCTGTCGGAGTTGGCGCGTACGGTGCTCACGATGAGAGCCAGCGCCTCCTGCATGCGCGCCACAGCAGCCACGGTACTCGTCGTGTCTCCTGACCGCACCGGTACCGGCTGGGCCAGGTCTCCATCGGCCACGCGCTGCACGGCCTCGCTGAGTTCGCCCGGCTCGGCACCAAGTGCGCGGCTCAGGCTGCGCGACAGTGCCCAGCCCACGAGACCGCCCAGCAAGGCCATCGCGACCGCGCCGCCGAGCATCTCCATGCCGCTGCTGGCGGCGACTTGGCCGGCATCCTTGGCGAGCTGGTTGGCGACTTGGCTCTGCAACTCGATGGAATCGTCGACGGCCTTGAAGATCGTGCTCTGCCGGGCACGCACCTCGCCGGTCAGCATCGCAGCGCCCTCGGCTGTCTTGCCCTCGCTCGCCAGCGCCAACACCTGGTCCAGCCCGTGCCGGTAGGCGGGCGTGTTGTCGGTGATGAGCTTGAGCAGCGCCCGGCTCTTGGGCTGTGCAAGCGCCTTGTCCAGCATGGCGATCGACTGGTCGGTGGCCGCACGCATCTCGCCGATGCGCTTCACCTCGGCAGCACGGACGGTCGCATCGGTCGTCAGCAGCACATTGCGCACCGCGCGAGCGCTCGTGTTGAGGTTGTCCTTGATGTCGGCGAACTTGTCCATCTTGGGCATGCGATCAAGGGCCAGCTCGTCGACCTTGGCGGCCAGCGAGCCCATCCGCAGCATGCCGAAGACGGCGATCACAAGGCCGAGCAGCACCGCCGAGCCGAAACCCAGGGCCAATCGGGTGGAAACCTTGAAAGCATTGAAGTTCATGGCTTGACCTCGTCGAAGGAGTCGAGCGGCTGGCGACATCGTCGACTCAGCCGGAAGTCGGTCGGCAGGACGCCGTTGTCCGCCTGCACCGCGCTGCGCCTTGGGCGGCGCTCGCTGAAGGGCGCCGCTGCTGGGCTGCCCTGCAGAGCCAGCATGACAGGGATCTTGAGGCGCTGCAAGCTGCACTCCGTGCCTCGGCCGTGCCTCCGGATAGGCACGGGATCTGCCTGCGGCCACACGGCGGCTAGCTAGCCCTGTGTCGACGACTGCTGCGCGCGGCCCGCCTCGGTCAGGGTCACCGTCCAGCGGCCCGCGTCGTCGCAATGCAGGCTGACCCAACCAGGCCCGGCCACGCCACCGAGCCGGGCGTCACTCAGGGCCGTGAACTCGCGCAGCAACTCGCTGACGCGGGCGTCCAGGCGCTTGGCCAGGCGCGTCAGCGGCACGGCCTGGGCGCCATCGCCCAGCTCGCGCAGCAGGTCAGGCGGCGTGCGCACTCAGCACGACCGGGATGGACTTGGACGTCGGCGTGCGCGCGGTGACGGAGAAGCTCTGCAGCGGCACCAGCGGGTTGGTCTCGGGGTAGTAGCTGGCCAGGCAGCCGCGCGGGATGTCGTAGGCGACGAGCAGGAAGCGCTCGGCATGGCGCTGCTCGACGTCGCCGCCGGCCTCGTCGATGTAGAGGCTGGTGATGTCCACCCAGTCGCCGGCCTTGAGCCCCAGGTCCTTGAGGTCCTCGGCGTTGATGAAGACGACGCGGCGGTGACCATAGACGCCGCGGTAGCGGTCGTCGTGGCCGTAGATGGTGGTGTTGTACTGGTCGTGGGAGCGCAGCGTCGTCAGCGTGAAGACGCGAACGTCGCGCTGGCGCTCGGCAATGCGCTGCACAGCCAGGTCGGTCGGCATGGCGTGCGTGCTGAACTCGGCCTTGCCGCTCGCCGTGGCCCAGACGCGTTCGCTGGCGGTGTTGCGCAGGCGAAAGCCGCCGGGCGCCTTGATCTTCTCGTTGAAGCCGGCGAAGTCGGGCAGCACGGCCTCGATCTTGTCGCGGATGGTGGCGTAGTTGCTGGCCAGGGCCAGCCAGGGCGTGCGGCTCTTCGTCAGCGTGGCAGCGGCCATGCGCGCGACCAGCATGGGCTCGGAGATCAGGTGCTCCGAAGCCGGCGCATTCATGCCGGCCGACAGGTGCACCATGCTCATCGAATCTTCCACCGTGACGCCCTGTGGCCCGCTGGCCTGCACGTCGATCTCGGTGCGGCCCAGCACCGGCAGCACCAGGGCCTTGCGGCCGTGCACGACATGGCTGCGGTTGAACTTGGTGGTGATGTGCACGGTCAGCTCGCACTGGCGCAGCGCGCGCCAGGTGGCGGCCGTGTCGGGCGTGGCAGCGGCGAAGTTGCCACCCATGGCGATGAAGACCTTGCCCTGGCCGTCGAGCATGGCCTGGATGGCGCCCACGGTGTCATGACCGTGCTCGCGCGGCGGCTCGAAGCCGAACACCTGGCCCAGTTTGTCCAGGAAGGCCGGCGCGGGCTTCTCGTAGATGCCCATGGTGCGGTCGCCCTGCACATTGCTGTGGCCGCGCACCGGGCAGGCACCCGCGCCGGGGCGGCCCAGGTTGCCGCGCAGCAGCAGCAGGTTGACGATCATCTGGATGGTCTTGACCGAGTGCCGGTGCTGGGTGATGCCCATGCCCCAGCAGGCGATGACGCGCTCGCTCGTCGCGTAGATGTCCGCGGCCTGCACGATCTGCTCGCGTGTCAGGCCCGAGGCCGCGACCAGCGGCTCCCAGGGCTGCTCGCGCAGCTCGGCGATGAAGGTCTCGAAGCCTTGGGTGTGCTCGGCGATGAAGGCGACGTCCAGCACGCGCGGCTTACCGGCCGCCAGCGCGGCATCGTCCAGTTCGACGACGCGCTTGCACATGCCCTTGAGCAGCGCGAAGTCGCCGCCGACCTGGAGCTGGAAGTAGTGGCTGCTGATCGGCGAGTCGCCCAGCGTCGCCATCTCGATGGCGTTCTGCGGGTCGGCGAAACGCTCCAGGCCGCGCTCGCGCAGCGGGTTGAAGCTGACGATGCGCGCACCGCGCTTGCGGGCGGCGCGCAGCTCGCCCAGCATGCGCGGGTGGTTGGTGCCCGGGTTCTGGCCGAACACGAAGATGGCATCGGCCTGCTCGAAGTCGTGCAGCGTGACCGTGCCCTTGCCGACGCCGATGGTCGGCCGCATGCCGGAGCCGCTGGGCTCGTGGCACATGTTGGAGCAGTCGGGGAAATTGTTGGTGCCGTACTCGCGCACGAACAGCTGGTAGAGGAAGGCGGCCTCGTTGCTGGTGCGCCCCGACGTGTAGAAGATGGCTTCGTTGGGATCAGGCAGCGCCTGCAGCTCGCGGGCGATCAGCGCGAAGGCCGCGTCCCAGCTGGTGCGCTGGTAGCGATCGGTCTGGGCGTCGTAGACCATGGGCTCGGTCAGGCGGCCGGTGGCTTCCAGGTCGTAGTCCGACGCCTCGGCCCATTCCTTCAGCGTCTTGGCGCCAATGACCTCCGGTGTCGCCCGACGCGCGGTGGCTTCGGCGGCGACGGCCTTGGCGCCGTTCTCGCAGAACTCGAAGGTGGAGCGGTGGTCGCGGTCGGGCCAGGCGCAGCCGGGGCAGTCGAAGCCGTCGGTCTGGTTGGCATGCAGCAGCGTCTTGGCGCCCTTCACGGCCACGCCCTGCTCGTTCAGGTGCTTGGCCACGCTCTTCAGCGCGCCCCAACCGCCGGCGGGGCCGTCGTACAGCTCGATCTTTTGTTCACTCATGTCAGTGGTGCCCGGCCGCCCGAAGCCGCTGACGCACCCCCTCGGGGGGCAGTGAGCAGCGCGAACGTGGGGGCTGTAAGGTCATACACCAAGAAAAAGGCCCCGCGCCTTGCACAGGCAGCGGGGCTTGTCAGCCTAGCAGGACCGGATCAGTTGAAGAACTTGCCCACGTTGATGAGGGTCTTGTACACGCCCCAGGCCAGTGGGATGCCCACCGCGGCCCAGGCCAGCGCCACCACCGCGGGCGAAGTCGCGGCACTGGCGCCCGACCCCGAACCCACCTCGGCAGCCGCAGCGCGCTCGTGCGCCAGGCGCTTTTCCTCGGCCAGCTCGGCCTCGGTCATGAAGTGCTTGTCGGCCACCGGACGGATCATCAGGTTGGCGATCAGGCCGACGACCAGCATGCCCACGAGGATGTACATGGTCTGGTTGTAGACCTGCTCGCGCGGCAGGCCCAGCTCCAGCTGGTAGTCGCGCATGTAGTTCACGACGACGGGGCCCAGGATGCCGGCCGTGGCCCAGGCCGTCAGCAGGCGGCCGTGGATGGCGCCCACCATCTGCGTGCCGAACAGGTCGGCGAGGAAGGCCGGCACCGTCGCAAAACCGCCGCCGTACATGCTCAGGATGACGCAGACCGCGCCGACGAAGGCGAGCTTGGAGCCGGCGGCAGCGCTGCTGGGGATGCTGGCGTACATCAGCCCGCCAAGTAGGAAGAAGACGACATAAGTGACCTTGCGGCCGAGCTTGTCCGACAGGCTGGCCCAGAAGAAGCGGCCACCGATGTTGAACAGGCTCAGCAGCGCCGTGAAGCCGGCAGCCACGGCGGCGATCTTGGCCAGTTGCGCCTTGTCCAGCTCACCGAACTTGGCGGTCAAACCGATCAGCGAACCGCCGAAGACTTCCTGCAGCATCGGGCTGGCCATGCCGATGACGCCGATGCCGGCCGACACGTTCATGCACAGCACGATCCAGACCAGCCAGAACTGCGGAATGCCCCAGACCTTTTTCACGTGCACGTGGCGCTGCGTGATCATGGCGTTGCTGCCCTGGGCAACCGGTGCGGTCCAACCGGCCGGCTTCCAGCCCGTGGGCGGCACGCGATAGCCGAATGCGCCGCCGATCATGAAGACGAAGTAGACGAGGGCCATGACGATGAAGGTCTGCGTCACACCGACGTCGGTGGCCGTGGCGAAGGTCTTCATCAGTTCGGCCGCCAGTGGCGAGCCGATCATGGCGCCGCCGCCAAAGCCCATGATGGCCATGCCGGTGGCCATGCCGCGCTTGTCCGGGAACCACTTGATCAGCGTACTGACCGGGCTGATATAGCCCAGGCCCAGGCCGATGCCACCGATGACGCCGCTGCCCAGGATCATCAGCCAGAACTGGTGCAGATGAATGCCCAGCGCCGAGATCAACATGCCGCCGCACCAGCACAGGGCCGACACGACACCGGCCTTGCGCGGGCCGGCGCGTTCGAGCCAGCCACCCCAGATCGCCGCGGAGCAACCCAGGAAGACGAAGAACAGCGTGTACATCCAGCCCAGCGTCGAGACCTTCCAGTCGCAGCCACTGACGAAGAGTTCCTGGAAGAAACCCACGTCGGCGCCGCACTTGATCGCCTCCTTGATGCCCAGGGCCTTGGACAGCGGCAGCCAGAACACCGAGAAGCCATAGGCCATGCCGATGCACAGATGGATGGCGAGGGCCGCCGGCGGCACCAGCCAGCGGTTGAAGCCGACGCCGGCAATGGTTCTTTCCTTGTCGAGCCAGCCCGCACTCCGACCCGGACCGGGTACGGCATCCAATCCCACTGAAGACATGGTGTTCCCTTCGACGTTGATGTGAATCTCGTGCGCAACCACCATCAGCCCGCCCGAGGCGGCGCAGGATACGGGTTGCTTTGTGACGAGTCCGCCGTTGAAGTGGCGATCTAGGGAAAAACCTAGCGCGTCGTGCGGAAAATCCGGGCAGATGGCACGGTTGGATGGGCGGCTATCCTGCTGCGCCATGCGACGCGTATTGATCATTGACGACCACCCCGGCGTGGGCCAGGCGCTGGAACTGCTGCTGTCCCTGCACGACATCGAGGCCAGCATGGCCACCAGCCCCGAGGAGGGCCTGGCCCTGCTGGACAAGCGCGCCTTCGGCCTCGTCATCCAGGACATGAACTTCACGGCCGACACGACCTCGGGTGAGGAAGGCGAGCAGCTCTTTCGTGCCATCCGCGCGCGCCGCCCCGACCTCCCCGTCATCCTGCTGACGGCCTGGACACGGCTGGACGCGGCCGTGGCCCTAGTCAAGGCCGGCGCGGCCGACTACCTCGCCAAACCCTGGGACGACGCCAAGCTGATCGCGACCGTCGAGAACCTGCTGGAGCTGGGCGAGGCCAACCGCGAAATCGCACAGCTGCGCGAGGCGCGGGCCGCCAGGCGCGCAGCGCTGGCACGGCGCTACGACCTCGCCGGCCTCGTGTTCGGCTCCGATGCGATGGCCAATTTGCTCGAACTGGCCGGCCAGATTGCCGCGGCACCGGTGCCGGTACTGATCACCGGACCGAACGGCGCCGGCAAGGAACGCATTGCGGCCTTCGTGCATGCCAATTCGAGTGCGCACGGCGGCCCTTTCGTCGCACTGAATTGCGGCGCCCTGCCGGCCGACCTCATCGAGGCCGAGCTGTTCGGCAGCGACAGCGGCGCCTACACCGGTGCGGCCAAGGCGCGCGTGGGCCGCTTCGAGGCGGCCGATGGCGGCACCCTCTTCCTCGACGAGATCGGCAACCTGCCGCTGGCCGGCCAGGTCAAGCTGCTGCGCGTGCTGGAGACGGGCCAGTTCGAGCGCCTGGGCTCGAGCAAGACGCGCCAGGTGCGGGTGCGCGTGCTGAGCGCGACGAATGCCGACCTGCGCGCCATGGTCAAGACCGGCGCCTTCCGGGAGGATCTGTTCTACCGCCTCAACCTCATAGAGCTGAGGCTGCCGCCCCTGGCCGAGCGCCGCGACGATGTGCTGCCGCTGGCTGAACACTTCCTGGCCGGCCGGGCGCGTTTGAGCGAGGCCGCGCGCGAGGCCCTGCTTGCCCACCGTTGGCCAGGCAATGTGCGCGAACTGAAGAACGCCGTCGAACGCGCGGCCCTGCTGTGCCAGGGCGGTGAGATCACGCCGGCCCTGCTGGGGCTGGAGGAAGCCAATGGCAATGGCGGGGGCGCCTGGCGCAACCTCGACGAGCCCAGCCGCGAGGCCGTCGTCGCGGCGCTGAACGCGGCAGGCGGCGTGGTCAGCCGCGCGGCCAGCCAGTTGGGTCTGTCGCGCCAGGCGCTGTACCGGCGGCTGGAGCGTTATGGGATAGACCTTTGATGCCGCTGTCGCTGCGCGCACGCGCACTGCTGGCACTCGGCGCGGCGGCGGTCGTGCCGCCCCTGGTCATCCTCGGCATGCGCCGAGCGGGCCTGGATGCAGGCATCGCGCTGGCCGTGGCGGTGATCGTCATGCTGCCGCTGATCGGCTGGTTGGCGGCGTTCTGGCTGACGCCGCTGCTGCGGCTCACGCGCGCACTCGAAGGGGCCGTGCTGAGTTACCGGGACGGCGACTTCAGCCTCAATCTCGCGCCAGACGGTCCGCGTGAGCTGATCGAGCTGACGCAACTGCACGCCGAGCTCGGCCTGGCCCTGCGCGAGCAGCGCCAGCACCTGGCCCAGCGCGAGCTGCTGCTGGACACCGTCGTGCAGAACACGCCCGTCGCGCTGGTGCTGACGGCGCCGAGCGAGCGCATCGCCATTGCCAACCTGGCCGCACGCCAGTTGCTGGGCGACGGCCGCAGCCTGACCGGGCTGGACTTCCCCACCGTCATCGCCCACCTGCCGGAGGCGCTGCGCGAGGCCCTCGCCGGCGACGGCGACCGGCTTTTCGCGGTGACGCTGCCCGATGGATCGGAGGAAACCTTCCACCACAGCACGCGCACATTCAGGCTGCAGGGCCAGCCGCATCGGCTGCGGCTGCTGCGGCGCATGACGCGGGAGCTGTCGCGGGCCGAAGTCGCGACGTGGAAGCGCGTCATCCGCGTGTTGAGCCACGAGCTGAACAACTCGCTGGCGCCGATCTCGTCGCTGGCCCACAGCGGCGCGGAGCTGGCGCGGCGCGGCAACACCGAGCGCCTGCTGCAGGTACTGGCCAGCATCGGCGAGCGCGCGGCACATCTGCATGTCTTCCTGAGCGGCTACGCGGCCTTCGCCAAGCTGCCGGCGCCGCGCCGCGCCGCGGTGGACTGGTCGGCCTTTATCGCGCGGCTGGCGACGCTGGGCGAATTCCGCGTCGAGGGCGCGCCGCCCGATCAGCCCGGCTGGTTCGATGCGGCCCAGATCGAACAAGCCCTGCTCAACCTGATCAAGAACGCCCATGAGTCGGGCAGCGACCCCGACGAGATCCTGCTGCGCCTGGCCAGCCAGGGCGACGAGCTGCGCATCGAAGTGCTGGACCGCGGCCCCGGCATGAGCGAGGCGGTGCTGGCCCAGGCCTTGCTGCCCTTCTACTCCACCAAGCGCTCCGAACCCGGCTCCCAGGGCGGTACGGGCCTGGGGCTTGCGCTGGCACGGGAGATTGCCGAAGCCCACGACGGCCATATCGCGCTGGCCAACCGGGACGGTGGCGGGCTGCGCGTGACGATCCGGCTGCCAGGGCGCGCCGTCCTGTCGAATGGGGATGCCAAGACAAGCAATTAGTGACAGAGTGCACAACTTGTTTCAGCGGGCCACCGCCGGCTCGCTGCCTTGGGAGCCGTGCCATGTCTCTTCGTGCCTTGACCCTGCTGGGTCTCGCTTCCCTCGCCTGCACCGCCCAGGCGCAGTCGCAATACCGCGTCTTTGCCGAGGCCTACAGCGGCTACTACAACAGCATCCAGACAACCAGCCCCGTCTTTGGCCTGGACGCCGGCGGCAATCCGAACACCGTCTACGGCAGCGTCTATTACGGCTCCGATTACCGCAGCGGCGCCGCCTACGATCAAGCCACGCCCCTGCCCAATGTGACGGCCGGTGGCGTCTGGGCGGGTGACGCCAGCCAGGGCATGACGCCCGTCACCGCCAATGCCTACGGCATGACGGACTGGGGCAGCAACCACGCCAGCGCCTCGCTGGCCGGCTTCACGCCGGTGAGCCAGAGCTACGACGGCCAGTTCGTCGTCGGCGCGACCAGCTGGCCCATGCACGTGGAAAGCAACAACCTGACCTATGCGGTCGGGCGCTCGGCCTGGGAAGAGCTCTACCAGATCGGCGGCGGCACCGGCACGGGCACCTTCACCGGCACCATCCACATCGACGGCAGTCTCGCCGGCATCACGACGGGCAATGGCGGCGCGTCCATCGACTGGTCGCTGCGCTCCTTCTCCAACCAGGTCGTCGCGTCGGTCTACGCCTCCTACGACGCCGGCTCGGACCACTGGAACAAAAGCGTCTACAGCGACGGCCTGTGGACCTACACGGATGGCAACGGCACGCTGACGATCAACGAGGATGTCATCGGCAGCTATAGCTTCACCTATGGCACGGCGCTGTACCTGAAGTCCGAGCTGAGCACGAGCATCAGCGGCAACGGTGCCGCGGACTTCTCCAACACCGTGCAGTTCACGGGCATGCAGTTGCCGCAGGGCTCGACGGTCTATGTGATGTCTGGCGCCGCTGCGGCGGACTACGGCATCAGCTTCGCCGGCAATGGCAGCGGCACGATCTGCCAGAACCTCGCCTGTGCGACCGGCGGCGGCTTGCCGATTCCCGAACCCGAGACCTATGCGCTGCTGCTGTCGGGCCTGAGCGTCATCGCCTGGGTGGCGCGTCGCCGCCGCTGAACTGAAGCCCCTCGCCCGCGGGTACGCGGTCGGTCCCCCGAGGGGACGGCGATGCTTGCCGGATCGACCGGCAAGCACATCGCCAACGGCGGGCCGGCTAGGTGAACTGGAGTCGGACACAAGCAGTCCCTGCGGACTGGTTGTGCCTACGGAAGGCCATGGGCCTCTGGCCCATGGCAGGCCCGGCGCTCGGCCCGCAAGCTTCATAGGTCAGATCAGCAGGGCCGCCAGGCCGCTGAAGCTGAAAAAGGCCAGGCCGGTCGACGCCAGGATGATGCGCGCGATGCGGCCGTTGTCTGCGCCGTAGCGCTCGGCCAGCAGCGACACATTGCTGGCGCTGGGCAGCGCGGCCGCCAGCGTCAGCGCAACCAGCTGCGGCCAGGCCAGCGGCGCCCCCAGCCAGCGCGCCGCGGCACCCAAGGCGAAGACCAGCGCCGGATGCAGCAACAGCTTGATGGCAGCCACCGGCAGGTAGAGCGCCGCCGGCGTCACACGGCCGGCCTTGCGGTTGGCACGGCCCGAGCGGCTGAGCACCGCGCCAATGGAGAACAGCGCCACCGGCGAGGCCGCATCCCCCAGCATGGCAATGACCTTGGCCAGCGGCCCAGGCAACACCAGGCCGCTGACGCCCAAAGCCGCACCCAGGGCAATGGACCAGGGCAGCGGATTGGAAGCGGCCGCCTTCAGCGCCTGCACGAACGCCGCCCGGCCGGCATGCCCGCTGGCGCCAGCCTGGGCCAGGGCGATGCACAGCGAGCTCGTCACGAAGAGGTCGGCCAGGATGGTGCTGACGACAGCCCCGCCAGCGGCATTGCCCAGCAACGCGACGATCAGCGGCACGCCCATGAAGCCGGTGTTGGGGAAGGCCGCCACCAGGGCGCCAAAGGCCGCGTCCTTCATGCCCACTCGCTCGGACAGCGTCGTTGCCACCGTGAAGAAGACGATCAGCAGCGCCGAGCTGAGATAGACGCCGAGCAGGGCCGGGTTCAGCAGCTCCAGCAGCGGCGTGTCGCGCCCGAAGCGGAACAGCAGGCAGGGCAGCGCAAAGAAAAGCACGAACCCATTCAGGCCGGGAATGGCGCTGTCCGGCAGCAGACCGCGCTCGGCGGCCAGCCAGCCGCACAGCACCAGCGCGAAGAACGGAAAGGTCGTGGCGAGAACGGCAAGCATTGTCCGGGGGCGAGTATCCAGGGCCGTGAGCGAATGCGCGGACCGGCCCGCTTTGTAACAAAGGGGGATGGCAGCCCCTTGGGGTCACCCCTAATATGCCGCGCCATGCGCATGCCCAATCTCTCCCTGCCACCGCCAGCCGCCGCCGCGCCCCTGGACGAAGGGCAGGCGCTGGGCGTGTGGCGGCTGGAGAAACCGCTGGCCGACGGCGAGCAGGCCCATGCCGGCCAGTGGTACAGCGCCCACCATGCAATGGCCACGGAGCAGAAGGCGGCCGTCCTCGTGCTGGACCGCAGCGACCAGGGCGCCGGCGTCATGCTGCGCTACGCCGACCAGGCCGGTGACCTCGCCAAGCTGCAGCACCTCCACATCGCCGTGCCCAGCGACAGCGGCGTGACACCCGATGCCCACCCCTATCTGATCGTCGAGGGGGAGCATGGCGAGCCGGTGCTGCCGCAGTTGCACCAATTGGGGCTGCGCCAGCGCGTCGAGTTGCTGGTGCAGCTCTGCGAAGCCCTGCGCTCGGCCCACCAGCAGGGCTGGCTGCTGGCCGAGATCGACCCCGCCATGATCTGGCTCGGCCCCGAAGGCGGCGTGCGCCTCATGGGCCTGGGCCTGACCAAGATTCCCGACCCGACCGACCCTTTCGACCGCGGCCTGAGCCTCGGCGCTTCGCCGGCCTTCGTGGCGCCCGAGCGCCGCAACGGCGAACCACCCACTCTCGCCAGCGAGATCTATGGCCTGGGCGCCCTGGCCCGCGTCTTCATCTGCGGCTGGGAGGACACACCCCGGGGCTTGGCGCCGCTGCGTGGCAGCGTGGCCGAGGCCTGGCCGCTGATGAAGTCGGCGCAGCAGATCAAGCTCGATGCCCTGCTGCGCGGCACCATGGCCGAATCACCCGAGCTGCGCACGCGCGGCGCCGAGGGCCTCGCCGACGAACTGCGCGAGTGGCTGGGCCTCGCCCCCCCACGCAGCGCCGGCGGCGCTGCCGAACCCGGCCCCGCCGTCGAAGCCAAGCCTCGGCCGGCCTGGTGGAAGCGCTGGCTGTGGCTCGGCGCCGCGGCCGGTGTGGGCCTGCTCGCCATGGCGGGCCACGTTTCGGAGCCGTCTGCCCCCACGGCCGGCACCCGCGGTCTGCCCCAGGGTTGAGCTTTCCGGACGTTGGCTAGGGATGTCGCCGCAGCGGCCCCTCGGCCAACATGCGCGCCCTACCAATGCTGGAGCACCGCCATGGCCCGTTCTCTCCTTGCGCCTTTCGTCGCCGTCGCGCTGTCGCTGGCCACCTCGGCTGCGATGGCCGCCGGTTTCAACACCGATGCCGAAGGCTGGACCACCAGCAACGGTGGCGCCCAGGTCTGGATGGCCAGCGGCGGCAACGGCGGTGGCTGGCTCCAGGTCACCGACATCACGGACGACGACTTCCTGCTGAACGCGCCCACTGCCTGGTTGGGCAACTGGTCGGCCTTTGCCGGCGGCACGCTGTCCTTCGACGCCAGGAACATCAACGGCGATGCGCCGGACTGGGCGCCTTTCGGTGAAGTGACCATCATCGGGGCCGGCGGCGGCGTGGTGTTCGACATGGTGGCCGCGAACAACCCGCCGGCCGATGGTCAGTGGCATCACTACAGTTTCGTGCTGCCGTCCTGGCAGGTGCTGGCCAACGTGACCAGCCTGACGATCAAGGGCGAATTCCATGCTGGCGTCACCGAAGTGGTCGGCATCGACAACATCCAGGTCACGGCCGTGCCCGAGCCCACCCACGCGGCACTGCTGCTGGGCGGCCTGGGGCTGCTGGCGGCGCTACGGCGCAGGCGCTGAACCCGTTCAGCCGGCCCGGGTTGCCCGCGATGCACGGCCTTCGGGGCTCGGCAACAATGCGCGCTTCTCCGGAGGTTTCATGGCCCGCCCGCTGCTTGCGCCGTCATACGCGACCCGTTTTGTCCCGATCCCTGCCGGCTTGAACCGGCGGGCGTGCTGATGGCCGCGGTCGGGGCCGCCCCCGCCACCCAGGGCCTGATGGGCCTGGGCGAACTGCAACTCAAGCTGCCCGCCACCAAGACTCAGTGGCTGGCCCTCGCGGCCGGCGTCGGCTTTGGCCTCGTGGGCGCCGAGTTGGCCTGGCACCACCCGCTGTCGGGGCCGCTCGCACTGGCTGCCTGGGGCGCCGCTGTGCTGCTGGCGGCGCTGTTCTGGGTCAAGACGCCCGTTCTTGTGCTCGCGCCGCTGCCCCTGATCGGCCTGGCGCCCTGGACCGGCTGGATCAGCTTCGAGGAGATGGACCTGCTCGTCACCGCCTGCGGCTGCGGCGGTTATCTGGCCTATGCGCTGCAGCTGAACGCGCGCGACCGCGCGCCGGCCTGGCGCCACGGCCTCGTCTATTCGCCGGTCGTCGTCGTGCTGATGATGGCCCTGGCGCTGTCCGCGGCCTGGAGCATCAGGCGCGGTTTCGCCGACGCCGGTGGCTTCACCTTCGGCTGGTTCCATGGCTATCACGAGGCGATGAACTCGGTGCGCAACGCCAAGGCCATCTTCCTGGCGCTGGCCCTGCTGCCGCTGTGGACGGCCGCAGCCACCGCGCGTCCAAGAGGTTTCTCGCGCGGCCTGCTGCTCGGCCTGGTGCTGGCCCTGGCCGGCGCCAGTGCCGCCGCGCTGTGGGAGCGCCTGGCCTACCCCGGCGTGCTGGACTTCTCGACCGACTACCGCACCACGGCCCTTTTCTGGGAGATGCATGTCGGCGGCGCGGCCCTGGACGGCTTCCTGGTGCTGACCCTGCCCTTCGCCCTGCTGGCCCTGCTGCGCACGCGCTCGCCCTGGCGCTTTGCCATCGGTCTTGTCATCGCGCTGCTGGCGGCCTATGCCTGCCTCACCACTTTCTCGCGCGGCGTCTACCTGGCGTTGCCGCTGGCTCTCATCCCCATGGTCATGCTGGCCGACGCCCAGCGCCGCCGCGCCGCAGCCTCGGGCCCGGAAAGCAGCCAGATCGACAGCACGCTGGGCGCTGTCGACGAGCCGCTGCCGCGCCTGGCCAAGGTCGGGGCGCTTGCCATGGCCGGCGCCTTCGCGCTGGCGGCCGCTCTGATATTCGGCAGCGGTGGCTACCGCGGCCTGCTGGCCCTGTTCTTTGTCATGGTCATCCTGCTGGCCATGCCGGCCAGCCTGTGGCTGCCCACCTTGAGCCAGCGGCTGACGGCGCTGATCATGGGCGGCCTGCTGGCCCTGTTGCTCGGTGGCGCGAGCTGGGCCTTGTCCATGGCCGTGCCGAAGGCGGCCTATGTGCTCAACGTCGTCGCGCTGCTGTGCTGCGCCGCGCTGCGCTGGCGCGACCAGCCGGGGCAGGCACGGCCCCTGTATGTGCTGCTGGTCGCGACGGCCTGGTTCTCGCTGCTGGCCACCATGGTCATCGTGGCCGACTACTGGAGCGGCACCACGGGCCGCTGGACGGCGCTGGCAGCAGGCCTGGCTCTGGCCGGCGTGTGGGCGGCCATGCTGGTGGAGCCGCGCCTGTGGCCCTTGCAGGGCAAGGACAGCCACGGCGCCGCGGGCTGGCGCAAGCGCGCCCTGCTGGTTGCCGGCCTGCTGATGGTGATGGCCATCGTCGCGGCCCTGGGCGGCGGCGCCTATCTGCGTGACCGGGTGGCCACCTGGAAGGAGGACGGCCAGACCCGCCTGACGCATTGGCGCGAGGGCCTGCACCTGCTGCACGGCGGCCGCCAGTGGCTGCTGGGCAAGGGCGCGGGGCGCTTTGTGCCGAGCAATTTCTACGAGGGCCCGGTCAGCAGCCAGGTGGGCGACTACCGGCTGCGCCACGACCCGACCGAGTCCTATCTGGCGCTGGCCGCCGGCAAGCATGCGCTGGGCCGCGGCGAACAGTTCCGCGTCAGCCAGCGCATCACCGCACCGGCGGCCGGGCCTGTTGCCATCACCCTGGTGCACCGCACGGCGGCCGACGCGAATCTGGTGCTGCAGATCTGCGAGAAGAACCTCATCTACCCGGACAACTGCCACAGCGTCGAGCCGATGCTCAAGCCGCTGCGGGCCGAGGCGCCGGCGGAAGGCGGCGCCGAAGCCACGGCGCCTGCCGCGGCAACAGCCGGCATGGGTGCCTGGCAGACCAGCGAATTCAAGCTCGGGCCGGTGCCAGCGCTGGGCGGCGACTGGTGGGCCCCGCGCTTCGTGACCTTCTCCATGGCGCTGGACACGCGCGCGGCGCGCGTCGACATCGCTCGCATCGCGATGCAGGACGCCCAGGGGCGCCAGCTGCTGGTCAATGGCGATTTCAACCGCGAGATGGCACGTTGGTTCTTCTCCAGCGACCGCCACCACCTGCCCTGGCATATCAAGAACGCGGCCCTGCACGTGCTGTTCGAGCAGGGCCTGGTGGGCCTGGCCCTGCTGGGTGGGGCCTACCTGCTGGTGCTGGTGCGCCTGAGCTTCGGCCGCGGTCGCGACCATCCGCTGGCGCCGGCTATCGTCGCCGCGCTGATCGGCTTAGGTACCGTGGGCGCTTTCGACAGCCTGCTGGACGTGCCCCGCGTCGGCTTCGTTTTCTTCACGCTGCTGCTACTGGGGCTGGGGCTGCGGGCCTTGCCAGGGGAAGGGGTAGCGCGAGTGGCATGATGTGCGCCCCTCGTCCAAGGTGTACCTTGGCCGGTCCCCCTACGGGACGGCGATGCTTGCGGCGTTGAACCGCAAGCACATCGCCAGCGCGGGCCGGCTTGGGAGCGGCCCGTCGCTCGGCCCGCAAGCAGAGCCGCCACCAAAGACATGTCATCCCCGCCCGCCGCTGGCCTCAACCCGGCCCAACTCGAAGCCGTCTACCACCTGAGCGGTCCCTGCCTCGTCATCGCTGGCGCGGGCTCGGGCAAGACGCGCGTCATCACGACCAAGATCGCGCAGCTGCTGGTGTCGGGCTATCGGCCCAGCCAGATCGCCGCCATCACCTTCACGAACAAGGCCGCGCAGGAAATGCGCGAGCGGGCCAAGGCACTCGTCGGCAACAAGGCGGCCAAGGACCTGGCAATCTCGACCTTCCACTCACTGGGCGTGCGCCTGCTGCGCGAGGAGGGCTCGCGGGTCGGGCTGAAAGAGCAGTTCTCCATCCTCGACAGCGACGATGTGCTCAACGTGCTGAAGGACGCCGGCGGCACGACGGATGTGAACCAGGCGCGGCGCTGGCAGTGGACCATCTCGCTGTGGAAGAACCAGGGGCTGGACGCGGCCCAGGCAGCGCAGGTGGCCAAGGACGAGGATGAACGCTCGGCCGCCGCCGTCATGGTGCGCTACCAGGAGCGCTTGGCCGCCTACCAGGCGGTGGACTTCGACGACCTCATCACGCTGCCGCTCAAGCTGCTCAGCAGCGACGCCGAGGCGCGCGAGAAGTGGCAGAACAAGCTGCGCTATGTGCTGGTGGACGAATACCAGGACACCAACGCCGTGCAGTACGAGCTGCTGAAGGCGCTCGTCGGCGAGCGCGGCATGTTCACGGCCGTGGGCGACGATGACCAGTCCATCTATGGCTGGCGCGGTGCGACCATCGAGAACCTGAAGCGCCTGCCGACCGACTACCCCAAGCTGAAGGTCATCCCGCTGGAGCAGAACTACCGCTCCACCGGCAGCATCCTGCGCGCGGCCAACAACGTCATCGCCGGCAACCCCAAGATCTTCGAGAAGAAGCTGTGGAGCGAGTTCGGCGACGGCGAGCCCATCGCGCTGCTGGAGGCTGACGGCGAGGAGCACGAGGCCGAGCGCGCCGTGGCGCGCATCCAGCAGCTGCGTGCCGATGGCAAGGGACCTCAATACCGCGACTTTGCGATCCTGTACCGCGCCAACCACCAGGCACGCATCTTCGAGCAGGCCCTGCGCCGCGCCCAGATCCCCTACAAGGTCTCGGGCGGCCAGAGCTTCTTCGACAAGGCCGAGATCAAGGACCTGTGTGCCTGGCTGCGCCTGCTGGTGAACCAGGACGACGACCCGGCCTTCCTGCGCGCCGTGACGACGCCCAAGCGCGGCATCGGCCACCAGACCTTGGGCGCCCTGGGCACCTTCTCGGCGCAGTGGAAGTGCAGCATGTTCGAGGCGCTGTTCGCCGAGAGCCTGGCCACTTCGCTGACCAAGCGCGCCCTGGACGGCCTGCACGAGTTCGGCCGCACTGTGAACGAGCTGCAATACAAGGCCAAACATACCGAAGGCCACACCGCGGCTCACGCGATGCTGACGGAGTGGCTCAAGGACATCGCCTACGAGGCCCATCTGCTCGACAACGAGGAGAACGAGAAGGTCGCCCAGGCGCGCTGGGGCAATGTGCTGGACTTCGTCGACTGGATCGCCAAGCGCTGCGGCGGCCAGCACAGCGAGGAAGGCGGCGTCAGCTTCACCGAGCCCAAGCAGAGCGTGCTGGACGTGGCCCAGACCATCAGCGTCATCCTGTCGCTGGCCGAGCGCGGCGAGGACCAGGACCAGGTCACGCTGACCACGCTCCACGCCTCCAAGGGCCTGGAATGGCCCCACGTGGTGCTGGCTGGCGTCAACGAGGGCCTGTTGCCCTTCAAGCGCGAGGAAGCCGAGCTGACGGCCGAGGCGCTGCAGGAGGAGAGGCGGCTGATGTACGTCGGCATCACGCGGGCGCGCACGACGCTGGCCGTGTCGACGTTGCGCCGGCGCAAGAAAGGCCGCGATACCGTCGTGGGCATTCCCAGCCGCTTCCTGGCCGAGATGAAGCTGCACGAAGGCATCACCCGTGAAGATCCCCGGGAAAAGCTCAAGCGCATGCGCGAAGAACTGGCCGCCAAGGCAGCCGCGCGGGCGGCACCCCAATAGCCGCCGCCGTAGTGCCTTTCTGCGGGGCGAGCGCTGGGCCGCTCCCGAGCCGGCCCGCCCTGGCGATGTGCTTGCGGCTTGATGCCGCAAGCATCGCTGTCCCCTCGGGGGACCGGTCAAGGTACTCCTTGGACGAGGGGCTTCTCAATAGTCAAGACTGAAGCGCTCATTCGCGGGGGTACCCCCCGAGCGCGTGAAGTCTTCACAACCTCGCCACGGTAGGCTGCGAACAATGCGATCCAGCCCTTCTTTCCGGTGAGCCTGCACATGAAAGCCCTGGTCCTTGCTGCCGTCCTCGCTGCCCTGAGTTCCTCGACCCCGGCCGGCGCCACGCGTGAAGCGCGCCAACCCATCGTCGACACGACGACGGCCACCGTGATTGCCGATGCCGGCCGCCTCGGCTCGGCCAGCCTGACGTCGTTCAACGGCAACGCCCACTGGACGCCGGCCAACCGCCAGGCCGAAACCGAGTTCGACGCTCTGCCCGCCGAGGTCGACACGGGCTCGCTGCTGATCGTCCTTGGTGCTCTGGCCCTGGCAGTTGCGCGCCCCGTGAGCCGCGCCCTGCGTCGCCAGGAGCAACAGCGCCGTGCCGCGGCACTGGCCAGCACCCTCGCGCACACGCCGCGGTAAAACTGCCCCTCGCCCAGCCACGCCCTACTGAACGCAGGCGTGCCTGATCGGTCTTGCAGACCGCGCTGCGGCAGTGCCGCAGCTCTTCGGCAGGCACATCGCGCCCACCGGGCGCAATGTGTCCGGCCGAAGCCCCCGAGGGGACGGCGATGCTTGCGGCATCGAGCCGCAAGCACATCGCCCAAGCGGGCCGGCTCGGTGAACTGGAGTCGGACACAAGCAGTCCCTGCGGACTGCTTGTGCCTACGCAAGGCCATGGGCCTCTGGCCCATGGCAGGCCCAGCGCTCGGCCCGAAATACCTCAGTCCCCAACAACCGTTTTCAGTGAATTGCTTCACAGGCGGCACACCGGCCTGAGGGGGGTGGTTTCGCGAGTGTGAACTCTGCACCCGGCGCGGGGCAGAGCTGGCTAAAGAATCGCGGCCAGTCATCACACCGCCTGCCCCCGCCCATGAAACGCGCCCTGTCCCTGCTCGCTCTGATTGCCTTCGGCAGTTCCGCACTGGCCGCCCCCGCGCCGGTGAACCTGCTCGTCAACGGCAGCTTCGAGAGCACGGCCGTGGCCAACGGCAACTGGGTCAACGTGGTCACCACGCCGGGCTGGACCTGGCTCGGCGGGCCCGGCAGCGGTTTCGAAGTCCGCAACAACGTCGCCGGCACGGCCCAGGACGGCCGCAACTACCTCGAGCTCGACACCAACGGCAACACGCTGATCGGTCAATACCTCGACAACCTCAGCGCTGGCGCACGCTATGAACTGAGCTTCTGGTATGCACCGCGCGAGCTCCAGGCCGCGTCGACCAACGGCATGCAGGCGTTCTGGAACGGCGTGCAGCTCGGCGCCACCCTGAGCGGCCTCGGCGGCAGCGGCAATCAATGGACCGAGGTCAAGTTCAGCCTGACGGCACAGGCCGGCCGCAACCTGCTGAGCTTCGCATCCGTGGGCACCAGCGACGGCCTGGGCGGCAACCTCGACAACGTCAACCTGAACCGCATCCCCGAGCCCGGCAGCCTGGCGCTGACTTTCGCCGCGCTGGCGGGCTGCCTGCTGCTGCCGCGTACGCTGCGCCGCCAGGCCGAGGCGCGCCGCGCCACGGCGCTGGCCGCCGCGCTGACGGCCCCCACGCCGCGCCCGCGCTGAGCCGCTGCCGTCAGGCGGGCTGCACGCCGGCTCGGCCGTCTTGCACGGCGAAACGTGCCACCGTCCGGATGGCGCTGTCAGGCTGCAGGGCATCGTCCAGCGACCGAACCGCCGCCCGCAGCCCCGCCTTGTCGACCACGAAGGCCATGTAGCCACGCTGGTCGCTGCGGCCGTAGTGCAGGTGCGGGTTGTGCGGCAACACCTCGTCCAACCGCTGCTGCTTGCCACCCCAACTGGTGATGGAACTGCCGCAGAACTCGCTGGCGACGACGGGCGAGTCGGGGTCGTCGAAGTCGGCCTTCAGGTCTGCCACGACGTGCGAATGCACGTCGCCGCCCAGCACGACGACGTTGGGCACCTGGCGTTCGCGCACGGTCGCCAGCAGCCGGTTGCGGGCCGGCGCGTAGCCATCCCAACCGTCGGTCCAGTAGGTGGGCTCAGTCGCGTTCCAGTTCATGCGCGCCATCAACGTCTGCTGTGCGACGAGATTCCAGCGGCCCGGCGTGGTGTCCCAGCCCTCGGCCAGCCAGCGTTCCTGGGCCGCGCCCAGCAGCGTGCGTTTCGGGTCCAGCAGCTCCGGGCACTCCCGCAGCGGCAGCGTGTTGCTGCCGTATCTGCCGGCCTTGGTGCACAGCTGCGGGTCGCGGTACTGGCGGTCGTCCAGCGCATGGATGACGGCCAGCCGCCCCCAGGTGTGGCGGCCATGCATGCGCATCTCCACACCGCGCGGGCGCCAGGCCTTGGGCAGGGGCTGGTGCTCCCAGCAGGCCTGGTAGGCGGCGGCCCGGCGCGCCGGGAAGTCCTGCGCGATCTTCTCGCCGCGCAGCCCGGCGTAATCGTTCTCGACCTCGTGGTCGTCCCACACGTACAGCCAGGGCACGGCGGCATGCATGGCCTGCAGCGCGGGGTCGGACTTGTACTGCGCGTAGCGGCCGCGGTACTGGTCCAGCGTCACGGCAGCACCGCCTTCCACGGCCCGCACGCGGCCCGGTGCCGCGCCGTATTCATAGATGTAGTCGCCCAGGAACATGACCAGGTCCAGCTCCTCGGCCAGCATGTGGCGCCAGGCGGCGAAGAAGCCGTGGTCCCAGCGCTGGCAGCTGGCGATGGCAAAGCGCAGCGGCTCCAGCGCGTCCGCGGCCGGCGTGGTGCGCGTGCGGCCTGCCGTGCTGTGCTGGCCCAGCGCCTCGAAGCGATACCAGTACCAGCGGCCCGGCTTGAGCCCTGCGGGCTCGGCATGCACGCTGTGCGCCCAGGCGCCTTCAGCGATCTCGGTGCCCGAGGCGACGCGGCGCTGAAAGGCTTCATCCTCCGCAACCTCCCAGCGCACCTCGACGCGCGCCGGCAGGTCAGCGCCGGTCAGCCGGGTCCACAGCACCATGCCGTCAGGCGTCGGGTGGCCGGATGCGATGCCCAGCGCGAAGCGCGGCGCCACGTCCGCTCGCGCATGGCGCAATAAGCCGGGCGCGAGGCCGGCGGCCAGGGACAGCTGCAGCAGGTGGCGGCGATGGGTGTCCATCGCCGCATTCTGGCTTGGTTAGATCGCCAAAGGATCCACGTCCACGGCCCAGCGCAGCACGGCCTTGTGCTCGCGCTTGAGCGCGATCAGCTCCGGCACCCAGCCGCGCAGGAAGGCCTGCAGCCGTGCGCGCTGCGTGGCCTCCACCAGCATCTGCATGCGCTCCACGTCGGCCACGCGCGCCACGGCATGCGGCACCGGCGGGTAGACCAGCACGCCCTCGTCATGCGCCAGCTCGGCCGCCGCCGCCAGGAAGGCCTTGGCCGCTTCCACCGTGCGCGCCTCGGCACGCAGCAGGGCCAGGTGGGCAAAGGGCGGCAGGCTGGCCGAACGACGCTCGGCGAGCTGGTCGGCAGCAAAGCGCACATAGTCATGGCGCGCCAGGGCCTGGTAGAGGGCATGGTCGCGGTGCCAGGTCTGCACCCACATCTCGGCCCTTGTCTCGCCCGAGGCATCGCGCCCTGCCCGGCCGCCGGCCTGCATCAACAAGGCAAACAGGCGCTCCGGCGCGCGAAAGTCGCTGCTGAACAGGGCGCCGTCGGGGTTCACCGCGGCCACAAAGCGGATGCGCCGGAAGTCGTGGCCCTTGGTGATCATCTGCGTGCCGACGAGGATGTCGACGTCGCCGTCATGCACGGCCTGCAGCTGCGCCTCCAGCTCGCCCTTGCGGCGCGTCGAGTCGGCGTCGATGCGCAGCACGCGCGCACCGGGCAAGGCCTCGCCGAGCTGCTCCTCCAGCTTCTCGGTGCCACGGCCAATGGGCGCGATGTCGTGGTTGCCGCAGTTGGGGCAGGCGCTTGGCACGCGCTCCGTGAAGCCGCAGTGGTGGCAGCGCAGCGTGCGGTCGCGCTTGTGGAAGACGCGCCAGGCGCTGCAGTGGGGGCAGTCGCTCTTCCACTGGCATTCGCCGCAATGCAGCACCGGTGCATAGCCGCGGCGGTTCAGGAAGACGAGGCTTTGCTCGCCGCGCTCCAGTCGTGCCTTCAGCTCGGCCAGCAGCGGCGCGGTCAGTGCGGTCGTCACGCCAGCGGTGGGCGGCAGGGCCTTCATGTCGAAGAGCCTGACGCGGGGCAGTGCGCCGCCGCCGATGCGGGCGGCCAGCGTCAGGCGCTCATAACGGCCACTTTCGGCGTGCTGCCAGCTCTCCAGCGACGGCGTGGCCGAGCCGAGCACGACGGGTACTTGAAGGTCATGCGCGCGCCAGACCGCCAGGTCACGCGCCGAATAGCGGGCACCGTCCTGCTGCTTGTAGGAAGGGTCGTGTTCCTCGTCGACGACGATCAGCCCCAGCGCCGGCATCGACGCGAATACCGCCAGCCGCGTGCCCAGCACCAGCCGCGCGCGGCCGAGGTGGGCGGCCAGCCAGTTCTGCAGGCGCTGGGCCGGCGTCAGCGCGCTGTGCAGCGACACGATGGCCAGGGGCTGAGGCAGCAGCGCCGCGAAGCGTTCGGTGAAGCGGGCCTCCAGTTGCGGCGTCAGGTTGATCTCGGGCACCAGCACCAGCACCTGGCGGCCCGCCGCCAGCGCGGCTTCGGCGGCGCGCAGATAGACCTCGGTCTTGCCGCTGCCGGTCACGCCGAACAGCAGCAGCGGCTTGCGCTCGCCGCCGTCGATCTGGGCCGTGATGCGGGTGACGGCCTCGGCCTGCTCCGGCGCCAGCTCGGGCCGGACCGGTTCCGGCACGGCGACCGCCTTGGCGACCTTGCGGTCCAGCTTGCGCAAACGCGCAGCCAACTGATCAGGCGAAAGTTCACGCAACTGCGGCGGCAGCACCGCGCTGGCCAGTTCGCCTACGCTGCGCTGGTAATAGCCGGCGGCGAAATCCAGCAGCCGGCACCAGTCGGCGCCCAGCGGCGTCAACGCGTCAAAAACGGCGGCCACCGGCCGCAGGGTGACGTCTGGCGCCATGGTTTCGTCGCCCGGCCAGACGATGCCCAGCAGTTCACGCTTGCCCAGCGGCACCCGCACCAAAGTGCCTGATGCGAGCGCCTGCTCACTCGCGTAGTCAAGCGGGCCATTCAAGCCGCTGTGCTGAGGGGCGTCGACCGCCACGCGCACCGTTGCAGGGCCTTCAGCTTCAGCCATGCGCAGCTCCGCGCTTCTTGTGAAGCAGTGGCTCAGCAAGTGGCTGCAAGTACATGATTCTTAAAGGCTCTTGGGTTGCCCACAATTTCTGTGGATAAGTTTGTGAGCAAATCGCCCCGTGCGGGCCGATAGAGCGCCAGAGCGGGACGAACCGCCCCAAATCCGTTCGTCGGCGCCATTTGAGTGCTGCCTTGAAAATCAAGCACTTAGCACGAATTCGGGAAAACTCTTAGGTGCGCCGCACCAACGACAGTCCGCCGCCCTCGCCTCCCGAATTTTGGGGATAAGTCATCGCGGAACTGCAGATTTGACGGCCCTGTCAGGCTGCAGTTCGCAGGCGGCGCGAATGCTGGTGAACCTCGTCCACCAAGGCTTCCACGCTCTCGGGCGGTGTGAACTGGCTGATGCCATGGCCAAGGTTGAAGACATGGCCGTGGCCGGCGGCGGGCTTGCCGAAGCTGTCCAGCACGGCCCGGGCCTGAGCACGTACGGTTTCGGGTGGCGCGAACAGCACATTGGGGTCGAGGTTGCCCTGCAGCGCGACCCGATCGCCCACGCGGGCACGGGCGGCGCCAAGGTTCATCGTCCAGTCCAGGCCGACGACGTCGGCGCCGGCGTCGGCAATCTCGTCCAGCCACAGGCCGCCGCCCTTGGTGAACAGCAGCCGAGGAATGCGCACGCCACCGTGCTCGGTCTTCACCTGGCTCAGCACCTGGCGCGAATAGGCCAGGCTGAACTGCTGGAAGGCGCCGTCGGCCAGCACGCCGCCCCAGGAGTCGAACAGCATGACGGCCTGGGCACCGGCTTCGATCTGGGCGTTCAGATAGGCGGCCACCGAGCGGGCGTTCACGTCCAGGATGCGGTGCATCAGGTCGGGGCGCGAATACATCAGGCTCTTGACGAGGCGGTAGTCGTCGGAGCCCCCGCCTTCCACCATGTAGCAGGCCAGGGTCCAGGGGCTTCCGGAGAAGCCGATCAGCGGCACGCGGCCGTTCAAGGCCTCGCGGATGGATGTGACGGCGTCGAAGACATAGCGCAGCTTGTCCATGTCGGGTACTTCCAGCGCTGCCACCGCGGCCTCGTCGCGGACCTGCCTTGCGAATTTCGGGCCCTCGCCCTGCTGGAAGGACAGGCCCAGGCCCATCGCGTCGGGCACCGTCAGGATGTCGCTGAACAGGATGGCGGCGTCCAGCGGGAAACGCTCCAGCGGCTGCAACGTCACCTCGGTGGCGTAGTCGCGGTTGGTGGCCAGGCCCATAAAGCTGCCGGCCTTCTCGCGCGTGGCGCGGTACTCGGGCAGGTAGCGGCCCGCCTGGCGCATCAGCCAGATGGGCGTGTGCTCGGTGGGCTGGCGCAGGCAGGCGCGCAGGAAGGTGTCGTTTTGCAGGGGGGCGAACATGACCAAATTATCCCTGCTGGCCCCGGCACGATCCGGCGCGTCGCGGGAGCGTCGTTTGCCCTTGTCTGCCATCCTCCCAGCAGCGAGATGCGTCCATGATCCGAATCCTCGTCACCGTGGCGGCCGCCGCCAGCCTGTCGGGCTGCGGCTACAACCAGTTCCAGACCCTTGACGAGCAGGTCAGCGCCAGCTGGGCCGAGGTGCTGAGCCAGTACCAGCGCCGGGCCGACCTCATTCCCAACATCGTCAACACGGTCAAGGGTGAGGCCAGTTTCGAGCAGGAGACGCTGACCCGCGTCGTCGAGGCGCGCGCCCGCGCGACCAGCGTGCAGGCCACGCCGGAGCTGGTCAACGACCCCGAGGCGTTGAAGAAGTTCCAGGCCGCACAGGGTGAGCTGAGCAGCGCGCTGTCCCGGCTGCTGGTGGTCACCGAGAACTATCCCAACCTGAAAGCCAACCAGGGCTTCCAGGATCTGCGCGTGCAGCTCGAAGGCACCGAGAACCGCATCACCGTGGCGCGCAACCGCTACATCCAGACGGTGGCCAGCTACAACGTCCACACGCGCAGCTTCCCGAACAACCTGACGGCCATGCTGTTCGGCTACAAGGCCAAGCCCAACTTCACCGTACAGAACGAGGCGGCCATCACGACGGCGCCGACGGTGGACTTCGGCACAACGGCCAAGCCGACGGCACCGGCCGCGTCGAAGTAGCCGCGCGATGCGCTGGCTGACTGCCTTGCTGCTGCTGTTGGCGGCGCCGTGGGTCCAGGCCCAGGGCGTGCAGCCTGTGCCGGGACTGAATGCCCGCGTCATCGACCAGACCACCACGCTCGACGCCGCGCAGCGCCAGGCACTCGAAGACCGGCTGGCCGCCTACGAGCGCGCGTCGGGGCCGCAGATCGTGGTGCTGATGGTGCCGACGACCGCGCCCGAGGACATCGCCGCCTATGCCCAGCGCGTCGCCGACCAGTGGAAGATCGGCCGCCGCGAAGTGGGTGACGGGCTGCTGATCGTCGTCGCCAAGAACGACCGCAAGATGCGCATCGAGGTGGCCAAGGCCCTCGAAGGCGCGGTGCCCGACCTGGCCGCGCGGCAGATCATCGACACGGCCATGAAGCCGGCCTTCCGCAATGGCGACTACGCCGGCGGCCTGCAGGCGGCCATCGAGAAACTGCAGGCGCGCATCAACGGCGAAGGCCTGCCAACCCCCGCTTCCGCGCCGCACGCCGGTGACAACGAGGGCTTTGGTTTCCAGGACCTCGGCATGCTCTTCTTCATCGGCGTGCCGGTTGTCGGCATGCTGCTGACCGGCCTGTTCGGCCGCAAGCTGGGCAGCCTGGCCACGGCAGGCGCCGCCGGCGCGGCGGGTTGGGTCTTTGGCGGCGGCTTCGTCGTGGCCGGCATAGCCGCGGTCGCGGCCCTGGTGCTGGTGGGCCTGTTCGGCATCGGCGCCGCTCGACGAAGTTCCGGCCTTGCCGGACTCAGCGGCCGCCGCGGCGGCATGCTGATCCCGCCCATCATCTTCGGCGGGGGTGGCGGCGGGGGTGGTGGCTTGGGTGGGGGCGGCGGCTTCTCTTCCGGCGGGGGCGGCAACTTCGGCGGCGGTGGCGCCTCGGGAGACTGGTGATGGCGCGCCTGTCACTCCAGCGTTTCATCCGCCATCGCCTCTGGGACGAGGACGATGCCCGCCGCGTGCTGCCACCCGAGGCGCTGGTGCGGCTTCAGCAGCGCGTGGCCGACAGCGAGCAGCGCCACAGCGGCGAGATCCGCGTCTGCGTCGAAGCCAGCCTGCCACTGAGCTACCTCTGGCGCGACGCGCCGGCGCGCGAACGGGCCGTCACGATGTTCGCCAAGCTGGGCGTGTGGGACACGGAGCACAACAACGGCGTGCTGATCTACCTGCTGCTGGCCGAGCACCGCATCGAGATCGTCGCCGACCGCGCGCTGGCGCGCCGCGTGGGCGCCGGTCACTGGCAGCAGCTGGTCCAGGCCATGAGCGAGGCCTTCCGCGCCGGCCGCTTCGAGCCGGGCCTGGTCGACGCCATCGCGGCCGTGGACGCGCTGCTGGTGGCGCACTTCCCGCGTGACGCGAGCGCCGCCACGCCGCGCCTGAACGAACTGCCGGACGAGCCGCTGCTGGGCTGAGCGGCCCGCGCCTGGCTACAGCAAGGCCAGGCTCTGCCGGCCGACCCAGGTATCGCCGGCTTGCAGCTCGATGGGGCGACCGATGCATGCCGCCTCCACGCACAGCATCTCCGACCAGCCTTCGGGGGGCATGTCGGCCAGCTTGGCGCAGCGCTCGGGGCCAGGGTTCCAGACCACGGCATCTTCGAAACCCTGCTGGCGGACGGCCACCTGGCGCCGGTCCTCGGTCACCAGCAGCGGACGCTCCTTGACACCGAAATAGATGCGATCCAGGTCCAGCACGCCCTTTTCGCCGGTCAGCAGCAGATCCATGCGCTGCAACGCCTCGGCCTGCTTGATGCTGTCGAAATAGCGCAGGCCGGCCAGCCCTTCGACGCTGACCGCGTCCAGGTCGGCCACGCGCAAATAGGTATGCAGCGCCGCTGTGAACTGCAGCGGTGCGTCGCCGAGGTTCTCACAGGCGAGTTCGATGTCGAGGCTGCGGCCGCCCACGCGCACACTCAACTCCAGCTCGAAGGCATGCGGCCAGATCGCACGCGTCGCGTCGCTGTCGCGCAGGCGCATGACGGCGAGCGCATCGTCCTTGCCCTGCTGCTGCTGGACCAGCTCCCACGGCAGCGTGCGCGCAAAGCCATGCTTGGGCAGCGGCCCGCGCTCGGCAAACTGCGGGAAACACACCGGCACGCCGCCGCGGATGGCCTTGCCTGGCGTGAATTCGCTGCGCGGCGACAGATACAGCTGCTCACCGGCACCGGGTGGGCGCCACGACAGCAGGTGGCCGCCGTGCAAGCTGAACTGGGCGCTCGCGCCATCGGGGCTTTGCAGGGTGAAACTGGACGGTTCGGAGCTCATGGCAGGCGGGCGCGAAGGGGCAAAGCCCTATCATCGCCGACTTGTTTTTTCGGGGCCGCCGCCCATGAACACAGCCAGCGCCCGCCCCTCCCAGAAACTGGCCTTCGTGCCCGAGACCCGTTTCGGCCTGTGGTTCCTGTCCACCGTGACCTGGCGTGTTCACGTGCTGGGCCGTGCGCTGAGCGACCTGCAGCGCATGGCGCCGGACGCGCCGCGCGGCGGCGTGATGCTAGACATCGGCACCGGCCAGGGCCACTCCCTGCCGGAGATGGCGGCACGCTTTGCGCCGGCCCAGATCCATGCACTCGACCCCGAGCCGGACTTCGAGGCCCGCTGCGCCGCGATGGTGAAAGCCTGCCCCGTGCCCGTCACCCTGCACGCGGCGCATGCCGAGCGCATTCCGCTGCCGGACGCGTCGGTGGACATCGTGCTGTGCCACCAGACCCTGCACCACATCGTCGACCAGAAAGCGGCCCTGGCCGAGGCGTTTCGCGTGCTTAAGCCCGGCGGCCTGCTGCTGCTGGCCGAGAGCACGCGCGCCTACATCCACAGCTGGATCATCCGGCTGCTGTTCCGCCACCCCATGCATGTGCAGCGCACGGCGGACGAGTTCATCGCCCTGGTGCTCGAGGCCGGCTTCCAGGTGGACGCGGACCGCATCAGCACGCCCTATCTGTGGTGGAGCCGCAGCGACCTGGGTGCGCGCGAATGGCTGGGCTTGGGCCAGCCGAAAAATCGCGAGGAAACGCTGCTGAACGCCGTCGCTCGCAAGCCCGGCTGATCAGTCCAGCGGAGGCTCGGGCAGGATCCAGGCCAGCAGCGAAGTCCAGAAGCCCGGGATGCGGATCTGCACGCTCGGGTCGGTCAGCGCCCGCGCCCGCGCAGCGGCTTCCAAGGATTCGGCCGAGTCGTAGAACGGCGGATCGGCCAACACCAGCCCGGCCTTGTTGGCGCCATCGACGAGGATCTGCAGATACTCGTCGACATGGCTGCCGGTGAAGGGGTTGGCATCGTGGAAGGTCACGACCACCGGCCGCACGCCGTCCACCAACGGCAGCTCGGTGATCCGCCGGCGCAGCTCGCGCATCTGGTGCTCGAAATGCGAGCGCCGGCGCAGGCTGGCATTGGGCCAGGGGATCTTGCCGTCGTTGGCGGACAGGTCCGTCATCACGACGCTGAGCCCATGGCGCTGATAGGCCGCGAAGGTGCGCGCGTCGTAGGCCCAATGCGGCGGGCGCACCAGCACCGGGGGGCGGCCGGCCAATTCCATATGCGCCGCCAAGCCCTGGCTGAGGCTGCCTTCGAGCAGCTCATCACTCAGCTTGGTGTGGCTGGTGTGGCCGGGCGTCGCGGTGTGAAAACCCAGCACATGGCCCTCCGCCAGCGTGCGGCGCATCAGCGCCTGGCCGCGCGGTGTCGCACCGCCGTTCACGGCGCCCGTCTGCACGAAGAACAGCGCCTTGATGCCCGGCTGGATGGCATTGCGCGCGAGGCCGTCGAGGATCTGGACCGTCGGGTTGTCGGTCTCCCGCGCGCTCGGGCCGTCGTCGAAAGTCAGCAACAGGCGGATGGGCACCGGGGCGCTCACCGACACATGCTCGGCCAGCGGCGACGGGTCGGCCGCGGCATGGGTCGCGACGACCAACGCCAGGCTTGCAAATGCCGCTGCGAAGCGCCATCGCGCCATCCTGCCTCCGTACTGCTTTCGTGGGGCCAGCAGTTTATTCGCCGGCCCTGCGCGCCCGGCAGCGGCGCCACACTGCATTCATGGGGCCTTCGATGCGCACAGGCAACTTGGGATTGCAGGCCACAGCCAGCACCACAGCGCCGATGGTCGTGACGGCCACGTCGCCCTCGGGGTCGTCGCTGAAGTCCAGCGCCCGCATCAGCGCAAAGTCCAGACCCTGTTCGCGCGCCTTGAGCCAGGCCTCCTTGAGCGTCCAGGCCTGCAGAAAGACCTGCGCGCGCGCCTCGACCGGCAAGGCGGCCAGGTCGGCGCGCTGCGCGGGGCTGTGCACCGTCTCGGCCAGGGCCAGGTGGTCGCGCGGCCGAGCCAGGCTTTCCACATCGATGCCGATCGGCACCCCGGCCGCGGCGCAGGCGACTGTGCCGGCGCTGTGGCTGATGGACACGAACACATCGCCACGGCCCGCCACGCGGCAGGCACCGCTGCTGGCCACCTCCAGTGCAGGCGGCTCATCCGAGCCCAGCCAGCGCTGCACCACGCGGCGCGCCAGCCAGCGGCCGGCCAGGAAGGTGTCGCGCCGGGCCTCGGTGCCCAGCGACTGCAGGCGAGCCTGCTCGGAGGGCGCCAGCCAGGCGCCCGGTGACGGCATGCCGACCCGCAGCTCAGGCTCGGCGGCCAGCAGGCAGAGCAGGGTCACCGCGAGCCGTGGTCAGTCACTCAACCTTGGCCAAGGTGCCGCGCAAAGCGACGCCAATGACGAAGGCACCGGCATGGCACTCGAAATCGGTCGCACTCTTGTACTCCACCTTCCGGTAGTAGCTGACGATGTCGACCACCGCATTGGCGCCGTGGCGCTTGGCGCCATCCTGCAGATCGATCAGCGCACTCAATGCGGCCCATTTGCAACCATAGTCGTCCGCCTTGCCGAAGCCGTTGGTCTTCGGATTGGCCACGTAGGTCGCGAGGCGTCTGCTGACCTTCGGCGTCGCTTGACCGGCCAAATAGAACTTGAACGCCGGGTCCAGTTTTTCCTTGGCCTCGGGCAGTTCCAGCACATCGGCCAGCGGGATATGCAGCACGGTGTCGCGCGCGAAGGCTGGCGCCGACAGCAACGCAGCGGCGGCCAAGACCACAAGACGAAACTTCATGAGCACGCTCCTTGAACGGGGCTTTCGATGATGCCGTATCAAGGGCGCCGCACAGGTAGGCGGAAGCCGGCAAATGCGCCGCGCAGCCCTGCGATCACTGCGGCGCGGATGCCGCCTGATCGGCCGTGACGGCGGCGGGCGCCTGAGGCGCGACGCCCTGCGCCAGCGCCTCGGGGCTCTTGTTGGTCGTCAGGATGACCTCCATGCGCACGCCACCCATGGCCTCGCAGGACTTGCGAGGCGCCTCGTTCCAGCGGATGGCGGTTGCCGTGACCACCGGGCGCACGACGCGCCAGGGCCAGAAGCCAAAACGCTGCGAACTGTTGTAGTCCACGAGGGCATCGGCCTTGTTCGCCAGGGCCTGCTGCACCAGGGCCGGCAGCAACTCCTTGACGCCGCCATAGGTGCCCTTGGCGACCTTGAGCTGTTGCAGCTTCTGGTGCGGCACGTCGGACGGCGCACCGTTGTCGAAGACGCAGAGGTCTCGACCTTCCTGCGACAGGCTGGCGGCGATCCGCTTCCCATCAGCCAACTCCTGTTCCGGCGAACCGGCTTGCGCCGCAGCGCTCGCCAAGATCATTGCAACGGTCAGTACGCTCTGCTTCATCAGGCCCTCCCAGGCGGGTTGTCGAAATCAAAGGCGGCGCAGGATCAACGAAGTGTTGATGCCGCCGAAGGCGAAATTGTTCGTCATCGCGAACTCGGTCTGCAGCACGCGGCCGCCGCTGAGCACGTAGTCGAGGTCGCCGCAGCGCGGGTCGACGCGCTTGAGGTTGATGGTGGGCGCGAACCAGTCGGCGTTCATCATCTCCAGCGTCATCCAGGCCTCCAGTGCACCGCAGGCGCCCAGGGTGTGGCCCATATAGCTCTTCAGCGACGAGATCGCCACACCGGTGCCAAAGATGCTTTGCGTGCCCTGGCTCTCGGCCACGTCGCCCTGGTCGGTGCTGGTGCCATGGGCGTTGACGTAGGGGATGGCAGTGGCGGGCAGGCCGGCATCTTCCAGCGCCAGGCGCATGGCCTGGGCCATGGTGGAGGACTGCGGCTGCGTGACGTGGGTGCCATCGCAGTTGGTGCCGTAGCCGACGATCTCGCCCAGCATCGTGGCGCCGCGCGCCTTGGCGTGCTCGTACTCCTCCAGCACGAAGGTGCAGGCGCCCTCGCCCAACACCAGGCCGTCGCGCTCGGCATCGAAGGGACGCGGCGTCAGGCGCGGCTGGTCGTTGTACCTGGTGCTGGTGGCAAACAGCGTGTCGAACACCGCCGCCTGCGTCGGGTCCAGCTCCTCGGCGCCGCCGGCCAGCATGGCGACCTGGCGGCCGCTCTGGATGGCCTCGTAGGCATAGCCCAGGCCCTGGCTGCCCGAGGTGCAGGCGCTGCTCGTCGTGATGATGCGGCCGGTGATGCCGAAGAACACCGCGATGTTGACGGTCGCGGTGTGCGACATCATCTTCACGTAGGTGTTGGCGTTGATGCCCTCGATGCTCTTGACCGTCATCATGCGGCCGAAGTCGCCGATGGCGCTGGGTGTGCCGCTGGAGCTGCCGAAGCTCACGCCCATGCGGCCGCTGGTCAGCAGCGGGTCGCCGATGAGGCCGGCCTGCTCCAGTGCCAGCTCGGCCGAGCGCGTGGCCATCTGCGCCACGCGGCCCATGCTGCGCATGGTCTTGCGGTTGTAGCGGTCGGCCGGCAGCTCGAAGGGTGCGCAGGGCACCCCGACCTGCGTGTTCAGGCCCTCGTAGGCGGCCCAGTCGGCCATGCGCTGGACCTTGTTGGTCTCGGCGCGCAGGCTGTCCATGACGGTTTCTGCGTCATGCCCCAGCGGCGACAACGCGCCGATGCCGGTGATGACGACTCTCTTGTTGCTCACCCGACCATCCCCCCATTCACGGAAATCACTTGACGCGTGATGTAGGCCGCGTCCTCGCTCATCAAGAAGGCCACCAGGGCCGCCACCTCCTCGGGCTGGCCGACGCGCTGCGCCGGGATCAACTTCAGCGCGTGCTCCAGCACTTCGGCGTCGATCATGTCCGTCTCGATGAGGCCCGGTGCCACGCAGTTGACCGTGATCTTGCGGCTGGCCAGCTCGACGGCCAGCGCCTTGCTAGCGCCGATGATGCCGGCCTTGGCGGCACTGTAGTTGACCTGCCCGCGGTTGCCCATCAGGCCCGAGACCGAGGCCAGCGTGACGATGCGGCCGGGCTTGCGGCGGCGCACCAGCGGCATGGTCAGCGGCTGCAGCACGTTGTAGAAGGCGTCGAGGTTGGTGTGGATGACGGCGTCCCAGTCCTCACCGGTCAACGCCGGGAAGGCGCCGTCGCGGGCAATGCCGGCATTGCAGACGACGCCGTAGTAGCAGCCATGGGCCTCGACATCGGCCTCCAGCGCGGCGGCGGTGGCAGCGCGGTCGGCCACGTCGAAGGCGAGCACACGGGCGTTGCGGCCGAGTTCGCGGGCGGCCTGGGCGACGGCCTCTGCTTCGTCGCGGCGGCTGCGGCAATGGATGACGACGTCGTAGCCGTCGCGCGCCAGCCGCAGCGCGATGGCGCGGCCGATGCCACGGCTGGAGCCGGTCACCAGCACGGTGTGGGGGTTGCTCATGGGGTCTGTCCGTTCAGGAAGGCCTCGGGGTCGTCGGGCCCGAAGACATTGAGGCTGGCACGCGCCACCTCGGCGCCATCGATGCTGATGACGCACTCAAACTGGCCCAGGCCGTTGTCGGCCTGGAAGAGGCGTTGCACCTGCACGCGCAGCACATCGCCGACGACGAAGGCCGCGCGGCTGCACTGGTAGCGACGGGTGCCGAGCAGGAAGCCGATGCGGGCGGCCCCGCCCTCATCGGCCTTGATGTGACGTTGATAGCCGGCCCATGCAGCGGCCGCCTGGGCCATGTATTCGACGCCGGCCGATGCGCTGAGTTGGCCACCCTGCACCAGCAGATGGTCGGCGCGCACGGTGGCCTCGGCCAGCAGCGACTCGGCATCGGCCTCGATGACGCGATCGAGCCAGCTCATCGCGCCGCGGTGCGGCACCAGGTCGACGATGGCGATGTCAGTCTTCACGGGTCAACACCAGGGCGGCGTTGCTGCCGCCAAACGCAAAGGAATTGGACAACACGGCGCGCGGCGCGGCAGCCAGGCGCTCGCCCGGTTTCACGAGGCGGATGGCGGGCAGCGCGGCATCGCGCTCGCCGTCGAAATGGTGAGCCGGCAGGGCACCATCGCCGAGCAACGTCAACCAGCCAATGGCGGCCTCCAGCGCGCCGGCGGCGCCCAGCGTGTGGCCGGTCAGCGGCTTGGTGGAGCTGCAGGGGGCGTTCAGGCCGAAGACGCGCGCCACGGCCTCGCTCTCCATCGCGTCGTTATGCGGCGTGGCCGTGCCATGCAGGTTGAGGTAGCCGATGTCGGCGGGCGCCAGGCCCGCCATGTCCAGCGCTGCGCGCATCGCGGCCTCGGCGCCGCGCCCGCTGGGCTCGGGCGCGGAGATGTGGTGGGCGTCGCTGGTTTCGCCCCAGCCGGCCAGGCGCACGGCGGGGCCGGCGCCTTTTTCGCGCGTCATCAGGAAGAGCGCGCCGGCCTCGCCGATGTTGATGCCGCAGCGCTGCGCGCTCATGGGGTTGCAGCGCACGTCGCTGACGGCTTCGAGCGAGGCAAAGCCGGCGACGGTGAAGTCGCACAGGCTGTCGGCACCGCCGCAGACGACGGCATCCGCCATGCCGGCCTGCAGCAGCCGCGCCGCACTGGCCAGGGCCTTGCTGCTGGACGAGCAGGCCGTGGAGATGACATAGGCCGGGCCCAAGGTGCCGAGCTCTTCGGCCAGCAGCGCAGCGCCGGAGCCGATCTCCTGCTGGCGCACGTCGTGCCAGACCGGCAGTTCGCCGTGCTCGCGGTGGTGGCCCCAGGCGGCTTCGCTCTCGCCGACGCCGGAGGTGCTGGTGCCGAGCACGATGGCCACGCGCAGCGGGCCGAAGCGTTCGATGGAAGCATCCACCGCGGCGCGGATGGGTTGCAGCGCCGTCAGCAGCAACGCGTTGTTGCGGCTGCGTTGCGCGTTGGCGTCGGGCAGGGGCAGGGGCTGGCGCACACGGCCCAGGTGCAGGGTGCGGCCGCGCCAGGCCTCGGGCTCGACGCCACTGGGCGTGGTGGCCCACAGCGACTCAGCCAGCGTGTCGGCGTCATGGCCGGCGGCGCAGACGACGCCGAGGGCGTTCAGGTAGAAGTTCATCAGCCGCCCTCCAAAGAGCGGGATTCAATGCGCAGTTGATAGTGCTCGGCGCGATTGTCGATCTCGACGCGCGCGCGGCCGTCCAGGTAGCGCACGGTCAGGCGCGTCTCGCCGGACTGGCGCAGCGTGCGCTCGTTGCCTGACTCATCCACGGTCCAACTCGCGGGCAGCGCGGCCTGCAATGCAGGCAGCGGCGCGAAGACCAGGGCGATGTCACGCAGCACGCGCGCCGGATCGACGGCGGCGGGCAGCATGGGATGGCGCTGCACCTTCAGCTCGTGGCCGTCCCAGTTCAGCGTCAACACGCGCTGACCGAAAGCGAGGCCGGCGAGTTGCAACTGCTGCGCGTCGACCTGCAGCAGCGTGTCGAGTTGGCGCTCGGTGACGGCGCCGTTGGGATCGTCGGGCGCGTCTGTCACCGTCAACCGCTGGGCCAGCGACAGCTCGGCACCGAAGGCGGCCGGCGCCAGTTGCAGCGGCGGCAGCGCGGCCGGTGGCGGCAGCGTCTGGCAGGCTGACAGCAGCAGCGCCGTGAGCAGGATCAGGGGGCGCACAACTGCTCCAGCGTGCGCATGCGCTCGGGATGTGCGACGTAGGGGTTGGTCAGGTCCCAGGCGTAGCCGGCCAAGATCGACGAGATCATGCGGCGGATGTCGGGGTTCTGATCCTGGTGGAAGATGACGTCCTGGAAGCCGCCGCGGTACCAGCTCTCCACAAAGGCGCGGAAGGCGTCCACGCCGGCACGCAGCGGCTTGGCGTAGTCCTTCTCCCAGTCAACCGCTTCGCCGGCGCGTTCGCGCAGCAGCGCCGTCACGGCCAGGTCGGCGGACTTCACGGCGATGGTCACGCCGCTGGAGAACACCGGGTCCAGGAACTCGCCCGCATTGCCCAGCAGCGCAAAGCCCGGGCCCCACAGCGACTTCACATTGGCGGCATAGCCCTGCAGCTTGTTGGCCGGCGTGTCCCAGACGGCGTCCTTCAGCAACGTGGCCAGCGTGGGCGTCTCGGCGACGACGGCCTTCAGTCGCTCCGTCGCGTCCTCGGGGAAGCGGTCGAAGTACTCGGCCCGCGCGACGACGCCCAGCGAGCAGCGGCCGTTGCTGAAGGGGATGGTCCAGAACCACACGTCCACGTCGTCCGGATGCACGGTAACGAGGATCTTGGTGCGGTCGAACGTCGGGTCGCTGATGCGGTCCTGCACATGCGTGAAGGTGGCGGCGCGTACGGGGAAGCTTGAGGGCGTCTCCAGGTCCAGCAGGCGCGGCAGCGTGCGGCCGAAGCCGCTGGCGTCCAGCAGATGGCCGGCTTCGACGGTGTAGGCCGCGCCACCGTCCAGCGGCTGCACGTCGAGCTGCGGGCGTTGACCTGCCGCGACGCGCACGGCCGTCACCTCGTGGCGGTAGCGCACATCGGCGCCGGCCTTGGCGGCGCCGTTGGCCAGCACCTGGTCGAAGTGGGCGCGCTGCACCTGGTAGGTCGTGCCCCAACCGGGCGTGAACTTGTCGCGGAAGTCGAAGGCGGTGCGCTTGAGGCCGCGGCAGAAGGCCGCACCGTTCTTGAACTGGAAGCCGGCCTCGACAACGTCCTGCAGCAGCCCGGCCTTCTCGATATAGGCCATGGACTGCGGCAGCAGGCTTTCGCCGATGGAAAAGCGCGGGAAGGTCTGGCGTTCCAGCACGGTCACCGCCAGCCCCTGGCGGCGCAGCAGGGCCGCAGCGACGGCGCCTGCAGGGCCTGCGCCGATGATGCAGACGTCAGTCGTTTCGAGGGTCATGGTCGTTGACGAAGAAAGGGGTGAGGAACCAGGCCAGGGCAATTCCCAGGCCCAGGGTCAGGCCGAAGGCCCGCAAGGCCGGCGTGCCGGACAGGGCCAGCAACCCGAAGGACAGCCAGGTGCTGGCGGCCGCGAGTGTGATGGAGACGAAGCCGCGCAGGTCGCGCCGACTGGGCTGGGCGAGCAGGAAGATGCCGTAGTCCACCCCCACGCCGAGCAGCAGCAGCAGGGCCAGCACGTGGAAGAGCTGCCAGGGCTGGCCGAGCAAGGCGGTGGCGGCCAGCGCCAGGCTGCCGGCCAGCAACGTCGGCACCAGAGCGCGCCACCAGGCAGCGCCCAGGCGCCAGGCCAGCAAGGCTGCGACGGCGCCCACCGCAATCGCCAGCACGCCGAGCATGCGGATGCGCTGACGGGCGAGCAGCTCGGAGACATCGGCCACTTTGTCGACCCAGCGCACCGTCGTGCCGTCGGCCAGGGCGGCAAGCTGCGGCAAGGATGCCCGCGACACGCCACGCAGCATCACGACGCTGTGCCAGCGGCCGTCGGTATCGCGGCCCAGCCACTGATGGCGCGCGGCCTCGCTGACGGGCGCCGCGCGCCAGGCCTCCACCGTCAGCACCGGCGCCGCGACGGCGTCTCGCTGCGGCAGGGCCTGGCCCAGTTGCTCGGCGACCAGCAGCGACACCTCGGCCCAGCGGCGCTGCACCAGGGCCGCATCGGCGGCCTGACGCGCGGGCGACGGCACCCAATCGGAAACGGCCTGCCAGCCGCCGATGCCGGGCATGCCGGCGAGCTTGGCCTTCAAGGCTTCCTCGCGTTCGAGCAGGACTTCCTCGCTGCCCGCGCTGAGCAGGTAGAACTGCGCCGGGCTGGGCAGGTCCAGCCGCCGGCCGATGTCGATCTGCTCCTGCATCAGCGCGGGCGGCGTGTTCTGCAGCAGGCGGATGTCGTCGTTGGCCTGGCCGCGCCAGGCGGCAGCCGCCAACAGAGCGGCGATGACGACGCCGCCGATCAGGCCGCTGCGCCAGGTCAGCTGCGGCCAGCGCTGCCAGGCGCGGCCCAACGCGCGCGTCAGCGGCCGCACGGGCACGGAGCCGGCGTCCAGATGCGGGAACCACAGCCAGGTGCTGACGAAGGCCGCCGTGAGGCCGGCGGCCGAGAACAGCGCGACCTGCTGCAGGCCCGGGAAAGGCGTCGTCGCCAACAGGGCATAGCCGGCCAGCGTCGTGCTGAGGGCCAGCACCATGGTCGGCAGCTGCTCACGCATCAAGGTGAAGCGCTGCGCCGGCGGCTGGGCGATGCGGCTGCTGTAGTGGCTGCTGGCGTAGTTCTCCGCCACGCCGACGAGGCTGGCGCCGAACACCAGCGTGATGAGGTGCAGCTCGCCAAAGACGGCCAGCGTCGCCGTCACGGCTACCAGCAGGCCGCTGCCCACCGACAGCAGCACCAGCAGGCGCGGCCGGATGCGGGCGAAGGCAAACCAGCTCAGCGCGAACACGCCGACGAGCGAGCCCACGCCGATGAGATGCATTTCGCGCTGGGCCTGCGCGGCCGCGGCATGCGCGTGCAGGGGCACGCCGGCCGCGAGCACCTGGGCCTCGGGTACGGCGGCACGGGCATGGGCGAGGGCTTGGGCGATGCGCTCGTTGTCGCTCAGCGCGAAGGCGCTGGCGCCGCTGTCGATCAACGCCAGCATCCAGTCGCCCTGGGCATCGGCCAGGCGCAGCCGGCCATCGAGGGCGCGCACCTTGCTGCCCTGGGCACGCTCGGCGAGCCATGCCCCGAGGGTGTTGAAGGGATCGTCGATCCAGCGGCCCACGCGCGGCAGGCCCATGGGCTGCATCAGGCTGGTCAACGCTTGTTGCGCCAGCGCTTCCGAAGGGGCGGTCTGCAGGGACTGGCGCTGGGCGTCGGTCAGCAGCGCGCCGCGTTGCGGGGCGAAGAAGCTCAGCCAGTCGGCCTGCTGGGCGTCGGAGACGCGGTGGCGCAGCTTGATGCCGGGCGCCTCCGCTTGCAGCTTGGCGATGAAGCGATCCATCGCCGCTTCGCTGCCCTTGGGCGCGCGCAGCATGACGATGACGCGGCCCTCCCCTGCCTTGGCCAGGGCGGTCATCGCCTGCTCGACCTCGGGCCGGCGCTCGTCCTTGGGCAGCATGGCCAGCACATCGGTGTTGATGCGCACACGGCCCTTGTACGCAGCCAGGGCCAGGCCCGCGGCCATCAGCAGCAGCGCGAGCGCCCAGGCCCAGGGCGCCAAGCGGCTGGGCCGGTCAGCCAAGCTGCTTGGCCTCGTCGGCGCTGGGGGCGGCGGGCTCGTGCGTCTGCTCGTCGAAGCGCAACGTCGTCGTGTCGCCCTGGGCCTCGGTCATGACGATGCGACGCAGCTGGCGGTCGCCCTCCAGCTCGATGCGGGCGAAGAGCTGGGCCAGGGCTGCGGCCTTGGGTTTCAGCGCGGCGCGCCAGGCCTTGTCGCCTTGCAGGCTGGCCTGCACCTCGAAGGCCTGCTGCAGCGCGCCAAGGTCGCCGTCCAGCAGCGACAGCATCAGCTGGGTCACGACGCGGATGCCGGGCTCCTTGCTGGCATCCAGCTGCAGGCCGCCACCACCGGCGATGCGGTCGCGCGTCAGCACCAGCTGGCTGGCGAACGGCGCCGTCGTGCGCCAGATCAGGCCCTTGCCGCGCACCAACAGGTAGTCACCCTGGCTCTTCAGCGGCTTGGCGAAGCCGGCAAGCTGCTTGTCCTGCTGGAAGCCACCGCGCTGCACCGGCGTGCTGACGAGGCGCTGCTGAACCTGCGCGATGGTGTCGGCCAGCGCGGGCAACGGGCATGCGGCAAGAAGGAAGAGACGGCGCTTCATGGCAGCGGAATGCCCAGACGTTCAAACAGGATGGGCGGGCTGGCGAACTGCATTTCCTTGTTGCGCATGTCCACGGCCACCATCAGCGTGTGGGCCCGGGTCAGGCGCGCGTTGGTAGCGATGTCGCGCACCGTGTAGTCGATGCGCAGGCGGTGCTCCCACTCGGTGATGCAGGCGCGCACGCCCAGGCGCATGCCGTATTCGGCCGGGCGCACGTATTTCAGCTGCAGATGGATGATGGGCCACGAGTAGCCGCTGGCGCGCATCTGCGGATAGTCGTAGTTGAAGCGCTGCAGCAGCGCGCAGCGCGCCTGCTCCAGGTACTGCACATAGCGGCCGTGCCAGACGATCTCCATCGGGTCGAGATCGTGGAAGGCCGGCGTGATCTCGATCTCGTGGGCCAGGCGCGGGTCTTCACGCAGGCGCATGCAGGGCTCCGTGGGGCAAACGGATCTCGCGCAGCAACATCTGCAGCTCGACATCCAACGCGCGGTCTTCGTCGATCAGCGGCAGGCGTGCACAGAGCTCTTCGTACCAGGCCGACAGCGACGGGCTCAGCTGCAGGCCGCCCAGGCGCTGGCGCAGGCCCAGGCCCTGGCGGGCGCTGATGAGCAGGCCGGCGACGACCTGCTCGCTCAGGTCCAGCACGCGCAGCGCGTCACGGGCGGCGATGCTGCCCATGCTGACCTTGTCCTGGTTGTGGCACTCGGTGCTGCGGCTGAAGACCGAGGCAGGCATGGTCTGCTTGAGGGCTTCGGCGGTCCAGGCGGAGACGCTGATCTGCAGCGCCTTCAGGCCATGGTTGATGGCGGCGCGCTCGCCCAGCGCTCCGCTCAGGTTGGACGGCAGGCCGTGGTTGAAGCGCGTATCCACCAGCAGGGCAAGCTGGCGGTCCAGCAGGTCGGCGACGTTGGCGACCGCCGTCTTCAGCGTGTCCATGGCCATGGCGATGTGGCCGCCGTAGAAATGGCCGCCGTGCAGCACGCGCTCTTCCACCGCGTCGACCAGCGGGTTGTCGTTGGCGCTGTTCAGCTCGTTCTCGATGAGCTGGCGCAGCCAGGGCAGCGCGTCTTCCAGCACGCCGATGACGTGGGGCGCGCAGCGCAGCGAGTAGCGGTCCTGCAGGCGCTGCTCGTTGCGCGAGGGCCTGTCGCTGGCGAGGTCGGTGCGCAGCCGCGCGGCGACGCGCTGCTGGCCGGCATGCGGCTTGACCGCAAACAGGCGCTCGTCGAAGTGGTGGGCGTTGCCCGCGCTGGCGACGACATTGGCCGCCGTGATGCGCGTGGCCAAGCGCGACAGCCGTTCGGCACGCTGGAAGGCCAGGCAGGCCAGCGCCGTCATGACGGCCGTGCCGTTCATGATGGCCAGGCCTTCCTTGGGGCGCAGCGTGTGCGGCTTGAGGCCGACGGCCGCAAGGGCCTCGGCCGCCGGCATCTGCCGGCCCTGGAACCACACCTCGCGCTCGCCGCACAGCACGGCGGCGACATAGCTCAGCGGCGTCAGGTCACCGCTCGCGCCGACCGAACCTTCGCTGGGGATCAAGGGCAGGATGTCGTGCTCGATCAGGGCGGCCAACTGTTGCAGCAAGGCGTAGCTCACGCCCGACACGCCCTGCGCCAGCGACTGCAGCCGCACGGCCAGCACGGCGCGCACCTGCTCGGGCGCCAGCATGGGGCCTGCGCCGATGCCGTGGTAGGTGTAGAGGTGGCGCGGCAGCTCGGCCACCAGGGCCGGCGGGATGCTGACGGTGCAGGAGTCGCCGTAGCCGGTGGTGACACCGTAGACGACGCCGTCCTCGGCCAGCAGGCGGGCGATGAACTCGGCACCAGCGTCGATGTGGCGCACGAAATCAGGCGCGGTGCTCAGACGCGCGCGGGCCTCGCGGCGGGAGATGGCGGCGATGTCGTCCAGGCTCAGCGGGCGGCCATCGAAAACAATCTCAGGCAACGGCATGCGGGCTGTCCCAGAAAGCGTAGAAGTTGAACCAGTCATAGGGCGATTCGCGCAGGCGGCGCTGCAGAATCCGTGCGTAGCTCTGGGCGTATTGGGCCAGAGCCTCGCGGCGCCCCGCTCGCGGCAGGCTGACGTGCTCGGTCAGTACCTCGAAGCGGATCTCATAGCCGGCGCCGCGGTGCAGGCAGGTCAGCAGCACCAGCGGGCAGTGCAGCACGCCGGCCAGCACATAAGCGCCCACCGGCAGCGGCGCCGGCGCGCCGAGGAAATCGACGCTGACGGTCTGGGCGGATTGGATGGGCACGCGGTCGCCAGCAATGGCGATCCAGCCGCCGGCGTCCACCAGCTCCTTGAGCTGCATGGCCATGGCCGGCCCGAAGTCGGTAACCTCCAGCAGGTTGACGGCGGAGCTCGGGTCCAGGCGCTTGAGGATGCGGTTGAAGGCCTGGGCGTGGCGGGTGTGCACCAGTACCGTCAGCTTCAGGTCCTGCTTGGTCCGGCCCACCATGCGGCACAGCTCCAGGCAGCCCATGTGCGCGGTGATGAAGATGCCGCCCTGGCCCCGGGCCACCATGGCGTCGACAAGGGAAAAGTCCTGCTCGCGCACGCACTCGGCCGGGTAGCGGCCGGCCATGGCCAGCAGCTTGTCGAGCATGGTCTCGGCAAAGCAGGCGACGTGGCGCAAGCCCTCGCGCCAGTCGGGTTCGCGCTGGAACACGCCCGGCTCGGCGCGGTGCAGATGGCGCAGGTAGTCCAGCGATGAGCGGCGCAGCGCCGGGCGCGTCAGCCAATGCAACACCACCACGGGAAACATGGCCCAGCGAACCAGGCGCCGGCCGAAGAGCTTGTGCACGCCGTACAGCAGCCAGATACCGCTGACGAAGGTCGTTTCACCCAACGACGCCCAGTGCTGAGCGCGCACTGTCATGGATTGCTCCGCAGCTTGCGCGCCAGCAGCAACGGCGCGCGCCACAGCATGCCGAAGAAGAGCCGCGTGTGCATGGCCGAGATCAGCACGTTGTCGCGCCAGACGCGGAAGTGCGAGATGCCGCCGACCGGATAGTGCACGCGCGTGGGCTGGTTGATGACGGGCACGCCGGCCCACACGAGGCGCACGGCGATCTCGGTGTCGAAGTCCATGCGCCGGCCCATGGACGCGTGCGCCAGCTGCGGCAGCGTGGTGGCCAGCGGGTAGATGCGAAAGCCGCACATGGAGTCGCGCACCGAGAAGCTCAGCGTGTTGATCCAGACCCAGATGTGGGTGGCATAGCGCCCGTACAGCCGCGCGCGCGGCACGGACGCGTCGTAGATGGGGCAGCCGCAGATCAGCGCCTCAGGGTGCGCCTGGGCGGCGGCCACGAAGCGCGAGGCATCGAAGGCGTCATGCTGGCCGTCGGCATCGATCTGCAGGCCATGGGTGTAGCCCTGCTCGACCGCCAGGCGCATGCCGGCGATGACGGCCACGCCCTTGCCCTGGTTGTGCGGCAGGCGCAGCAGCTGGATGCCGTCCTGCCGCGTCAAGGCGTCGAGCTGCGCTGCCGTGGCGGCTGCGCTGCCATCGTCCACCAGCAGCACCGGCAGGCCCTGCTCGCGCAGCTTGGCCGCAACGCCACCGACCGTACCGCCATGGTTGTAAACAGGAATGACGGCGCAAACCTTCACACGCCGGCTCCGAAGCGCAGCTTGCCGCTGGCGTGCGCGCCGCGCTCGCTGGTCAGCGCGAAACGCAGCTCGCTGCCGTCGGCATTGATGGTCAGCTCGAGGTCCACGGTGCCGCCGGGGCGGATGACCTGCTGGAACTTGAGCTGGTCCAGCCCGGCAAAGGCCGGCTGCAGTGCGAACAGCTCGCGTGCAAAGCGCTCTGCCCAATCCAGCTGCACGACGCCCGGCAGCACAGGCTGGCCCTCAAAGTGCCCTTCGAAGCCGGGATGGCGGGCCTCGATGTCGACGCGCAGCCGCACCGTCAGCGCCTCACGCATCAGCACCCGGGCGGGCGGGCGCATGGGGTCGAACAAGGCCTGCAATGCGGCCTGAGTGGTCTTGCCCTGGGTGTTGGCGGGGAATTCGCTGACGAGGCGCCAGCGGCGCGGGCGCACGGTGGACTCCAGCTGGGCGGCCAGGCGTTCGCGCAGCGGCGCGAGCCATGCAGCGCGGCCGGCCTGGTCGATGGCGCCCCAGGCCTCGGGCGTGGGCACCAACACGACGCCCAGCTCCTGGCGCGAGCCCGGCAGCAGCAGCGCGCGGGCTTCCTGCACCTGGCCGCTGGCCAGCAGGGCCTGCTCGACGGCGGCCAGCGACACGCGCTTTTCTTCCACCTTGACGATGCGGTCCGCGCGGCCCAACAGCACGAAGCCGGGGCCTTCCGCGCGGGCATGGTCGGCGGCCGTGTACCAGTCATCGCCACCGATATGGGCCGAGCGCAGCTGCAGCTGGCCGTCGCTCAATTGCCATTCGACGCCGGGCAGCGCGCGCCAGGGCTCGGCATCGCCCGCGCCGGGCGGGCGCTGGCGCCAGGCCACACCGCCGGTCTCGCTGCTGCCGTAGACCTCGATGGGCGTCTGACCCAGGCGCTCGGCGCAGGGGGCCAGCGCATCGGCTGGCAGCGGGCCGCCGGAGCTGAACACCGCCGCCAGGCGCTCGGGCAGGTCGCCGGTGACGGCGAGCTGCAGGCGCTTCAGGTGGGCGGGGCTGGCGATCAGCGCGATGCGGCCGGGCACGGCATGCAGGTCTTCCAGATAGGCCACGCGGTTCGCTGCCGTGGGGCGGCCGGCGGCCAGTGGCCACAGCACGCGGAACAGCAGGCCGTAGATGTGCTGGTGGCTGACGGTGGCGTGAACCGTGGCGCCGTCCAGGCGCGCACCGAACTCGGCTTCCAGCGCGCGCACCTCGTCGAACAACTGGTGCAGCTGCTTGGGGATGGCGCTGGGCTCGCCGCTGCTGCCGGAAGTGAAAACGACGAGCTGGGGGGCCTGCGGGTCCAGCGACTGCCAATCCGGCACGGGCGCATCGGCCACGGCAGCAGTGGCATCGCTGCGGCCAGGCCAGTCGCCGGCAAACGCCCCCACCTGCTCGGACAGACGCTGCGCCGTGGCCGGCAGCGCGTCACCGGGCCACCAGACGGTCTTGCGGGCATGCCAGGCGCCGAACAGCGCGGCGGTGGCGTGCAGGGTGTCTTCGAAATGCAGTGCGACGTCGCCCGTCGCCAGCGCCTGGAAATGCGCGAACCAGCCAGCGGCCTGGGCCAGGAACTCGGCCGACATGACAGCCCGGCCGGAACGCCAACCCACGGGCTGAGCGGCCCGCGCCGGGCTCAGGGCACCGGCAAGGCCGAGGCGCAGTTCACGCCACATGCTTGCCGGCTCGTACGCGGCGGCGCACCAGCCACTCGCCGCCCATCAGGGTGCCCATCAGCCCGTAAGTGATGAAGCCGTTGTACAGCGCCCAGGTCTGCTCGCTGGCCCACAGGGCCGTCGCCAGGCTGATGCTGCCGTTGACGATGAAGAAGCCGCACCAGACGATGGTGACGCGGCGCGTGTAGGCCACCCCGTGGGCGTCCAGCTCGGGGTCGTGCAGGCGCGCCAGGCGCTCGACGACGGTCTGGCCCTTGAACAGGCTGGCGCCGAAGAGCACCAGCATGGCCAGGTTCATCGCCACCGGGTAGATCTTCAGCGGCAACAGCTGGTTGGACCAGGCCGTCAACGCGGCCAGCACCAGGCCGGCCAGCGCGATCGCGAGGGCCTGCTGGCTGCGCGAGGCGAGGTAGCGCGCCAGTGCCAGCGCCAGCAGCAGCAACGCCAGTACCCGAGGCTCGGCATGTGCGAGGCCCAGGTAGACGAGAACGGGATAGAGGGCGGTCAGCGCCACCCAGAGGATGTTGCGCACGCTGGGGCGAGAAACGGGATCAGGCGGCGCGCGGCAGCGCGGCCTCGTCTTCACCGGTGGTTTCCTCGGCCTGCTGCAGCAGCGCGGTCAGGGCGTTGACGACGTCCTGCAGCGTGCGCACCGATTTGAAGGCCTCGGGCTGCAGGCGCTTGCCCACCAGGGGCTTGAGCTTGACGATGAGGTCCACCGCGTCGATGGAGTCGATGTCCAGGTCGTCGTACAGCCGGGCTTCCGGGCGGATGCGCTCGGGCTCGATGTCGAAGGTCTCGACCAGGATGGCCGACAGGCGCGTGTAGATGTCGTGTTCGGTCATGGTGTGAACTCCCTGGCGATTCAGCCCTTGCGGCTCGTGGCCACGAAAGCTGCCAAAGCCCGGATGGAGCGGAAATGGCGGCGGGTTTCCTCCGAATCGGCCGACATGGTGACGCCATAGCGCTTTTGCAGCGCCAGGCCCAGCTCGAGCGCGTCGATGGAATCCAGGCCGAGGCCTTCGACGAAGAGCGGCTGCTCGGCGTCGATGTCGTCTGCGCTCATGTCCTCGAGATTCAAGGCGTCGATGAGCAAGGTCTTGATTTCAAGTTCCAGGCTCTGTTCCATCGCCTTTTCCCCCAGAAAAATAGTCCCGCAAGTATCCCGTGAGCCGTCTTGCAGCGAGCGGGAATTCTCCGTGAGCACCCTCTAGAAAGGGTGTCACGGCGATGTCCTCGCCCACATCCAGACTCAGGTGTAACGGCCGGTCGTGGGTTTTCCACCACGGCCAGCCTTTGCTCAATCCCAGCGGCTCGCAGCGAATGCGCACTGGCGTGATGGCCACGCCCGTGCGCAGGGCCAATTGGGCCGCACCGCGCTGCAACTGCAAAGCATGCCCGGGCCTGCTTCGGGTGCCTTCGGGAAAAATTACCAGATTGCTGCCCGCCTGGAGGCTGGCGTTGAAACCTTCCAACACCTCGCTGCCACGGTCGTTACGCAAATAGTTGCAGGCCCGCACCGGCCCCCAGGTGAAGGGGTTGTCGCCCAGCCCGGCACGCACGACGCAATCGGCGTTGGGCGTGCGCCCGATCAGCGCCACCACGTCGATCAGCGTCGGGTGGTTGGCCAGCACCAGCAGGCCACGCCGCTGCAAGCGCTCGACGCCCGTCCAGCGCACGCGCACCAGACCGAGCAGCGTCATCAGGCCGATAAAGCCGCGAAAGCTGGCCCCCACCAGCGCACGTGACCAGCGGATGCGGCGCACCGGGTCCCACACCAGCAGGTTGATCAGCGGGAAGGCGAGCACGCCCATCAGCAGGCCGCCAATACCGAAGCAGGCGAAGCTCAGACCCGTGGCCGGCACGCGCCAGGCGCGGGACCAGGCCCGGGACCAGTCGGGCAGCAGGCTATCGAGCGACGACATGGCGCCACTGCCAGTCCGCGGCGCCGTCCACCTGGCGCAGCTCGGCGGCGGGGTCGAGCAGCCACTGCAGCAGCTGCAGATTGGGCGACAGCGTGCTGGGCGACGCATTCGCCAGCGCGGCCTGGCGCGTCAGTTGCACGGCCGGCTCGCCGGCGCGCGCCACACGCAGACGCAGCGCAAAGGCATGCGGCGGGGCGATCAGGGCGTCCAGCCCGGTATGGGCATACAGCACCGGCAGCGGCGCGTCGAACACCGTCAGCAGCACGGCGGGCGCGCCGGCGGCCAGCAGCGCATGGGCTTCGACCCAGCCGGCGGCAGCGCTGACCTCGCCCGCGGCCACCGCGCTGACATTGGCGGTGATGCCGCGCTGGATGGAGTACTGGGCGCCGATGGCGTTGTGCACCGAGTGGCTGAAGGCGGTCGGTGACAGCGCCTCGCCCTGAGCCAGGTCCTGCAGCATGGCGACCGAACGCGCCAATTCTCCCCAGCGCGACGCGAACACCAGGGGCATGGTCGCCAGCGCCGCCGCGTCGACGCCCTGCTGGGCCCAATAGGCCACCTGCAGGGCAGCGCGCCCCAGCGGGTCGATGCGCCGCCGCGCCATCGCCGGCACTTCCGGCAGCGGTGGCGCGGCCGGTGCGTCGGCGGTAACCGGTTGCGGCTGACGCAGCCAGGCCCGCCAGTCGTCCTGGGATGCCAGACCCGGCGCCCACGCCGCCCACTGCTCGACGTGCAGGGCCAGGCCGTCCTGGGCGGCAACGGGGGCAGCGGTGGGCGTGGTCATGGGCGGGTCTGAAAGTAGAAAACCCGCCAAGAGGCGGGCTTGCGGTTGAGCCAGGGAATGCCCTTAGCTTTTCGCGCGGAACTTGCGCAGCGCCGCGACCTGGGCCGCCAGCGTGAGCAGCTCGTTCTGGATCGCGGCCTGGTCGAGTTCGCTCTTGGCGTTCTTCAGCGCTTCCTCGGCTTGCTTCTTGGCCTCGATGGCCTTGGCTTCGTCGAGGTCCTTGCCGCGGATGGCGGTGTCGGCCAGCACGGTCACGCGGTTCGGCTGCACTTCGAGAATGCCGCCGGCGACGAAGACGAACTCTTCGGTGCCGTCCGGGCGCTCGATGCGCACGGCGCCCGGCTTGATGCGGGTGATCAGCGGCGTGTGCTTCGGCAGGATGCCGAGCTCGCCACTCTCGCCCGGCAGGGCGACGAACTTGGCCTCGCCCGAGAAGATCAGCTCTTCGGCGGAGACCACGTCGACGTGGAGGGTTGCCATGTTCAATCTTCCTTAGCTAACCATTGAAGAAGTCCTGCGGGAGACGGGACGCCGAGACGCCCCCGTCAACCTCACTGGATCTTCTTGGCCTTCTCGAAAGCTTCGTCGATGGTTCCCACCATGTAGAAAGCTTGCTCCGGCAGGTGGTCGCACTCGCCGGCCACGATCATCTTGAAGCCGCGGATGGTTTCCTTCAGCGGCACGTACTTGCCGGGCGAGCCGGTGAAGACTTCGGCGACGTGGAAAGGCTGCGACAGGAAGCGCTGGATCTTGCGGGCGCGGGCGACCGACAGCTTGTCTTCCGGCGACAGTTCGTCCATGCCCAGGATGGCGATGATGTCGCGCAGTTCCTTGTAGCGCTGCAGCACCTGCTGCACCGCACGGGTCGTCGTGTAGTGCTCTTCGCCGACGACGTTGGGGTCGATCTGGCGGCTGGTCGAGTCCAGCGGGTCCACGGCGGGGTAGATGCCCAGCGAAGCGATGTCACGCGACAGCACGACGGTGGCGTCCAAGTGGGCGAAGGTCGTGGCGGGGGACGGGTCGGTCAAGTCATCCGCAGGGACGTAGACGGCCTGGATGGAGGTGATCGAGCCGACCTTGGTCGACGTGATGCGCTCTTGCAGGCGGCCCATTTCCTCGGCCAGCGTCGGCTGGTAGCCCACGGCGGAAGGCATGCGACCCAGCAGTGCGGACACTTCCGTGCCGGCCAGCGTGTAGCGGTAGATGTTGTCCACGAAGAACAGCACGTCCTTGCCTTCGTCGCGGAACGACTCGGCGATGGTCAGGCCGGTCAGTGCCACGCGCAGACGGTTGCCCGGGGGCTCGTTCATCTGGCCGTAGACCATGGCGACCTTGGAGTCTTCCAGCTTGTCCTGGACCACGACGCCGGAGTCCGACATCTCGTGATAGAAGTCGTTGCCCTCACGGGTGCGCTCACCCACGCCAGCGAACACGGACAGACCGCTGTGCGCCTTGGCGATGTTGTTGATGAGCTCCATCATGTTGACGGTCTTGCCGACGCCGGCGCCACCGAACAGGCCCACCTTGCCGCCCTTGGCGAACGGGCAGATCAGGTCGATCACCTTGATGCCGGTTTCCAGCAGGTCCTGCGACGGGCTCAGCTCGTCGTAGGCGGGTGCTGCGCGGTGGATGGAGGCGGTCAGCTCGGAAGAGACCGGGCCACGTTCGTCGATGGGGTTGCCCAGCACGTCCATGATGCGGCCGAGGGTTGCCTTGCCGACCGGCACCTTGATGGTGTCGCCGGTGTTGAAGACTTCGGTGCCGCGGCGCAGGCCGTCGGACGAACCCAGCGCAATGGTGCGGACGACGCCGTCGCCCAGCTGCTGCTGGACTTCCAGCGTCAGTGCCGAGCCTTCCATCTTCAGCGCGTCGTACACCTTGGGCATGCGGTCGCGCGGGAATTCCACGTCGACGACGGCGCCAATGCACTGAACGATCTTGCCGACTGCTGCTTGAGTGTTAGCCATTTTTGCGTTCCTTCAATTCAATTCTTTGCGTGCCGGGTGACTCAACCGACCGCGGCTGCGCCGCTGACGATCTCGGACAACTCTTTGGTGATCGCGGCCTGACGGGTCTTGTTGTAGACCAGCTTCAGCTCACCGATCAGCGTGCCGGCGTTGTCGGTCGCGGCCTTCATGGCCACCATGCGGGCGGACTGCTCGCTGGCCATGTTTTCGGCAACGGCCTGGAAGACCAGGGCTTCCGTGTAGCGCACCAGCAGTTCGTTGATGACGGTGGCGGCGTCCGGCTCGTAGATGTAGTCCCACGAGTGGCCGGCCTTGTCCGTCACCATGTCGTCGGCCTTCAACGGCAGCAGCTGGTGCACCTTCACCTCTTGCTTCATCGTGTTGATGAACTGCGTGTAGCAGAGGTAGACGGCGGACAGCTTGCCTTCGGCGTACTGGTCGAGCAGCACCTTGACCGGGCCGATGAGGGCCTCAATGTGGGGCTGGTCGCCGAGCTGCGTCGCGTGGGCAACGACCTTGGCGCCGATGCGGTTCATGAAGCCCAGGCCCTTGCCGCCGATGGCGACGACCTCGGCCTTCTGGCCCGCGGTTTCCAGTTCCTTGAGCTTGGCCGTGGCCGCGCGCAGCAGGTTGGTATTGAGACCACCGCACAGGCCCTTGTCCGTCGTGACGACGACCATGCCGACCGCCTTCACGCCCTCGTTCTTGACGAGGAAGGGATGGCGGTACTCGGGATTGGCCTTGGCGAGGCTGGCCGCGATGTTGCCGATCTTCTCGGCGTAGGGGCGAGCCGACCGCATCCGTTCCTGCGCCTTGCGCATCTTGGAGGCGGCGACCATTTCCATCGCCTTGGTGATCTTCTTGGTGTTCTCGACCGACTTGATCTTGCCGCGGATTTCTTTGCTTGAAGCCATTCGAACTCCTAGTCAGTGCAGGGCTAAGTCGAAGCTCAGCCCCACGTGTTCCGTGGCTTAAGCGAAGGACTTCTTGAAAGCCGTGATGGCGGCGTTCAGTTCAGCTTCGGCATCCTTGTCCATCGCCTTGTCGGCTTCCAGCTTGGCAAGCAGGGCGGCGTGGCTGGTCTTCAGGTGCTGGTGCAGGCCGTGTTCGAAGGCCAGGACCTTCTTCACTTCGATGCTGTCCATGAAGCCCTTGTTGGCGGCGTACAGCGAGGCGGCCATCAGCGAGATGGACAGCGGCGAGTACTGGGCCTGCTTCAGCAGTTCCGTCACGCGGGCACCGCGGTCCAGCTGCTTGCGGGTGGCTTCGTCCAGGTCGGAAGCGAACTGCGCGAACGCGGCCAGCTCACGGTACTGCGCCAGGTCGGTACGGATACCGCCGGACAGCGACTTGATCAGCTTGGTCTGGGCAGCACCGCCGACGCGCGACACCGAGATACCGGCGTTGATGGCGGGGCGGATACCGGCGTTGAACAGGCTGGTTTCCAGGAAGATCTGGCCGTCGGTGATCGAGATCACGTTGGTCGGCACGAAGGCGGACACGTCGCCGGCTTGCGTTTCGATGATCGGCAGTGCCGTCAGCGAACCGGTCTTGCCCTTGACTTCACCCTTGGTGAAGGCTTCGACGTAGTCGGCGTTCACGCGAGCGGCGCGCTCCAGCAGGCGGCTGTGCAGATAGAACACGTCGCCGGGGTAGGCCTCGCGGCCCGGCGGGCGGCGCAGCAGCAGCGAAACCTGGCGGTAGGCGACGGCCTGCTTGGACAGGTCGTCGTAAATGATCAGCGCGTCCTGGCCGCGGTCGCGGAAGTACTCGCCCATCGTGCAGCCCGAGTAGGCCGACACGTACTGCATCGCGGCGGACTCGGAAGCCGAGGCGGCAACCACGATGGTGTATTCCATCGCGCCGGCTTGCTCCAGCGAGCGCACCACGTTCTTGATCGACGACGCCTTCTGGCCGATGGCGACGTAGACGCAGGTCATGTTCTGACCCTTCTGGTTGATGATCGCGTCGATGGCGACGGCGGTCTTGCCCGTCTGACGGTCACCAATGATCAGTTCGCGCTGGCCGCGGCCGACCGGAACCATGGAGTCGATCGACTTCAGGCCGGTCTGCACGGGCTGGTCCACGCTCTTACGCGCGATCACGCCCGGGGCGACCTTCTCGATGACGTCGGTCATCTTGGCGTTGATCGGGCCCTTGCCGTCGATCGGCTCGCCCAGCGCGTTGACGACGCGGCCGATCAGCTCGGGGCCGACCGGCACTTCCAGGATGCGGCCCGTGCACTTGACAGTGTCGCCTTCCGAGATGTGCTCGTAGGCACCCAGAATCACGGCGCCGACGGAGTCGCGCTCGAGGTTCAGCGCGAGGCCGAAGGTCTGGCTGCCGTCCTTGGCGACCGGGAATTCGAGCATTTCGCCCTGCATCACGTCGGACAGGCCGTGGACGCGGACGATGCCGTCGGAAACGGACACGACGGTGCCCTGGTTGCGGATGTCCGTGCTGCCACCAAGACCCTCGATGCGGCTCTTGATCAGTTCGGAAATTTCAGCGGGATTCAGTTGCATGCTAGGTCTCCCAGGTGGCCGTTCCTTCGCCGGATCAAGGGCGGGGGTCAGACGCGGGGTAAATCGGAATGTCTTGCGGGTGTCCAGCTGCGGATCAGGCAGTCAGCGCAACTTTCATGCGCTCAAGGCGGGCCTTGACGGAGGTGTCCAGCACCTCGTCGCCGACGACGACGCGAACGCCGCCAATCAGGCCGGGCTCCAGCTGCACATGGGCTTCGAGCTTGCGGCCGAAGCGCTTCTCCAGCGACGCCTTGAGTTCGGCGAGCTGAGCGTCGCTGATCTCGTAGGCGCTGAAGATCTGCGCGTCGGACACGCCCGAAGCGGCGTTGGCCAGCACGTGGTACTGGGCCACGATCTCGGGCAGTGCAGCCAGGCGGCCGTTCTCGACGATGGCGCGCAGGAAGTTCTGCACACCGGCGGCGAGGTCTTGCTTGGCCGCGGCGGCGATGACCGCAACGACCTGCTCAGCCTGGGCCTTGGGGTGATCGGCGAACTGGCGCAGATCGGCGTCCTGCGCCACCTGGGCCAGCGCGTCGAGCTGCTTGCCCCAGGCGACCAGGTCCTGCGACTTGGCAACCTGGAACAGGGCTTCCGCGTAGGGGCGGGCGATGGTGGCGATCTCGGCCATTTACAGCTCCGTCTTCAGGCGAGCCAGCAGCTCGGCGTGAACGCCGGCGTTGACTTCCTTCTGCAGGATCTGCTCGGCGCCCTTGACGGCCAGCGAAGCAACTTGCTCGCGCAGGACTTCGCGAGCGCGGGAGACCTGCTGCTCGGCGTCGGCCTTGGCGGCGGCCAGGATCTTGGCGCCTTCTTCTTCGGCGCGGCCCTTGGCGGCGTCGACGATGGCAGCGGCGCGCTTCTCGGCGTCCGAGATCAGCTTGCCGGATTCAGCCTTGGTCTGAGCCAGTTCCTTGGCGATCTGCGCTTCGGCGCCGGCCAGTTCGGCCTTGGCCTTGTCGGCAGCGGACAGGCCAGCGGCGATCTTCGCGGCACGCTCGTCGAGCGCCTTGATGATCGGCGGCCACACATACTTCATCGTGAACCCGACCAGGATCAGGAACACGATCATCTGAACGATGAGCGATGCGTTAATAAACACCTTGGTGCCTCACAAAGTTTCGAGTGCGGAAACCGCCGGGGCAACCTTGGCCACGGCGGGTCGACAGCATCGAATTACTTGGCGCCAGCAGCCAGCGCAGTAGCGATCTGGCCCAGGAACGGGTTGGCGGTGGCGAACCACAGGGCGATACCCGTGCCGATGATGAAGGCCGCGTCGATCAGGCCGGCCAGCAGGAACATCTTGGTCTGCAGTTCGTTCATCAGCTCAGGCTGACGAGCGGCGGACTCAAGGTACTTGCTGCCCATGATGCCGATGCCGATACAAGCACCGAAGGCGCCCAGACCAATGATCAGACCAGCGGCGAGGGCAACAAAGCTAATGACTTCCACGATGACTCCTTGAGGGGAAAAAAGAGAGAAAGGGTTGAGGGAAAACTGCTTGGGGAAAACTGGCGGACGCTCAGTGCGCGTCGTGGGCCTGGCCGATGTAGACCAGCGTCAGCATCATGAACACGAAGGCCTGCAACGTGATGATCAGGATGTGGAAGATCGCCCACACCGAGCCCGCGATGATGTGGCCGATGGCCAGGCCGATGCCGGTGGCCGACAGGCTCCAGGCGCCGCCCATCAGGGCGATCAGCATGAAGATCAGTTCGCCGGCATACATGTTGCCGAACAGTCGCATGCCGTGGGAGACCGTCTTGGCGACGAACTCGATCAGCTGCATGGCCAGGTTGACTGGGTACAGATAGACCTTGTCGCCGAACGGTGCCGCAACGAGCTCGTGAGCCCAGCCGCCGGCGCCCTTCATCTTGACGTTGTAGATGAGGCAGGTGATCAGCACGCCAAGGGACAGGCCCATGGTCATGGACAGGTCCGCAGTCGGCACGACGCGCAGGTAAGCGTGGTGGTCACCGGTGAGGTTCTGCCAGATCCAGGGGAACAGATCCACCGGGAACAAGTCCATCGCATTCATCAGGAAGATCCAGACGAACACGGTCAGGGCCAGCGGCGCGACGAGCTTGCGGCTGTTGGCGTTGTGGACGATGCCCTTGGCCTGATCGGCAACGATCTCGACGAGGATTTCGACGGCGGCTTGAAAACGGCCCGGGACGCCCGAAGTAGCAGCCTTCGCGGCGCGCCACAGCAAGAAGCTGCCCACCAGACCCAGCAGCACGCTGAAGAAGATGGAGTCGAGGTTGACGACGGAGAAGTCGACGATGCCTTGCTGCTTGCCACTCTGCGCGTGGTTCAAGTGGTGAATGATGTATTCACCAGCGCTCGGGGCTGCTGTTTCGTGGCCTTCTGCTGCCATGTTTCGTTCTGCCTCGTCAGGTCAATCTGCGGCCACGCCACGCGAGCGCCAGCCAGTTCACTTTGATGCACACCGCGAGGGTGACCAGCAGGGCTGGCCAGCTCAGGCCCGGCACCACCTTTGGCGCCAGCACCAGCATCGCGATCGATGCACCGATTTTCAAAAATTCCCAACCCATGAACCCGGCAGCCGCACCGACCGCTGAATCCACGCGCTTTGTCATGCCCCGCGCCAGCAGCATGTTTGGCAGCACCACCGCCGCGACGCCATAGAGCGCCGAAACCATGGCCACGCCGGACGCCGTCCACAGCCGGATCACGGCCACGCACAGCAAGCCTGCCACCAGCTGCATCCCCAGCACACGCCAGGGCGACAACATCGGCAACGCCGACTTCAGCGCTGCCGCCTGCTCAGGGCTCAGGGCCTTGACGGGCAGCTCCTCTTTGTCGTCGTCCCAGCCGCCGGCCGTCGAAACGGCGGGGGGCCAGGTCTTTCGGGGGCCGTTCTCGGTCATGGCGCCAGGGTCCTGGGGTGGGCGGCTCAACCCCCAAAACTACCAGGAGCTGATTGCACCGGGATGACGCACGGGCGCCACCCAACAAAGCCAGCCATTATATGTGACGAGTTACACCGGGGTAAATACGCCCCCAGGCCGACACAGGATTCAGGCGCTTGTCAGGGTCGCGGGCAAGCCCGGCACGTCGACGCGCAGTTGCAGCACGGCGCCAGCGAGCGGCTCGCGTTCCAGTTCGTCGGCGGGGCGCTTCTCGCGCGCCGTCGTGATGAAGAGGGTGCGCAAGTCAGCGCCGCCGAAGGTGGGCATGGTCGGGCAGGTCACCGGCAACTCGACACGCTGCACAACTTCGCCGGTCGGCGCAATGCGCAGCAGGCAGCCACCTTCAAACATCGCGGCCCAGTAGTGGCCTTCAGCATCCATCGCTGCACCGTCAGGGCGGCCTCCGTAGGCCTCGCCCGGCGCGCGCGGCTTGAATTCGGCGAAGACGCGCGGGGAAGACAGCGCGCCGGTCGCCACGTCGAAGTCCGCGACGTAGATGCGATGGGCCTTGGTATCGGACCAGTGCATGCGGTGGCCGTCGGGACTCCAGGCCAGACCGTTGGAGGTCGTCAAGCCGGGCACCTGAGATTCAAAGACCTTGCCGTCGAAGCGATACAGCGCCGCCTCGGGCTCACGCGCATCCGAGATGCTGCCGATCCACAAACGCCCGGCAGGGTCGACCTTGCCGTCGTTGAAGCGCAGCCTTGCAGGGTCGTAGGGTGGCGGGCTGACGAGTTGCTGCGCACCGGTAGTCGTGTCCAGCGCCCACAGGCCGTCGCGCCGCGCGACGAGCAGGCCGCCGCCGGCGCGAGCCGCGATGCAGCCGGGCTCCGCCGCCTGCGGCCACACGTCCGGCGCGTCGACGCCCGCGCGCCAGCGCAGCACCTGACGGCCCGGAATGTCGACCGCATAGAGCTGCAGTTCGGTGGGATGCCAGAGCGGCGATTCGCCAAGCAGGCAGCGGTGCTCGCCGAGGGGCTGGATGTCGTGTTCGAGTGCCATGCCGGCACTCTAGGCGGTTATCCGAAGTAACTCGGCCGGAAGGCGCCGAGCTCGGCCTTCAGATAGTGGGCGCCGGGGATGGGGTTGAAGTAGAACGGCGGCACCTCGGCAAAGCCCAGGCTTTCGTAGAGCCCACGGGCGGCTTCCATGTCATCCAGCGTGTCGAGCAGCATGGACGAGTAGCCGGCCTCGGTGGCGCGGTCCATCAGCGCCTGCGCCAGGATGCGTCCCAGGCCAAAGCGGCGGAAGGCCGGGCGCACGAAGAGGCGCTTCATCTCGCAGGCGTTCGGGTAGTCGGCGTCGGGCAGGGGCCGGAAGGCGCCGCTGCCGGCTATTGCGCCATCGACCGTTGCCAGCAGCATCAGCCCGCCGGGTGGTGCATAGGCGCCGGGCAACGCGGCGAGTTCCTCTTCGAAACCCTGGAAGTCCAGATCGATGTCGAGGCTGTTGGCGTAGTCGCGCAGGACGAATCGAGCCTCCTGCCAGTCCTCGGGCGATTCAGGCGTGATGAGCTGTATGTCGGGGCCGGCCATAGGCGTCGCAGTTTAGCCAGCGGGATCAGGCTGCAAATCCCAAGACCACGCGGCGGGTCTTGGCGCTCTTCTTCTCTATTTTGGTGACGACGACTTTGCCGATCTCGGCGGTATTGCCGACATGCGTGCCGCCACAAGGCTGCAGATCCACGCCCTGCACCTCCAGCACTCGAATACGCCCCAGCCCGCGTGGCGGCTGCACGCTCATCGAGCGAACGAGCCCTGGGTTTGCGTCCAATTCGTCTTCCGTGATCCAGCGGTGACCCACTGGACGGGCCTCTGCGACCAGCCGATCGAGCCCGGCCTGGATGGCTTCCTTGTCGAAGGGCTCGTCGGTATGGAAGTCCAGCCGCGCATAGCCTTCGGTGATGGAGCAGCCGTCGACCGGATAAGGCAGCAGCGCGCACAGCAGATGTGTCGCCGTATGGAAACGCCGGTGAGCCTGGCGGCGCGCGGCGTCGACCTCGATGCGCACCGCCGTGCCGACGGTGGGCAACTCGCCTTCGATCAGGTGGGCGATGGCCTCGGGGTGTTCCTTGCTCTTGCGCGTGTCGGTCACACGCCAGCGCTGCTCGCCCGCGATCAGCCAACCGGTGTCGCCGGCCTGGCCGCCGCCGAGCGGGTAGCAGACGGTGCGGTCCAGCAGCACGCCGCCTTCGCCGTGAGAGGTGACGACAGCCTCGCAGGCCAGCAGCGTTGCGTCCTCGCGGAACAGGTCTTCGGTCTTCATCAACCAATCACTCCCAGTTCGACCTCGCCGAGCGGGGTGGCAAGGCGAGCCTTCAGGCCATCACGTGTCTCGAAGCCGAGCAGATGCACGCCCTGATCGGGCAGCGTGTCGGTCGGGTGGGCTTCGTCCCATTGGATGAGCACCGGCAACGCCTCGCGGCGCAGGCGGCGACCGTCCTCGCGCAGCGCGATGCGCCAGCGCAATGCGCCGCGTGAGGCGTCGACCGCCTCACCGGCGTCCACGCCCTCGCCGCGCCAATAGGCCAGCGCCGCGTCCAGGTTGGGGACGCGGGCGACCCAGTGGATGAGCCCCGGCCCCAGCGCCAACCGTTCGCGCAGTGCGGGCTGGTCAAGGTCGAACCAGCGTGGCCGGCCTGGCGGTGGCGCCGCGGGGTCGATGGCGATGATTTCCAGGTAGCAGCGCGGGTGATTGGGGCCGCTGATCGACACCAGGCGGTTGTGCGTGCCCATCAACGCATGCTTGCCGCCGGGTTGCGGCGTGACGCCGAGCACTCGATCGCACCAGGCGACGCCCTCTTCCAGCGTCGCGGCACCAACGACGAGATGGTCGAGTTCCATGCTCACAGCCTCACCTGGCCGTGGATCAGCGGCGTCACGTCGCCGCCAATCCAGGTGCCCTCGCCGTCGCGCTTCACATGCACGCGGCCGGCCCGACCGAGAGCGGCGCCTTGGGCGGCCACATAGCTGTCGCCCGCCAGACCGGACTCCTGCAACCACAACGCCAGGCCGGCGTTGAGGCTGCCGGTGACCGGGTCTTCGGGGATGCCGAGGTCGGGCACAAAGGCGCGCACCTCGAACTGGCATTCACCGCCGGCCGGGTAGGCACCAACGACGCCGAGCTTGAGCCCCTGCATCGCGATGAAGTCCGGCTGCAGCGCCAGCACGCTGGCCGCGTCGCCCAGGCGAGCGGCCATCCAGCCGGGGCCGTTGTCGACCCAGACCAGGTCGAGCAAGGCTTCAGGCGTGATGCGCAGCGCGGCAATCGCCTGTGCACGCTCCTCCGCGCCCACGACACCACTGCGCTTCAACGGCGGCGCGGCAAAGGCCAGGCGGGCGCCGTCGCGCTTCACCCGCACGAGGCCGATGGCACATTGCTGCACGACCTCACCGGCCTTCTTCGCATCGCCGCCACTGGCCAGGAAGGCATGGGCGCTGCCCAGCGTCGGGTGGCCGGCGAAGGGCAGTTCGCCGCCGGGCGTGAAGATGCGCACGCGGTAGTCGGCGCCCGGGTCGGTGGGCGGCAGCAGAAAGGTTGTCTCGGACAGATTGGTCCAGCGCGCGAAGTCGCTCATCTCGGCGTCGGACAGGCCGCTGCCGTCGATGACGACGGCCAGGGCATTACCCTTGAGCGGCACGGCGGTGAACACATCGACCTGGGCAAAGCGGCGCAACTGAGTCATGGCTTGATCACGGCTTGAGATATAGACCGGGGCGGACGATTTCCATGCCGCGCTGCGGCTTGGCCAGTGGCGAGAAGCCGTGGCCGGCGTAGACCGCATGGGCGTCGCGGGTGAAGAGCATGAAGCGGCGCAAGCCCTGCAGGTCGGCGTGGGCCAGCAGCGTCTCGATCATCCATTTCGCCAGGCCGTGGCCGCGGTGGGTATCGAGCACATAGACATCGCAGAGATAGGCGAAGGTCGTCCGGTCCGTCACGACGCGGGCAAAGCCGACCTGGCCGACCCCTTCGGCATGCAACGCGATGCACAGTGAGTTGGCAATCGAGCGCTCGACCAAGGCCAGCGGAATGCCTTCGGACCAATAGGCCCCGACGAGGAAGTCGTGCGCCGCCCGGGCGTCGATGTCCTCGGGCGCAAAGCTGAGCCGGTAGCCGTCGCGCTGCATCAGGGCGCGTGCTCCGCAACCGGCTCCAGCGCCTCGTAAAGCAGACGGCCGAGCTTCTCGACGCCATCCCGGATCAGGTCCGGTGTCAGCGTGACGAAGGACAGGCGCAGCGTGCGCGGGTCGGGCTGGTGGGCATAGAAGGCCGCGCCCGGCACATAGGCGATGCCGGCGTCCACGGCCCGGGGCAGCAGGGCCATCGCGTCCAGGCCTTCGGGCAGGCGGATCCAGAAGAACATGCCGCCCTGGGGCGACAGGTAGTCGCAGCCCGGCGGCAGATGCTCGCGCAGAGCCTCGGCCATCGCATCGCGGTTGGCCTTGTAGAGGGCGCGGATGGTGGGGATGTGGCCGTCCAGGAAGCCATCGCGGATGACCTCGTGGACGACGCGCTGATTGAAGCCCGGCGTGTGCAGGTCGGCGGCCTGCTTGGCCTGCAGCAGCTTCGGGTACAGCTCGGGCGGGGCGATCAGATAGCCGAGGCGAAAGCCCGGCGTCAGCACCTTGGAGAAGGAGCCCAGGTAGAGCGACCCTTCCGGCCATAGGCTGGATAGCGCGGCCGGCGGCGGCTCGTCGAACCAGAGGTCGCCATAAGGGTTGTCCTCGACGATGGGCACGCCGGCGCGGCGCGAGGCTTCGACGACTTCCACGCGGCGCTGGGCGCCCATGACGCGGCCGGTCGGGTTCTGGTAGTTGGGCAGCAGATAGCTGAAGCGCGTGCCGGGCGCGTCATGCGGCAGGGCCGCAATGGCCTCGGGGCGCGGGCCCTGGTCGTCGCTGGCGAGACTCGCAAAGATGGGCTCAAACGGCGTGAAGGCCTGCAGCGCACCGAGGTAGGTCGGCGTCTCGACGGCCACCGGCGCACCAGCGTCGCAGAGGATCTTGCCGACCAGGTCCAGCCCCTGCTGGGAGCCGCTGGTGATCAGCACCTGTTCCGGCGTCACGGTCATGCCGAGTGTTGCGACCCGCGCCGCCACCCATTCGCGCAGCGGCGCAAAGCCCTCGCTGGCCGCGTATTGCAGGGCCTCGCGCGGGTTCTTGCTCAGCACGCGGTCGCAGGCGGCCTTCAGCGCGTCGACCGGAAAGGTGTCCGCGCTCGGCAGGCCGCCGGCCATGGACAGGATGCCCGGCTTCTCGGTGACCTTGAGGATCTCGCGAATGATGGACGGGTTCATCCGCGCGGCGCGGCGCGCTTGGGTCCAGACGGTCGTCATGTCAGCCCCTCGTTCCATGAGTACATGGACCGATCCCCCGAGGGGATGGCGGTCCGGCTAGGGGCGGCCCGGCGCTCGGCCCGCCGGCCGGCAAAGACAGAATGGTGCATGGCAATCACTCGCGGGATTTCAAAGGAGTCAGCCTAGCATCCAGTCGACCGCGGCACCGGCCTGCAAATCGGTGGAGTCGAACAGCGGCAGGGCGGCAGCGCTGTCAGCGGGCAACAGCAGGCCCAGCTCGGTGCAGCCAAGAATGGCGGCCTGTGCGCCGCGGTCGGCCAGGGCTGCAACCTGGGCGCGCAGGGCCTCGCGCGAGGCCGGTTCAAAGCGGCCGCGGCACAGTTCCTCGTAGATCAAGCGGTGCACTTCCGTGCGGCCGGCCTCGTCGGGCACGATGACCTCGATGCCGAAGCGTTCCTTCATGCGATCGCGGTAGAAGCCTTGCTCCATCGTGAAGCGCGTGGCCAGCAGGCCGGCCCGCTTGACGCCGGCAGCGCGCAGCGCCTCGGCGGTCGCGTCGACGATGTGCAAGACCGGCAGGCCGGCCGCTTGCTCGATCTCGGTGGCGACCAGGTGCATGGTGTTCGTGGCAATCAGCAGCTCCTGCGCGCCGGCGCGCTTCAGGCCGGCGGCGGCTTCGCCCAGCACGCGAGCGGCTTCGGCCCACTGGCCGGCGGACTGCATGGCCGCAATGGGCGCGAAGTCGACGCTGTGCAACACCAGCTGGGCGCTGTGCAGGCCACCCAGGCGCGCGGCGACGCCGCGGTTGATCAGCGCGTACAGATGCTGGGTCGACTCCCAGCTCATGCCGCCGAGGATGCCAAGTGTCTTCATGCAGCGCCTGCCAGGTTCATGCGCCAGCCCCGTGCCGGCTTTGCCTCGACTCTGCGCTTGGGCGCGGGCTGCAGCAATTGAAAGGCTGCTTCCGGCCAGGCCTCGACAACGACCTCCTGACCAGCAGCCAGCGTCAGGCCCTCACCGGCACGCAGCCAGTGGTCGTCGGTGCCTCCCGAAATGGTCAGCCACAGCCGACCACCCGTCACGACGAGGCGGCGCGGCGTGCGAGCGGCAGCCAGGGTCAGCGCCTGGCCGGGCGCAAGTGGGATGGTGAATCGATCATTCATCACAGGCCTCCTTCAGTGAACCGGTTGCCGTTTGCCCAGCCACACGACCGCGAGCACGGCGGCGGCGAAGACCACGGTCATCGCATCCAGCCGCTCGCCCAGCAAGGGCACTGCGAACAGCATGGACAAAAAGGGTTGCAGCACCTGCACCTGGCTGACGCGCATCGTGCCGCCCAGGGCCAGGCCGCGATACCAGGCAAAGAAGCCGATCCACATCGACACCAGCGATACATAGGCAAAGCCGCCCCAGGCCGAAGCCGCCACCGGCGCCGTCGGCCGCGTCAGCACGGCCAATGGCACGGTGAGGGGCAGGCTGATGACCAGCACCCAGCAGATGACCTGCTCGGCCGTCAGGGCACTGGCGAGCCGCGCGCCGCTGACATAACCCGCCGACGCGCAGACCACGGCACCCAGCAGAAGGCCGTCCGCCATCTCCAGCCCGCCCGCCCCGCGCCAGGCCGCAAAGCCGATCACCAATGCCAGCCCAGCCAACGCACAGATCCAGAACCCCAGGCTCGGCCGCTGGCGCAGCACCAGCGCGGCGATGACGGCCGTGGCCAGTGGCAGCACACCGGACACGACCGACGCATGCACCGCGTCCACATGGCGGACTGCAAAGCCCAGCAGCAGCGGCCAGCCGAACACGACGCCAGCGGCCGTGAAGGCCAGCAGCTGCCATTCGCCGCCGCGCGGCCGTCGCGCGCCGGTGATCCAGAGATAGGCGATCGACAACAGCCCCGCCGCCACCGCGCGCCCGAAGGCGACAAAGGCCGGGTCGAGCTGGGGCGCCGCAGCGCTGCCACCGGCCAGCCGCGTCATCGGGATGCTGAGGGCGAACATGACGACGCCCGCCAGACCGAGCAGCAGGCCACGTGTCGCATCGGACGTGGTGGTCGTCGAGACCGTGGTGGACGTGGAAAACCCTGACATGGACTCAGTCTGAGGCATGACACCGATACAGAACCAGTACAGTCAGCCAACCTGACCAAGAATCTGTACTGCCATGCCCACCGGTACACACCCTCCCCTGCAGCGCGGCGCCAGCCTGCCGCTCGCCGGCCAGTTGGCTGAGCGCTATGCCCAGCGCATCCGGGAACGCTTGCTGCTGCCGGGCGCCCGCCTGCCGTCGGTGCGCGACTGTGCGCGCCAGCATGGCGTCAGCCCGCACACCGTCGTCGCCGCCTATGACCAGTTGCAGGCCGCGGGGTTGCTGGAGGCGCGCCGCCAGCGCGGCTTCTTCGTGCGCGAGAGCCGCCCGGCCACCACTCGCGCCGCGCCGCGCCCGCAGGCCATGGCCATGCCGCGCCAGGCGCCGATGGATGCGACGGCGCTGATCCGCGGCATGTTCGAGGCCGACGCCGCGCGCTCACCGGGCCTGGGCACGCTGCCGGCCGACTGGCTGGACCCGACGCTGCTGCAGTCCGCGCTGCGCCGCCTGCATGCCGCCGACTGCCTGGCCCTGCAGGTCGGCTATGGCGACCCGATGGGCGACGAGCGCCTGCGCGCGGCGCTCTCCCAGCGCCTGGACGACCTCGGCATCCACGCTGTGCCGGCACAGATCCTGACGACCAACGGCGCCACGCACGCGCTGGACCTCATCATCCGCACCCAGTTGCAGCCCGGCGACGCCGTCCTCGTCGACGACCCGGGCTGGGCCGTCATGTTTGCCCGCCTGACCCAAGGCGGCATTCGCCTGCTGCCCGTTCCGCGTGGCGCCCAGGGACCCGACCTGGAGGTACTGAGCGCGCTCGCCGCCGCCCATTCGCCGCGCGCCTACCTGACCGTGTCGGTGCTGCACAACCCGACCGGCCACAGCCTCAACCTGGCCAGCGCCCACAAGCTGCTGCGCCTGGCCGACGAGCACGACTTCTTCATCGTCGAGGACGACAGCTACGGCTTCCTCGCGCCCGAGCACCTGCCGCGCCTGGCGGCGCTGGACGGGCTGCGCCGCGTCATCTATGTATCGGGCTTCTCCAAGGTGCTGACGCCGGCCTGGCGAGTCGGCTACCTGGCGGCCGCGCCCGAGCGCCTGCACGCGCTGACCGACACCAAGCTGCTCGACGGCCTGACCAGCTCGGCCGTGCTCGAGCGCGCCGTGGCGCTGTGCCTGGAGCAGGGGCGGCTGCGTCGCCATGCGCAGCGCCTGCGCGAGCGCCTGGCCACCGCGCGCCAGCGCATCTCGGCCCTGGCCACCAAGCAGGGCTTCGCCTGGGCGGCGCCGCCGGACGGCCTGTTCGGCTGGCTGGACGTCGGCGTCGACACCGAGCGCCTGGCCCAGCCCCTGCTGGACGCGGGCTGGCTGATCGCGCCCGGTGCCCTCTTCAGCGCCACGCGCGCCCCCGGCTCGCTGGTGCGCATCAACATGGCCACCTCGCAGGACCCTGCCTTCTGGCGCGAGCTGCGCGCCGGCGTTGACGCCTTGAAAGGCCGCGCCGCGCTCCCCTAGGTTCATCCCCCCCTTGTTCGCTGGAGCAACCCCTGGGCGCTTGAGCGGCGCTGCACCGCAGCCTGGACGGGCGGGTCGACTTGGCGAGCTGGCAGTCGCATGTCGGCCGGCAGTTCGAGGCGGATGGCCACGCGGTCACGCCGCAAGCGCTGAGAGCCGATTTCTGCCGCCTGCAGGGCTGACAAAAAGTTCTCACTCCACCCGGACTTTTTCAAGGAGCCGCGCTCGGGCCGCCGGCAGAATCCGCGTCGCCCGGCGCCGCTGCGGCGCCCGATGTGGACATGAGCAACTCCTTGAAATTCCTTGTTGTAGACCCCCTTACCGGGGTTCAGACCTTTGCACGCCAGCTGCTGCAAAGCCGCGGCTTTGCCGCCGACAGCATCCTGTGCTGCGCCGACACCGAGGCGGCCCTGGCCCAGGGCCTGCTCTTCAAGCCGCATTTCCTGATCACCGATTGGTTTGCCAAGGCGCCACTGAGCGGCATCCAGCTCTACCAGCGCCTGCGTGAGGTGCAGCCATCGCTGCATCTGTCGTTGCTGAGTTTCGAGGTGACGCCCGAACACCAGTTCGAGGCCGAGGCGCACGGCGCCGACTTCCTGCTGAAGAAGCCCTTCACCGCCGAGCAGCTCAAGGCGGAGATGACTCGCTCACTCGAGGCGCTGGCCAAGCGCTCGCCCGGCCTGCATGGCCAGGTGCGCGAGGCGATGCGCGCGGCCAAGCCGGCGCCGCGGCCGGCGTTGCCCGTCATTGCGCCCCAGCCCGTCATCAAGCCGGGCGACAAGGTGCGCTTCAACGGCGTCGTTCACGTGGCCCAGTACGTCGTGCACCGCCACGGCGAGACCGTGGTGCAGCTCAAAGGTCAGAACGGCTTTGTGTCGCTCGAGAAGCTGCAACCCGCCTAGGCCGCGACCACCCGTGCCAGAGCCTGTGCCAGCGCCTGCTGCGACCGCAGCACATGGTTGACGCCAGCCTCACCCAGCCACTGCGCCTCTTCGGAGGTGTGAGCGACGACAGCGCAGCGCAGCCCTGGGTTGAGCTGGCGCGCCGTGGCAAGCATGGCTGGCACCACGCGCACATCAGTCACCGCAATCACCAGCCAATCCGCCTGGGCAATGTGGGCCTGCACCAGCGTCATGGCCTCGCTGGCGTCGCCAAGCACGGCCGCATGGCCGGCGGCACGCAGCTTCTCGACGACCTCGCGATCGCGGTCGATGACCACCAGCGGGCGGCTGCCCAGCTCGTCATGCAGGGCCGTGCCCAGCGACCCGTGCCCGACCAGCACCACCTGGCCCGCCAGCGCGCTCTCGGGCGTGTCGGCCGGCAACTCGGCCAGCGGGTCGTCGCGTGCCTCCAGCTTGCGTGCCCAGGCCGAACGCTTCAGCACCCAGCGGCGCAGCGGCTCCACGCCCGAGAACAGCAGCGGGTTCAGCGCAATCGACACGATGGCGCCCGCGACGACGAGGCTGGTCGCCTCGGGGGGAATCAGGTTGAGGCTCTGCCCCAGCCCCATCAGGATGAAGCTGAATTCACCGATCTGCGCCAGGCTGACCGCCACCGTCAGCGCGGTCGACAGCGGATAGCGCAGCAGCAGCACGAGCGCGCCGGCGGCGAACGTCTTGCCGACCAGGATGACGGCCACCGTCGCCAGCACCGCCAACGGCTGCTCGACGAGGATGCGCGGGTCGAACAGCATGCCCACCGCAACGAAGAACAGCACGGCGAAGGCGTCGCGCAGCGGCAGGCTCTCGTGGGCCGCGCGCTCGCTGAACGCCGATTCGCGCAGCACCAGGCCGGCGAAGAAGGCGCCGAGCGCCACGCTGACACCGAACAGCGCCGCCGCCCCCACCGCCAGGCCGATGGCGGCGGCCACGGTGGCCAACGTGAACAGCTCGCGCGAGCCGGTGCGGTTGACCTGCCACAGCAGCCACGGCAGCAGGCGCCGGCCAACGATGAGCATGACGGCGACAAAGGCCGCCACGGCGAGCAAGGTTGTCAGGATGGTGACGGCCAGGTTGCCGCCGCCATCGCCCTTGCCGCTGAGCACCGGCATCAACACGAGGGCCAGCACCATGGCCAGGTCCTCGACCACCAGCCAGCCCACGGCGATGCGGCCATTGCCGGTGTGCAGCAGCTCGCGTGATTCCAGCGCGCGCAGCAGGACCACCGTGCTGGCCACCGACAGCGCCAGGCCAAACACCAGCGACGCGCCCAGGTCCCAGCCCCACCACCCGTGAGCCAGGCCCGCGCCCATCGCCGTCGCCGCGGCCATCTGCACCAGCGCACCGGGCAGTGCGATGCCCTTGACCGACACCAGGTCGTGCACCGAAAAATGCAGGCCCACGCCGAACATCAGCAGCATGACGCCAACCTCTGACAGCTGCTGGGCCAGGTGCACGTCGCCGACGAAGCCCGGCGTGTGCGGCCCGATCAGCACGCCGGCCAGCAAGTAGCCCACGAGGGCCGGCAGCCGCGCCCATTGCGCGAGCAGGCCCAGCACCAAGGCCAGGCCAAAGGCAGCGGCCAGCGTCGAGATCAGGGTCATGCCATCGTGCATCGCCAATTACTCAGGAGTGAGGAGCTCGCGCTCGGTGAGGATCAGCGTCAACGCACGGTCATGCGCCTCGACGGGGAAGTGCGTCTCTGCGGCCGACCAGGCCAGGCCGACGGTCGTCACGCCCGGGTGTTCGGCCAGCCAACGGTCGAAATAGCCGCCGCCATAGCCCAGCCGAAAGCCTTCGCGCGTGAAGCCGACGCAGGGCACCAGCACGACGTCGGGTACGACGACCGCACCGGTCGACGAGGCGATGCCACATTCGTCCTGGGCCGCGGGTACGCCGCCGTCCCAGCGGCGATAGACCATCTCGGCGGGTTCACGGCGCGCAAACGGCAGCGCGCGCGCGAATGGCACAGGGCCGGGATCGAACTCGCCCGGCAGCGGCCAGTACACGCCCAGCAGCTCGGGCTCGAGCTGGGCCAGCAGCTCGTGGAGGCCCAGTGCGATCGCGGCCTGCGCGGTCTGGAAGGCCGGGCTGGCCGCAAAGCCGCGGCGCGCGGCCAGCAGCTCGCGGCGCAGTGAAGGACGGTCGGGGTGAGAAGCAGTCATCGGCCAATTAAAACCCAGGGCCAGTCTGCTCCTCAGCCCTGATGACGCCACGGCACCTCACAACGCCCGGCTGGGGCTATGGTTGCCTTCGTCGCCAATGCTCGGAAGCCGCCATGCCCACGCCCGACACCCCCTTCCATCCGATCATCTACGTGCGCGGCTATGCGATGTCGCGCGGCGAGATCGACGAGACCACGGCCGACCCCTTCTGCGGCTTCAACCTGGGCTCGACGATGTACCGCGCCGTGCCCAACAAGACCGACAGGCCCCGCAAATACGTGTTCGAGTCGCCCGTCGTGCGGCTGGCCTCGGAGTACCAGTACAAGGACGTCTACGAGGACGGCTACGACATCGTCGACCCGGAGTGGGAGGCCGACTCCCTGGGCAAGCCGACCGACAACAAGCTGGGCAACCGCTGCATCGTCATCTATCGCTATTACGACGCCGCTTCCTCCTATCTGGGCAGCGGCAAGACGCCGGAGATCGAGGACTTCGCCAAGGGGCTGTCCAAGCTGATCGCCCGGGTGCGCGACCTGGTCTGCAAGAACCCCGACAACAAGATCAAGCCGGCCGACTTCCGCTGCTACCTCGTTGCCCACTCCATGGGCGGCCTGGTCTGCCGCGCCTTCCTGCAGAACGTGGCGCTGGACACCGAGAAGGTCGCCAAGCACGTCGACAAGTTCTTCACCTATGCGACGCCCCACAACGGCATCGACGTGCTGGGCGTGAACATCCCGTCCTGGCTGAGCGTCAACGACATCTCCAACTTTGACCGCGACAAGCGCATGCCGGCCTACCTCGACCTGGCCACGGCTGCCAAGAAGCACAAGCGCGCCGACCTCATCCCTGAGGCCCGCTTCCCGTCGCGGCGCGTCTTCACGCTGGTGGGCACCAACCGGCTGGACTACGAAGCCGCGGCCGGCGTGTCGCGCAGCTTCGTCGGCCATGGCAGCGACGGCCTCGTCAAGATCGAGAACGCGACGCTGTGCGGCCTGGACGCCAAGGGCAACATCACCGACCAGTGTGCCAAGGCCTTCGTCTACCGCGCCCACTCGGGCTATTTCGGCATCGTCAACAGCGAGGAGGGTTTCCAGAACCTGGCCCGCTTCCTGTTCGGCGACGTGCGGGTGGACCTGTGGCTGGAGATCGACGACATCCGCCTGCCCGACAAGGTGCAGGAGGAGGCCGACGCCGGCCGGGCCGTCAATGCCCTCTACCAGATCGAGGTGCAGGCTTCGCCGCGCGGCAAGCTCTGGTACCTGACGCGGCGCACCACGGAGGAGGATTCCGTCGCCTGCGTGGCCCAGGCCGATTGGAAGAAAAACGCCAGCCTCTACCTCAGCAGCGTCTTCCTCGCCAACCGGGCCAAGATCAACCCGCGCCGCAAGTCGCTCGCCTATGGCATGACGCTGGGCGTGCGCGTGCCCGACTACGAAATCGAAAAGCGCCTGTGGCTCAACGAGCACTTCGAGGGCGGCTATCTGTTCCGCAATGCGCTGATCCTGGAGATGGTGCCGCCAGCCAACGAGGGCGAGGCGTGGAAGGTCAAATACGCCTGGCAGGATGCCGGCGTGTCCATGGCCGACACCGAGATCGCGGCCAAGCAGCTGAAGTCGGGCCGCATCGAGGTCAGCGTGCCTTTTGACAGCAGCGCGGTCGCCACCAACGGCAAGATGAAGCCCACCAACCCCGGCATCCGCGGGCGGCTGCGCTTCGAGATCGAGGGCTGGAACGTGGACGCGAGCTGAGTCAGCGAAGGCGACGGCGCCAGGCCAGGCCGGCGGCGCCGGCCAGCAGCAGCGCCCAGCTGGCAGGTTCGGGCACGGCGGTAATCTGGTAGACGAAGCTGTGGTCGTTGTAGTTGAAATCACCGCCGCTGGGCAGGTCCTCGAAGGCGAGGTTGGTGCCGGCCGGCACCTTGGCGTCGCCGGCAAACGGCGCGGCCCAGACATGGTTGACGCCATCGCTGTTCAGGCTGACGTCGCTGTAATAGCGCGCTGCACCGCTGTTGGCATCGATGAAGAACACCAGGCTGTCACCGGCCGACACGGCGCCCAGCACAAAGGTCTGGCCATAGGCGCTGGCATGGTTGTCCAGGCCGGGCGTGCCGTCGACGCCGTTGATGCGCGCGCCGACGAGGTTGGTGAAGCCGCCAGCCGCGCCGGTGTAGTAGGCCACCAGCAGGCCGCTGGTGGCCGCCGTGAAGCTGCTGGGTGGCGCCGGCGTGCCGGGCGTCGGGTAGACGGCAGGGTTGGCCTGGGCGGCCAGGCTCAGCAGCGCGGCGGAGGCCACCAACAACAGACGTTTTGCAGCGGTCTTCATCAACAGTCTCCTCGTCGATTGGATGTGAGGTTAGCGGATTGGATAGCGCTATCACCAGCCCCTAACTCGTGGACAAATTCGTGGGCAAACCGCGCGCCTGCGTAAAGCGCGAAGCCCCGGGTTTCCCTGGGTTAAATTCGGCATCAAGGCGCGGCGCTCGGCCAGCTGGCCGGCGCTCACGCAAAGTGAAGCAGTCGCGAGGCGTGAAGCGCATGAGTCAGATGGGTGGTCGAGTCTTGGAATGCATGAGCCGTGGGGCGCTGGCCCTGCTGCTGTCGGCGGCGTTGAGCGCCGACGCCGCCCCGCCGGTGCCCCCCGCCGATGCCGACCTCGCCGTGCAGGCCCGCGACGCCTGGGTCAAGCGCGACCGCAAGCGCCTCACGGCCTTCGTCGAGGCGGCTCGCGCCCAGAACCATCCGCTGGCCGGCTGGGTCGAGTACTTCGACCTGAATGCCCGCCTGAGCGAGGTGCGCCAGTCCGAGATGGACGCCTTCTACGCCCGCTATCCCGGCAGCTATGTCGAGGACAGGCTGCGTAACGACTGGCTGCTGGAACTGGGCCACCGCCGCGACTGGGTCAATTTCAGGCGCGACCATGCCAGCTATCAGATGCGCGACGACCGCGAGGTCGCCTGCTACGTCATGCTCGCGGATCATGTCGCCGGCACCAAGGTCGATGCCGACGCCGCCCGCACCGCGTGGATGGCCCAGAAGGACGGCGACGACGGCTGCCAGCAGCTCGCGGCCGCCATGGTCGAGGCCGGCCAGTTCAAGCCCGACACCCTGTGGGCCAAGGCCCGCCTGGCCACTGAGCAGGGCCGCCCGCGCGCCGCGCGTCAGGCCGTCGCCCTGCTTTCAGCCAAGCCCCTCGACCAGAAGCTCGCCGAGCTGCAGGACAACGCCGGCCGCTACCTGACGCGCAAGGCCCGCACCTCGCCGCGCCCCGAGGCGGAGCTGACGGCGCTGGCCCTGGCCCGCGTCGCCGGCAACGACCCCGATCAGGCCGGCGACCTGCTGCAGGACAAATGGAGCAAGCTGCCCGCCGACCTGCAGGCCTGGCTGTGGGCGCAGATCGGCCGCCAGTCCGCGCTGCGCCTGCAGGACGACGCCCTCGCCGCCTTCGCTCGCGCCGAGAAGCTCGCGCCCGACCTCCCCTGGACCGACGACGCCCTGGCGTGGCACGCCCGCGCCGCGCTGCGCGCCCGCCAGCCGGCCGCAGCCCTGCGCGCGATCGAGCGCATGACGTCGATCGAGCAGCGCGACCCGGCCTGGGTCTACTGGAAGGCCCGCGCCACGCGGCAACAAGGCGACCAGCCGGCCGCTCGTGCCCAGCTCGCCGCGCTGGCGACCACGCCGCTGAACTACTTCGGCCGCCTCGCCGCCGAGGACATCGGCCTGCCCACGCCGCTGCCGCCCGCGCCCGCGCCGCTGACGACCGAGGAGCGCCGCGCCGCGCGCAGCCACCCCGGCCTGACCCGGGCCTTGTCGCTGATCAACCTCGGCCTGCGCAGCGAGGGCGTGCGCGAATGGAATTTCTCGCTGCGCGGCATGGGCGACCGCGCCTTGCTGGCCGCCGCCCAGGAAGCCTGCGACCGTGAGGTCTGGGACCGCTGCATCAACACCAGCGAGCGCACCAAGGCCGAGATCGACATCGCCCAGCGCTACCCCACGCCGCATCGCGTCGAGTTGCAGCGCGAAGCGCAGGCCGCCGGGCTCGACGCCGCCTATGTCTACGGCCTGATCCGCCAGGAATCGCGTTTCGTGCTGGACGCACGCTCGCACGTCGGTGCGGCCGGCCTGATGCAGGTCATGCCCGCCACCGCCAAATGGACGGCCAAGAAGGTGGGCCTGAACTACAACGCCGAGTTGATGCACGACCGCGACTTCAACCTGCGCATCGGCACCAACTACCTGAAGCTGGTACTGGACCGCTTCGAAGGCGCCCAGGCCCTGGCCGCGGCGGCCTACAACGCCGGCCCCGGCCGCCCCGCGCGCTGGCGCGATGGCCCCGTCATCGACGCGGCCATCTGGGCCGAGAACATTCCGTTCAACGAGACGCGCGACTATGTGCGCAAGGTGCTGCTCGGCGGCGCCATCTACGCCCAGGTGCTGGGCCTGCCAGCCACCAAGCTGCGCGAGCGCCTGGGGCAAAGCATCGGGCCTGCCGGCGCACGCGATGCCGACGTCAGCGACGTGCCGCCCGCAGCGGTGGGGGAGTCCAAATCATGAGCCTGTCCGTATTGGTCCTGGGCGGCAGCGGCTTTGTCGGCCGCGCCTTGTGCGAACAGCTGACGCGCCGCCTCGGCGCCGAGGCTCGCGTCACCGTGCCCACGCGCCGCCTGCCGCATGCGCAAGCCGTGCAGAGCCTGCCAGGCGTCACCGTCGTGCAAGCCGACGTGTTCCACGACCTGCCAGACCTGGTGAGAGGCCATGACGCCGTCGTCAACCTCGTCGCCATCCTGCAGGGCAGCATGGCCGCCTTCGAGCATGTGCATGTCGAGTTGCCCAAGCGCATTGCCGCGGCCGGTGCGAAGCGCCTCGTGCATGTCAGCGCCCTGGGTATTGGTGGGGGGATGAGCGAGCATGCGCCGTCGCGCTATCTGCGCAGCAAGGCCGCTGGCGAAGCTGCGCTGCAGGTCGCGGCGCAGACCCATCCGCTGGAGCTGACGCTGCTGCGCCCCTCGCTGGTTTTTGGCGACGGCGACAAGAGCGTCAACCTGTTCGCGCGGCTGCAGGGCTTGTTCCCGGTGATGCCGTTGGGCGGGGCGAATGCGCGGCTGCAGCCGGTGTGGGTGCAGGACCTGGCCCGTGCCCTCGTCGAGACGCTGCTGCGCCGCGAGACCATCGGCCAGACCTACGAGATCGCCGGCCCGCGTGAACTGACGTTGGCCGAGCTGGTGCGGCTGGCCGGCCGCGTTGCGGGCTGCGAGCGGCCCATCCTGCGCCTGCCCGGCGCGCTGGCGACGCTGCAAGCCCTCTTCATGGAATGCCTGCCCGGCGAGCCGCTGCTGTCGCGCGACAACCTCGCATCGCTCACCGTGCCCAATGTACCGAGTGGCAAGCTGCCGGGCCTGGCGGAACTGGGCATTCAGGCCAGTTCGCTGGAGGCCGTGCTGCCGACTTATCTGTCGCCTGACGGCGGCGTTGCACGTCTGGACGCCTGGCGCGCCAGGCGCTGAGCGCGCATCAATCCGTTGCGGATTGCTCATCCCCGGCGCAGCAGCGGCTGTTTAAGCTCGCCGGCTCAACGCGAAAGGTGTCATGAAGCTCTACATCGGCAACAAGAACTACTCGTCCTGGTCCATGCGCAGCGGTGTGCTGCTGGCGGCCTTCGGCATTCCGTTTGAAGAGGTCAAGCTGCGCTTCGACTTCACGCCGGACTCGGAATGGACCCGCGTCATCAGCGGCATCACGCCGACCAAGCGCGTGCCCGTGCTCGTCGAGGACGACGGCTTCACGGTCTGGGAGACGCTGGCCATCGCCGAGTACATCGCCGACCGCCACCCTGAACACGCGATCTGGCCCCGCGACACCAAGGCCCGCGCCCGCGCGCGCAGCCTGTGCGCCGAGATGCATGCCGGCTTCATGCGGCTGCGCACGGTTTGCCCGATGAACATCGAGGTCTTCTTCCCCGACGTCGGCGCCAAGCTCTGGGCTGAGGACGAGGCCCTGCGTGCCGATGTGGCGCGACTGGATGCGGCGTGGAGCGGCGCGCTGGCCAGCAGCGGGGGACCTTTCCTGTTCGGCGAGTTCAGCGCGGCGGATGCCTATTTCGCGCCGGTGGCCGTGCGGCTGAGTCGCTTTGGCCTGCCGGTGTCGGAAGCCGCAGCGGCGTATCGCGATGTGCTGCTGGCGCACCCGGCGGTCGAGGACTGGATCGCGGACTCGATGCGCGAGCAGGACTTCATCGTCGAAGACGAGCCTTACCGCAAGAGCCGCTGACCATGTTGGAGTTGCGTCCCAGCTGTGAGCATTGCGCGGTTGCGCTGCCGCCGGAGTCGACAGCGGCGCGAATCTGCAGCTTCGAGTGCACCTTCTGCGTGGGCTGCGCGGAAGGATTGCTGAGCAATGTCTGTCCCAACTGCGGCGGCGGGTTTGTGCCGCGGCCGGTGAGGCCAGCGCGAAACTGGAAGGGCGGGAACTATCTTGGGGACTATCCGGCAAGGACGGTGCCGAAGTTGAGGCTGGTGGATTTGGAGGCGCATGCGGCGTTGGTGGAGTCGCTGCAAGGGTTGCCGCCGGAGGAGCGGTAGGACGCTTTTGCGAAGAGCGCCACTGATCGATGCATTGCCGGGAGTCCGTCCCGGCGGCCGGGTAACTTTCTTCTGCGGCGCCAGAAGAAAGTCACCAAAGAAGAGGCACTGAACCGCACTCGAGCACCACGCTGCCAAGAGCGGCGCGCGAAAACGCTCGGTGGATTGCGCGTAGACGCGACCCGCTGCGCTCTCGCCCACCACTTGTCACGAGCCGGATTCATCGCACCAGCATCCCGTTCGACGCGCGGCTGCACGCCGGGCTCATCAAAACAGCCCAATGCAGCGTCGCTCGGGCGACGCGGCTGTTCCGTATTTCCTGATGAGCCCGGCGTGCAGCCGGCGTTAAGCGGCTTGAAGGGGCGATGGATGGCGCTCGGCACAAGTGGTGGGCGAGAGCGCAGCGGCTCGCTTCGGCGTGCGGCCCAGTTCGAGCAACGCGAGCGCCTCATCCCACTCGAGTGCGGATTGCATTGAGCGCTCCTCTTTTGGTGACTTTTCTCTGGCGCGTTGTTTGGACCGGAGACATGGGTAACACCCGTGCCAGGACATGGGTAACACCTTCTCAAGTGTCCACCGGCTGCTCGTGCAGGTCGAACTGCGTGAAGCGCTGATGACAGAAGTACACGTCGTACACGCTGTCGCATTCGGAGCTGGGGCGGATGCCGATGGGCAGTCCCTTCAACGCGCTGGACACATGCAGTCGGCGGCCCTGGAAGTGAAGGAAGCCGTTCCAGCCGTTCCAGCC